>NZ_JBDTTH010000067.1:0-22890 GCF_039930745.1 Polaromonas sp. | reverse complement strand
CGCACTGCGCCGTCGATCACAACGCCGGCGATGCCCAGTTTCTGGCACGCGGTCATCATGATGGTGCCCATCAGGGCTGCGGTCTGGTCGCCCTTTCCGTCGATCACCAGCACGTCTCCAGGCTGAGCCAGCGATATGGCGGCATGAATCATCAGGTTGTCGCCGGGACGTACGTCCACGGTGAAGGCGGTTCCCACAACCTTCATGTACGGACGGAGCGCTTGAATACGCCCATGAAGGGCGCCGCGCCTGCCAGCGACATCGGCAAGGATCGCGGCTTGGTACCTGGAAGCTTGTTGCACGATCGCCGCCGGGACTCGGTCGAACGTGCGGATGATGTCAGGCAAAGTCATATGTGTTGTTAGTTGATGGTGTGGGATTCAGAAGAACGGGCAACGCGAGCAACTGCTCGCGGCACAGTTCCTGGATGGAGGTCAGACCGAGCAAGCCGAGGTCGCGCTGCACTTCGTCGGAAAGAATGCGGATGGCGTGACGTACACCTGCCTCGCCGGCAACCGCAGCTGCATAGCCGAACGGGCGGCCCACGAGGACGAACTTGGCGCCTAGCGCCAGTGCCTTCAACACGTCCGTCCCCCGGCGCACGCCGCTGTCCATCATGACGGGAAAGTCGGAGCCAAGCGCTTGCACGATGCCAGGCAGCACCCGCAGTGGTGACACGGCTCCGTCGAGCTGCCGGCCACCATGGTTCGACACGATGATGCCGTCCGCTCCCGTCTCGCGAGCGATGCGCGCATCCTCGTGGCTCATGATGCCCTTCACGACCAGCGTCCGTTTCCAAAGCCGCCGGATCAGGGCAAGGTGTTCCCAGTTCAGGTGGTCCTTCGCGCCAAAGTCGCGCACCGCCCGCGTCGAAAGAATTGGCGCGCCGCGGGTCGCGTACGAGTTCTCAAAATGCGGCATGCCGCGCTCAAGCAGAGTGCGGGCGGCGGTGCCCAACAGCCAACGGGGGTGGGTCAGTCCCTCCCATGCCAAGCGCAGGCTGGGTTTGAGCGGCGTGGAAAAACCGGCGCGCACATTGTTCTCGCGGTTGGCAAGCACCGCCGTGTCCACGGTGAGCACAAGTGTCTCGACACCGGCGCGGTCAACCCGCTCGATCAGCGCCTCGATCTTCGGTACCTCTCCGGGCAGGTAGGCCTGGAACCAGGTTCCCGGGGTCGCCGCCACCACTTCCTCGAGCGGAATCAGCGATGACCCGCTCATGATCATCGGCACGCACGCAGCAGCTGCCGCCCGGGCCAACACCAGATCGCCGTTGTAGGCCGTCAACGCACTGATCCCCATCGGCGCAATGCCGAACGGCGAAGCGTACGTTCTGCCGAAGAGCGTGACGGCCTGCGTGCGTGCGGAGACGTTGCGCAGCACGCGCGTGATGAAGCCGAACTCGGAGAAGGCAGCGCGATTGTCGCGCAGCGAAACGTTGTCCTCAGCTGCGCCTGAAAGGTACGCATACAGTGGACGGGGAAGGTGGCGACGTGCTGCCGCTTCGAAGTCTGCCAGCGACAGGAAGCGTTTCAGCTCGGCATCACGCGGCGGTTGTTGCGGGACAGGCTTCTCGTCCATTTGACTATTCCACCAAAGACTCGGCACGGAGAAGCGGATCAGTCGGCCGTGGCGCCAGATTCCTTGACGACCTTGCCCCAGCGGGCGATCTCGTCGCGGACCAGCTTGCCGAATTGCTCCGGCGTGCTGCCGGCCACATCGGCGCCCTGGTCGCCCAACTTCTTCCGTAGCTCGGGCGTGCGCAGCGCCTTGTTGATTTCAATGTTCAGCCGCGCGGTGATGTCCTTGGGCAACTTGGCCGGGCCGAGCACGCCGAACCACGTGACCGCTTCGAATCCCTTGTAGCCGGACTCGGCGACGGTGGGCACTTCCGGCAAGTCATCCACACGCTTGAGGGACGTCACGGCCAGGGCGCGCGTCTTTCCGCTTTTGACGTTTCCGATCAGGGTCGGGATGGAGGAGACGTGGATTTGGACCTGACCGCCAATCACGTCGATCGCAGCCTGCGAGGCGCCCTTGTAGGGAATGTGCGTGAGCTTGATGCCGGCTTGCTTCTGGAACAATTCCATGGCCAGGTGGCCGACGGTGCCGTTGCCGGAAGTGGCGAAGTTGATCTCGCCGGGCTTGGCCTTGGCGGCGGCAACGAGTTCGGTCAGCGTTTTGTAGGGCGAATTCGCCGACACCACCAGCGCCAACGGAGAGCTTGCCACCATAGAGATCGGCGTCAGGTCCTTGACCGGATCGTACGACAGCTTGCGGTAGAGGCTGGGATTGATCGCGAGGTTGCTGGTCTGGCCGAGCACGAGGCTGTAGCCGTCTGCAGGCGACTTGGCGACGTTGTCGACGCCGATGTTGCCACCGACACCGGGTTTGTTGTCGACGATGAAGACCCACTTGGTGGCATCCGTGATCTTCTGTGTCACTTCCCGGCCGATGGCGTCGGTGCCGCCTCCCGCAGTGAAGGGGACGACGAGGCGGATGGGCTTGGAAGGCCAAGTTTGAGCGAATAAGCCGGTGCAAGCGGTGCAAGCGACCAACGCCAACAGAAAGTGGCGAATGTACATGAGTTGTCTCCTGAGTTTTTATGCCTTCAGTATCAATTGCTGCTAATCTTCCGTCCAATTGATAATTTCTTCAATTTCATAAATTGGACTTTTGCAATGGATCTCCGTGATCTACGCTACTTCGAGACAATTGCCGAATTGCTACATGTCGGAAGAGCGGCACAGAAGCTTCATCGCACACAGCCAGCACTGACCACCAGCATCCGTCGGTTGGAAGAAGACTGCGGCTTCCCCCTCTTCGAGCGCGCCGGACGCGGAATTCGACTGACCGCGGCAGGCAAAGTGCTGCTCAAGTGGGCTCAGCGCGTGCGCTCTGACATGGAGGGTGCGAAGCTTGAAATTGCCGCCATCGGAGCTGGCCTTGCCGGGCACGTCCGTATCGGCATCGTGCCGACTGCCGCGCAGTTCCTGTTGCCTGCGGCCGCCCGCCAGTTGCTGCAGGAGGGGCCGGATGTCACCTTGCGCACGGTTGTGGGCCTGGTCGAGGCACTAAAGCCGCTGCTGCGCCAAGGCGAACTCGATCTCGTGGTCGGAACGGAGACCCAGGCCGAGCCGGGCATGGTTTCAAAGCTGTTGGCCGAAGATGCGATCGTGGTCGCGGCCAGCGCAAACCACCCCGTGTTCAAGGGCCAACCTACCCTCAAGGACTTGACTCAGTACCGTTGGGCGCTGCAGCCTCCAGGCGCACCCACTCGCGACTGGCTCGACCACACTTTCGATCGGCGCCGACTGTCGCGCCCGCAAGTACAGGTCGAAAGCACGATGTTACTCATGCTGCCGACCCTGATCGCCGAAACCGGACTTCTGAGCTTCATCTCGCGCCACCATCTCGGACCCAAGGTCGGGCGCTCGGGGCTGAAGGAGGTTCCCTTGAAGGAGACGACGATGCTGAGGCGGCTGGTGGTGACTTACCGCGACAAGAGCTATCTTTCCGCTGCGGCATTGCGGCTTGTGGATCTCTTGGGGGCGGAACATTCATTGCGCTCACCTCGTTCCGCCGCCCAGTAATTGGAAGCCTGGGCAATTTCATGCAACCGCAGGTGCTGGCTCATGACCGAAGGCGTCATGCCGAGTTGCCGCGCTGCGGCCGCGCCAACGACCTATTGCCCAGCCAGGGCGACCAGCCGGCGGGCATTTCAGTGGCCGACCTGGCTGTGGCGATTGTTGATGAAATCGAGACGCCGCGGCATGTGCAGAGGCGGTTTACCGTAGCTCACTGAATCAAATCGGGCTCAAGCCCTTTAAATTTGGGCGCCGACAGCTACTGAAAACATAGCAAATCGATCCGCTGCAGCGTTTGCCCGAATCCGGCTGCGCTGCAGGAAAGCCCCTCACAAAGGCCGGCGGCGCGCGAACCTCACCACGCTGACACCAGCACGCGCCTGGCGCACCGAAGGCATCACGAGCACGCAGTCGTCGTAAGGCGTGGTCACAGGCTCGCTATCGTTCCAGCCAATCACGGTGCCGGCGTGCTCTATCAATTCCAGCCCCTGGAAAGCATGGGTAAAGCGAAACCGGTCGCTGCGCGCCACCACCGGGCCGGTGACTTCCAGAACCCATTGGTGCGGCGCATCACTTTGCTGCCAGCCTGGCAGGGCGTGCTGCAGGGTTTCTGTGTCCAGCGTGCCGGCAGCCTGCAAGAAGCGCACGCACATGTCTTGCGCCACCACGCGACTGCTCAGGTCGCCATGAAAGCCGCTTTCCAGCAGGAGCGAGCATGTCGCGGCGTCCCCGCCTTCCGGATTCATTTCACCAAAACGGCCGAAGTCGCGCATGCGCACACCGTCTTTGTGCCCGGCGTCCACCACCACGTGTTCTGGCGCACGCAGGCGCCGGGCCAACTCAAGGTTGCGCGGCTGCATGCCGGCCAGCAGCAAGGGAGCCGCGCGTTCGTGCATGGAATGCAGGTCGAGCAGCCAGTCGGCCTGCTCAAGAAAAGGCCTGAGTTCTGCCGCCCTGCGGCGTTCCAGCGTATTGCCCGTGGCCATGCGGTCGGGCTGCCATTGGCGATTCATGTCTTCGTCAACAAAACGCGAGGCATCGTGCTTGGTGGGGTCAAACCGGTCAAAGGCCACCAGATTGCAAAAGGCCAGGAGCAGCCGGCCTCGCTGCGGCCGCAACCCGGCTTCCAGCAAGCCCTTGAGCGCCCAGGCCCCGCACAGCTCATTGCCGTGCACCAGCGCACTGATCATCACGCAGCGCCCGGCCTGCCCGGAGTCAAAGTGCCAGACCCCTTCCACCCCGCTGTTGCCGGCCCGCCAGGCGGAAATGTCGGGCACCTGCAGTTCAAAAGCGGCAGCGTCAGTCATTCGTGATCTTGGCGTGGTCAACAACTTTTTTGTACTTGGCTGTCTCTGCATTGAGAAACTGGGGCATATCGATATTGAGCGGCGCCACCGTGGAGCCGCTGTCTTCCAGTTTCTTGCGCAACTCGGGCGATTGCATGGCTTCATCGAATGCTTTTTTGAGCCGCGCCCGCACAGGCTCGGACAACTTGGCTGGACCCATCAGCGCAAACCACACGCCGATGTCCACCCCCTTGAGCTTGGGATGGTCCGCCAGAGGGGCAATATCGGACGCGACGGGCGAACGCTTGGCCTCCGTGATGCCCAGCGCAGTCACTTTGCCGCTGCGGATATGCGGCAGGCCGCTGGACAAGACAAACACGCCGAAGTCAATGTTGTTGCCCAGCAAGTCATTGGCCAGGGGTGCTACGCCACGGTAGGGAATGTGGGTCATGAACAGGCCGTCTTTTTCCTTGACCATCTCGCCCGCCAGATGCAAGGCTGTGCCCACGCCGGAGCTGCCGTAGCTGAACTTGCCGGGGTTCTTTTTAACCAGGCTGAGGAACTGTTCCACGGTCTTGACGCCAGACTTCTGCGAGGCCACCAGCACCATGGGTTGCGAGGCGATCAGGCCAATCGGCGTGAAGTCCTTGGTCTGGTATTTCACCGCGGGAGAAACCAGCCGGCTGATCGCGATTTCGTTGTTGGCCCCTACCAGCAGGGTGTAGCCGTCAGGCATAGCGCTGACCACCTTTTGCGCCCCAATCACCCCCCCTGCGCCACCCACGTTCTCGATCACCACCGGTACACCCAGGCGCTTGGCCAGCTCATTCGCCAGCGTCCGGCCCGTCAAATCGGTACTGCCGCCAGGCGGGTAGCCGATCACGATGGTGATGGGTTTGTTGGGATAGCTGTCGGTCTGGGCCGCTGCGGGAGCAGGCACCAGCAGCGCCAGGCTGCTCAGGACGGCAGCGCAACGCAGGAGATTCAAAATGGCCATGGCAGATCCTTGGGTGTAATGGTGAGCCCATTCTCGGGACCACCCATTCGCGATCCGTGCCGTTAAAGCACAGTACCGTGCTTTTTTAGCCAAGTCATCATTTATCCAGCCTCAAACCTGCGCCAGATATTTTCAGCCAGCGGGCTGAGCCGGTGCTTGGCGCGGTAGATGCGCGCTTCAAAGCGTATCTCCAGCCGTTTGTCGCCCACTGGTGTCAGCTGTCCGGCTTTGACTGCGCCGGCCGCCATTGACCACGGTACCCAGGCCACACCCAGGCCCTTGAGCACGTACTCAATCAAGGCATCGGCTGAGTCGCACTCCACAACGCGATGCAGCTCGGGCGCCCGCGAATTGTTGGCGAGGTGGTCTTCCACAAGCCGGCTCAGGGCCAGCGTCCCGGCGTAAGCCAGATAAGGCGTCGGGCTGCCGGGTTTGAATTCGTGCGTACCCTGACCGTGCGCGTTGGCGCGCGTGACCGGAACCAGCCGGTCCTGCCCCAGGGTCAGGTGAATGTACTGCCTGGCATTGAGCCGGAGCGCCAGTAAGGGGTGGTGATAGGTCAGCATGAAATCGGCGTCACCGCGTTCCAACAGTTGAGCCGTCTCCGACAAGGCGCGCGTCAGGATGCGAAATTCACCTTGGGCCCGCAACAGCACAGGCTGCAGTTTGACCAGCCAGTCGGCGACCAGGGTACGCGCCAAGGTGCGTCCGGTCGCCAGCGTCACAACGCCTTCCTGCCGGCCGGCTGCGCCCAGCAACTCCTCGCGGGCATGGCCCAGGTTGCGCATCATTTGCTGGGCGTTGTCCAGCAGACTGGCGCCAGCCGCTGTCAATGTCACCGGGCTGCTGCCCCGCTCAATCAGGGCCGTGCCGGCCCAGGTTTCCAGCGTCTTGATGCGCCGGCCAAAAGCCGGATGGGTGACATTGCGCAGCTCCGCTGCACGGCTGAAATTGCGCGTCTGCGCCAATGCAACAAAATCTTCCAGCCATTTGAGTTGCATGGGGCCTGACTCCCGGATTTACTAGCCGGGCTTCAGCCCCGCGCGGCGTGCAGCACGTCCCGCGTCCGGATGGCCTCACGCCGCGCGGCTTCGGCGAAGTCGTCACCCGACGACGCGTAAATGATGGAGCGTGATGAGTTGACGATGATGGGCGCGCCGGGCCGCCAGCCGGCTTTCACCGTGGCCACAGCATCGCCGCCCTGCGCGCCCACGCCGGGAATCAACAGCGGCAGGGTCGGTGCCACGGCACGCACACGTTCGATCTCCGCCGGGTAGGTGGCACCCACCACCAAACCGAGCTGGCCGTTGAGGTTCCAGAGGCCCTGCGCAAGCCGGGCCACATGTTCGTAAAGCAGGGGCTGACCCTCAATGGAGGCCAGGCGCTGGTTCTGCAGGTCATCACCGCCGGGGTTGGAAGTGCGGCACAGAAGGAAGGCGCCCTTGCCTTCGTGCTTGAGGTAAGGCGCCACGGAATCAAACCCCATGAAGGGCGAAAGCGTCACCGCGTCGGCACCGTAACGCTCAAAGGCTTCGATGGCGTACTGTTCGGCGGTGCTGCCGATGTCGCCGCGTTTGGCGTCCAGGATGATGGGCACCTGGGGTGCAACGCGGCGCATGTGTTCCATCAGGCGTTCGAGCTGGCCTTCGGCACGGTACGCGGCAAAGTAGGCAATCTGCGGCTTGAAAGCAATCGACAGGTCGGCGGTGGCGTCCACGATGGCCGCGCAGAAGTCGTAGATCTTGTTCGCGTCACCCTTGAGCTTGCCGGGAAACTTCGTGGGATCCGGGTCCAGGCCCACGCACAGCATCGATTGGTTCTGGCGCTCTGCCGCGCCCAGCATCTCGAGAAAAGTCATGGGGCATTTTAAGCCCCCACGGTCGCTCACTTCGTGTAGCTCCCTGCCCCCCGGGGGGGGCGCTGCGCCTGCGGACTGGCAGAGCCAGATCCACAGCCCCTGCTTGACAAGACCTGCCCCCTACGGTCGCTCGCTGCTTGGATCTACTCTGCATCCCCGGGGGAGCTCCTGCGCCAACGGGCAGGCAGAGCCGAACCCGCGGCCCCTGCCTGGTTGAAGAGCGCAACCGGTTTCCTCGCTGCAGGACAATAGCGGCACCTTTCACCTTCCGCTTTCGCGCATGCAACTCTCCAAACGCCAACTCATCCTGCTGGTCCTGCTCACGCTGGCGTGGGGCATCAACTGGCCGATCATGAAACTCGGCGTTGCCGACTTTCCGCCGCTGACTTTTCGCGCGCTGTCGATCTGGCTGGGCGTTCCGGTGCTGGGCCTGGCGCTGGTGGTGATGAAGGTGCCATTTTTTGTGCCGCGCGATAAATACCGCGAGCTGTTCTGGCTGGGCGTGAGCAATATGTTTATCTGGCACGGCCTGATCATCCTGGCGGTGAAAAACCTCAGCAGCGGGCGCGCCGCCATTCTGGGCTACACCATGCCGATTTTTTCGGCGCTGTTCGGCGCCTGGTTCTTCGGCAACCAGCTCCAGCGCCGCAGCTGGCTGGGCGTGGCGGCAGCCGCGCTGGGCGTGTCGCTGCTGCTGTGGCACGAGCTGACCAACCTCTCGGGCCGGCCCATTGGAGTGTTGTGCGCACTCGCGGCCGCGGCCACCTGGGCCGTCGGTACGCAGAAACTGCGCAACACCACCATGCCGGTGGCCACGCTGACGATTTCCTTCTGGATGACGGTGATGACGGCGGTGGTGATGACGGGCTTGAGCGCAATCTTCGAGATGCCGCAGTGGAAAGCACCTTCGGCCGTGAGCTGGGTCTCGATTCTTTACAACGCCGTGATCATTTTCGGCTTTGCCCACGCCGCCTGGTTTTTCCTGGCGCGCAGCCTGCCGCCCATCGCCTCCACCCTCAGCGTGATGATGATTCCCATACTCGGCGTGTTCTCCGGCGCACTGGGGCTGGGCGAGGTGCTGCACTGGCAGGACTGGGCCGCCGTGGTGCTGATGGTGGTGGCGATTGCGTCAGTGCTGGCGCCGGCGCGGTCAGCAGCCAAGTGAGCGGTACAGCGTAGGCACTCTCTTCATACCAGCAAGGGCCGCGGATCTGGCTCTGCCAGTCCGCAGGCGCAGCGGCCCCCTCGGGGGGCAACGCAGTACGCGAAGCGACAAGCGTGGAGGCAGGTAGTTACGCGGAGCGAACGACCGCGGGGGCCACACTCATGGCCAGGCAGAGGTCATCCCAGGCCTTGGCCTTGTCACCCAGGCTGCGCAGCAAATAAGCCGGGTGGTAGCTGACCACCACCGGCACGCCGAGGTAGCTGTGCACCTGGCCGCGCAACTTGCCCAGCGGGATTTTCTGCACATCGGGCACACTGTCCTGCAGCAGCGACTGGGCCGCAAACTTGCCCAGCGCCAGAATCATTTTGGGCTGCAGCAGCTCGACCTGGCGCTTCAGGTAAGGCTCGCACTGTGCAACTTCCGCCGGCTCCGGGTTGCGGTTGGCCGGCGGTCGGCACTTGAGCACATTGGTGATGAACACGTTTTTGGAGACACCGGCACGCGGCAAGGTGTCATCGCTTCCGCGCTGCAGGCTCACGGCCAGCAGCATATTGTCGAGCAGCTTGCCGGCCTGGCCGACAAAGGGCTCACCGGCAATGTCTTCGTTTTCGCCAGGTGCTTCACCGACGATGAGCCAGTCGACCTGGGGCGCGGCACTGTCGGCTACCGTCGGTCCGACGCCAAACACCGTGTTTTTGCGGCTTTCGCACAGGGCACAGGCGCGGCAGCCGGCCACTGCAGCCTGCAGGGCGGGCCAGTCCATCCGGTCCACACCCGCCGGACGCGGCTGCAGGCCCGGCGCTGGCTGCGACGCAGGCGCACGTATCGGCGCAAGTACCGGGCGCGCGGCGGGTAGGGAAACGATCTCTGCCGGCGCGCTGCGCACCGGTGCCGCTTCAGCATCAAATCTGGTTTCAGCCCTTTCCACACGGGCACCAACAGCCATCTTATTAGTAGCATCGTCCGCCAGCGCAATATCTGCAGCGGGCGCCAGTGGTTGCCAGATGCGCACACCCATTTCGCGCAACATGGCGCGTTGGCGTTTGTCCAGGTCCAGGCTCATCGCGGCGCCTTCACAATGCCAAGCTCATGACCACCGCGTCTTCGCGCCCCGCGTTCGCGGCAGGGTAATACTGGCGACGGGTGCCGACATGGCGAAAACCGTAACGCTCGTAAACCGTCTTGGCCCGGCCGTTGCTCAGGCGCACTTCCAGCCAGAGCCACTGCGCGCCCTGGCCGCGCGACCACAGCGCCAGCGCATCAAGCATCACGCGGGCCCATCCCTGGCGCTGGTGCGCCGGCGCCACCGTGATATTGAGCAGGTGCACCTCGTCCACGCCTTTCATGGCCACGAAATAACCCAGCAGTTCCGCATTCGGCCCGCTGCCACCGGTCAGCACCAGCGCCTGGTAACCGGCCTTGAGCGAGTCGCTGAAATTGCCTTGCGTCCACGGATGTGCATAGGCACTTTGCTCGACCTGCAGCACCGCCTCGAACCATGACTCGGTCATGGCTTCGAATTGGGCTTCCAGAGGTTCGAGAACAGCGCTCATGCGTCATTATCGACCGGCCGCCGGGACGCTGCCGGCCTTGGCACGGGCACGCTCCTCCGTGGTCAGGGCAACCTTGTCGCGGATGTACAGCGGCAGCGCCTGGCTGGCCGGAACGCCGTGGCCGGCGGCCAGCAACGCAGGCGCCAGGCGCAACAAGGCCGTGGCCGTCGGCAACGCGGTGAGGCGCGGCAGGCTGTCCGGAAACACCGGCAGGCGCGCCGCGTAGACGCCGAAAACATTGCCGGCCAGCAGGCTGTCTGTCGGATCGGGCTGCAGGTTTTCCGGGCGTATCAGGGTGCAGTCGGCCAGCGAAGTCCAGCGGCCGCCAGTGCAGGAGAAACGCTGCACATACATCTCGTCCATGCGCGCATCGAGCAGTGCCGTCACCTGCAGGTTGGTTGCCGCTTGCGGGTCCTGATGCTGGAAGCGGGCCTCTTCGGCCACCGCCATCAGCGTATCCATCGGCAACACCGGCAAGCGCGCGCCCAGCGCGAGCCCCTGCGCCACCGAACACGCCGTGCGCAAACCGGTGAAGGAGCCCGGTCCGCGGCCGAACACCAGCGCGTCCAGCCCGGCCAGCGTGAGGCCCGCCTGGCCCAGCAGCTCGAGAATCGCAGGAATCAATGTGGCGGAAGCCTGCGCGGCGCCCGGGCCGGTGTGCTGCCAGGCACGGCTGCCGTCGCTGACGGCAATCGACATGCTGTCGGTGCTGGTGTCAAAGGCAAGGAGTTTCATAGCCATTTCAGCCCTTAGCCCTTGTGACACCTGCGCTACCAGCTATCAAATCAGGAGCGGGTTCCGTAGCCCGCCTGGCTTGCGCTCGCACCCCGAACACAATACCCAGGGTGACCAGCGCCAGCCCGGCCAGCAGGTTCCAGTAGAGCGGCTCGCCGAGGAAAATCACCGCGCCCAGGGCCGACAGACCAGGCACCACGGCGGTGATCATGGTCGAGCGCACCGGACCGAAGGACTGGACCATCTTGGTAAAGGTGATGCCCGAAATCACGACCGAGCCCACACCCTGGAACACCATCTGGAAAACAATCTCGCTCCAGGGCGCGCTGGCCAGCCGGGTGGCGACGGCGCCCGAGAGCGCCAGCAGGCTGTAGACCGGCGCATAGCTCACAAACGCAAACACGCTGATGGCAATGGTGGCCTGCACCGCCTGCAGCGCATGCTTGCGCACCAGCACTGAATACACGGCCCAGCAGGTGGAGGCGCCCAGGAACAGCAAATCGCCTTTCCAGACCTGGCTGTCGGGCTCAACCCAGGCACGCAGCAGGCTGGCGCCACCTACCATCACATCGCCCAGGAAGATCAGGCCCAGGCCGATGGCGCGCACCGGTGTCACGCGGTCTTTCAGGATCAACACGGCCATCAGCGTGGTGCTCAGCGGCAGGGTGCCGGGCAGCAGCACCGAGGCATGCGCAGCCGGCGCGAAATAAAAGCCGCTGTAGGCCAGGCAGGCGTAACCGACGCCGCCCACCAGGCCAATCAGCGCAGTCAGCCTGAAGCCCAGCGGCGAGAGGCCCAGCCAGCTGGGCGGTGCCAGCGCGGTGCCGGCGTCGCGCGCACGCCGCCAGACCAGCCAGGCGCCCCAGGGCAGCAACACCAGCGCCGCACCGGTAAAACGCAGCAGGCTGATGTCCAGCGGCGTGAGGCTGCGGTGCGCGGTGGCGCGTGCAATCACGATGAAGGAGGTCCAGATGGTGACGGTCACGATGGCGGCAAGCACGCCCACCGTCTTGGGAGAAAAACGCATGGGGGGATTATCCGGTCAAGCCGCTGGCCCCGGGGCAACACGGATAATCAGCCATGCTCCGTCTTCCCCTCTTTTTCCGGCTGGCTGCCGTAGCAGCACTTGGCCTGGCTCCTGGCTGGGCGCTGGCCCAGAAAACGCCGCGCGCGCCCAAACCGGCGCTGCCCCCCGTCGTTGCCAAGGCGTTGGCGCGCGCGCAGGTACCCGTCGAGGCCGTCACCCTGCTGGTGATGGACGCCTCCGGCAAACAGCCGCCGCGCCTGGACTACCGCAGCTCGGTGCCGATGAATCCGGCCTCTGTCATGAAACTGGTGACCACCTATGCGGCGCTTGATGTGCTGGGGCCGGCCTACACCTGGAACACCCGCGTGCTGATGGACGGCAGTCTGTCGGACGGCCTGCTGAGCGGCAACCTGGTGGTGCGCGGCGGCGGCGACCCGAAAATGGTGGTGGAGCGCCTGCAGGCACTGCTGGCACAGGTGCAAGCCAGCGGCGTGAAGGTGATACGCGGCGACATCGTGCTGGACCGCAGCGCCTTCCAGGCAGCAACGGCGGATGCCGGCGAATTCGACGGCGAGCCGCTGCGGCCCTACAACGCGCAGCCGGATGCGCTGCTGATCAACTTCAAGTCGCTGGTGCTGCGTTTCACGCCCGACCTGGCCAGCGGCCGCGCGCTGGTGCATACCGAGCCGCCCATGGCCGGCCTGATGGTCGATGACAGCGTGCCGCTGGCCCGCGTGGCCCGCTGCGGCGACTGGCGCAGCGAGCTGCAGACCAGCCTGGACAACCCCAACCGCATCCAGTTTGCCGGCAGCTACTCGTCGGCCTGCGGCGAACGGGTCTGGCCCATGGCCTACGCCGAACCCGCCACTTTTGCGGCACGAGCCATCGAAGGCTCGTGGCGCGCGCTGGGCGGCCTGCTGACCGGCAAGGTGCGCGATGCAAGCGCCGCCGAGCTGGTGACGCTGCGCACCCGGGGCACGCTGTCCGGCGAAAAAGCGCCGCTGCGGCTGGACACACCCTCGCTGCCGCTGCGCGACATCGTGCGCGACGTCAACAAATTCTCCAACAACGTGATGGCCCAGCACCTGTTCCTCACGCTGGGGCGCCATGCCCAGCCCGGCGACAACCCGCAGGGCACGCCTGAAGCCGGCCGAGCCGCGCTGGCCATTTGGTGGAAAAAGACACTGCCGCGGCATGATGCTCCGGTGATGGACAACGGCTCCGGCCTGAGCCGCATCGAGCGCATCAGCGCAGCCAGCCTGGCCGCCATGCTGCAGGTTGCCGCGCAAAGCCGCGTGGCGCAGGACTTTGTCGACTCGCTGCCGGTAGCCGGCGTGGACGCCACCATGCGCGAGCGCGCCAAGGCGGTCACCGGACAGGCTTTCATGAAAACCGGCTCGCTGCGCGACGTGACCGCAGTGGCCGGGTATGCCAATGGTGCGGGCGGCACACGCTACATCGTCGTCGGCATCATCAACCACCCGAATGCAGGCGCCGCCCGCCCGGCACTGGACGCTCTGATCCAGTGGGCCGTGCAGGAACGCTGAGGCGCCATGGGCGCCGCCGTCCAACACAAGCAACAAGCTTCCATAAAACAATGAACGACTGGATTGATCTTCTCGGCTACAGCGCCGCCTGCCTGACCACGCTGAGCTTCATACCGCAGGCCTGGCACACCTTCAAGACGAAAGATGTCAGCGGCATCTCCGCCGGCATGTACGGTGTGTTCACGCTGGGTGTGACCTTGTGGCTGGGCTACGGCCTCGCCCTGCGTGCCTGGCCCATCGTCGCAGCCAATGCCGTCACGCTGGCCCTGGCGCTGGCCATCCTGCTGATGAAGCGCAGGTATGGGCAGCCCGCGCCTGACGCCTAGGCGGCGCCGCTTCCCAGCGTGAAATAAATCGTCGCACCCTGCTCGGGCACGGCTTCGGCCCATACCTTGCCGCCATGCCGCATGACGATGCGCTGCACGGTGCTCAGGCCGGCACCGATGCCCGGAAAATCCGACGACACATGCATGCGCTGGAAGATGCCGAACAATTTTTCGGCATGGGCCATGTCAAAACCCGCGCCGTTGTCTTTGAAGAAATAAACCATCTCGCCGTCCGCCGCGGCCTGGCTGCCGACGGCAATGGCCGCGCGTTCTTTTTTCGAGGTGAATTTCCAGGCATTGCCGGCCAGATGATCGACCAGCTGCTTGAGCAGTGCCGGGTCCCCCTGCGCGATGAGCGCCGGCTGCACCTCGATGTGCGCCGCACGCGCAGGATCGGCCTCCTGCAGCGCGGCAAAGGCGCCCTGCGCCAGCGCACCCAGGTCCACCGCCTGCACGGCCATGGGCGCGCGCAGCAAGCGCGAGACGGCCAGCAAAGCGGCGATCAGCTCGTTGATATTGCCGACGCCCAGGCGTATGCGCTGCAGATAGTGCTTGCCGCGCTCTGCATTGCCGCTGGCCACCGCACCTTCCAGCAGGCGGCTGAAGCCGTCGATGGTGCTCAGCGGCGCGCGCAAATCATGCGAGACCGAATAGGAAAAATTCTCCAGCTCCTTGTTGGCGGCCACCACTTCGGCTGTGCGCTGGTTCAGCTCGTCTTCGAGAAGGCTGGTGATGCGCAGGATTTCCTGCTCTGCCGCGGCAGCATCGCTGCCCGCACGTATTTTCTGCAGCAGCGCGGCCATGGCAGGCAGGGCGCTGATGGTGAGGGATTCGGAAGAGGCCGCCATCTCAGCCCCTGGCTGCCGGTGCCCGGCGGCTTGTCAAGTTCAACGCGAATGTCATCAAGGTCCTTTAGGGCCGGCGCGGCCAAGTCCACTATGCACTGCAGGCGAGTTGGCCGTCAAGCTGAGCGACCCCATGCCGGCCGCGCACCAGCTCAAGCCTTCCTGCCGTACTGACCGGCAGCAACGGCGGCCACCAGATGATCCACAAAGCTTCGCACCGGCGCAGTTAGCGAGCGCGCCTGCAGCGACAAGATCTGCAGGCTGCGCTGCTCCAGCAGAGGCTCCGCTACCGGCACAGCCACCAGCGTGCCGGCCGCGACCAGATGTGCTGCGCTCAGGTAGCTCGACAGTGTCAGCACTTCGCCGGTGGCCGCCAGCGCCAGCAGGGCCGCATAGTTGCCGGAATAAATCGCCTGATACTGCAGGCCCTGCAGACTGCAGCACAGGTCAAAGGCCTGCCGCACCGTGGTGCCGGCTGCGGGCAGCGCGATGGGGTGGCGCACGACATCCGCAATCGACAGGCGCCGGCGCCGGGCCAGCGCATGCGAGGCAGCAACCAGCACCATGATGGGCGCGGCGCAGTTGAGCTCTATCTGCAGGCCATGCTCAGGCGCCACCGCAAACTTCAGACCGATGTCGGCTTCTCCGCGCAGCAGGCAGCGGCTCACTTCGTCCGAGGAGCCAACCTGCAGGAAGATGCTGGTCTGCGGGTGGCGCGCATGGAAGGACACCATCGCTCCCGGCATGAAACCGGCGGCAAAACCTTCGGTGCAGGCCACGTGAATGCGGCTGGTGCGCTGTGAGTCCAGCCCGCGCAGCTCTTGCGCCACGCGCTCGGTTTCCTGCTCGGCCATGCGCACATAAGCCGCCAGGCGCTCGCCGGCCTCGGTCAGCACCATGCCGCGCGCCTGCCGGTCGAATAACACGCAGCCCAGGCTGCTCTCGAGCTTGGCCACCTGCCGGCTCACAGCCGAAGCGGCCACATGCACCTGACCGGCCGCTTCGCTGACCGAGCCAGTGCGGGCCACTTCCATGAAGTAGCGGGTGGCGGTGGAAAGCAGGGGAAGCGACATCGATTGGTCCCGGTTGCGAAAAAGGCAAGAGCCCTTGCCAATTCTAATATTGTGAATTGAAAATTTGATTCATACAATTTTGGCAATGGTCTGGCATGTGCCGGACGGAGGGCTTTCACGGCATGACACGCGCGCAACTGCTCCAATCACTGACTGGCTATTTCGACAACGGCGGCTTTGAAAGCGACTTGGGCCGCCGCATCGCCTGGCGCACCGAAAGCGATGCCGGCCCTCCCGGCGAGGTACTCGCCGGCTACCTGCATGAAGAAATGGTGCCGGCACTGACCCGCATGGGGTTCTCCTGCGAGGTCAGCGCCAACCCGGACCCGCGCGGCGGGCCTTTTCTGATCGCTCGCCGTGTCGAGGACCCGTCCTTGCCCACCGTGCTGACTTACGGCCACGGCGATGTGGTCAACGGGCAGAGCACCCAGTGGCGCGAGGGGCTGGACCCCTGGCGGCTCAAGGTTGAAGGGCAGCGCTGGTACGGACGCGGCACGGCTGACAACAAGGGGCAGCACAGCATCAACCTCGCCGCCCTGGAGCACACGTTGCGCGCGCGAGGCGGCCAGCTGGGCTACAACGTGACCTGGCTGCTGGAAATGGGCGAAGAGGCCGGCTCGCCAGGACTGGCCGAATTTTGCACACGCCAGCGCGAGGCCTTGCGCGCAAACCTGCTGATTGCCTGCGACGGCCCGCGTGTGTCGGCGGACCGGCCCACCCTGTTCCTCGGCTCACGCGGCGGCGTCAATTTCCAGCTGCAGGTTAAAAGCCGGGAGCGCGCCTACCACTCCGGCAATTGGGGCGGTGTGCTGGCCAATCCGGCCATCGTGCTGTCACACGCGCTGGCCTGCCTGGTGAATGCCAAGGGGCGGCTGCTGGTGGAAGGCCTGCGGCCCAAAGCCTTGTCCGATGAAATGCGGCAGGCCCTGCACGGCATTACTGTGGCGGATGGCGAGGACGACCCTGAGGTCGATCCGGATTGGGGCGAGCCCGGGCTCACGCCCATCGAAAAGCTGGTGGGCTGGAACACGCTGGAAATCCTGGCCATGGGGTCAGGCTCGCCGCAACGGCCCATCAATGCGATTCCTGCCAGCGCCACCGCTTTCTGCCAGCTCCGGTTCGTGGTCGGCACGCCGTGGCAGGATCTCAAAAAAATCGTGCGTGCGCACCTTGATGCCCACGGCTTTGCGATGGTGCAGATCGAAGTCACCTTCGGCGCGCCGGCCACCCGGCTGCCCCTGGACAACCCGTGGGTCGCCTGGGCTTTGAAATCGATGGCGGCGAGCACGCAGCGCCCGGTCACCCTGCTGCCCAATCTGGCGGGCTCGCTCCCCAACGATGTGTTTGCCGACGGCCTGGGCCTGCCCACCTTGTGGGTACCGCACTCCTACCCGGCTTGCGCCCAGCATGCGCCCAACGAACACCTGCTGGCCGATGTGGCACGCGAGGGGCTGCAGATCATGGGCGGCCTGTATTGGGACCTGGGCGAAGCCCGGGGCCTGCCCTGGCATTGACCGGTCAACGCTTTTTTTCTTTCTCCCCTCCTTCACTTCACCACTCTTTCGGGAGCATCCATGCCTCACCCCTCGCGGCGTTCAGCCCTTCGCACCGTAGCCGCCACATTTGCCGCGACCGCCGCTTGGCCCGCGGTTCAGGCGCAGCCCGCCTGGCCCAGCAAGCCGATCCGGCTGGTGGTGCCCTTTCCGTCCGGCGGCGGCACCGACTTCGCGGCGCGCATCATTGCCGAACGCCTGGCGGCGCGGCTGGGGCAGCCGGTGGTGATTGACAACAAACCCGGCGCATCCACCGCCATTGGCGTGGTGACCGTCAGTGCCGCGGACCCGGATGGCCACACCCTGCTGTTTTCGGGTTCAAGCAGCTACACGGTCAACCCGGCCGTGCGCCGCAAACTGGGCTACGACCCCTACAAACAGCTCTCGCCCCTGGCGCTGGTGGCGCGGGCGCCACTGGTGCTGGTCACTTCGGCCAGCGGGCCGCACAAAACGCTCAAAGACGTAACGGCCAAGGCGGCCGCCCGGCCGAAATCGGTGACCTACACCACCTTCGGCACGGGTTCCGCACCGCACCTGGCCGGCGAATTGCTGGCTTATGCCACCGGCACCCAGCTCTCGCCCATCCCCTACAAGGGAAGCGCCGAAGCCAGCATTGGCGTGGCACGCGGCGACGTGGACCTGGGCATAGACACCATGGCCGCGGTGAACCCGCTGCTGCAGTCGGGCAAGCTGCGGGTTTTGGCGGTGATCAGCGAAAAGCGCTCCACACTGATGCCCAACGTGCCGGCCTACGGGGAACTGCAGCTGTCTTCCGCGCTGCTGGAAGCCTGGTACGCGATGGCGGGGCCGCCGGCCATGGCTGCCCCGGCACGCGACAAGCTGCTGGCAACCCTGGGCGCGGTGATGGCCGAACCCGAGGTCCGGAAAAAACTGATGCTGCAATCCATGGAGCCCGCCATGCTGGGACCCCAGGCCCTGCGCGAAGTGATGGACTCGGAAATTGCGCGCTACCGGGCCCTGGTTGCGCGCGCAGGCATCAGCCTGGACTGACGGCCGTCAACTCGCAGCGGCCCGGACCAGCCGGTCGCGCACGCCATCCCAGGCCGGATCGACGGGCGGGTGTTCAATCCAGATCAGCTTGACTCCCTGCGCGTCGAAACTGCGCAGCACGGAAAAAAGCTGCTGCGCCGCGGCGGCAGCGTCGTCAGGCATGCGGCGGTACAACACCTGCGTCGATTGGATGCGGACAATCGCCCGCGCATACACCGCGATGTGCGCGGCCTCAGGGCCGAGCAGGTCGAGCGCGGTCTGGATGGCACCGGCGTCCATCAGCCGGACCTTGGCGTTGGGCGCGTAGTGCGACTCCAGTGTGCCGGAAGCGCGCGGCGCATTGGCGCCCATGAATTCCTCGTTGCTCAGCACCGGCTCGCCGCAGGCGGCTTCCAGCTGCGCGCGCGTGAGCACACCGGGGCGCAGCAGCACCGGGCGACTGCGTGTGCAGTCGACGATGCTGGACTCGATGCCGACTTCGCACGGACCGCCGTCGAGCACCAGCAGGCTGTCGCCGAATTCTTCGGCGACATGTTCCGCGGTGGTCGGGCTGACCCGGCCGAAGCGGTTGGCGCTGGGTGCGGCCACGCCTTTTGTTCCCAAGTCCAGACAAGCCTTGAGCAAGGCACGCGCCACCGTGTGCGCGGGGCAGCGCAGGCCGATCGAGTCCTGCCCACCGGCCGCTGCAGCAGCAATGCCGGGTTTGCGCGGCAAAATCACCGTCAAGGGTCCGGGCCAGAAGGCCTGCATCAGGCGGCTGGCAAAGAGTGGCACGCTGGCGGCATAGTCGCTCACCTGCGCAGGCTCGGCCACGTGAACAATCAGCGGGTGGTCACTCGGCCGGCCCTTGGCGGCGAAGATGCCGGCCACGGCCTGGTCGCTGGAGGCGTCGGCGCCCAGGCCATACACCGTTTCGGTGGCAAAGCCGACCAGCCCGCCGAACTGGATCACCCGGGCCGCCTCGGCAATCGCCGCGGGGTCATGGCCGTCGCGAATCATCCCAAGGGGTCCAGGCCAGGCAGGCCCAGTACGCGCGCGGCTTGTCGTGCAGTAGCCTGCACGCCCGCCACGTCAGCGCCGGTGATGGTCAGATGGCCCATCTTGCGGCCGGCGCGCGCTTCGAGCTTGCCGTACAAATGCAGGTGGGTGCCGGGCAGGGCCAGCACGGCCTGCCAATCGGGTGTGCGGGGCCGGCTGGCGGCATCGAACCACACATCGCCCAGCAGGTTGAGCATGATCGCCGGCGAGTGCTGGCGCGGTGCAGGCAACGGCAAGCCCGCCATGGCATGCACCTGCAGGTCAAACTGCGAGACATCGCAGGCGTCCAGCGTGTAGTGGCCGCTGTTGTGCGGGCGCGGCGCCATCTCGTTGACGACCAGCGCGCCGTCGGCGCTACCGTCGTCGATCACAAAAAATTCCACGCACAGCACGCCGACGTAGCCAATGTGGCTTGCTATTGATTCAGTAGCTGCTCGCGCCCGTAGTGCAAGGGCTGGAGGCATATTTCCTTCATAAGCCGCGGTGACAGCGAGGATGCCGCCGACGTGCACGTTGTACTGCGGCGCAAAGCCGGTGATGGCGCCGTCCCAGCCGCGCGCGACGATGACCGAGCACTCGGCCTTCAGCGGCAGCAGCTTTTCCAGCACGCAAGGCACGCCCTTCAAATCGGCCCACGCCACCGCAAGCTCGGCCATGTTGGCAACGCGCACCTGCCCCTTGCCGTCGTAACCCATGCGCGCGGTTTTCAGGATGCCGGGCAGCAGGCCGGTCGGCACGGCAGCGAGCTGCGCCGGCGTTGCGATGACGGCGTAGGGCGCGCAAGTCACGCCCGCCACACCGGCGCTGGCCGTGAAATGGGCTTTTTCCTCGATGCGGTTTTGCGCAATCGCCACGGCCGCAGCGCCTGGCGCGACCGGCCGGCTGATGGCCAGCGCCTGCAGGGCATCGGCCGGCACGTTTTCAAATTCGGTGGTGACGGCGGCGCACAGCGAAGCGAGCTGCTTCAGGCCGCCAGCGTCGCTGTAGCCGGTCTGGATATGGTGGTGGCTGACGCAACCCGCGGGGCTTTGCGGGTCCGGG
This sequence comes from Polaromonas sp., assembly GCF_039930745.1. Taxonomy (GTDB): domain Bacteria; phylum Pseudomonadota; class Gammaproteobacteria; order Burkholderiales; family Burkholderiaceae_C; genus Polaromonas. Next base: position 2,248 of record NZ_JBDTTH010000067.1, on the reverse strand, counting down.
TCCAGCACGGCGGTGAAGTAGCCAAGGCGTTGCGCGGCCTGCACAAACATGCGGCCGAGCTGGCCGCCGCCCATCACTCCCAAGGTGGCGGGCTGGCCCACGGCATCAACAGAACCCGGAAAAATCGGCAAAAAACTCATCCTGGGATCACACGGGAGGAAGGGTCATGGCGCGCGCGGCGGCGGTCTGTTCGGCGCGGAAAGCCTGCAGCTTGTCCGCCAGCGTTTTGTCATGGGTGGCCAACATGGCCACTGCGAACAGCGCGGCGTTGGCCGCACCAGCGTTGCCGATGGCGAAGGTCGCGACCGGCACGCCTTTGGGCATTTGCACAATGCTGTGCAGCGAATCGACACCCTGCAGGTGGTTGCTGGCCACCGGCACACCCAAAATGGGCACCGCGGTTTTGGCGGCCAGCATACCAGGCAGGTGTGCAGCGCCCCCGGCACCGGCAATGATGGCCCGCAGCCCGCGTCCGGCAGCCTGTTCGGCATAGGCAAACAGCTCGTCGGGCATGCGGTGAGCCGAGACCACACGCGCTTCATGCGCCACGCCGAACTGCTGGAGGATCTGCACGGCGTGCTGCATGGTGGTCCAGTCGCTACTGGAGCCCATCACCACGCCTATCAGCGGCGCTTGTTGATCTTGTGTTGTTGTCATGTGTTGCCTTCCGGGCCATCTATGCCGTCTATGCCGCCAATCGTTCGATGCCAGCGGCGATTTTACGGTCTGGGGGGCCTGCACTGCGGCACAGAGCCCCGCGCCGCGTGCTATCGTCCCTGCGCGGCGCACGCTTGCCTGTTGAAAACTCCCTGATCCACCCCTATTTGCCCAGCACCATGATCGACGTCACCATTGCCAATTTTGAAGAGGAAGTCGTTGCGGCTTCCATGACCACCCCCGTGCTGATTGATTTCTGGGCGCCCTGGTGCGGCCCCTGCAAGTCGCTCGGACCGATTCTGGAAAAGGTGGAGATCGCCTACGCCGGACGCTTCAAGCTGGTGAAAATCGATTCCGACCAGGAGCAGCAGCTGGGTGCCGCTTTCGGCATTCGCAGCATCCCGACCTGCATATTGATGATGAACGGCCAGCCAGTTGATGGTTTTGCCGGCGCGCTGCCGGAAGGCAAGGTCAAGGAGTTTCTCGACAAACACCTGCCGCCCGCCGAAGAGCTGCCTCCTGCCGAGGAAGAAATCGCCGAGCCGGAAGACACCAGCCCGGCCGCTGTGCTGGAAAAACTGCAGGCGGCCGTCGCCACCGACCCGGCCAATGACAACGCCAGGTTTGACTACATCCGGCTGCTGCTGCAGCACGGCCAGCTCGAACACGCCAAAACCGCTTTTGCGCCGGTAGCCAGCAAGGCGCAGGTGGTCCGCAAGCTGGAAGCCCTGCAGCACTGGTTCAACGCTATCGAATCAGGAGCTGTTCACGCGGATGCAGCAAGGGCTAAAGCCGAATTTGATACAAAACTTGCGGCCAACAAGCGGGATTTCGACACGCGCTACGCGTTGGCGCAGTGGCACATGAGCCAGCAGCGCTGGGTGCCGGCGATGGACGAGCTGCTTGAAATTTTGATGCGCGACAAGTCCTGGAACGAGGAACTGGCACGCAAGACCTTTGTGTCCATCCTTGAAATCATCGAGCCGCCCAAGGTCAAGGTCGCGGATGGGCAGATCCCGCCGGATGATCCTGTTGTGGCGACTTACCGGCGCCGATTGAGCAGTGTTGTGTTGAGCTGACTCCCCTTCTTGGCGAGTCATCCCGGACTTGATCCGGGATCCATGCGTGCAATCCTCCAACCCCGTTCGGGCTGAGCTTGTCGAAGCCTGTGCAAGCTTGCACGGCTGTGGGTCTTCTTGCAAGCCGGGTCTCGCCCCGGCGGGCGAGGCACTTTGTCTTTGCTTCGCCAAAGAAAAGTACCCAAAAGAAAGGCGACCCGATGGTCTGGGTCCTTGCGCTTCGCTACGGGCAACCTGCGGTGCTCGACAAAAGCGGGGTCTCGCTCGAACTCGGCTTCGCCTCAGACAATCGCGAGCCCTGATCCGCTTTTGCCTGCGCTCCTCGGCCCAGCCCGACGGGTTGGGAGGAACGGGGGCCTAAAACCAATACCAATACCAATGCGGGGAGGCGAGGACGCGCAAAGCGCGACCTCGCCGGAGCCCGATGCGCTCCCGAATTCTTCCCCACCCCTTCTGACTGCGCCGAGGAGCGCAGGTCCAGCCGGATCAGGGCGAGCGATTGTCTGAGCGTA
>NZ_JBDTTH010000066.1:0-23434 GCF_039930745.1 Polaromonas sp. | reverse complement strand
AGGATGGCGGGGTTTTGTGGCCACCTCACATCGCTTCGCGATATGAGTGTCCTCTGCACCCCGCCTCAGCTTCGCTGTCGCGGCTTCGCCGCCCCTCTATCACTGTCTTTCAGACAGCTGATCGAGGATGGCGGGGTTTTCAAGTGTCGAGGTGTCTTGGGTGATGGCTTCGCCTTTGGCGATGCCGCGCAGCAGACGACGCATGATTTTTCCGCTGCGGGTCTTGGGCAGGTTGTCGCCGAAGCGGATGTCCTTGGGCTTGGCGATCGGGCCGATCTCCTTGCCGACCCAGTCGCGCAGTTCCTTGGCAATCGCCTTGGCCTCGTCGCCGGTAGGCCGCGAACGCTTGAGCACGACAAAAGCTACAATCGCCTCGCCCGTCAAATCGTCGGGCCGGCCCACCACGGCGGCCTCGGCCACCAGTGCCGAATGTGACACCAGCGCCGACTCGATCTCCATGGTACCCATGCGGTGACCGGAGACATTGAGCACATCGTCGATACGTCCGGTGATCCGGAAGTACCCACGGTCGGTGCTGCGCACGGCGCCGTCACCGGCCAGGTACATGGTGCCGCCCATCTCCTCGGGGAAATAACTCTTCTTGAAACGCTCGGGGTCATTCCAGATGGTGCGGATCATCGAGGGCCAGGGGCGCTTGACCACCAGCATGCCGCCGGAGCCGTTGGGCACGTCCTTGCCAACTTCATCGACGATGGCTGCCATGATGCCGGGCAGCGGCAAGGTGCAACTGCCGGGCACCAGCGGTGTCGCACCAGGCAGCGGCGTGATCATGTGGCCGCCGGTCTCGGTCTGCCAGAAGGTGTCAACCACAGGGCAGCGCTCGCCGCCGACGTTTTTGTAGTACCACATCCAGGCTTCGGGATTGATGGGCTCACCTACAGAGCCGAGGATGCGCAGGCTGCTCAAATCCGAGCGCGCGGGATGCACCTTCTCGTCGCCTTCGGCCGCCTTGATCAGCGAGCGGATAGCTGTCGGTGCCGTGTAGAAAATCGTGACCTTGTGTTTTTCGATCATCTGCCAGAAGCGCCCGGCATTCGGGTAAGTAGGAATACCTTCGAAGATGACCTGGGTCGCGCCGGCGGCCAGCGGGCCGTAAGCCACATAGGTATGACCGGTGATCCAGCCGATGTCGGCGGTGCACCAGAACACGTCGGACGGCTGAATGTCAAAAGCCCAGTCCATGGTCAGCTTGGCCCACAGAAGATAGCCGCCGGTGCTGTGCTGCACGCCCTTGGGTTTGCCGGTCGAGCCGGAGGTGTAAAGGATGAACAGCGGATGCTCCGCGCCGACGAATTCCGGCTCGCAGGTGGCCGGCTGCTTCGCCATGACTTCGTGCATCAGGCTGTCGCGCCCGGCCACCATGTTGCAAGCCGTGACCGTGCGCTGGTAGACGATCACGTTCTTGATGGACTCGCAGCCACCCATGGCGATGCCTTCGTCCACGATGGCCTTCAGCGGCAACTCCTTGCCGCCGCGCAGCTGGTAGTTGGCCGTGATGACCGCAACCGCACCCGCGTCCTGAATGCGCTCCTGCAGGCTCTTGGCGGAAAAGCCGCCGAACACCACTGAGTGGGTCGCACCTATGCGCGCACAGGCCTGCATGGCCACCACACCCTCCACCGTCATCGGCATGTAGATGATGACGCGGTCGCCCTTCTTGATGCCCATGGCCTTGAGCGCGTTGGCGAACTGGCAGACCTTGCCGTGCAGCTCTTTATAGGTAACGTTGGTGACCTTGCCATCGTCGCTCTCAAAGATGATGGCCTTCTTGTTCTCGGCAGCGGTGCCGAGGTGACGGTCCAGGCAGTTGTACGAGGCGTTGAGCTCGCCATCGGCAAACCACTTATAGAACGGGGCCTTCGACTCGTCCAGGGTCTGGGTGAAGGGCTTCTTCCAGCTCAGGTTCTCGCGCGCCAGTCGGGCCCAGAATCCCTCGAAGTCTTTTTCGGCTTCAGCGCATAGCGCGTTGTAGGCATCCATGCCCGAGATGCGGGCAGATTTGGCCAGTTCGGGATTGGGAAAGAAGACCCGGTTTTCAACCAGTGTGGATTCGATGGCAGATGAAGGCGCGCTCATGGTGCTGGTCTCCTGTTTTGTATGCGATGCGTGTTAATGTCATATTTGGCACTTACAGCCCACTGACTGGCATCAAGCTTACAGATTTAAGCTCAGGCAGGCCAGGCACGACAGCCGGCCTACAATTCGCCCCACCCGTACAAACCCGCACCCTGCCATGTCAGACCCTCAAGATCTTCCGCCCAAAGCCTCTCCTCTGCGTCCCATTCCCAATTTTATTTTTGCCAGCCGCTGGCTGCAATTGCCGCTGTATGTGGGCTTGATCGCCGCACAAGGCGTCTATGTGTACCACTTTTTATTCGAATTGCTGCACCTGGTCGAAGCCGTCTTCGGCAGCCAGACTGCCCTGCAGGCGCTGGTGACCAGCATAGGCTACAAGACCGATGCGCCCATCACCACGCTGAATGAAACCGTGATCATGCTGGTGGTGCTGGCACTGATTGATGTGGTCATGATCTCCAATCTGCTGATCATGGTGATTGTCGGCGGGTACGAAACCTTTGTCAGCCGCATGAACCTCGAAGGCCACCGCGACCAGCCCGAATGGTTGAGCCACGTCAACGCTTCCGTGCTTAAAGTCAAGCTGGCCACCGCCATCATCGGCATCAGCTCGATCCACTTGCTGAAAACCTTTATCAATGCCGACAACTACACCGACAGGGTGCTGATCGCGCAGACGGTCATCCACATCACCTTCCTGCTGTCGGCGCTGGCGATTGCCTACACCGACAAGATCATGTCGAAAACCGGCAGCCACTGACGCAGATCCGCGCCAGCCCCGGCTTTGCCGGGCTCGGCCACTTCAACACTTCACGGAAATACACGCGCGATGCTTCTCGTCGTTATTTTCCTGCCGCTGCTGGCCGGTACCCTGCTGACAGGCTGGTCCGGAGCCTGGCCTTCGCCCCATTACCGCAGGCGCACCGCCTGGCTTGCTGCCGCAGTCACCGCCGCGAGCCTGGGCCTGCTCTTGATGCAGTCGCCCGTGATCATGGCAGGCGGCTCCGTGCTCGAGTTCACACCCTGGGTGCCGGAAATCGGATTGAACCTCGGCCTTCGCCTCGATGGCCTGTCGCTCATGTTCGCGCTATTGATCTCCGGCATGGGCTTGCTGATCATCCTGTACGCGCACCACTACCTCGGTACCGATGACCCTGCGGGCAAGTTCTACAGCACATTGATGCTGTTCATGGCCGCCATGCTGGGCATCGTCCTGTCCGACAACCTCCTCCTGCTGATGGTGTTCTGGGAACTGACCAGCATTTCGTCTTTCCTGCTGGTCGGCTACTGGAAGCATCGGGCCGACGCGCGTGAAGGTGCGCGCATGGCACTGGCAGTCACTGGCGGCGGCGGGCTGGCCATGCTCGGCGGTTTTGTGCTGCTCGGCCAGATGGCCGGCACCTATGAGATCAGCCAGATGCTGGACAAGGTGGCGCTGATCCAGGCCGACGCTCGCTACCCTGCGGCGCTCGCGCTGATCCTGGTCGGCTGCTTCACCAAAAGTGCGCAATTCCCTTTTCACTTCTGGCTGCCGCAAGCCATGGCCGCGCCCACGCCGGTGTCGGCTTACCTGCATTCCGCCACCATGGTCAAGGCCGGCATCTTCCTGCTCGCGCGTCTGACACCCGTGATGGGTGGAACCGAGCTGTTCATGGCCATCGTGACCACCGCCGGCCTGCTCACCATGGTTTTCGCCGGCTTCATCGCGATCTTCAAGCATGACCTCAAGGGACTGCTGGCCTACTCGACCATCAGCCATCTCGGCCTGATCACCTTTCTCATCGGCCTTGGCTCACCGCTGGCGGCGGTGGCCGCCATATTCCACATCCTCAACCATGCGAGTTTCAAGGCCGGGCTGTTCATGACGGCCGGCATCGTGGACCACGAGACCGGCACGCGCGACATCCGGCAGCTGGGCGGCTTGTACCGACTGATGCCCTGGACGGCCACGCTGGCCATGACGGCCGCAGCCGCCATGGCGGGCGTCCCCTTGTTTAACGGCTTCCTCTCCAAAGAGATGTTCCTGACGGAAGCTGTCACCTTTGGGCAGGCAGCAGGCGGCTGGCGCTGGGCCGTGCCGCTGCTTGCCAGCCTGGCCGCGCTTTTCAGCGTGGCCTACTCCGTGCGGCTGGTGCATGACCTCTTCTTTAACGGCCCGCCCCGCGATCTGCCGAATGCCCACCCCCACGAGCCGCCGGTCGGCATGATGGCGCCGGTTGCTCTGCTGGCGGGCACCTGCGTGCTGGTCGGCATTTTGCCGGCCCTCACACTCGGCCCTCTGGTGCATGTGGCTGCCACGGCGATGATGGGCCGGCCCCCTCCGGAATACCACCTGGCGATCTGGCATGGCTTCAACCTGCCGCTGCTGCTGAGCATGCTCGCGCTGGGCGGTGGGGCTGCGCTGTATTTCGCCCTGGCGCGCAGGGGACGTCTGCATGGCGTCACCTCCGAAAGCTGGTTCGGACTGCTGACCGGCCTGAACCTGTTCAACCGCGCCATGAGCCGACTGTTCGCCGATGCCGGCCGTGTAACCCGCCTGCTGGAGATTGGCTCGCTCCAGCGTTATGTCGCGTGGACGATTCTGGCCACCCTGGTGGTCGGCGCGGTGCCGCTGATGGGCAATGCAGCACCCGGCACAGGCGCCCGGGCCCTGCTGCCAATATCAGCGCCGGCGCTGGTGCTCTGGGCCCTGCTGCTGGCCGCCTGCGCCTGGCTGGCCCTGCGCCACCACGATCGTTTTCAATCGGTGGTCATGGCCGGCGTGGTCGGGCTGGTCACCTCCCTGTGTTTCCTGGGGTTTTCCGCGCCTGATCTGGCCCTGACCCAGCTCACCGTCGAGGTGGTGTCCACCGTCCTGTTGTTGATGGGCCTGGCCTTGTTGCCACGCCAGACGCCGCGTGAGTCATCGACAAGCCGGCGCATGCGGGATGGAGCGCTGGCCCTGGCTGGCGGAGGAGGCATCGCCTGGCTGGCCTGGGTCATGCTCACACGTGATCACGATTCCATCGCCTGGTATTTCCTGAACCAGTCCGCCATTGCAGGCGGCGGCACCAACGTGGTAAATGTCATCCTGGTTGACTTCCGGGGCTATGACACCTTTGGCGAAATCACCGTGCTCGGCATTGCCGCGGTGGGCCTGCTGGCCTTGATGGATGGCATGCGTACCCGCCGTCCGGCCATGGACGACAGCGGCCGGACCTGGACCTTCGCCGCCCTGCCGCTGATGCTGCGGGTGGCGGCGCGCGTGGTGTTGCCGCTGGCCCTGGTGGTCACCCTGTATATCTTCATGCGCGGCCACAACATGCCGGGCGGCGGTTTTATTGCAGGCCTCATCACGGCGGTTGCGCTGGTATTGCAATACATGGCGCTGGGCCAGTCGCGCGCCGAACTGCTGCTGCACGCCCATGGGGGACGGCGCTTCGTGCGCTGGATAGGCTATGGCCTGGGTATTGCCGGCCTCACAGGCGTTGGGGCCTTCGTGTTTGGCCAGCCTTTCCTGACCAGTGCGCACGGCCACCCCCATGTTCCCCTGCTTGGCGAATTGCCCCTGGCTACTGCCGCGCTGTTTGACCTGGGGGTCTACATCACCGTGGTCGGCGCCACGCTGCTGACCCTGTCCACACTGGGCGCGGTTTCCCGCGAACCGGGGCCGGCCTCGCCCTCTTCCAACCCGGGAGTCCGGCCATGAGTCTCGAATTTCTTGTTGCCAGCGGAATCGGGGCCGTCACAGCCACCGGTATCTACCTGGTCTTGCGCGGCCGGACCTGGCCCGTTGTGCTGGGCCTGAGCCTGCTGGGCTACGCGGTCAATCTGTTCATTTTCGCCATGGGTCGGCTCTGGCAGGACGCCGCCCCCATTCTTTCTGCCGGAAGCCGTATCGCCGACCCGCTGCCGCAGGCGCTGGTGCTGACCGCGATCGTGATCGGTTTTGCCACCACGGGCTTCATCATCGAACTGGCCCTGCGCAGCCGTCATGAAAGCGGCACCGACCATGTCGACGGCCATGAATCGGCGCATGCCACGCAAGACGCCGGGGAACCACGCGCATGACCGAGCTGCTGGACGCTATTTTTTCCCGCCACCTGCCGGTGCTGCCGGTCCTGCTGCCGCTGTTCACGGCGGTCGCGCTGCTGTTGATGGGCGACGGCGACGGCCAGACCAGCCATGACGGCGCACATTTTCGGCGCTGCCGTTTTCTCAGCCTGTCCTCGGCTGTTTTCGGCGCTGTGCTCGCCTGGCGGCTCATGACCGAAGCCTCTGCAGGGGGGCTGAACGTCTACCCCCTGGGCGGATGGCCGGCCCCCTTTGGCATCGTGCTCGTGGTGGACCGGCTGAGCGCCATGATGCTCGCGCTGACCTGGTCGATTGCCGTCCCCGTGCTGTGGTACGCGACCGGCGGCTGGGACACGCATGGCCGGCACTTCCATGCCCTGTTCCACTTCCAGCTCATGGGTTTGTCGGGCGCTTTCGTGACCGGCGACCTGTTCAACCTCTTCGTGTTTTTTGAAGTGCTGCTGATTGCATCCTACGTCCTGCTGGTGCATGGCCAAGGCCGCAACCGGTTCAAGGCCGGCCTGCACTACGTGGTACTCAACCTGGTGGCATCAGCGCTCTTCCTGGTGGGGCTCGCGGTCATCTACGGCGTTGCCGGCACGCTCAACATGGCCGACCTGGCGCTGCGTGTTGCCCGGCTTGGCCCGCAGGAGGCGGCCCTGTTCACCTCGGGCGCCATGGTCCTGCTGGTCGTGTTCGGGCTGAAGGCAGCCATGGTCCCGCTGTATCTGTGGCTGCCCGGCACCTACGCAGCGGCCACCGCTCCTGTCGCCGCGCTGTTTGCGATCATGACCAAGGTCGGCGTTTACGCCATCATCCGCGTGCATGGCGTGATCCTGGGGGACGGCGCAGGCCACGCCGCGCTGGCCGCTGAAGCCTGGTTGCTGCCGTTGGCCCTGTCCACCCTGGTCCTGGGCACCCTGGGCGCCCTGGCTGCGCACAGCCTGGCGCGGCTGGTGTCCTACCTCACCGTCGCCTCCGTCGGCACCATCCTGGTCGGGGTCGGCCTGTTCACACAAGCCGCCATGTCGGCAGCTCTTTACTACATGGTGCACAGCACCCTGGTGATTGCCGCCCTCTTCCTTCTGGTAGAACTTGTCGCCACCCAGCGCGGCGACGTGGGGGACAGGCTGCAACCTGCCGCACCCGTGGCGCAGCCGATGATGCTCGGCCTGATGACACTGCTGGGCGCGGCATCGGCCGCCGGCCTGCCGCCTTTGCCCGGCTTTCTGGGCAAGCTCATGATTCTGCAGAGTTCCGCACCGGCGCCCGCCCAGGCGTGGATATGGGCCCTGGTGCTGATCACCGGCTTCCTGACCCTGGTCGGCCTGGCGCGTGCGGGCACCATCCTGTTCTGGAACGTGCTTCCCGAAGACACCGACATCCGAGCCGGCGGCAGCTGGCGGCTGACATCCGCGACGCTCGGCCTGCTCGCCCTGAGCCTGGTACTTGCGGCGGCCGGCTCGCCGCTCAAGCGCTACACCGATGCCGCAGCGGCCCAGCTCGCCGACCGCGCGGGTAATGCAGAAGCCGTACTGGGAGCGATGGGCGGAGCCGGTGCTGCGACCATGCGGCCCTACCGCGCAGGAAAAGGTGACGTGATGCTGCCGGAAGCAGGAGGCAAGCGATGAAAAGGAAACCCTGGCTGGGCCATCCCTTGTTGACCGCGCTGCTGGCCGTCAGCTGGCTGCTGCTACAGCATTCCCTTGAATTGGTCCACATCATCTCGGCGCTGCTCATCGGCATCTTCATTCCGCGCATGCTGCACTCTGCCCTGCCTCCGGCCACCATGCCGCGGCTGGCACCCGCGGTGCGCCTGGCACGCCGGGTGTTGTGGGACATCATTGTTTCGAACATTGCTGTCGCGCGTCTGGTGCTCGGCCCCCAGTCACGTCTGCACCCAGCCTGGGTACCGGTGTCGCTGGCCCTGACCCACCCAACGGCGATTGCGCTGCTGGCCACCATCATCACGACCACCCCCGGCACGGTGTCCTGCACCATCGACGAAAAGCGGCACGAGATCCTGGTACATGCGCTTGATTGCGAAGACGCGGTCCAGATGGCTGCGGACATCAAAAACCGCTATGAAACCCTGCTACTGGCCATCTTTGAACATCCCTCACGCGGCATCGGAGAAAAAGCATGAGCGCAGGCATTCTTGTTATCGCGCTGGACATCGCCACTGCAGCGGTGTCACTGGCCATCCTGCTTTGCGCCTGGCGCCTGGTGCGCGGGCCGCAGTCCATCGACCGTGTGCTGGCAATCGACACCCTGTACATCAACGCGGTGGCGCTGATCGTACTGCTGGGCATACGGCTTGAAACAGTCTTGCTGTTCGAAGCCGCGCTGGTCGTGGCCATGCTGGGCTTTGCTTCGACCGTGGCGCTTTCGCGCTACCTGACGCGTGGCGATGTCATCGAATAAGCGGAGAAACCCATGAACATGAACATTCTTCCCCTGGCCGAATGGCTGGCCGCCGCCATGCTGCTGGTGGCCGCTTTTTTCCTGCTTGTCGGTGCCGTTGGCCTTGTCCGTCTACCGGATTTTTTCATGCGCATCCATGCACCAACCAAAGCGTCCACCCTCGGCGTCGGCGGCATATTGCTGGCCAGCATGATGGTGTCGGCGGCACAGGGGCGTATTGGTTTTGCGGAACTGCTGATCACACTGTTCGTCTTTGTCACCGCGCCGGTGTCGGCCAACGTGATGGCCCAGGCCGCGCTGCACCTGCGTGTGCCCACGCGCGCGCTCGCGCCCGAGGATGCGGTGCCTGAGCGACGTCCATCCTGACGCTGCGCGGCCAGCAGCGCCCGTCCAGCAAAAAAAGGCCGCCAGCCCTTATTCTGTTTGCGCATATAGCTATCAATAGCATAGCAAATAGCGCCTTAGGGGCCGACCATGTCTTGGGCCCGTACCCAAGCGTCAAACTGTTCCGCCGTCACATGGCCTGATGCCAGCGCCGCGTCGCGCAGGCTGCTGCCCTCCTTGTGCGCCTTCTTGGCAATAAAGGCGGCCTTGTCGTACCCGATGTGCGGATTCAGCGCCGTCACCAGCATCAGCGAGCGGTCCACCAGCTCGGCGATGCGCTCGCGGTTGGGTTCAATGCCCACGGCACAGTGGTCGTTGAAGCTGCGCATGCCGTCGGCCAGCAAGCGCACGCTTTGCAGGAAGTTATGGGCAATCATGGGCCGGAACACATTGAGTTCGAAATTGCCGGACGCCCCGCCGATGTTGATGGCCACGTCGTTGCCGAAGACCTGGCAACACAGCATGGTGACCGCCTCGCTTTGCGTCGGGTTGACCTTCCCGGGCATGATGGACGAGCCCGGCTCGTTCTCCGGGATCGATAACTCGCCAATGCCGCTGCGCGGCCCGCTGGCCAGCCAGCGCACATCGTTGGCAATTTTCATCATGCTGCCGGCAACAGTCTTGAGTGCGCCGTGGGCGTGCACCAGCGCGTCGCACGAAGCCAACGCTTCAAACTTGTTGGGCGCCGTCACAAACGGCAGGCCGGTCAGGCGCGCGAGTTCTGCGGCTGCCTGCTCCGCGTAGCCCGCGGGTGCATTCAGCCCGGTGCCCACCGCCGTGCCGCCCAGCGCCAGCTCGCACAGATGCGGCAAGGCGGCGCGCAGGTGTTTTTCGCCGTGTTCGAGTTGCGTCACATAGCCGGAGAATTCCTGGCCCAGCGTCAGCGGTGTCGCGTCCTGCAAATGGGTGCGGCCAATCTTCACGATGCTGTCGAAGTCCTGCGCCTTTTTGGCTAGCGTGCCGCGCAGTTTCCCGATAGCCGGCAACAGCCTGTGTGTGATGGCGTCTACCGCGGCCACATGCATGGCCGTCGGGAACACGTCGTTGGACGACTGGCTGCGGTTCACCTCGTCGTTCGGATGCACCAGCCGGCTTTCGCCGCGCTCGCCGCCCATCAGTTCGCTGGCACGGTTGGCGAGCACCTCGTTGACGTTCATGTTGCTTTGGGTACCCGAGCCGGTTTGCCAGACCACCAGCGGGAATTCGTCCGCATGGTTGCCAGCGATCACCTCGTCGGCCGCGGCCATGATGGCCTGCGCCTTTTTGCTGTCGAGCAGGCCCAGCGCCAGGTTGACGCTGGCCGAGGCCCGCTTGACCTGCGCCAGCGCCCGGATGATCTCGCGCGGCTGCTGCTCGCCGGAGATGTCGAAGTTCTGCAGCGAACGCTGCGTCTGCGCGCCCCAGAGGCGGTCGGCGGGGACGTCAATCGGGCCAAAGGTGTCTCGTTCGCTGCGTGTCTTCATGATGTGTGCTTACCTGTCAAAATAAGGGGCTTTTGGCGGTCAGGAAAGACGGCCAGGCAAATGAAAGTCATTCTCATTGAAGATGTATTGTTGCCCAAAAAATCCGGGCGATCTGTCTTTGCCGGGAAGACCCTTTTCAAAGTACCCACGACGCATCACCCCATGACCACGACCATCCGACAAGCCGACCTCATCGAATCCGTTGCCGCCGCCCTGCAGTTCATCAGCTATTACCACCCGGCCGACTACATCGCCCATCTGGCGCGCGCCTACGAGCGTGAGCAGAGCCCGGCGGCCAAGGACGCGATTGCGCAAATCCTGACCAACAGCAAGATGAGCGCCACCGGCCACCGTCCGATCTGCCAGGACACCGGCATCGTCAACGTGTTCCTGAAGGTCGGCATGAACGTGCGCCTGGATGGTTTTACCGGCAGCCTGGAAGACGCTATCAACGAAGGTGTGCGGCGTGGCTACAACCATCCCGACAACACCCTGCGCGCCAGCGTGGTGGCCGACCCGCAGTTCGACCGCAAGAACACGAAAGACAACACGCCGGCCGTGATCTTCACCGAGATTGTTCCCGGCAACACCGTCGAAGTGACGGTGGCGGCCAAAGGCGGCGGCTCGGAAAACAAAAGCAAGATGGTCATGCTCAACCCCGGCGATTCGGTGGTGGACTGGGTGCTCAAGACCGTGCCGACCATGGGCGCTGGCTGGTGCCCGCCCGGCATGCTGGGCATAGGCATTGGCGGCACCGCTGAAAAAGCCGTGCTGATGGCCAAGGAAAGCCTGATGGACGACCTCGACATGTACGAGCTGCAGGCGAAGTCCTCGTCAGGCGCCAAGCTCACCAAAACCGAAGAGCTGCGCCTCGAACTGTTTGACAAGGTCAACGCCCTGGGCATAGGCGCGCAAGGCCTGGGTGGCCTGACCACCGTGCTGGACGTCAAGATCAAGCTGTACCCAACCCACGCAGCCAGCAAGCCCGTGGCGATGATTCCCAACTGTGCCGCCACGCGCCACGCGCACTTCGTGCTCGACGGCAGCGGCCCGGTTTACCTTGACCCGCCATCGCTGGATTTGTGGCCCGACGTGAACTGGACACCCGACTACGTGAAGAGCAAAAAGGTCAACCTCAATACCCTGACCAAGGCAGAAGTCGCGAGCTGGAAACCTGGTGATACGCTGCTGCTCAACGGCAAGATGCTGACCGGCCGCGACGCTGCGCACAAGCGTATTTCCGACATGCTGGCCAAAGGCGAAAAACTCCCGGTGGACTTCACCAACCGGGTGATCTATTACGTCGGCCCGGTGGACCCGGTGGCCGGCGAAGCCGTCGGCCCGGCCGGCCCGACCACCGCCACCCGCATGGACGGCTTCACCGAGATGATGCTGGCGCAAACCGGCCTGATCTCCATGATAGGCAAGGCCGAACGCGGCCCGGTCGCCATCGAAGCCATCAAGAAGCACCAGAGCGCCTACCTGATGGCCGTGGGCGGCGCTGCCTACCTGGTCAGCAAGGCGATCAAACACGCAACCGTCGTTGGTTTTGCCGACCTCGGCATGGAAGCCATTTACGAGTTCGACGTGGTGGACATGCCGGTCACCGTGGCGGTGGATGCAGGCGGCACCAGCGCCCACATCACCGGCCCGGCGGAGTGGCAGAAGAAGATCGCCACCGGCGAGTTCAAGGGCATTGCGGTTGCAGCTGCTTGAGCAACCAAGCGCCTATCGGTGTTTTTGACAGCGGGGTCGGTGGCCTGAGCATTCTTAGGGCGCTGCGCGCTGCCCTGCCGCAAGAAGACTTCGTCTACTTCGCCGACACCGGCCACGCGCCGTACGGCGAGCGCGACGACGCATTTCTGGCGCAGCGGTCGCTGGCGATTGCCGGGCAATTGCGGCAAGAGCACGCCATCAAGGCCCTGGTCGTGGCCTGCAACACCGCGACGGCTTCGGCAGTGCACCTGTTGCGTGTCGCTCATGGGGACCTGCCCCTCGTGGGCGTGGAACCCGCGCTCAAACCGGCGGCGGCGCGCAGCACCACCAAACGCATTGCCGTGCTGGCCACGCGGGCCACGCTGGCATCGGCGAAATTCGCAGCGCTGCACGCCTCGTTGCGGGACCAGGCGGAGTTCCTGCTGCAGCCCTGCGACGGCCTGGCGGCTGCCATCGAAGCCGATGACGCTACAAAAATAAGAGCACTATGCTCCGACTACATCGGGGATAGAGACCGATTCGGCTCTCAAAACGGACGAATCGACACCTTGGTGATGGGCTGCACCCACTACCCTTTCGCGGCGACGCACTTTACCGAGTTGGCCGGACCGGAGGTTGCGCTGATCGAGACTGGCGAGCCGGTGGCCCGCCAGACCCGTCGCCTGCTGCAGGACGCTGGCCTATTGAACCCGCAAGGCGGAGGCCGAGTGCAGTGGCTGTCCACGGGCGATGCGCAGGTCTTGCAGGCGGCAGCGGCGCGCTGGCTAGGCCTTTAGTCGAAGAAGCAGTCGAGCGTGGGAAAGCGATCCCTTTCCTCAATGCAATCCAGCAGGTAGATCGCCAGGCCCAGGTCGCCGGTCCACAAGGAAAAGCGCCACTGGCCATGCGCGGCCAGTGCCTCCTCGGCCTGCACGATCGAATGCACGGCGAAGGCGCGCGCCCGCTCCAGCCACTGCGTTCCGCCAAAGCGGCGGTGCAGCTTGAGAAAGGCATACCCATTGCCGCCCGTGCCGTGGCACAGGTTCGAGCCCTTGCACAACGGCCCGGCCCGCCAGATTGCCTCGCCAGCCGCGAGCAAGGTGTCGTCCAGCGCGGGGCCGGGAAAGCCGGCCAGGCAAATCACGTAGCCCGGCGCGCCATGGCAGTACTGCATCAGCTTGGGGCCGCCGCGCGGGCGCGTCAGCTGGTTGCGCCAGTTGGCGAGGCCGTCTTTCCATTCGGCAGTGCGGCCCATGGTGGCGGCGATGCGTTCCTCCCAGGCGCGGGCTTGCTCCGGCGGCAACAGGTCGCGGCCCTGCAGCAGCACAGAGGCGGTTGCTGCGAAGCCATGCACGCCGTCCAGGTACGTCGATGTCTGCCCGTACAGCTCCTGGTCCCAGTAGTGGCAGCCCTCCTCCTGCGACCACAGGAGCTGGGAGGCGAGCTTCTCCGCAGTCTGGCGGAACAGGCTAGCCCAGCGTGCCTGGCCGGTACGGCGTTGCATGAATAGTGCCGCCAGCATGGTGCCGGGTGATCCCCACATCAGTTCCCGCGCCGCGTGATCGACGGTTGCCTCGACGAGTTGCGCGATTGCGGCGGCCTGCGCTTCATCAGGCTCGATGGCGAACGCCAGCATGCGCAGGCTGGTGTCGCCCATCAGGTAAGCGCCGAAAGCCCCCCGGCTATGGCCCATCAGAGCACGGTTGGGCTCCAGCAGCCGCAACACTTGCGCGGACTGAAGCGCATTGGCCAGCTCTACGGCGCCGCGCTGCTGCAGGTGATGCAACGCCCAGATCACGCCGCAAGCACCGCCATACAGCTCGTAGCGCGGCGCCGGGTCGGCGCCGTCCAGCGAGTGGTTGGGCCAGGGGCCCGCGTGGGATTCGGTGGCACTGGCGATGCGCTTGATCAGGTCGCGCGCCCGCTGCTCTTCCCATCGCACCGCGCAGAGCGGCTCATGCCGCTCGTGCTGCCAAAGCGGCATCATCGGTCCACCGCGTCAGCGGCCAGCGCCGCCTCACGCCCGCGCTCTACATTCACCGGAATCAGCAACGCCAATCCCACGGCAAACAGCACCGCCGTCGACAGGATGGCCGTTCGCTGGTCACCGCCGGTCATCCAGGTGATGGCGCCATAACTCAGCGGCCCGATGATGCTGGCCAGGCGCACCGCAAAAGTCCACAAACCGTAGAACTCGGCCAGTTGACGCTTGGGGGAAAACATGCCGGCCATCGCACGGCCAGCCGACTGGCTGGAACCCATGCATACGCCGGCAATAGCGGCCGCATACCAGAAGCCGCCTTTGGTGGTTGTGACGGCAGCGATCACGCAAGTGGCGACCCAGCCAACGAGTGTGATGCCCAGCGCCAGCTTGTGGCCGATGCGGTCCTGGAAATACCCGAAGGCAAAGGCACCCCCGGCGGCTGCGAGGTTAAGGACGAAGATCAATACCATGGTTTCCTGCGGCTGAAACCCGATCACCTGCTCGGCGTAAATGGCGGCCAGCGCAATCGCCACGGCCACGCCGCCCTGGTAGAACACGGCACAAGCCAGCAACCACATGAAGTCCTTGTAACGCCTGGCCTGGCGAAATGTCTGGCCGAGTTGCTCCAGAGAAGCTTGCAGACCGCCTTGCCGCAATGCCGCCGGGTTGGGCTGGGCCCTTTCCTTCAAAAGGCGAAAGGTCACCAGCGAAGCCAGCCCATAAATCACCGCCGTGATCAGCATGGTGACCGGCACAAACTGGTCGGCGGGAATACCGCGTGCCTGGGCCCACAGCACATAGCCCAGGCAGACGCCCAAGGCCAGCATGCCGCCGAAATAACCAAAGCTCCAGCCCCAACCACTGACCTTGCCCAAGGCATCGGGCCGCGCAAGTTCCGGCAGGAATGCAGCTGTCAAGGATTCCCCATAGGCAAAGAAGGTGTTCGAAAGAATGATCAGCAACACCGCGAAAGCCAGACTGCCGGGCCCGGCAAGGGCCAACGCGGCTGTCGTCACCACGCAACCTATCGTGGCCATCATCAACAGCCGTTTCTTGGCCGCCCGCAAGTCGGCATAGGCGCCGATGCTGGGCATGGTGAGCATGACAATCGCATAGGAAACGCTGAGCGCTGCCGTCCACGCGAAGGTGGCCCACTCGGCCTTCTGCGCAATACCGCCCACAAAATAGGCGGCAAATACCGCGGTGATCACGACCGTGGTGTAACCCGAGTTGGCAAAGTCGTACATGGCCCAGCCAAACACTTCGCGCTTGCGCACGCCGGGGTTGAGGGCATCCTGGGAAAAGAGGGCCATGCTTGAGCTCCTGAAGACGAGCCAAGCATAATCCATGGCCTTTTGATACCGCAGGGCAGAGGCAAGTCGCTATCACTTTAATAGCTGCTAGCGTCCGTATCTAAAGGGCCAGGAGCCTAAACAGCTTATGAAATAGTGATCAAATGCCCCACCGGGCCGCAGAAAGCAGCCATCGGGGTTCGGTCAGGGGGTGGAGGGAGTCGTCGTTGCAGCCGCCGCCATGGGCTCCTTCCAGCCACCACCCAGCGTTTTGTACAGCGTGACCTGGTTCTGCAGCTGCAGCAGCCGGGTTTGCACCACGGCCTGGCGCGCGGTGAACAGCGAGCGCTGTGCGTCCAGCAAATCGAGCTGGCTGGCAATGCCGTTCTGGTAGCGCAGGTCGGACAGCTTGAAGCGGGTGGCTTCAGCATTGGCCTGGGCCCGTTGTGCACGCAATTGCTCACCGAGCGTGGCGCGGCCGGCCAGTGCATCAGCCACTTCGCGGAACGCGGTTTGAATCGCTTTTTCGTACTGCGCCACGGCGATGTCACGCCTGGCATTGGCCGAGTCGAGACCCGCCCGGTTGCGGCCGGCATCAAACAGCGGCAAAAACAGCTGCGGCGCCAGGGTCCAGCCGTAGGTGCCGCTTTCAAACAGCCCCGACAGGTGATTGCTGACGCTGCCGGCCGTCGCGGTCAGCGAAATGCGCGGAAAAAACGCAGCGCGCGCGGCGCCGATATTGGCGTTCGCTGCCAGCAGCTGCTGCTCGGCCTGGCGAATATCCGGGCGATTGGTGAGCAGGTCCGAGGGCAGGCCGGCAGGCACATCCACCATCAGCGGCGCATCGGCCAGCGCCTGCCCGGCCGGCAGCGCAGCCGTTAGTTCGCCGGTCAGCGGCTGGCCCAGCAAGAGGGTCAGCAGGTTTTCATCGAGTGCGCGCTGGCGCTGCAACTGCGCAAGACTGACGCGGGCGGCTTCTGTCAGCGATTCGGCCTGGCGCAGATCCAGTTCGGACGTGGCCCCGTTGTCAAACCGCAGCTGGCTCAGCTTGAACGACTCTTCACGCGTGGCCAGGGTCTGCTGTGTGATTGCCAGGAGCTCTTCGTCGGCGAGCAGGCTCAGGTAAGTGGTGGCGACTGCCGCAATCAGGCTGATCTGCGTGGTTTTGCGCCCCTCCTCGGTAGCCAGGTATTGCGCCAGTGCGGCGTCCTTGAGGCTGGCCACCCGGCCAAAAAAGTCGATCTCGTAAGACGTCATCGCCAGGCCAGCGGTATAGACACTGGAAATGCTGCCATTGCCGTTGGCATTGGGCTGGCGCGAACCGGTGGCCGCCGCGCCCACGGTGGGAAACTGGTCGGCGCGCTGGATGCGAAACTGCGCCCTGGCCTGCTCGATGTTGAGTACCGCAATGCGCAGGTCGCGGTTGTTGCGCAGCGCCGCCTCGATCAGTTGCCGCAGCTTGGGATCGCTGAAAAAACTCTGCCATTCGATGTCGGCCGCAGCCGTGGTCTGCACTGCGGCGGAGGTCGTGCCCGGGGCGACGGCCAGCGTGCGCGCCAGGCGCAGGCCCGGCCAGTCGGTGGCAACTGGCGCTTCCGGGCGTTCGTATTTCGGC
Source organism: Polaromonas sp. (assembly GCF_039930745.1). Classification (GTDB taxonomy): domain Bacteria; phylum Pseudomonadota; class Gammaproteobacteria; order Burkholderiales; family Burkholderiaceae_C; genus Polaromonas. Next base: position 6,427 of record NZ_JBDTTH010000066.1, on the reverse strand, counting down.
GCCATGGAGCAACCTGCCGCCAGCGCTGCTGCGCCCAGCGCCAGGAGCCGCACCCGCCAGGCCTTATTCATGGGTTTTTGTTTCATTTCCGTCTCCGTCAAAACCTGCCGCCCGGGCGTGGTCTGAATACATTTTTCTTTGCCGCTCGCTGCTCTTGAACAGGCTGCGCACCACCACAAAAAACACCGGCACAAAAAACACGGCCAGCGCTGTGCCGGTGATCATGCCGCCGATCACGCCGGTGCCGATGGCGCGCTGGCTCGCCGAGCCGGCGCCGGTAGCCAGGGCCAGCGGCAGCACGCCCATCATGAAGGCCAGCGAGGTCATCACGATGGGGCGGAAACGCAGGTGGGCGGCGGCTAGCGCGGATTCGATGGCGCTTTTGCCCTGGGCCTCCAGGTCTTTTGCAAACTCGATGATCAGGATGGCGTTTTTCGCGGACAGGCCGATGATGGTGATCAGCCCGACCTGGAAATACACATCGTTCGAGTAGGCGCGCAGCAGCGTGGCCAGCAGCACACCCAGCACGCCCAACGGCACCACCATGATCACAGCCAGCGGAATGGTCCAGCTCTCATACAGCGCCGCCAGGCACAGGAAGACGGCGAGGATGGCAAAGCCGTAAAGAATCAGCGCCTGCGCACCGGCAAGTTTTTCCTCGCGCGACTGGCCTGTCCACTCGAAGCCAAAGCCCGTGGGCAGCTGCGCTGCCAGTTTTTCCATTTCGGCCATCGCAGCGCCCGAGCTGTAGCCCGGCGCCGCCGAACCCGAAATGCGCATGGCGGGATAACCGTTGTAGCGGATGGTCTGCTGCGCCCCTGTCACCCAGCGGGTGCTCGCAAAAGCCGACAGCGGAACCGGCCGGCCCTGGCTGTTGCTCGCGTTGAGCTGCAGCAGGTCATCGGGCTGCATGCGCGACGGCGCGTCGGCCTGCACCACCACGCGCTGCAAACGCCCCTGATTGGGGAAGTCGTTCACATAGCTGGAACCCAGTGCCGTCGATAGCGTGGTGTTGATCGAGTCGAAGGACACCCCCAGTGCATTGGCCTTGTCGCGGTCAATGTCAATCTGCAGCTGCGGACCGTCTTCCAGTCCGTCCGGGCGCACCTGCGCCAGCACCGGGCTCTTGCCCACCATGCCCAGCAGCTGGTTGCGCGCATTGACCAGTGCCTCGTGGCCGGCACCGCCCCGGTCCTGCAGGCGGAAAGTGAAGCCGCTGGCCGTGCCCAACTCGGGAATAGGTGGCGGGCTGAGCGGAAAAATAAAGGCGTCGCGGATACCGGACAACGCCCCAAAGGCCCGCCCGGCCAAGGCCTCGGCCGACTGGCCTTTGCCTTCGCGTTCGGACCAGTCCTTGAGCGTCACGAAAGCCAGCGCCGCGTTCTGGCCCTGGCCGGAGAAGCTGAAGCCCAGCACACCGACCATGCTCTGCACTTCGGGCTGCTTGAGGATGTAGCCCTCGACCTGCTGCATGACCGACAGCGTGCGCTCCTGGGTAGCGCCGGGCGGCAACTGCACGTTGACCAGAATGTTGCCCTGGTCCTCGCCGGGCAAAAAGGAAGTCGGCAAGCGTGTGTAGACCACCGCGACAGCAGCAATGATGGCCACGTAGATGATCAGGTAACGCGCCGCGCGCCTGAGCACGCGGGCGACAATGCTTTCATACCCTTTGGCGGTGCGTGAAAAACCGCGGTTGAACCAGCCGAAGAAACCGCGCTTTTCATGATGGTGGCCGGCTTCCACCGGTTTGAGCAGCGTGGCGCACAGGGCCGGCGTGAGCGACAGCGCCATGAAGGCCGAAAAGCCAATCGACGCCACCATCACTGCGGAGAACTGGCGGTAGATGTTGCCGGTCGAGCCGGCGAAAAAAGCCAGCGGAACGAACACCGAGATCAGCACCACGGTCACGCCGATGATGGCGCCCGAAATCTGCTTCATCGCCTTGCGCGTGGCTTCGAGTGGCGGCAGCCCCTCCTCGCTCATGATGCGCTCAACGTTTTCAACCACCACGATGGCATCGTCCACCACAATGCCGATCACCAACACCATGCCGAACATGGTCAGCACGTTGATCGAGAAACCGAGCGCCAGCAGCGTCCCGAAAGTACCCAGCAGCGCGATCGGCACGACAACGGTCGGGATGACGGTGTAGCGCCAGTTCTGCAGAAACAGGAACATCACGAGAAACACCAGCGCCACGGCTTCAAACAGCGTCACCGCCACCTGCGAGATGGAGATCTGGACAAAACGCGAGCTGTCATAGGGAATAGTCCAGCTCACGCCCTGCGGAAAGTAGCGCTCCAGCTCGGCCATCTTCTGGCGCACGGCCTTGGCCGAAGCCAGCGCGTTGCCGCTGGGCGAAAGCTGCACGCCGATGCCCACCGCAGGCTGGCCATTGAGCCGCGCCGATGTTGCATAGGCCTGGCCGCCAAGTTCTATGCGCGCCACGTCCTTGAGCCGCACGGCTGAACCGTCGGTGTTGGCGCGCAGGACAATGTTGCCGAACTGCTCGACATTGGCGAGCTGGCCGTTCACCACCACCGTGGCCGCGGTACCCTGGCCCGCGACATTGGGCAAGTCACCTATCGTGCCCGAAGACACCTGCGCGTTCTGGGCGCGAATGGCCGCGGTGACTTCAACGGAAGACAGGCTGAAGCCGGCCAGCTTCGCCGGATCAATCCAGACGCGCATGGCCCGCTCGGAGCCGAACAACTGCGCCTGGCCGATGCCCGGCAGACGCTGCAATTCAGGCACTACAGTGCGGGAAGCGTAATCACCCAGACCTATCGGATCGATCGCCGGGTTGGTCGATGAGAGCATGGTGAACAGCAGGAAGTTCGAGCGCGACTTGTCTACCCGCACACCCTGCTGCGTCACCGCCTGGGGCAGGCGTGGCGAGGCGCGCGAAAGACGGTTCTGCACATCCACCTGCGCCAGGTCGGCGTTGGTGCCGGGCTGGAAACTAATGGTGATGGTGCCGGTTCCATTGGCTTGCGCCACCGACTCCATGTAGATCAGGCCGGGTGAGCCGTTCATCTCGCGCTCGATCACGGAGAGCACGCTGTCTTCCAGCGTCTGGGCCGACGCGCCGGGATAGGCCACGTTGATGACAATGGCGGGCGGTGCCACCGGTGGATATTGCGAAATTGGCAACTGGGTGATAGCCACACTGCCCATCACGATGATGAACAGCGCAATCACCCAGGCAAAAATCGGCCTGTCAATGAAAAACTTGGCCATGCGGTGCGCTCCTTATTTCGCGGCTGAAGACGCTGGCGCCGCAGAGGAGCTGGCAGCGGCCGGCGACGAAGCGCCAGCAGCAGGCACCGGGGCGGCGCCGGCAGGCTGCCAGGGCACGGGCTTGACGGTGGCGCCTGGCCGCAGTTTCTGGAAGCCGTCGACCATGACCTGCTCACCCGTTTTCAGGCCCTCGAGAATCACCCACTGGTTGCCTTTGGCGGAACCGATTTTTACCGGCCGTGTTGCCACCTTTCCTTCAGCATCAACCACCATGACCGTATCGCCCTGTCCTGAACGGGTGACGGCCTGCTGAGGCAATGTCATGGCATTGGTCGCCTGGGCCTGTTCCAGGCGGACACGCACATACAGGCCGGGCAGCAATTGGCCGTTGGGATTGGGCACTTCGGCGCGCAGGGTGATCTGGCCCGTGGTGGCGTCCACTGTCAGGTCGGAGAACAGCAGGCGTCCCGGCCGCGAATATTCCGTGCCATCTTCCAGCACGATACGCACGCTGGCCGCGTCACCGCCCGCAGCGCGCTTGAACTGGCCGCTGTCCATCGCGGCGCGCAGCTTCATCACCTCCGACGCCGACTGCGTGAAGTTCACATACATGGGATGGATCTGCTGGATCACGGCGAGCTGGGTCGCATCGCCCTGCCCGACCAGTGCGCCCTCGGTCACCAGCGCGCGGCCGATGCGGCCTGAAATGGGCGCCGTCACCGAGGCATAACCGAGGTTGATGCCGGCCGTCTGTACGTTGGCCTTGCCGACGGCCACATCGGCTTCCGCCTGCTTCTGCGCGGCCACCGCGTTCGCATACTCCTGCTTGCTGATGGCGTTGGCTTCCACCAGCGGCTTGTAGCGCTGTGCCAGCGCTCCGGCTTGGGCCAGGTTGGCTTCGGCGCGTGCCAGGCCCGCCTTGGCGCTGGCCGAGGCCGCTGCGTAAGGTGCAGCGTCAATGCTGAAAAGTACTTGTCCCGCTTTCACGTCACTGCCTTCACGGAACAGCCGCTTTTGCAGGATGCCGGCCGCGCGCGCCCGGACCTGGGCCACGCGCGACGCTTCCAGGCGGCCTGGCAACTCGGTCACCAGCCCCACATCGCCCTGGGTGACGGTCACCACACCGACCTGTGCAGGCGGCGGGGCAGCAGGCGGCGCACTGCTGCCTTTGCCGCAGCCGACCAGAAGCAAAGACAGCATCGCAAGCAGCACCAGCGGCTGACGAAGTGCAAAAGGAGACACCAGACGTGACTGGCTGACATAAGACGTAGGCATGCTGTTCCTCGAATTTTCTGGATTGAAGGCGCGACGGGGCCGGTGGCAATGGCACGGAGGCCGTTCGGACGGAACCCGAAAGAATAAGGGTTTTCGCGAGTGGTATAGTTTACATACATTTGTGAATGTATAAAGACAGCAAGCGAAAACCCTCAGGAGACATCGCGTGGTCCGCCGAACCAAAGAAGAAGCACTGGCCACCCGCCACAAGCTGCTGGATGCAGCGGAACAGCTGTTCCAGGCGCAAGGGGTGTCACGCACCAGCCTGCAGGACATCGCCCGGCGCGCCGGGGTGACACGCGGCGCCGTTTACTGGCACTTCAAGGACAAAGCCGACCTGTTCAACGCCATGATGGACCGGGTCATCCTGCCCTTGGAAGAGTCCTTCCAGGGCCGACTGGGCCAGCAGGCAGAAACCGATCCGCTGGCACGAATCTACAGCGGGGTGATGGACGCACTGATCCGTATCGCTGGCGACCCGCAGGCGCGCCGAGTTTTCGAAGTAGCCACCCACAAAGTGGAATATGTCGATGAACTCCAGGCCTTGCGGCTGCGTCATCTGAAGAGCCGGAGTGACTTTCTGGCGCAGGTTGAACATGGCTTGCAGGCGGCAGCCGAACGACACAGCGTGGCGCTGGCGATTCCGGCCGCAACAGCAGCGCAGGGCATGCATGCCATCATCGACGGGCTGATCCAGAGCTGGTTGCTGGAAAGCACCGCCTTTGATCTGGTAGCCCTGGGCCGTGACGTGCTGGACGTCTATTTGCGCGGACTGGGATTCTTCCGCCCGGATACGAGTGCCGCGGCGCGGCCTTAGTGCAGATGCCGCGGCTTGCGTCCGCCACCGCCATGGCCGGAGCCGCCCTGCGGGCCACCCAGGCCTCTGGGAGGCCTGCCAAGCTGCATGGAATTGACCAGCGCATCGAAGCGTTGCTCGAACAACTTATCAACGGCCGAGACCACATCGCCCAGCTCCGCGGCGTCGAAATGGCGCTCCATCAGGCCGATCATGTCCTGCACCAGCAAGTCGCGCTGGACCTGCATGATGGCTGCCGGCGTGGGGCCCACAAAGTACATCGCGAAGTCGTCTCTGGCCTCTTCACCATCGGGCTCTTCATCCTCGTCAAAATCCGCATCGTAGAACGTGACTTCAATCGGCGCACCGCTGTTGGCCAGCTCGTTCAGTGCCATGCAGACCTCGTCGAGCACCTGGCGAAAATCTTCATCTCCGGGAACTGTCCAGCACAGCTGCAGCAAATGCTGCTGCACATCGAATCGGATGCCGGGCTCTTCTTCATAAGCACTGGCCGCGCCGTCCGCCAGTGATTTGGCGCCCGAATATTTCCAGAGGGGCTTCAGGGCTTCCTGCAGCTGCTCAAAGCCGACATCCTCACGCAACGGCACTTCGCCGTGGACGTGTATTTCAAAGGGAGGAGTGTTGTAGCGAGCCATGGAATCTATCTTAACCACTTGCGGTCTGAAATGAGCATTGCCGGTGCATGCACGGGTTGCCTGGAACGCCTTTGGCCTTTGTTCGGGGATTGGTGCCTGAGACCGGAATCGAACCGGTACGCCCGTTTTCACGAAGCGGCGGATTTTAAGTCCGCTGTGTCTACCAATTTCACCACTCAGGCCGGGGACATGCCGATGAACAAAAAAGCCCCTGGCAAGGGGCGGGCGAAAAGGATGGAGGCGCGGGCCGGAGTCGAACCGACCTACTCGGATTTGCAATCCGGTACATAACCGCTTTGTTACCGCGCCGTAATCTGTCTGCCTTTAGTAATCCCTTCAGGATTCTACGGGCTATCTTGTGAACTATCACCAATGAAAAAGGACAGCATTTTGACATGCTGCCCTTTTGAATTGGAGCGGGAGAAGAGTCTCGAACTCTCGACCTCAACCTTGGCAAGGT
>NZ_JBDTTH010000065.1:0-23781 GCF_039930745.1 Polaromonas sp. | reverse complement strand
GCCACCAGCCCGCCCACATTGACCTGAGCACCTGCGCCGAACAGGATGCCGTTGGGGTTGATCAGGTAGACCTGACCGTTGGCATTGAGTTGGCCCAGAATCTGGCTGCCGTTGGTGTCCAGGATGCGGTTGACCGCTATGGCGCTGGCGGAGGGTTGCAGGAACTTGACGCTTTCCTGTGCACCTATGTTGAAGCTCTTCCAGGTCAGGGAGGCGTTCTGGCTCGACTGCGTGATGGTGGTGTTGGAGCCCGCTTGAGTGATGCTGGCTGAGCCCGCCGTGACCTGGCCGTCTTGCGGGCCGGCATGGGCTGTCGCCACACCCAGCATCAGGGCAGCCCCGGCGCTGCGGACTGCTTTTTTGCGCAAACCCGCGATGCTGCGTACCAGTTGGTCAACGACGCCGAGGAGTCCGACCCCTGACTCTGCGCTGATTTTTGAACGTTGCTTGTGCATTTTTTCACCTCCCGCGCGCCTCTTTTGTCACAAACAATGGAGGGCACTTCTTTGGATCGTATCCAAAGAGACCGTCTGGATAACGAAAAAAAGCGCTTTAAAAAAAGTGTTCTTCTCGATGTAATAAAAACGTGCTCCCCTCTTTGATGGATGGTTGCGGACAGCTACTTCTTTTGTAGAACAGGCCTTCACGACACTGTGGGGTAAAGCAGACGCGGTGTCTGCGGCAAGCATGCGTTGTCGAATCGGCGTGACTCATTTAGAAGCTCGCAGACTCCAATCTTCGGCAAGGAGACCAAGGTGTTAGCCGCCTTTTTTTTGGCCCTCCCGGCGATGCGCACCGTCACCACGCGAACGCGGAACGACCCGAAGGAAGAAAATAGTTGTACAGCTCCATGGCTAAAGCAGAAACCGGATGGCACACTGCCGCTGATGAGAACCGCCCCTCTGCGCCTTGCCCTCGCCACCCTGGCACTGCTGCTGTGCGCTCGGGCCGCCATCGCGGCGACCCTGCCCTTGCCGGTGTTGCCAGCGGGCCCGGTCGAAATGCGCGTGGCCTACGCGGTCAATCCCCGCCTGCCGCGGATGGACGCGCAGCAGCTTGCGATCGCGCTGGAGGCCATGCAACGCGCGGTCCAGGAGCATTTCGGCATCGAGCTGCGTTTCGCGCCCGTGAAGGAAGTGACCATCGCCTCGCTGTTCGACACCATCCCGCCAGCGCGCCGCGCCAAGGCCCTGAAGGAAAGCTACGACTTCAAGTCCGGCCGCGGCAACCGCGCGGAACTGGATCGCGCGTTCGCGCGCGGCTTTCGCACCGGCGTCGAGCCGTTGGAGGAGATGATCGCGTTCGCCCGGCCGCACACCGGTGCCATCGAACCCGCGACATTCGAGGTGTTCGGCGCGCGCACCGCGGCGCTGCAGCTGGAGCGGGTCGAGCGCTGGCGCACGCGGCTGGCGCTGGACGGCGACCCGGCCATCGACAGCCAGCCCTTCAACGAGTTCCCGATGTGGCTGGCGCTGGGATACGGCGACGTGCCCTTCGAACTGGTGCTGACCAACCAGTTGATCGCCGGCGTCGAGAACGTCTTGCCGGCGGTGCACACGGCCGTGCGCGGCGGCTACTCAAACGGTCTGACCACCTACAACCGCCTGTCGCGCTACGGCACCGTTTCCGTGTGGAGCACCTATGCCTTCACCGGCAACGATGCGCAGCTGGTGCAATGGCGCGGCGGCGAAACGTACACGCGGGAGGAGGCCGCGCAACTGGCGGGCTTGTCGGGCGCGCACGAGATCGGCCACCAGCTGCTGCATGTGCTTCACCCGTTCGGCCAGCCGGCTTGCTTGATGAGCCCGGTGCCCATGTTCAGCTACCGCGAATGGGCCGGCAAGCTCTCCGCCGGGCAGTGCCCCGTCGGCAGTAACCCGGCCATGCGGCCCGGCGTGTACAAATTCAACTACTGAACAGTCCGCGGCACAGGTTCACGGCAGCCACGCCGGCCAGGTTCGCCGCTCCAGCGCCAGGCGCATGTGTTTGCACACTGCGCACCCACCTCCGGCGCGCTCAATCGTCGCGCAAGCCGGTCTCAACCGTGGGGTAGCGCAGGCGGAGCCGCAGCTCCTGCTTCAGGCGCGTGTTGTCGAGCCGGCGCGACTCGCTCATGAAGCTCAGCAGCACCAGCGGCAACTCGTCTTGCGCGGTGCTCCGTGCGACCCGCGGCGGACGCGGCAACTGGTAGAGGTCGGCCGCGAGATCGAAGTAGTCGCCCATCCTTAGTTCGGTGTCATCGCTTGCATTGGTGGTGCGCTGCGGCTTGCCGCGCCACAGAGCCGCGACGCAGGCGCGCGCCAGGTCGTCGGCGTGGATGTGGTTTGTGAAAACGTCGTCGGCCTGCGCCAGCACCGGCGTGCCCTTGAGCAGGCGGCCGCGCGGCGTGCCGCCTTCGCGGTCGGGTGCGTAAATGCCAGGAATGCGCAGCGTGTGCACACGCACGCCGCTGGAACGGCCAAAAAATCGCAGTTGCGCCTCGGCGTCCACCCTTCGCTGCGCACGCGGCGTGTGCGGGTTGACGGGCCTCGTCTCCCTGGCCCACTCGCCCTGGCAGTCGCCATAAACGCCGCTGGTTGAACCGTACACCAGCGACTGCGGCAGGCCGCGCAGCCGCAGCGCGCGCAGCAGGGCCAGCGTACGTGGGTCGCGGCGCCAGTCGGGCAGGTTCTCGCCGGGCGGCGGCGCCAGGTGGATCACGCGGGTGGCCAGCCCCGCCAGCCGGCGCAAGGTGGCTGGCTGGTCCAGGTTGCCAGCGAGCGGTGTGATGTTTTGGGCGCGCAATCCGGGTTCGCGTTCGGGCGAAGAGGTCAACGCCAGTAAGCGGACACGCGGTGCCAGCAGGCGCGCGGCACGCAGGCCGACATCGCCGCAACCGACGATCAGGACACGCTGGCGGCGAAAACGGGAAGGCAGGGCGCCAAGGGGACTTTGGTTTGAGGGCAAAATTGGGGAATCTGCTGCAAAACAGCCAGAGCTATAAGAAAACAGGATTACGTCAGAGGATAACCAGTATGACTTTCAACGTCACCGTGCTGCCCAGCGGCCGCACCTTCACCGCCAACCCCGACGAAGCAATGCTTGCAGCGGCCATCCGCCAGGGCGTGGGCATGCCTTACGGCTGCAAGGACGGCGCCTGTGGATCGTGCAAATGCAAAAAGCTCGAAGGCACGGTGGTGCATGGTCCGCACCAGGTCAAGGCATTGAGCCACGAAGAAGAAGCGGCCGGATTCGTCCTGACCTGCTGCGGCGTGGCGCAAACCGACGTGGTGCTGGAGTCGCGCCAGGTTACCGACGAAAGTGCCTTCCCGATCAAGAAAATGCCGACCCGCGTGAACACCATGGTGCGCGCCTCGCATGACGTGATGGTGATCAGGCTGCAGTTGCCGGCCAGCGATGTCTTCAAGTACCACGCAGGCCAGTACGTGGAATTTTTGCTGCGCGACGGCGACCGCCGCAGCTACTCCATGGGCAATGCGCCGCACACGCAAGTCGACAACCCCGGCGTGGAACTGCACATCCGCCACATGCCCGGCGGCAAATTCACCGACCACGTGTTCACCGCCATGAAAGAAAAGGAAATCCTGCGTGTTGAAGGCCCTTATGGCAGCTTTTTCCTGCGCGAAGACAGCGACAAACCCATGGTGCTGCTGGCATCGGGCACCGGGTTTGCGCCCATCAAGGCACTGATCGAACACATGCAGCACAAGGGCATCACGCGACCGGCCGTGCTGTACTGGGGCGGCCGCCGGCCGGCGGACCTGTACATGAACGACTGGGTGCTGTCCAAGGTGGCAGAGATGCCCAACCTCACGTATGTACCGGTGATTTCCAACGCACTGCCAGAAGACAACTGGACCGGCCGGACCGGCTTCGTGCACAAATCGGTGCTGGAGGATTTTCCCGACCTGTCGAGCCATCAGGTCTATGCCTGCGGTGCGCCCATCGTCGTCGATTCGGCGCGGGCCGAGTACAGTGCATTGGGCAAACTGCCGGAAGAAGAGTTTTTTGCGGATTCGTTCACTACCGAGGCGGACAAGGCGAAGGCTTTGGCCTGAATTTTTGCACTGCTTGCGTCACGCTGCGCCTGTTGTCTGCTCTGGACAGTAGGTCGGACTCCCCACTCCCACCCCTAACCCCTCCCTCGCCCCGCTGGGCGATGGAGGGGGACTTCATTTGGCCGCGTGTGCTGCGCTCGCGTGCATGAATGACGGTTCCGTGGATCCGACCTGACGCGCTTCGCGCGTCAGGTCTCCCCGTATCCGCATTCGTCCCCCCACCCGTCGGGCTGGGCCGAGGAGCGCAGCCGAAAGTGGATCAGGGCGAGCGATTGTCTGAGCGAAGCGAGTTCGAGCTCGACCCCGCTTTCGGCGAGCACCGGAAGTTGCCTGGAGCGAAGCGGAAGGACCCAGACCATCGGGTCGCCTTTTCTTTGGCTTACTTTTCTTTTGGCGACGCAAAAGAAAAGTGAGTTGCCGCCGGGCAACCCCCGGCTTGCTGGCAGACCACCACAGCCAGAACCACGCGAGTAATTAGCAAACATGGATCCCAGATCAAGTCCGGAATGACGGATTTGGTGGATGAATGGCTCAATTAGCTATTAATTCAATAGCTACACAAACCCAATACATAAGGGCCAGATCCTCAAAAGGCCAAAAATCAGTCCACCCGAGCCCCCGAAGCCTTCACCACCTTTTCGTACTTCGCAAGCTCGCTTTTCATGAACGCGCCGAACTGCTCGGGCGTGCTGGCCACCGGCTCGGCCAGCAGGGCGGCAAAGCGGGTCTTGGCTTCTGGCGAGTTCAGGGCGGCAACAAATGCCTGGTTAAGCCTGGCGACCACGTCTTTCGGCGTGCCGGCCGGTGCCACCAGGCCCCACCAGGTGTCAATCGCAAAACCCTTGAGCGTTTCTGCCACCGCCGGCACATCGGGCAAGGCGGCGCTGCGTTTTTCGGTGGTCACTGCCAGGGCCCTGAGCTTGCCGGCCTTGATGTTGGCGGAGGCGGTGGCGAGGTTGTCGAAGTTGAAGTCAACCTGGCCGCCGAGCAGCGCCAACTGCGCCGGGTTGCCGCCGTTGTAGGGGATGTGCAGCGCAAAAATGCCGGCGTCCTTCTTGAACATTTCTCCGGCCAGGTGGCCTGCGCTGCCGTTGCCGCCGCTGGCGTAATTGAGCTTGCCCGGGTTGGCCTTGGCATAACGGATCAGGTCGGCGAGGCTCTGGATGTTCAGCCGTTGGGCCGTGTCGGCGTTCATCACCAGCACATTGGGCACGCGCAGCATTTGCGTGATGGGCGCAAAGTCGGTGGCCGCGTTGTAGGGCATTTTGCTGTAAAGCCAGGGGTTGATGGCGTGGGTGGCCACGGCGGCAATGCCGATGGTCAGGCCGTCAGGTGCAGCCTTGGCCACCACATCGGCGCCGATGTTGCCGCCGCCGCCGGGACGGTTTTCAATGATGACCGTTCCCAGGCTGTCCTTGACGCGTTCGGCCATCAGGCGTGCGGTCACGTCGATCGGGCCGCCGGGCGCATAGGGCACGATGATGCGCATGACTTTGGTCTGCGCCATGGCCGCGGTGGATGACAAGGCCAGTAAGGCAAAAGCCGAGAGGGCCAGCGTACGGGCTGCGAAAGAGGGCAGGAATGATGTTTTCATACCCCTGATTGTGCAAAAGAAAGCACCCCCGGTCACCGTGGCATTCCCTGAGCAGCCGCCCTTGCGCAGCCGGCGCCTCCCACAAACGCGGGATGCCCTGATCGCCTGGCGTTGACTAAGATGACCCGCACCCTCTCCCGGAGCCCCTATGCATCGCTTGACCCCGTCTTTTCCGCGCCGTTTCCTGCTGGGCCTGGCCGGCATGGCCAGTTTCTCTGCACTGGCGCTGGACCTTCCAAACCCGCCCCAGCCCGAAGCGCAGGCGCTGGTCAAACGTTTTCAGGCCGACTATGCACGCATCAAGGCCGACCCCAACTACTTCAAGCCGCCCGCAGCGCCCATGGCGATGCCTTGTGACGTCCCGCAGCGTGACCTGTACCAGCCGCTTGGGCTGTTTCTTGCGATTCCGGAAGAGGCCGAGAAGATCCGGTTGATGTCGCGCAAACAGTTGCGCGACATGGGCATGGACCCGGAGGCCGCCGCCATGCCCACGAAGTACAGCAATATCCGCATCACGCCGATCAAGGCCAGTTGCAAGGACGGAAAGCTTGACGGTGAGACCGAGTTCCTGGTGCAGTTCGACACGCTGATGGAAAACATCAACAACATGCTCATTGGAGAGAAGAAAGTGAAGATGACCATGCGCATGCAGTCGCAGCAGGCGAGCCGCCACTTCCAGGTTTTCAAGGACGGCAAGCTGCAGGTCACCGAGAGTCTCGTTGTGACCCAGCAGGCACTGCGCAACGAAACCCTTTACGACGATGCACAGATGGCGCAGATGATGGAAAAAAGCAAGGTTCCAGACGCTCCGGAGCCACAGGTAGTGGTGCTATATACAAACTTCCAGGCAGGACAGACGACCTCCTTCACCGTCAGCATGGCCCCCAAAATCACCGGCGGCCTGTTTGGCGTGAACGTCAACTTCCAGCAGCAGCTGGACAGCCAGTTCACAACCGGCTTGAATGGACCCGTCAATAAAATGACCATGTACAAAAATGACAAGTTTTTCATGAGCAGCGAAACGCCTATGAAAAACGGCACGTCCCACGGCGAGCAGGTTCAGGTGCAGGAAAACTACCTCAAGGCATCAGGCATGCGACTGGACCAGATGCCCGGCATGGAGACCGCCCGCCTCGTGACCGTCAATGGTGTGGAAATGCTGGAAACGCGCACCTGCTTTATTCAGGGTGTGCTGACCAAGGCCATGGCCTGCCCGAAAGACTGATGTGATAGGCAAGACCTTTCAGCGCCGCGCGCTTGCAACGGCCTTGCTGGCAGCGTCGATGGCCCCTTGCGCTCACGCGCTGGACATTTCCAATGCGGACTTCTACAAATGTGTGCAGGGCGACTGCCGCAACGGCCAGGGCATCGTCCACGACATGTACCAGAACCAGATGCTGGAAGGCAACTGGCAGGGCAGCAAGACCATTCCAGGCGAACGTTACCTGGTCAGCCACCCGCTGACCAAAGGGAAAAAATACGAGCAGTTCTACGGCGCGGATGGCTTGATGGACCGCGGCAGCCAGATACGGGGTTTCGGGGCGATGAACATCGTGCCGGTATTCACCGGCAGCTTCGGGCGCATGGATCACGCTTTCATGCGAGCCCGCCTGGCAGTGCCTTACGAAGGCGTGTATGCGCTGGGCAACGGCATTGAATACCGCGGCCGCTTTGACTACATGCCGGCCAAGGGCACGGAGGCGGGGCGCATCACCATGGGCCACATCATTTTTTACGGCGACAAGGTGGACCTGGAAGACAACAGCAAGGAAACCGGCCTCTTTGTCAGCAACAGCGCGGTAGTGGGTGGCGGCGTGGTGATGTTCATGCCGGCGCGGCCCGACTACATGGCCCTGTTGCAGCAGCAATACCACCGCGACTTGCAGATTGCCGTCGGCGACTTCAAGCAGCAGGAAAGCGAAAAGGCCTGGCGCACAGCCTTTGCGATTCTGGGCCAGGTGGCACTCACCATGGCAGGCTCCAGCGGCGGTGGTGGCGGTGGCAGTTCGGGCAACCGGTTTGCAATGGATCTGGTGAGCGGGCTGATGAAAAATGCCACGGCACCGGAAGGCTCCAACACTGCTGCGGCCAATGCAGACCCTTCGACGCGCCTGATCCAGATGGTGACAGGTGCGGCGCTGGGCAAGGTGACGGGCGACAGCGCCTTGTCGAACAGTTTGGCCAAGGCGGTGGCCAGCGGGATTGAGAAGTCGAACGCGGCGGGGAAATAAACCTGCCCTCGCAGAGGTCGCGACTTATTCTGACGCCTTCGGCTTGCCGGCAAGCTGGGGCTAAACGCGGCGTGCATGAGAACCTGCGCAAGCGCAAGCTTGCACAGGCTGAGGCAGATTCCACCCGAGCAGGTGAAACCAAATGATGCTATGAATTAAATAGCTGCCAGCACCCGCCACCAAAGGGCTAGAGGCCAAAAAGGCTTGAAATCACTCGCCCAGATAAGCCGCCCGGACCCGCGGATCATTGAGCAGCGCTTTGGCCTCGCCATTCATGGTGACCAGCCCCGACTCCATCACGTAGCCGCGGTCGGCGATGCCCAGCGAACGGCTGGCGTTCTGCTCGACCAGCAGCACGGTCACGCCATTCGCGGACACGTCCTTGACGACTTCAAAAATCTTGTCAACCATGATGGGGGACAAGCCCATGGAAGGTTCGTCGAGCAGCAGCACCTTGGGCCGGCTCATCAGCGCGCGGCCCATGGCCAGCATCTGCTGTTCGCCGCCGGACATGGTGCCGGCGAGCTGGTCCTTGCGCTCGCGCAGGCGCGGAAACAGCACAAACATCTTTTCCATGTCGGCGGCTATTTCGGCCTTGTCGCTGCGGATGTAGGCGCCCATCTGCAGGTTCTCGGTGATGGTCATGCGCGTGAACACGCCGCGGCCCTCGGGCACCATGGCCAGGCCGTCCTTGACCAGGTCCCACGAGCCCTTGCCCTTGATGCTTTTGCCCAGGTATTCGATATCGCCATCGAGCAGCGGCAAGGTGCCGGTGATGGCTTTCATGGTGGTGGTTTTACCGGCACCGTTGGAGCCGATCAGCGTGACCAGTTCGCCCTCGTTGACTTCAAAGTCAACCCCCTTGACCGCCTGGATGCCACCGTAGGCCACCTTGAGACCGGTCACCTTGAGAAGTGTATTTGCCATGTTTGTGGTTCCCTTCAATGACCTGTGCCCAGATAGGCGGTGATCACTTTTTCGTTTTTCTGCACTTCAGCAGGCGCGCCTTCGGCAATCTGCTTGCCGTAGTCGAGCACGGTGACGCGGTCGCACAGGCCCATCACGAGCTTGACGTCGTGTTCAATCAGCAAAATGGTCCGGTTGTCCTTGCGGATCTGGTCAATCAGCTCGCGCAGTTGCACCTTCTCGGTGGCGTTCATGCCGGCCGCGGGTTCGTCCAGCGCGATCAGTTGCGGGTCGGTGGCCAATGCACGGGCAATCTCGAGGCGGCGCTGGTCGCCGTAACTCAGGGTGCGCGCCTTGAAGTCGGCATATTTGCCGATGCCTACATAGTCGAGCAGTTCCTGCGCGCGCTTGGCAATCGCCGCTTCTTCGGCCTTGAAACCCGGCGTGCGGAACACAGCGCCAATCAGCCCTGACTTGGTGCGCATATGGCGCCCCACCATGACGTTTTCCAGCGCCGTCATGTCGGAAAACAGGCGGATGTTCTGGAAAGTGCGTGCAATGCCGGCCTTGGCCACTTCGTGAACTGCGGCAGGTTTGTAGGGCTTGCCGGCCAGCTCGAAGGTGCCGCTGTCGGGCGTATAGAGGCCGGTCAGCACATTGAAGAAAGTGGTTTTTCCGGCGCCGTTGGGGCCAATCAGCCCGTAAACCTGGCCGCGCTCGATATGGATGCCGACATCGCTGAGGGCTTGCAGGCCGCCAAAGCGCTTGGACACGCCGGAGACTTTAAGAATGGTTTCGCTCATATCCATTCTCCTTAGGGATTGATTGACTGGATGGGATCCGGGCCGACAGGCTTGTTCAGCGACTTGCCGTGCTCGCGTGCGGGCCAGAGGCCGCGCGGCCGGGACAGCATGATGGCGATCATGGCCAGTGCAATCAGCAGCTGGCGCAGGATGGCGGAGTCGAGACGGCCGCCGGTCATGGCCTGCAGCGGCCCGGCCACATGGCGCAGCACCTCCGGCAAGGCGGCCAGCAGCAAGGCACCCAGAATGACGCCGGGCAGGTGCCCGATGCCGCCCAACACGACCATGGCGACAATCATCACCGACTCCATCAGGCTGAAGGACTCGGGCGACACGAAACCCTGGAAAGCGGCAAACATGGAGCCGGACACACCGCCGAAGGTGGCGCCCATGCCGAAGGCCAGCAGCTTCATGTTGCGGGTGTTGATGCCCATGGCCTTGGCCGCAATCTCGTCCTCGCGGATCGCCATCCAGGCCCGGCCGATGCGCGAGTTTTCCAGCCGGTGGCAAATAATCACGGAGACGATCACCAGGACCAGGAAAAGGTAGTAATACATCGACACCGAGGCCACCTCGAAGCCGAGAAACTGGTGCGTCTTGCCTAGGTCGAATCCGAAGAATTTCATCGAATCAATCTGGTTGATGCCCTTGGGCCCGTTGGTCAGGTTGATCGGGCGGTCCAGGTTGTTCAGGAACACGCGGATGATTTCACCAAAGCCGAGCGTCACGATGGCCAGGTAATCGCCGCGCAGCTTCAGCACGGGAATGCCCAGCAGCACCCCAAAACAGGCGGCCACCAAGGCCGCCATCGGTATGACAGCCCAGATCGGCAAATGCAGGCCGTTCGGGAAGGCAGCAGCTACCGCCGGAAAGGCATCGGCCAGATGGGGCGAGCCGAGCAGGGCAAACAGGTAGGCGCCGACGGCAAAGAAGGCAACGTAGCCGAGGTCAAGCAGGCCGGCGTAGCCGACCACAATGTTCAGGCCAAGTGCCAGCAGCACATACAGCAAAGCCATATCGACAATGCGGACCCAGGCGTTGCCGCCCTGCTGCAGCAGCAAGGGCAGCACCAGCAGTGCCAGCGCAAACACCAGGAAGGTGACGAGTCTGTTTTTTTTCATCATGCTTGTTCTCCTAGGCTCGATCGGCCAAGCGCTCGCCGAGCAGCCCGGAGGGCCGCAGCGTCAACACAAAAATCAGCACCATGAAGGCAAAAATGTCGGAGTACTGGCTGCCCAGCACACCGCCGGTCAGCGGGCCGATGTAGCCGGCGCCAATCGCTTCGATCAGGCCCAGCAGAATGCCGCCGAGGACCGCGCCACCGAGGTTGCCAATGCCACCGAACACCGCGGCGGTAAAGGCCTTCAGGCCAGGCAGGAAACCCATGGTGTGCTGCACCGTGCCGTAGTTGGAGGCGTACATCACGCCGGCCAGCGCCGCGAGCACGGCACCGATGATGAAGGTGGCAGAAATGACGGTGTCGGGCTTGACACCCATCAGGCCTGCGACCCGGGGGTTTTCGGCGGTGGCCCGCATGGCGCGGCCCAGCTTGGTGTAATTGACGAGATACATCAGGATGGCCAGCGAAATCACCGTGGCACCCAGGATGAAAATCTGCGTGACGGTGATCACCGCCCCGCCAAACTGCAGCGGCTCGGAGGGCAGCAGGGTCGGGTACGGTTTGTAGTTGGGTTTCCAGATGATCATGGCCAGGGTCTGCAGCAGGATGGACATGCCGATGGCGGTGATCAGGGGGGCCAGTTTAGGCGAGTTGCGCAATGGCCGGTAGGCGACTTTTTCAATTGCAAAATTAAGGGCACCGCAAACCACAAAGGCAATCAGCAGCGAAATCAGCAAAATGATCCAGCCCGGCGTGCCTGGCATGGCCTCCTGCATCCAGACGATGATGGTCCAGCTGGTGATGGCCCCCACCATCAGGACCTCGCCATGGGCGAAATTGATCAGGCCGATGATGCCGTACACCATGGTGTAGCCTAGGGCGACCAGGGCGTACATGCTGCCCAGCACCAGTCCATTGATGATCTGCTGAAGCAAAGTTTCCATACTCACTCTCCGTTTGATTGAAATTGCCAACTCGGCTTGCGCTGCGAGCCCATGGGATCACCATGGGATCTGGCGAGTTAACAAAAAGCCCGCCTATCAACACCAGGGGTACTGGATTGGGTGGCGAGCTAATTCGCAAATTGTAGCGAGGCATCTCTAGCGAGAATCGAGCCAGCATGCTGCTTTTCGCCGGGTTAACCCTCGAGCAACTGCATTTATGAGGCTGAATCAGGCGATATCAGGAGGTTTTGCTTTCCATTAGTTTTTCTGCTTGTTCCGGGATTTCAGCTCGTTCAACTTATCTGAAATCCTGATTTCCAGCCCCCGGTTGACGGGCCGGTAAAACTCGGGCGCGGCCATGCCGTCGGGAAAGTAGGTTTCGCCGGCAGCAAAGCCGTCCTCCTCGTCATGCGCATAGCGGTAGTTCTTGCCGTAGTCCAGCTCTTTCATGAGCTTGGTCGGCGCGTTGCGAAGGTGCATGGGCACCGGTCGCGTACCGTCTTTTTTAACCAGCGCTTTAGCCTCGTTGAAAGCCTTGTAGACCGCATTGGACTTGGGCGCCACAGCCAGGTAGACCACACATTCGGCCAGGGCCAGCTCGCCCTCGGGGGAGCCCAACCGCTCGTAGACCTCGGCGGCGTCCAGCGCCAGCCGCAGCGCGCGCGGATCGGCCAGGCCGATGTCTTCGCTGGCCATGCGTATCAGCCGCCTGGCCATGTACTTGGGCTCAGCACCGCCGTCGAGCATGCGCACCAGCCAGTACAGCGCGGCATCCGGGTCGGAGCCGCGCACCGACTTGTGCAACGCGGAGATGGTGTCGTAAAACTGCTCGCCGCCCTTGTCGTAGCGGCGCATGCGCTCGCCCAGCACCTTGAGCAACCAGGCGGCGGTGACTTCCAGGCTGCCGCCTTTGGTCTCGCGACGGGCCGCTACCTCCAGCGACTCCAGGGTATTGAGCAGGCGCCGGGCATCGCCGTCGGCATAGGCCACGAGCTGGTCCACCGCCTCATTCGCTATTGATTTAATAGCTGGAAGCGCACGTTCCGAAAGGGCTTTGGCCACTATTTTCTTGAGATCTTCATCCCCCAGCGGCTGCAGCACATACACCACCGCGCGAGACAGCAAGGCGGAGTTGACTTCGAACGAGGGGTTTTCGGTCGTGGCGCCAATAAAGGTGAACAGCCCGCTTTCCACATGCGGCAAAAAGGCGTCCTGCTGGCTTTTGTTGAAGCGGTGCACCTCGTCAACAAACACGATCGTTCGCTTGCCGCTTTGCCCCTGCCAGATCGTCGCCTGCTCGACTGCCTCGCGGATGTCCTTGACACCGCCGAGCACGGCCGAGATGGTGATGAAATGCGCGTCAAAGCTGCTGGCCATCAGGCGCGCCAGCGTGGTTTTTCCGACGCCGGGCGGGCCCCACAAAATGCAGCTGTGCGGTTGGCCCGACTCAAAGGCAATGCGCAGCGGCATGTCCTCGCCAAGCAAATGCTGTTGGCCAATCACCTCGCCGAGGGTTTTGGGGCGCAGACGCTCGGCCAGCGGAGCCATCGCCCGCGCATCGGCGTCCTGCCCGAACGGGGTCTCGGCGGGGGCGGCCATGCTTGTGTTCTTTTCTTTATTGGCGAATCACGTCTGCACCGGCCGGTGGCTTGAACTGGAAGCCGGCGGCGGTGAGCGCTGGGTTGATTTCAAACTGGGTGAAGGTCATCACCGAGCGCTGGCCGAAGCTGTCGAGGATCTCCAGCACGGCCAGTTCACTGCCCTTGCCGGTGCTCCTGAAACCGACAGTGAGGTTCTGCACCTGCCCCTCTTTTGTTTTCGGCGTAGCCTGCACCCATTCGAGGCCGTCTCTGTCGGGCTGCGGCACCAGGGTGAAATCGGCCTGCAGGGCCTTGAGATCGGCAGCGGCGGCAATCACGGCGGCCGGCGTGCCGTTTAGCACCTGCGTCAGTTTGCGCGCGGTGACCTGGTTCAGGTCTACATCGTGCAGCCACAGGGTCTGGCCGTCCGACACGATGCTTTGCTCGAACGGTTTCTTGTAGACAAACCTGAAGCGGTTCGGCCGCAGGAACTCAAAACTTCCACTGGAGGTTTTGGTTTTGGCGGTCTGGCCGTCACGCGCCGGACTGGTCACGACCTGGGTGAAAACGGCGCGGCCGCTTTTGGTGTTTTTGACAAAAGCCTCCAGGCTTTCCAGGCCGCTGACCGTGGCCACCTGGGCACTGGCAGCTATGGAAAAAAGTGCAAAAAGGCCGACCACCACGCCCCGGCAGGCAGGAGCGAAAAAGCGGCGGGCAGGTGGAGCAGACAGGAAGGAAAAATGGGTCATGGCAGTTCTGGGGCAAGCCCCGTGGGGTGGACAGTGCTGGTAAGACCCAGCCTGCAGGCGATGGTTGCCCGAACAATGTATCGCCCAGGTAAATGCCCGGCTGTCATCCTTCAGCGCGTGCAGGCACCAGAATTTCACGCTGGCCGCTGCCCGACATGGCGCTGATCATCCCCGATTTCTCCATCTCCTCCAGCATGCGGGCGGCCCGGTTGTAGCCGATCTTCAAATGCCGCTGCACCAGCGAAATGGAGGCCTTGCGGTTTTTCAGCACGATCTCAACCGCCTGGTCGTACATCGGGTCCTTGTCGCCTTCGCTGACCCCGTTGCCGTCACCCAGCAGGTCGCCCTCGCCGTCCACTGTGCCGCCTTCGAGCACGCCGTCGATGTAGTTGGGCTCGCCCTGCTGCTTCAGGTAAGCCACCACGCGGTGCACTTCGTCGTCGCTGACAAACGCACCGTGTACGCGAATCGGAAACCCGGTGCCGCTGGGCATGTAGAGCATGTCGCCCATGCCCAGCAGCGCTTCGGCGCCCATCTGGTCGAGGATGGTGCGGCTGTCGATCTTGCTGCTGACCTGGAAACTCAGGCGCGTCGGGATGTTGGCCTTGATCAGGCCGGTGATCACGTCCACGCTGGGGCGCTGTGTCGCCAGCACCAGGTGAATGCCGGCAGCGCGTGCCTTTTGTGCCAGCCGCGCAATCAGTTCCTCGATCTTCTTGCCGACCACCATCATCAGATCGGCCAGCTCGTCGATCACAACGACGATGTAAGGCAGCCGTTCCAGCGGCTCGGGCTGCTCGGGTGTCAGGCTGAAGGGGTTGTAGATGAATTCGCCGCGTGCCTTGGCTTCGTCGATCTTGACGTTGTAGCCGGCCAAGTTGCGCACGCCCATCTTGCTCATGAGCTTGTAGCGCTTTTCCATCTCGGCCACACACCAGTTCAGGCCGTGCGCGGCCTGGCGCATGTCGGTAACCACAGGGGCTAGCAGATGGGGGATGCCTTCGTAAACACTCATCTCCAGCATCTTCGGGTCAATCAGCAGCAGGCGCACATCGCGCGCATCGGCCTTGTAGAGCAGGCTCAGGATCATCGCGTTGATGCCGACCGACTTGCCCGAACCCGTGGTGCCGGCCACCAGGCAGTGCGGCATCTTCGCGAGGTCAGCCACTACGGGCGCACCGCTGATGTCCTTGCCCAGGCCGATGGTCAACATGGACTTGGCCTCGTTGTAGACCTGTGAGCCCAGAATTTCACTGAGCTTGATGGACTGGCGCTTGGCGTTCGGCAGCTCCAGCGCCATGTAGTTTTTGCCGGGAATGGTTTCAATCACGCGGATCGACACCAGGCTCAACGCGCGCGCCAGGTCCTTGGCCAGATTCACAATCTGCGCACCCTTGACGCCGGTGGCGGGCTCGATCTCATAACGCGTGATCACAGGCCCCGGCGCGGCGGCGACCACACGCACTTCGACGCCGAAGTCCTTGAGCTTCTTCTCGATCAGGCGCGAGGTCATCTCCAGCGTCTCGGGCGCCACGGTCTCCTGGCGCGTCAGCGCGCCGTCGAGCAGGTCCACCTGCGGCAGCTTGGAGTCCGGCATCTCGCTGAACAGCGGTTTTTGCCGCTCCTTGGCAACCCGCTCGCTTTTGGGAATATCGGCCAACGTCGGCTCAATCAGCACCGGCACCTGATGGTGCTCCTCGATCTCGATACGTTCTTCATGCAGGATTTCCTCGCGCTCGCGGGCCGCAGCGCGCCCCACCGCGAGGTCTTCGGCGATCTCGCGTTTTTCACGGCGCGACTCGATCAGCTCGTCAATCCAGGCACCTATGCGTTGTGCGGCAAGGGCCCAGGAAAACGCAAACACCGCCGACACGGCAATCACGCCCAGAGCAATCCAGACCAGGCCGGAACCGGTAAACCCCAGCCAATTCACGCTGGCGGGCCCTGCCAGATAACCCAGAATGCCACCGGCATGGCCGGGCAAGCTGACTTCAAAGCGGTACAGGCGCGACCACTCCAGGGCCGTGCTGGCCAGCAGCAGCAGTGCCAGGCAAAACCAGAATCGGACACGGCTCGCCACCGTGCCGGATGCCGGCTGGCCACGCAGGCCGCGCGCCAGCGAGCCCAGCCAGGCGCGAACGCCCGCGGCCAGCGCCCACCACACGGAAAACCCGAACAGGAAATAGCTGGCATCGGCCAGGTGGGCACCCAGGCGGCCGCCCCAATTGCGGGTAACGGCCTCGCCGGCCTTCAGTACGATGACCGCTTCGCGGCTGCCTGTGGTGGACCAGGCCGCGTCCTGCGGCGAATAGCTGAGCAGGGCACCGAGCCAGAAGACCAGCGCAAGCAGGCCCAGGATCAGGCTGACTTCATGCGCAAAACGTTTCACGCCGCCCGCGGAACCGGCCGCAGCAGATGTTCTGGAGTTCAAGGTATCGAGTGAATAAGTCATAAGGCGACTGCTGAGCTTACCTCAGATGATCAGGCCTTCATGACGGGAAAGGTGACCGGAAAGCGGCCCTCACCCCAGGGAATTGAGGCGGTCCTTGACCCACATCGAGCCATCGGCCCGCGTCTCAATAAAGCCGCGTTCCTCAAGGTCCTTCATGACCCGGCTGACCATTTCCCGCGAAGCTCCGACCATTTTGGCAAGATCCTGGCGCGAGACCTTCTCTCGGATCACCGTGTTGCCCTCGCGGTCAGGCAGGGCTGATTCCAGCAGGGCTCTGGCAACACGGCCATACACGTCCATCAGCGCCAGCGATTCAATCTTGCGGTCTGCCTGGCGCAAGCGCTGCACCAAGCCTTTCATGACCGCATAAGCCATGGAGCTGTTTTCGGGAAGGCAGCGGGCGAACTCCTGCCTGCCCACCACCAGCACATCCGTCTGCACCTCGGTGCGTACCGTCGCCGAATGGGGCTCGTTGTCGATCAGGCTCATTTCGCCGACATAGTCACCCGGATGCATGGTGGCAAGAATCACCTCCCGGCCGCGCGCATCGGTGGTCACCACGCGGGCCCGGCCAGTCAGGATGATGGACAGGGCGTTGGACTTCTTGCCCTGTTCGACAATCGCTTCCCCACGCTTGTAACGGCGCTTGAGCACAGCCTGGGCCACTGATTCGGCCTGGCCGGTCGTCAACATCGAGAACAGGGGCACCCGACGAATCAGTTCAAGGTTAGACACCATCGTAGACATACCAAACTTCTCCAGACCGCGCTACTGACCGGGCCCAAAAGCCCGCCGCATCCCGGGAAGCGCGTTCCCCAGCACGGCGGCCTTCCGGCACGAGTTCTTACAATAGCGTGTGTTGTGCCAACTATTTCCCCTCATCAGGGCTTTTAAAACCCTGATATCAGCCCGACTCTAACTGAGTTCCCATGCTTTTCCATACAGATTTTCACCATGCGACATTCTAAAGTTCTCATCCTCGGTTCTGGTCCCGCAGGCTACACGGCAGCCGTTTATGCCGCGCGTGCCAACCTCGATCCGGTGCTGATCACAGGCATTGCGCAGGGTGGGCAATTGATGACCACGACCGACGTCGACAACTGGCCGGCAGATCCGCTGGGCGTTCAGGGCCCGGCGCTGATGCAGCGCTTTCTGGAGCACGCCGAACGCTTCAAGACGGAGATCATCTTCGACCATATCAACAAGGTCGATTTCAGCCAGCGCCCTTTCACGCTGACTGGCGACAGCGGCACCTACACCTGCGACGCGCTGATCATCGCCACAGGCGCTTCCGCCAAATACCTGGGCCTGGATTCCGAAACGGCATTCATGGGGCGCGGTGTGTCGGGCTGCGCGACCTGCGACGGCTTTTTCTACCGCGACCAGGAAGTCTGCGTGGTCGGTGGTGGCAACACGGCCGTGGAAGAAGCGCTTTACCTGTCCAACATCGCCAGCAAGGTCTACCTGGTTCACCGCCGCGACAAGTTCAAGGCCGAAGCCATTCTCATCGACAAGCTCCATGAAAAAGTGGCGGCCGGCAAGATCGAACTGAAACTGCACCAGACCCTCGACGAAGTGCTGGGCAATGCCGCCGGCGTGAATGGCGTGCGGCTCAAAAGCACGGAATCCGGCACCACGCAGGACATCGCGCTGCAGGGCTGTTTTATCGCCATCGGCCACCAGCCTAACACCGACATCTTTTCCGGCCAGCTGGAGATGAAAGATGGCTACATCTTCACCCGCTCAGGTCTGCAGGGTTTTGCCACCATGACCAGCGTGCCCGGTGTGTTTGCCGCAGGCGACGTTCAGGACCATGTTTACCGCCAGGCCATCACCAGCGCCGGCACCGGCTGCATGGCTGCGCTCGACGCGCAGCGCTTTCTGGAACAGAGTTAATAAGCCCCCACGGTTGCTCACTGCCTGTAGCGCCCTGCCCCCCGAGGGGGCCGCTGCGCCTGCGGGCCGGCAAAGCCGGACCCGCGGCCCCTGCTTGAATTGAAGAGCCCCCGCGACTGCTCACTTCGTGTAACGCCCTGCCCCGGAGGCCGCTGCGCCTGCGGGCCGGCGGAGCCGGATCCACGCTCTGGCTGATATTTTTCGGTGGGCAGCGGAAAACCGCGGTCTCGCCGCGTTGGAAACTTGAGGCTTGAGGGCGCCTGGTTTTCAGGCTATAATCGCAGGCTTGGCTGAGTATCCGACGGGTACCAGCATCCCTTTTTTTCTTTTTTATACGGAGAGTGCTCATGGCACGCGTCTGTCAGGTTACGGGCAAAGGCCCGATGGTGGGGAACAATGTTTCTCACGCAAACAACAAAACCAAACGCCGGTTTTTGCCTAATCTGCAATACCGCCGTTTCTGGGTCGAGACTGAGAACCGCTGGGTCCGCCTGCGTGTGACCAGCGCCGGTTTGCGTCTGGTCGACAAGCTCGGCATCGACGCAGTCTTGGTGGACCTCCGTGCCCGCGGTGAAATCTAAGGAGAATCATCATGGCAAAAGGCGCACGCGAAAAAATCAAGCTGGAATCGACAGCTGGCACTGGTCATTTCTACACGACCACCAAGAACAAAAAAACCACACCTGACAAGATGCTGATTATGAAGTTTGATCCCAAAGCACGCAAACATGTGGAATACAAGGAAATCAAGCTGAAATAGATGTAGATAAGACCAAGAGTGTCGCTAACATGCGAACTCTCGAGGCAAAACAATATTAAATAAGGACACTTCGGTGTCCTTTATTTTTGGCAGAAATCATTTATTTCACATCTTGTTGAAATGTAGTTAAGAATCAGGGCTCAGTTTTTACTGTACAAATGAACAGTATATTGGTATCCTGAGGCAGGGACTCTCTTACTCCAACTCAATGAATAGCGAAGTGTGCCGAACGACTGCATGAGCATTGGCACACCGTAAGCACAGCGCAACTGGAAAAAGTAGCGGTGGGGATTTGGCAGGATGCAAACCTCAGAGTCCTGGAACCAACCGACGCGGCTGCCGTCTGGCTCAAACCTGTCGCAAATCCAGCAGTGGCGCCTTCAAGGTGACGCCGCACAAGCAGCAACAACCTAGGGTCTAAGGCATATAGGAAATCGCTTGCTTACAACGCCCTGCGACCACATATCTCACCCAGTGTGGCTCCGATCTATCAAAGGCAGAGGTCGATTGAGTTGCTCCATCGTGAGCCGACCCCGTGTGTTGTAGAGCCAAACCACAAACTGCTGATTCAATTGAGCCAGTCTTGTCTTGAGCTCACGGATTTCTGCATCTTTCGCATTTAGCCTATGAGCTGCTGCAGCCAAACTACTGGGAAGTGCGACATTTGGTGGAGGTCCTTGTTTCAGACCTGTTTTGCGGGCCTGGAAGGCCATCAGTATGGCCTTATGGGCGCTCAATCCCTGGCGCCCAGGCCGATAGCCCAGAATCAGTTTTGACTGTTCACAGACTAAATTCCAGCTAATTTTCTCCTCGGACCAGCCACGGATAATATTTACTATGGCGTCAACATCGTCTGGGCGGATGTGCTTGTTGCGCGACATGCGAGTGATCCTATTCGACTTGCTTCAATCCAGAATTTGGAGGTAGCAAAGGTGGTCTGTAGACAATGATGGGATGGGAGCCCTCGTCGTGCTGTTTTATCGCGTTAAGCATTTCCTGAACCACACAGTCGGGAAGGGTTTCATTCTCTAGCCCTCGCATGGCTACGCTTCGTAGTACACGATGCAGGTGAGTTTGACTATTAGCGCCCGCAAGCTTGATGACCGCACCGTCGGGAACCCGGTTACTATGAAGAATCTCGACGAGTTGCTTGAGTTTGTCGTACCACTTGCATTGGGCTGTGTACCAATCCTGCGCCCCCCAGTCCCCCTGATCCAGCTTGGCTTTGGCTCGGTCCACCTCTCGGGCGACTCGGTCCATCAGCTCATTTATCCGCATTAGTTTTTCTCGCTCATCGGTCCCAGACCCCTTGATGCATGAGTGCTCATTACAGTCCAAGCAATGTCCGAGGCCCTCGCAAGGACTGAGCACATAGTCATGTTCACAGCGCCCATAAAGGGTATTGATGCCGGCCAACTGAGGTTGCAAATCCAAATCGTTGCAGGAGACTGGTTTCCGAAGTGAATCAATATTCCAGTATCCACACTTCGTGATGGCATGGGAATCTTGATGCGATGCAGGTTCACCCACAGAAGCATTCGGGTCATTGGCATGGAAGGGAACGATGCTCATGCGACCGCTTTTATCACCAAGTCGCTCCTTGGCTCGGTCCACGCGCTCTTGTTCAGTCATGTGGTTATAAACTTGATTTTGCGCCTGATGGACGCGCCCAGACCACCAGGCAATATCTTCGTTGGTCATCCCGCCGCGCTGGGCTTCCGTGTTCAGCAAATGCCGCAAACTGTGAGATTTGAGCGTAAGTGAACCGCCATCACTTCCTCTATAGCCATGACGATCAAAGATGTTGGCTCGTGTATCGGTTGAGCAGCGAGTGTCTGCCCCGTACACCATTAGCGAGGGCATCCAGAGGTTGAAAGGACTGGTACCCCGAAGACCGTGCAATTGATGTGCGCGCATACAAAAAAGGGCTTCGCTGAATTTGAGCCCGCCTTTTTTTCCTTTGGCCGCCTGCTTGGCGTCGATATAGGGGAAATCTGGATGATTCTTTTTATGCAGCGGCAGCACATACAGCTTCCACAGATCGTTTAGGGAGTACGTATAGTTTTGCTGCACCAACCCAACCTGGCGCAATGAGGTAGGCGGATTGATCGTCGACATTCCCAAAGCCATACACACTTGCGTCACAGTCAATAGCTCGGCGCCATCCACATCTGGACAACCTTCATGTCGATAGAACTGACATGCAGTCTTTGGGTTTTCCATCCACCGAGCGAACTCTCTTGCCCCTTCGGTCATGCGCCTCAAGCGATCTAACGCGATTTCGACCGTAGGCACCATACCATCCCAGATCCACTTCACATAGTGCCCAAAACCCTTGCCGGCCTCCCACCGTAAACCAAGTTGCTCTTTGCCAAACCGGTCGGTAGCCCTGATGACGAGATCAACTGGCAAATGATGAACCTCTTCTCCACCGCGAGATGGCCCCCCTAGGAGAAGAGCTGTGATGCTGGTGGTGTAGATGTCGCGTTGGTGGGTCGGATCAAGCGGATTCAGAGTGTGATTGAATATCTCAGCCATGGCTTGTAAGGAATTTACATCGGGAAGTCTGGCCGACCGATAGGCCTCTCCGCTACTACCCACTGCTCCGCCTAGCGGTCTTTCATGCCGGGTAGGTGAAGTCCAATTGCCAACTGCTACGCATACAAGTTGTTGCTTCGTCAGTACCTTAGCGATGCTCTCCAAGGTTTTCCCGATAAGGTAGGCCTGATGGTAGCTGAAGTGTTCACTAGCCAAGGCCGCAGTTCGATCCAAGACAATCAAATCAATGTTGGCCGGAGCGGCTGAGGGATGAAACTCAAGCAGAGCCAATTCCAGCATTCGCAAGGCTGCAAGGCGGGTTTGGCTGGCGGTAACACTTGCTCTCGGATTCTGTGCGCAACGTTCGCGAATGAAGGCCTTGGCGAAGTCAATGAAAGCAGGGTCCAGCCAGTAGGTGAAGGGTACATTTTTTCGCCTTGAATGACCGGCCTCGACAGGACCTTGCTTGATGAATGATCCTACCCCCGGCCACTTCCAGGCGTCCCAATCGAGGCTAATCCCCAGGACAGTCAAGTCTTTCTTCGCTGAGCGAACATACTCTTCCAAATTCTGGAAGACCTTGCTATGGTTGCTCGCCCTTAACGGAGTTAGGACATACGGAATCATTCGCGTGCCTTATAGATTGTGTTTACGTAAGCTCATCCGCGAGGTTCTTTCGCTTCCGATTTCTCCTTTGCTATGGGATTGTTTCTCCCACTGCCTGTTAATTGCTGGCGACGAACTTCACAGCGTTGAATCACATTGATGACGGCCACAATAGTGGAGTCAGCGACCTTAGTGATAGGGTGATCTAACCCAAGTGTGTCCTCGCGCTCGCGGCGCTCCTCTAACAGCTCGGCGAGTATCTCAGTGTGCGGCCCATTCAGCCATGGCTGAAAGTGCTCGCATTCATAACAACAGAGGGGAATACGATTGCCCATTCCACATTGCTTGCGTGTTCCGCATGTTGCGGTGCCTTTATCTTTGAAATGAATTCGGCTTGATCTCGAATCGTTCCCCGCCAGTGCATCCTCTTCTCCATCCACCAACTGACCTCGGAACAGCTGAGCCAAGTTGCACATGGTCGGAGATAGCGCCATGGCAGCGTTAGCAGGAATGGCATGCTCGGGAAGATTGTCTGTATAAACGTGCACCAGTTCTACCGAACTGTGATCGAGAAGCCAAGCAATGGTGTCCCTCCCAACTGCCTCCCGGGCTAGGTTAGTGCCCTTGGTGTAACGCAACCGCTGGCCGTTGATCTTGAGTGATTCGCCCGTTCTTGACACACTGCCACTGATTTTCACAGCAACATGCAACATTTCACGGACAGACCCACCAGTCCGGTGCCATTGCGCACCCACTGCAGCCGCGTGGAGCGCATGTAAGGCCTCACCGTGCCGATCATCACGAAGCAACGGCGCGAGACTATCCAGCGTTTCTACAATACATTCCTTATCGGGAAACAACGGCAAATTCGCAAGGATTTCGCTGAGTTCCTGTGATTGAAGATTCCAACCATAGGCTCCGAGTAAGTCCTCAAATCCACTCTGCGTTTTATGCTGGAGCATGCGAAACAACGCAAAGAATTCTGATGACCACTGAATTGAGCGAAATTCATCGCGAAAGGTGGCCCCGTACTGCTTAACGCGAGGAACATGCATTAGTAGCAAGTTGGCGGCACGATCCTTCGGAGAATCAGTGTGAAACTCGGATGCCATTAGATTTCCGGGCCTGCCGTTATCAAGATCCTTGCACTTGAGATTCGCACACTGGATTGGACGGCGGCCTGTAGCACTCAGTAACAGACAAACAGAAAAGTGCTCCAATTCAAGATCACCGCGTTCGTACGCACTTTGGATGTCTTTGACGAAAGCGTGCAGCTCAGTGGCGTTTAAAGGACCCTTTTCTGGATCCATGGATCTAACAGCACGTCCAACCTCTGAATTTTTGAGGGACATCCCTGTCAACACTTCATAAACGTCGCGGTGTACCCCGGGATAACCAAGGCTATGCCAAGTTTTGAGGAAGAATCGGAGTCTAATGAGATAACCCTCGTTACCAAACCGCAGGACTAGCTGCCCGCGGTAATTCTGAATGAACCGCCCCGTGTTTCATGGAGGCTGTTTGGTTTAAGTCAGGCCTCCACCGTG
>NZ_JBDTTH010000064.1:0-24299 GCF_039930745.1 Polaromonas sp. | reverse complement strand
GTTTCCGAAATGGCCATGGTGCCCGACAGGCTGTGCAGAATGCCCACCTTGATGGTGCCGCCCGACTGGGCATGGGCTGGCAGAACCGAGAGGCCCGCCAGGGCGACGGCGGCAGTAAGCGCCTTGAGGGTAAAACGACGTTGCATTTGAAGCTTCTCCGGTAGGTAGGTCAATCACTTTTCGCTCCGCAAAAGCCACCAGGGGCCTTTACGAAGCGATGAAGTGATTCTGGGGACCGAAGGAGAAGCGGGCTATACGCCGGGTGGCGTATGTAGGATGAGGACTACACGCAGCAAAACGCGCCACGACTACCCAGGGACGCCGTCCAGGCCAGAGAGCCAGAGCAGCCAAGCCGCCTTTTTGCTATCAACTACATAGCTGGTTGCGCCCGTGGGACAAGGGCTGAAGCCAGTTTTTCCGCCCATAAAAAGCGAGCAAGCGGCAGCTTACGCGGCAAGCGCTTCGCGGGTGGACAGTGCAGCAGGTGCAAAAGCCTGGGTCGACGCTACCAATGCGTCGATCGCGCCCAGTGCTGCAGCCAGCGACGCTGCCAGCACTTCGCCGCCTTCTTCCTCATGTTCGACGGCAATGGTGTGCACATCGGTGATGCCAATGAAGGCCAACACGTCGCGCAGCGCCGGGTCGGCGTGGTTGACCGCGGCCAGCGGCCCGCCAGCGTCAAAGCCGTGGCCGCCGCGCGAGGTGAGCAGCACGGCCCGGCGCGGGCGCTCGACGAGCAGCGGCATGTAGGGGTCCGGGCGGCCGGGGTCGAATCCGAATGTCAGCCCGATACGCACGATGCCGTCCACCCAGGCTTTCAGCGTGGAAGGCATGCCAAAGTTGTACATGGGCACGCCCAGCACCAGCACATCAGCCTCACGCAGCTCGCGCACCAGCGCGTCGCTTTCAGCCAGCGTGGCCTGTTGCGCCGGCGTGCGCTGCGCCTCGGGCGTGAAGGCCGACGGTATCCATGCGTGCTGAACCGGTACGGGCGGCGTGACGGCCAAGTCGCGGTACACCACCGGGTCACCGGGGCGCGTGGCCTGCCAGCGGGTGATAAAGGCATGGCTCAGGCGCCGGGTATAGGAGCCGTGGGGATGTTCACCGGCGCGCCCGGGTCGGGCGCTGGTGTCGATATGGAGAAGCCGGACAGTCATGCAAACCTCGCTTTGATTGAGTTAAATTCATGTTAAAGAGTTGGCGAACGGGTGTAATCTACTGGCTGCATGCCTTGCCGGCAACTGACCATTTTTCGCCAACTAAGAAAATTAAACTCATCCGTTCATGACCTTCCGCACCCTGCCGCCGCTGTCTGCGTTGCGGGCCTTCGAAGCCGCCGCACGCCACCGCAGCGCCAAACTCGCGGCCGAGGAACTCTCGGTGACGGCGACAGCCATCAGCCACCAGTTGCGCACGCTGGAAGACTGGCTGGGTGTGACGCTGTTCCTGCGCAAGCCACGGCAACTTGAATTGACGGCGGCCGGGCGCGAGTTGATGTATGCCTCTGGCAACGCATTCGACATGCTGGCCGGCACTGTGGCGCGGCTGCGCGCGGTGCCCGAGCGCCAGACCGTGACGCTGTCAACCACGCCGGCCGTGGCCGCGCGTTGGCTGCTGCCCCACGTCGGACTGCTGCGCGCGCAGCACCCGGCGCTGGACCTGCACATTCATGTCACGCATGAGCCGGTGGCGCTGGACGGGCACAGCGCCGACGTGGCGATCCGTTACGGCAGCGGCCGCTGGCCTGGCCTGGTTGCGCACAAGCTATTCGACAACGTGTTCGCGCCGACCTGCAGCCCGGCCCTGAAGCTGGTGCACACCAAAGACCTGGCCCGCCACGGCCTCCTGCACTTCGATGCATCCAACGCCAAAAGCGTGCCGATAGGATGGTCGGGCTGGCAAAAACTGGCTAATGTGCGCGGGCTGGACGCGTCGGCCGGGCCGGTGTTCTCGGACGAGACCCACACCATCTCTGCAGCGTTGGCCGGCCAGGGTGTCGCACTGATGAGCCGCGCCCTGATCGGTGATGAGTTGCGGCGCGGCACGCTGGTCTGTCCTTTCGGGCCTGAGCTCCATGGCGAGCCCTTTCACCTGGTGTACCCGGAAGCCCGCCGCACCGACCCGGCTGTGCAGGCCGTTCGCGAGTGGGTCATGAGCCTGCTGCCACTGCTGCCGGTTTAGTGGAACGCTATTAAATCAGGAGCACTTGACGCTATGCGCTGCGCCCTCAAGAATGCAGCGCCTCAATCGCTTTGGGATTGGACGCCACAATTTTGAGCAAAGCCCGGGCCGGCCCTGTAGGCCGCGTGCGATGCTGCTCCCAGTTTTGCAGCGTGCGCAAGTTCACACCAATCAGCTTGGCAAACTGGCTTTGGCTGATCTGCGCGGCCTCTCGAATGACTCGTACATCCGGCGCGGGGAGTTCTTCCGCAACGGCACCGCGCACGGTTTTTCCGGCAATATGGCGCTTCATTTCTTTCACGCCTTTAACCAGTTGGTCGAAGTGTTGTTTATCCATGGGTAATGTCCTTCATCAATTGCGCCAACAGCTTGATTTGCTCCGGCGTCAGGTCTTCCTGCTCGCTTTTGACGTAGCCGTAGATCAGATAAATACGTTCACTTGAAACATAGTGGTAATAAATAACTCGGGCCCCGCCGCGTTTGCCACGCCCAGAAGCCGCCCACCGCAGTTTTCGCAAACCCGAACTCCCACGAATCACATTGCCTGCATTCGGGTTCTCCAGTAAGTGATTCTGCAAAGAGCGAAGTTCCTCATCTTCCTAGTGCGCCGCCCTGAAGGCGATGAATGGAGTAAGTTCCACAAAAAGCATGCGACCATTGTACGCTTCCAGCGCATAGCCACGCAGTAAACCACAGCCGAAAGCCGCTTCTGAGCTGTAGCCAACGCGCACATCGCACCCGGTAGCTGGGGGTGAACAGTCCTTCTACTTGAGGTTTTCGGCTGTCGTTCGGCGCAATGGATGACGCACCCTAGCGCCTTCGCAAGGATGCAACGCCGCCATGGGCGTGAAGACGCGCTTTCATGTTTCGATATTTTCGGGTTGCAGACTACTGCCTCCCCCGGCCCGCCCCTGCTTGAGCATCAAGCCCGCCAGCACTGCGGTGGCGACCAGCAAAAGGCCACTGATACCTACCACCATCTGAAAGGACTGCCCATAGGCCGCGCGCGCTGCCTCCAGCAGGCTGGAGCCAGTGCTGCCTCCGATTTCCTCTGCCACTGCCACGGCGCCGCCCAGCGTGCTGCGCGCGGCCTGCGCAGCAGCCGGCGCCACGCCTTCGAGGACGTTGTCGGCCATGGCATGGCGGTAGACGGCCGTCACGATGCTGCCCAGCACGGCGATGCCCAGCGCACCGCCAAACTCGGAACCGGTTTCCGACAAGGCCGCAGCGGCGCCGGCGCGCTCGGGCGGTGCCGAGCCGACAATCAGGTCGGTGCTCAGCGTCGCCACCGGCGCCAGGCCCAGCGAAAAAATCACCGAGCCCAGCACCAGGATAGCCAGCGCATGCGGCCCGCCGACCTGGCTCAGCACGCCAAACCCCAGCGCGGCTAGGAGCAGTGCCGCGGTGACCGTCCTTCGTACCGAGACATGCCGAACCACCTGCGGCGCCATCATGGAGCCGGCGATGAAACCCAGACCCGAAGGCACGGTCCACAGCCCGGCCTGCAGAGGCGACAGGCCCACCACCAACTGCAGGTACTGGGCGATGAACAGGAAAGCGCCGAACGCGCCGAAAAAGCAGCAGATGTTGATGGCCAATGCAGCGCTGAAAGCCGGGACCCTGAACAGCGCCAGGTCAATCAGCGGGCTGGCCAGCCGGCGCTGCCGGCGCACAAAAGCCATACCCATGGCCACGCCGGCAGCCACACACACCAGCGAGACCGTGTCCACGCCACCTTCGGCGATGCGCTTGAGGCCATAGATCACCGCCAGCACCGCGGCCAGCGACTGCGCAGCGCTCGGAAGATCCAGCCGCCCGGCCTGCGGGTCCTTGTACTCGGGCAGCAGCACTGGGCCGAGCACCAGCAGCAGCACCATCACCGGCACGCTGACCAGAAACACCGAGCCCCACCAGAAATGTTCGAGCAACGCACCGCCGATCAGCGGGCCGATGGCGCCGCCGACCGAGTAGCTGGTGATCCAGACACCGATGGCCACCGTGCGTTGTCCGGGGTCGAGAAACATGTTGCGGATCAGCGAAAGTGTGGACGGCGCCAGCGTGGCCCCGGCGATGCCCAGCAGCGCGCGAGTCGCAATCAGCATTTCGGCGCTGGTTGAAAACGCCGCAAGCACCGATGCCGCGCCAAAAGCCAAAGCGCCGATCAGCAGCAGCCGGCGCCGCCCGATGCGGTCGCCCAGCGTGCCCATGGTGACCAGCAGGCCGGCAATCATGAAACCGTAGATGTCCACCATCCACAGCAACTGCGCACCGGTGGGCTTGAGGTCGGCGCTGATGTGCGGCACGGCCAGGTTCATGACCGTGAGGTCCATCGAATACAGCACGCACGGCAGGGCGATGACGGCCAGCCCCAGCCATTCGCGGCGCGTGGCCCTGGCCGGCGCGGCCGCACCGGCGCCAGTGATGTCCTTGTCCATCACTGGTTAAGCACGTGCAGCACGTTGCCATCCGGGTCCTTGAACCACGCGCCCCTGAAATCGCCGGTCGCGTGCACGCCGTCCTTGAAGCTCATGCCGGGCATGTCGTAACGCTCGAAAACCACTCCTTTTGCGCGCAGCGCGGCCATGACGCTGTCGAAGTCATTGCCCACGCTCCAGGTGGCAGACGTCGCCTGGTTGGTGCCGGCAAACTGCGAGACATACACCAACAGCACGGCCTTGCCGCTGCGATAGCTCAGTACGCCTTCTTGCCCGCTTTCAAGCGGGATCAAGCCCAGCGTCTGTCCATAAAACTGCCGGGCCGCTTCGATGTCCTTGACAGCGATGGTGGCCATGGCATCCTGGTTGGCAAACATGTTGATGTCCTTTCACTGATAACGTCCCTGCGACAAAGTCTACAGGTCCTTGTTGCCTGAATCTTCGGCGGGAAGGGCTTGCTGGATCACAGCGGTCACGGCAGGCGGCTGCGCCGCCTCTTCACGTGCCCTCGCAACAATGCCCCAAGCGGCCATGAACATGGCGGCCACCAATGGGCCGATGACAAAGCCGTTGGGTCCGAAAAGTGCCATGCCGCCCACGGTGGAAACCAGCACCACGTAGTTTTGGCCGGCTGGATTCCGGCGATGTGGAGCGCAGCAGGGTGACCATGCCGCGCATCAAGGCAGACCTGCTGCTGTTTGACACCCAGGGGCTGTCCTTTGACTACTACCGCTACCGCCGTGACTATGGCGGCGCTGGCCAGCAACACCAGCGTGGGCTCCGGCACGGTCACCACCACGGGCAGCGCCAACGTGGATCTGCAACTGGACTTTGCCAAGCTGGCCTACAAATGGTGGCTGGGCTCCGGCAATACCGTGCTGGGGCTGGGGGCAGGTGCGGCTTATTACCGCGCGGCCCTGGATGCCCGGGCCACGGCGACGGTTGGCGGCAGCACGGGCAGCATCAACGAAAGCTACAGCGACGATGCAGTCGCCCCGCTGCTCGAGATCGGTGTGCCATGCGATCAACCGCAGCCTGCGCCTGTTTGCCGATATGTCCGGTGCAAGGAAAAACGGTGGGCGCGTGAGCGGGGAAATCTACAACGCCGCGGTCGGGGTGGAGTGGTTTCTGCTGAAAAACGTGGGCGTGGTGCTGGACTACGGCATGACCGACATCGACCTGACGCGCGAGGGCGGAAACCATGCCCACTTCAGAACCCGGCTCAAAGGGCCGTCAGCGTTCGTCAAGGTCCGGTTCTGAGGCCCCTTCGCACCCAGTTCACCCCTGCGGCGCCGGGACGCAAGGAAGTGTTTCCGCTCTGCCCTCGCATGTAAAGCGGAGAAACAGCCTGCAAGCACGCTGGTGCCCGGGCGCTTGCTGACGTCCAATAGGCTCATGTTCAATCACATTTTCGGGAGATCCATGGTCTTTACCGCAGCACAAATGCAGGAGCGTTTCCTGCTCGCCCTCAGCGCAGCGGCCGTGCTGGCCACTGCGGGGCATGCGCAGCCTGCGCCGCAGGCTCCGGCCGGTCAGGCCGCCAACGCCACCGTAACCGCGGCCGCCCCCAAATACGCGACCAAGGACATTGAGCGCGCATTCGCCTTCATCGACAGCAACAAGGACGGCAAGCTCAGCCGCGAGGAAGCTTCCGGTTTCCGCGGCGTGGCCAGACACTTTGACGAGGCCGACGCCAACAAGGACAACACCTTGTCGCGTGAGGAATTCCACAGCGCGCTGAACGGGGAAAGAAGTCGCTGACCGGTCGGACCAGTTTTGCTATCCGCTATTTTTTTGATAGCTTATTGCGCCCATTACATAAGGGCTGCAGCCCTGTTTCCCTAAAACTCAGGCAGCAGGCCTGGCAGGCTTGTTTGCATCCGGTACGCCCTGCTGCAATAACGCCATTGACACTATTGACGCCTTAAGGCAAAAGACCTACGCTTTCCCCGGGCGCACCATGCTGGACCAGCGCGCCTGCCTGACCAACGCTGCGGAGAGAAGAACCAATGCAAGCCGACGTTGATGTTCCGCATGTTGAAGAAGCGGTTAATCAAAGGCTAGAGCCCATTGTGCTGCGCGCCATGGACCGCTTTCGCGCCCTGCTTCCCGGCGAAGTCGAACTGGCACTGGAGCTCTCCCACGAAAACCCCTGGCTGCTCACCCAGGCCGACCGGCTCGAGCATGCCCTGCTGAGCGCCTGCATCGTGGCCTGGCAGTCGCTGGTGGGCTTGACCACACAAATCGTTGTCGAAATGAGCGAGGTGCTGCTGGACGACGTGGTGCTGGACCTGGACGCCGACAAGCTGCAAGGCGGGTTGCCGCCGAGGCGCTACGCACGGCTGGTGATCACCAACAACAGCCGGACCGCCATCGGCCCCTTTCACCGGGTGCTGCCGGCACCCGCACAGACCGACGATCGGCCTGCCAGCGCGCGCCGTCTGCCGCTGGTAGAAGTGCGCCGCATCATCGAGCGGCAGCACGGCATGATCAACATATCGCCGGAGCCGGGCCGCGGAACGGCCTTCGACATCTACCTGCCCGCCGCCGTGCCGCTGGAGGCCGCGGCATCTGATGAAGAAGGCTCCGGGAGCCCGCATGTTTTTTACGTGGACGACTATGAGCCCATGCGGGTGCTCGTCAATGAAACCCTGCCGCAAGCGGGCTTTCGCGTCACCTGCCATGAAAGCGCGCGGCAGGCACTGGCAAGCCTGCAGTCAAACCCTTTCGGCTGTGATGTGCTGGTGACGGATTACCGGCTGCAAACCCATACGGGTGTCGATCTGCTCAAGCAGGTCAAACTGCTGCGCGCCAACCTGCCCGTCATCATCATTTCGGGCTACATGGACAGCGTGCTCGAAGCCAGGGCCTATGAGGAAGGCGCGGCGCTCGTCATCAGCAAGGCCGACGATCTCAGTGCCCTGTCTGTCGCGCTGCACAAACTGTTGGGCCATACGCCGCGCCCGGCGCTGGTCAATTATTCGGACTGGGCCAGGCTGTAAATGACTTGATGCGCGGGGCTGGAAGCGGATTTTTGAATGTCGATGCGCGTGCAGGCGCCATCGCGGGCGCGCTGTAGGACAATACCGCCGGAGCCTGGTTTGTTAACCCAAAAGGCCAACGGCACCGCAAGTGGCGCGTTATAAAGTAGTCACCAAACGTCAGGCCCCAAGCCTGGCCCCGCTACAACATACCGAGGACACCTCATGAATCTGCCCCTTTCACCATTGCGCGCGCTCCCTCTCGTTCTGGCACTTGCCTTCGTGGCAGGCAGCGCATGGGCCGAAAAACCAGAATGGGCCGGCCAGGGCAAAGGCGGGAAGCATGAGCAGAAAGAACGGTCTGGCGGCAACGCCGACAAGGGTGGAAAAGCCCACAACGGCGGCCAGGACGCCCAGCATGCGCGCCCTGCAGCGCAGGACATCCGCGTGGGCGCCTACTTCGGCGACCAGCAGCGCGTGGTGATTCGCGACTATTACGGCAAACCCTCCAGCGCCGGCCGCTGCCCTCCAGGCCTGGCAAAAAAGAACAATGGCTGCATGCCTCCGGGCCAGGCCAAAAAATGGGTGATTGGCCAGCCGTTGCCGCGTGACGTGGTGTTTTACCCCGTGCCGCATGCGGTGGTCGTCCAGCTGGGTCTTCCCCCTTCAGGGCACAAATATGTGCGCGCAGCCGGCGACATCCTGCTGATCGCCGTGGGCACCAGCATGGTGGTGGACGCCATCCAGGACCTGGGCCGGCTCTGATTTGACTTGGCTGAAGCGGAAGCCCTTACTCTGCCCCATGCAACAGGCTCCGCTTCCTTCGCTCGCCGGCTTCATCCGGTCCGTCTGGACCAGCACGCCTGGGCAGGCTGGCCAGACTCCCACCAAGGAAACCCGAGAGTTCATCTTGCCTACCGGCGAGATGCACTTGGTCATTCGCCTGTCCGGACCGCCCATCCGCATTTTTGAAAACGCCCACGATACGGCCGGGCAAACCCTGGGTTACGCCGTGGTGGGCGGTGCGCGGGCAGCTTGCTATTCGAAGGATGTGCCTGCTGACTCGCAGGCCGTAGGCGTGCAATTGCTTCCAGGCGCAGCGCAGGCGCTGCTGGGCATGCCGGCCAATGAGCTGACCGGACAACACACCCGGCTGGATGATCTATGGGGCTACAGCGCGGCATGCACGCGGGAGCAGTTGCTCGCCATGGCCTCACCGGCGGAAAGGATGCACCTGATACAAACGCTGTTGCTTGCGCGCCTGCGGTCGGTGTCTCTGCCGGCCAACCCGGTGATCACACGCGCACTGGCGGAACTCAAGGCAGGCTGTAGTGTGCGGGAAGCGGTGGTACAAAGCGGCTACAGCCACCGCCATTTCATACGCCAGTTTTCACAGGCGGTTGGCCTGCCACCCAAGCTGTACTGCCGGGTACAACGCTTTCAACATGCGCTGGGTTCGATGCAGAGATCCGATGCCGTGCAAGCGCTCAGCCTGCCCGACGTGGCACTGAACGCGGGCTACAGCGACCAGCCTCATTTCAACCGTGAATTCCGGCAGTTCTCCGGTCTCACGCCGGAGCAATACCGCCGGGCGCCTGTCGTGTCGCCCAACCATGTGCCTGTAAACGCGCCGCCTTTCGGAAGATAGGTGCCATGGCATCCTGCGCTGGTCTGACACAGGTCAACTTTGTTCAAGACCTGGCCCACGCGAGCCGATAGACTGGTTTCCTGTTCAAACTTCACGTCGGGAGCCACCATGACCATTCACGAACTGTTTGCCTACATCCACGTCAAAAACGCGGCCGAAGCGATTGCGTTTTACACCAGGGTGTTCGGCGCTACCGAAAAATTCAGGCTGGTCGAGCCCAGCGGGCGCTTGGGCCATGCGGAACTGGACTTCGCCGGGACCACCCTGATGATCTCCGAGGCATTCCCCGAATACGGCATCCAGGCGCCAGAGGCCGGTGGCCCCACCTTCATGACGCTGCATCTGCATGTGGACAATTGCG
Source organism: Polaromonas sp. (assembly GCF_039930745.1). Lineage (GTDB taxonomy): Bacteria > Pseudomonadota > Gammaproteobacteria > Burkholderiales > Burkholderiaceae_C > Polaromonas. The sequence continues at coordinate 14,693 of NZ_JBDTTH010000064.1, read as the reverse complement.
ATGAAGTGATCGCACGGGCGCTGAAAGCGGGTGCGACCCTGGACATGGCAGCGCAGGACCATTTTTATGGGGAACGCTCCGGCAGCTTTCGCGACCCCTCCGGGCACCGCTGGAGCGTAGGGCACAGCATTGAAGAGGTGACCCCTGAAGAAATGCAGCGCCGCTACACAGCAATGATGAATACCCCGGCGGAGTGATTTGCTACAAAAACAGTAGCTACCTGCTCCCGCAGCAAAGGGCTAGGACCGTATTTTGTATAAAATTTTGCGATGTGCAGCCAACGCAGGCCCGCTCAGCGATTTTGGCCCAGCACCTGCTGCAGGGTTTTCAGCAACTCCTCGTTCGAGGTTTGCGCCTTGATCAGCACGGCGGCCGCCCGGGATTTCTCAGCCTGGTTGATCTCGTGCGCCGAAAAAACCACCACCGGCGGCGGCCGGTCCAGCGCTTCAATATCGGCGAGCAAGTCCCAACCTGATCCGCCCGGCAAGGTCAGGTCCAGCAGAACCAGGTCGAACGCCTGAGCCACCAGGCACGCACGGGCCTCCTGCAAGGTAGCGGCAAATTCGAAAGTGGCGAAGTCCTGCATGATCGCCGCCGCGATACGCTGGATGTCCAGGTCGTCCTCCACGTGCAGGATGCGGGGCTTGCCCTCGGCCATGCCTTTGATGGCGCGCCGCAAGCCCAGGATCAGCAGGTTTTCGTCGATCGGCTTTTCGAGCCAGTCAGAAACATCTTGCGGGTTGTTGAACTGGATCTGTCCCTCCCCGGCCATGGCCGAGACCACCACAATAGGCAGCTCGCGCGTACCCTCCTGGCTGCGCAAGGTGCGGATCAGTGTAATGCCGTCCTGATCCGGCAGCCTGAGATCCAGCGTCATGGCGGCGTACCTGGTGTGTGCCAGATAGGCCAGGGCGTCCGAACCGCGGTAAACCATGTCGCTGTCAAAACCTCCCTTGTCCAGCATCATGGCTATCAGGCGGGCGATGTCGCGGTCATCTTCGCAGATCAGGATCCTTGGCCGGCTGGAGGTGCGCTCAACCGGAGGAAGACTTGGCACCGGCTCGGTCCACAGGGGCAATTCAAAGAAGAAGGTGGTGCCCACACCGGTTTCGCTCTCAAATCCAATGCTGCCGCCCAGGCGCTCGACGATGGCGCGTGAAATATTCAGGCCCAGCCCGGTGCCGCCCTTCTGCCGCGTATCGGACGAGTCGGCCTGGGAAAACTTCTGGAAAATGCGTTTGCGGAACTCTTCCGGAATACCCGGTCCGTGGTCACGCACTTCCACCCGCACGCCAATGCCGGCCCGCGACACGTGGACTTCCACCACACCGCCAGGCGGTGAAAATTTCATCGAATTAGACAGCAGGTTGGTCATGACCTGGGCCAGGCGGTCGCTGTCTACATGCACCAGCAGGCCATCTTCCGGAAAGTCCAGGCTCAGGCTGACATTCTGCGCAGTGCCAAAACCTTCGTTGGCCGCCAGCGTTTGCACCAGCAGGGGCCTGAGTTCGACCACCTGCAGATCCAGGCGCATCTTGCCGGACTCGATTTTTTCTATGTCCAGAATGTCGTTGATCAGGCGGATCAGCCGCTCGCAGTTGTTCTTGGCAATGCCCACCAGCGTTTTAACGGCATCGGGCAACTGGCCGGCGACGCCGCCGGAGATCAAGCCCAGTGAGCCGCGAATGGACGTGAGCGGCGTGCGCAACTCGTGGCTGACCGTGGAGACAAACTCGCTTTTCATGCGGTCGACGCGTTTGAGTTCGGTGACATCGGTGGCCAGCGAGTAAAAGCCGATGACCTCCCCTTCCTCATCGCCATCACCATAACGCGGAAAATAGTTGACCACGTAGTCGCGCTGGTCGCCGCGTGCGGTGGTCTGGGTACGCTCGTACGCCACCGGATAACCCGTCAGGACCTCATCGACCCGAGGGCGCACCACCTCATAAAATTCGTCGCCCATCACTTCGCGCAAATGTTTCCCGTCAAACTGTTCATAAGACAAACCGAAGGCCTCTTCATAGGCGCGGTTATGGAAGCGGAAACATTGATCCTTGTCCACATAAGCAATCAGCGCGGGCACCGTGTCCGTGATCTCGCGAAGCTGGTGCTCGCTGTCCCGTAGCGCTTCCCCGACCCGGCGTATTTCCGTGATGTCACGGCCAACCGAACGGTAACCGGTAAAACGCCCGGCAGCATCAAAGATGGGCGCGCCACTGACGCTCATGTACCGCATCGCGCCATTGGGCCCAGGCCGGGAAAACTCGAAATTGCGAAAAGCTTCATGCCGCTCATGCCGGGCTTTGTGCTCCGCCAGGATGGCTGGGTCCATGCCCGAGGCCAGCTCCCAAGGTGTTTTGCCAAAAATACTGGCTTGAGGATTAGGTGATGCGGTGACGGACTTATGCTCGCCCTTGACCTCAACAAAACGGAAATTTTCATCCTGCTCCCAGAACCAGTCAGAGGACAGCTGGGTCAGCATCCGGAAGCGCTCTTCGCTTTCCTGCAGAACGCGCTCGCTTTCCTTGCGCTCGGTGATGTCCTGGATTTGCGAGATGAAGTGAAGCGGCTTGCGGTCGGCGTCGCGCACCAGCGAGCAACTCAGGAAACCCCAGACAATGCGGCCCGACTTGTGGATGTAGCGCTTTTCCCACTGGTAGGTTTCAATTTCACCGGCGAGTGCCCGTTTGCGCTGCAGCAAGTCCCATTCGACATCGTCAGGATGGGTGATGTCCTTGACAGAGCGCGCCAGCATCTCGGCTTCGGAGTACCCCAGCATCTGGCAAAAAGCACTGTTGACCCTGAGCCGGTTCGAGTCGATGCCTACCAGCGCCATGCCGATGGACGAGTGCTCGAACGCATTGCTGAACAGCTGATCGCTGACCAGGCTGTCGTTGTCGCTGCTGAGCGGCGAGCCTGTGGCTCCGCCCTCCCCTTGCCTGGTGCCCCTGAGCACGTCGCGCGGGCGGGACGCCAGCGCAATACCAGAGTCGTTTTCGGTGGTTTCGTCTCCCTGCACGGCGATGCCCTGGTCGCCGCCGAGCGTGAAATAAAACGTACTGCCTTCGTTCTGGACGGAACTCGCCCATATCCGCCCGCCGTGGCGGGTGATGATGCGCTTGACCGTGGCCAGACCGATGCCGCTGCCGGCGAATTCTTCTGAAGAATGCAGACGCTGGAAAGTGCCGAACAGCTTGTCCGCATAAGCCATGTCAAAACCCGCGCCATTGTCCCTGACAAAATACACAGGCTGCAGATCCGCGCCGTTTTCCCTGCCGACCGTGATTTCGGTCGTGGTTTTTCTTGCAGTGAACTTCCAGGCATTGCCAAGCAGGTTTTCGAGAACCTGCCGGAGCAGCGCGGCATCCGCGTTTGCCATCAGGCCCGGCTCAACAGTTGCCCGGAGGTCGCGCCCGGGCTCATTCTCGGACAACTGGGCGAGAACCCTGGCCGCCTCGGCGCTGAGGTCTACCGCCTCCCAGTTCAAGCTGGTGCGCGACAATTTGGCCAGAGAGAGCAGCCCGTCGGTGAGTTCGCCCATGCGCCGCACGCCGCCGCGTATCCGGTCTACATAGTGCTGGACGCGCTCCCCGGCTTCGGCGGGCACAGCTTTCTGCAGCAGAGCGCAATAACCGTCGATGGTACTCAGCGGAGAACGCAGGTCGTGCGCCACGGAATAGGAAAATGCCTCCAGCTCGGTGTTGGCCACTTCCAGCTGGGCCGTCCTGCGCATCACACGTTTTTCAAGGTCCACATTGAGTCGGACAATTTCCATTTCATCGCGCTTGCGCTTGCTGATGTCGGTGACGGTGGTAACGTAGCCTGATGGTGTGCGGGAAGTCCCGTTGAACAGGGGCTGCACATTGAGCAATGCCCACAGGATGTTGCCGTCGGGCTTGCGATAACACACCACCGCGTTGGACTGAGGCAAACCAGTGCGCCGGGCAACGGCGTTGGGGTGCTCGTCCTCGGGCATCAGCGAGCCGTCTTCCTTGAGCATTTCCCACTCCGGCCCGGCAACGGTTTGCCCCTCCATCTGGGCCAGGGTCTTGCCGAAAATGCGCTCGGCGCTGGCATTGCAATTGACGATTCGCCCCTCCGCGTCGCGCAGGACCACCCCTTCGGCCAAGGCGGACACCACGCTGCGAAAACGCGCTTCGCTGGTCCGCAATGCCAGTTCGGTCTGCTTGCGCAACGTGATGTCAGCACCCACGCCGCGGTAACCCGTGAAAGATCCATCGGCAGCAAACACCGGTTCACCGCTCACGCTGCGATAGATCACGTTGCCATCGTCACCGGTCAGCTGGTACTCGAAATTCCGGAACGGCAGATGCGCCGCGAGAAGCGCCTTGTGGTCTTCCCAGTTGCCGAGAAGGGGCGTGGCGCTGGGAACGTCCCAACGGCATTTCCCCTCCCCGACATTCTGGGTGCCGGCAAGAGACTGGCCCGAGTCGTTGGAAACAAAGACATTGCGGAACTGGGTGTCCTGCTCCCAGTACCAGTCCGAGGAAAGCTGCGTCAGGCTGCGAAAACGTTCCTGGCTGCGACGCAGGCTGGCTTGGGCTTCCAGGCGGGCGGTGATGTCGGTGCCCACACCGCGATAACCCATGAACTTGCCATCGGCAGCAAAAACAGGCTCGCCGCTGATAGAAAAAACAATCCGCTTTCCGTCCATGTCCACGCGTTCGTATTCGAAGTCGCGGAAGGTTTCGTGTTTTTCCAACTGCGCGCGGTGCAAGGCCCAGGCGTCCTTGTTGCCGGGCGTGTCGTCGATCTCCCACCGGGTCTTGCCGATGTATTCGCTGATGAGGGCCTGGTCTCCTACCCCGGCAGGAAGCCTGCCAAAACGGGCTGCCCCACTGGATACCCTGGTGAAGCGGAACTGGTCGTCAAGCTCCCAGTACCAGTCCGAGGAAAGCTGCGTCAGGCTGCGAAAACGCTCCTGACTGCGGCGCAGGCGGTCCTCCGCCTCCAGGCGTTCCGTCATATCTTCGGAGGTGATGAGGATATGGCTTACCTCGCCAGCGGCGTTTCTCAGCGGCACCTTGCGCACATGAAGGCGTATGGTCTCACCGGTTCTGGAGGGAATCGTGCGGTCGGGAAAATCCCGGGTAACACCGTTGGCAACCACTTCCAGGTCGGAGGCATGCATACGGTCTGCGACCGATTCTGGCCAGAGCTCATGAACGGTGTGGCCCATCGCCTCGTCGCGCGTCAGCCCATACAGGGTTTCGGCCGCCTTGTTCCACAACGCTATCCGGTGCCCGTCCTGCACCGCTTTCAGCTGGACGGCGATCGGGATGTTGCCGACAACTTCGTCGAGAAACTGGGACAGTTTTCGCTGCGCCTCTTCCGAGCGCTTGATGTCGGTGATGTCGTGCACAGTTCCCCGGTAACCGAGGAAACGGTTCTGGTCGTCAAACACCGGAATGCCGCTGACGGACAGATAATGCGGCAGATCATCGCCCAGCGTCCGCATGTATTCGAAGTTGCGGAAGGGCTGGTGCGCATCCAGCACGGCGCGATGACCTTCCCAGGTATCGCTGAGGGGAACGACGCCCGGCAACTCCCAGCGCCGCGTGCCGATATGGCTGTCGCGCTCGGTGTCCAGATTTTCCGTCGCCTGCTCACCGGAAAACCTGACAAAGCGGTGTTCAGCGTCTTGCTCCCAGTACCAGTCGGCCGAAATGGTGGCCAGTTCGCGCAATCCCTGCACGCTGCTCTTGAGCACGTCCACCTTGCGCTTTTGTTCGGTGAGTTCAAGCGCCAGACCTTCCTTGGCGGCCGCAAGTTCAGCCAGTTGGGCTTTCAGCCTTTCGTTGGCCTGGAGCAGTTCCTCCTCGCGGGTCACCGCTGGGCCTCCTGGCGGACAGTTGCACGATCAGCAAACTTGGGCGCGCACGCCGGCAACCGGCCCCGACGAACTGGCGGCGGTATGAGAAAAGGTTGGTGCGTCATGCTTGCCTGTGTCTTCTGTACAAGAATGGCGCTACCGCGAACCGGGGTAAGCCTGTCCCATGATCAAGTGCGCGCTTTCTGAAAAATCATGAGTGCGGATAAGTCCGTGTTTTGCATGTCAGCCACTGCCCTCCAAGCCTGTAGGCAAAATTCGGGGGCTAAAACTTTCTTTTCGTGCATGGTCAGGGCTGCAACGGAATTTTGATCGCGCCATCGACGGGAACGGCTGCCACACTGTTTTGCGGCGAGCCTTCAATCACCCGATCAGAGTATGTCAGGTAAACCAGGGTGTTGCGAGCAACATCGACCATGCGCACAATGCGTATTTTCTTGAAAATCAGCGAAATCCTCTCGCTAAAAACCTCCTCCTGCAGCGGCAAAGGCCGGGCAAAAGAAAGCGGCCCGACCTGGCGGCAATCAATGGACGCTTCCGACCTGTCCTCGGCCAGCCCCACAGCGCCCTTGATTCCGCCGGTTTTGGCGCGGGAAACGTAGCAGGTGATGCCTTTGACCTTGGGATCATCGTGCGCGTCAACCACGATCTTGTGATCAGGCCCTATGAACTTGAACACGGTATCCACTTCGCCGATGGGCTGGGCCTGAAGCCGGGTGAATATGCCGAGCAACAGAAACGCAAGGAGGGGGACAGGTTTCTTCATGGTGCTTTCCAGGCGGTTTTCGAACCTGCCCCCACTATAACGACGCCTTGGGCCGAAAACTTGAGTTCGCTGCTGCGGTGGCCCGCTGTTCTGCCCTAATAAAGACGCGGATTGTCGGGCCGCCTGTCACGGCGGTTGGGCACGCCGTCCCCATCGCGGTCGCGGTCCGCGCGGTTCCGAACGCCATCACGGTCGCGGTCACCATGGTAGAAGCCGCCATGCGGCCGATAAGAAGGCCGACCGCTGTCATAAGGCACCGCCACACAACCGGCCAGACCGGTAATAGTGACAAGCAGGAAGGATAGTTTTTTAATCATGCATTTCTCCGGTTGGTCAGATATTTCGCGCTGCCGGCAACAGGTGCCAGAGCAGCGCGCTGGATTGCAGCGCCAGATGCTGCCAACCCATTGAAGGCCTCTGCGGTATCTGCGCCGTGTTGCCTTACCGTCTGCAAGATGAAGCTGGTTACCAGATGTGGCCAGCAAAGAGAACTCGGACCAGAGGGTACCGAGACCTTCCCGACATGCCTCCAAAACAATAGCGGCGTACGCCATCCGGAAAGGGCTACAGGCGCACACATCTCACACCTGTTGCCCGACAAGCAAGCCGCTCAGCGCCAGACGCCCCTCGCCGGAGTAGTAGCATGGTGCCCTGCCCTCGACCCAATAACTCCTGACCCGAGGAAAAAAGATTGCGAACCCTGCTTTTGACGGCCTGCCTGCTCACCTCCGTCCCCCTGCTCCATGCGGCCGGCGAACCCGTCCCTGCCCATCCTCTGGTGGGCACGTGGACCTGGTCGCTGTTTGGCGGCAGTTGCACGGAAACCTGGCAGTACCGCAGCAACCGCACCATGCTCGGCACGAGCGGACAGGAAGTCGCAGAGAAAACGTACGAAATCACCACCTTGCCGGACGCCGGTGGTTTCTACAAACTGGTGGAAACCGTGGTGCGGCAAAACGACAAAAAGGATTGTTCCGGTGCCCTGCTGGAAGGCCCGGGCGAACAGAGCACGCGTTTCATTCAATTCAGCCCGCAACGCGACAAGCTGCTGGTCTGCGAGAACGCGACACTGAAGGCGTGCTTTGGGCCGTTGACCCGGGTCCACTGAGCGCCCCCTGGGAGGCGGCTGGGCATAAAAAAGCCCCAGCTCCTCACAATGGGCCGGGGCTTTTCAAGTCTGATCAGCGCGTGTTCCGGCGCGCCGGCGCCGGGTGGCAGGTTGACGCACAGGCACGACGGGCTCGCTGTGCTTGCCGAGATATCTGCGGTAGAGTTTGGCCGCCAACCCGGAAGTTATGGCAAAAATGATCAGTTTGCGAAGCACGGGAGATAAAGGAATTCTTAAAAAACGCCGAACAGCATCAGCAGGATGATGACACTGATCGGTACACCAAGTAACCATGCAATGATGGGCATGTATCTTCTCCTTGTTAATTGAGTAAGGAGTCAAAGATAAACAAGCCCCTGGGTCCAAAGTGCCGGAAGCGGTCCCAAAAGAAGGTAGGGCCAAGCCTACATCGCCCCGGGAAACGCAGCGGGCATTTTCAGCCCAAAGCCTGGGTATATTGGGCGTGGCCCAGCAGCGTGGTCACGAAAGGTTTCGCATTTTTTAACCCACCATGAAAAAACTGTACAAATATTTCTTCCGCGGGCTACTCACTATTTTGCCGCTGGCCCTGACGCTGTACGTCCTGTATCTGCTGTTGGCATGGATGGAGGCCATGACCTTGTGGGTTCTGCGTCCTCTGTTCGGCAGCTTTTATATACCGGGCATGGGATTGGTGTTCGGCGTTCTGGGGATCGTGGTGATTGGCTACCTCATGTCCAACCATCGCGTGCGCAAGGCACTGTCGTTTGTCGAGCTTCCGTTTACCAATCTGCCGGTCGTCAAAAGCATTTATTCGTCGCTCAAGAGTTTTGCCGACTACTTTTCACCTTCGGGAAAACAGGGCGAGCAAAGTGTGGTGATCCTGCGCATGCCGGACCACGCGGTGGAAATCGTCGGCCTGATCACACGCCGCAGCTTCGCCGACCTGCCTGCAGGTTTTTTGCCGGGAGAACGAGTGGCGGTCTACCTGCCCATGGGTTACATGATTGGCGGCTACACCGTGTTCGTGCCGGTTGAATGGGTGCAGCCGATAGAAATGTCGGTCGAGGAAGCAATGCGCTCGTCGATGTTTGCGTGGATGGCGCGGCCGCCGGTTTCCGCCGGGAGCGCGGCTCAGCGCTGATGCCGGGACGCCAAGCGCTACTAATTAGATAGCTTTCGGCGCCCGTCCAGCAATGGCTGGAAGCCAAAACAGTCAAAAAAAACTATTCAATGACTGCGCGACGGGCCGGGGCCACGGCCAGCGATATGCCGGAAAGTGATGCGGCCCTTGCTCAGGTCGTAAGGGGACAGTTCCAGCGACACCTGGTCACCCGCCAGAATGCGAATGTGGTTCTTGCGCATCTTGCCGGAGGTGTAAGCCACCAGCTTGTGGCCGTTGTCCAGGGTGACGCGAAAGCGCGAATCGGGCAGCACTTCGTTGACCAGTCCGTGCATTTCAATCAGTTCTTCTTTGGCCATGATGAAAACTCCTTGGGAATTTGAAAAATTTGTCGGACAGGCGTGGCTTCAGGCGCAAGCCGGGGCGGACCGCTCATGGATCCAGCCCAGCGCGTGTTCGGTTGCGTAATGCAGCGCTGCGGCGGCGCTGTCAAAAAGCCCGCTGAAACGCAGCACGCGGTCATGCGTGGCGCTGCCGCGTCCGGAACGGATGGAGACCGAAGCCGCGTAAAGGCCAGCGCCTTGCGGTTTGGCGAGCGGGGAGACAAGGTACTTGCCCACCGCGATGTTGGTGTGATCAGTGTTCATAAAGTCTATGCCGGGTATGTTTCCCGGCTTGATAAATAGGGAAATAAATGACTTGCAAGCAAGCCAACGTGTTCGGTTTCTAACCGCCACGCCTTTGCCAGGGGCTGGGCTGCTGAGCCTTGCGTGGGCACCGTTGGGGAAGTGCTCGCCGGGAAATGGAACAGTGTTTGAGAGGGTTCAGCGCTGTAGGGGCACTGAAAACACTGTGAATTCGGGCTCTTGGAAGCGCCGCATTTGAGAAGGAAGCCGCGTGGTGAAGGGGCTTCGATGTAAAAAGCTGATGCTTTACCGAAGCTCTTATTGTAACCGTTACCGCGACTGTCTGCACAAACCAGCCCAGCCCCACGCGTGAGGCCCTTCAAGCGACCGTGAAGTGCCGGTCTCATTCAAGCAGGGGCCGCGGGTCCGGCTCCGCCGGCCCGCAGGCGCAGCAGCCCCCTAGGGGGGCAGGGAGCTACACGCAGTGGGCGACCGTGGGGGCTCTATTCACTGTTCAAACTGCGGATTCAGCAGCCTGATCCGGCTCATGGCCATGCCAGCCGCGGCGGTGCGGGTTTCGACGCCGAGCTTGGCAAACACGCGCTCCAGATGTTTTTTCACCGTCATGGGGCTGGTGCCCAGAATGTCGCCGATGTCGCGGTTGATCTTCCCCTTGACCACCCAGTACAACACCTCGGCTTCGCGGGCGGTGAGTTTGAAACTCAGGCTCATGGCCTGGATCACGGTTTCGTCCGACTCTTCGCGCATGATGATTAACCAGTCGCCGTCGCCCGTCTGCTGGTGCAGGCGAAAAGTCAGTCGCCTGGCCCCGTGGTCCGCACTTGCGCAGCTCAGGCGTGGCGGCTCGATTTGCCGTTCGGCATCAGCCAGGTTGCGGCGCAGCCAGGTCAGCACTGGCTCCGGTGTCTGGGGCGCATGGGTGCCGTAGTACTGCAGCAGCAGGTCGCGCGCGAGTGGGGTTTGCCACATCAGCTTGCCATCGCTCACACGCACGGTGATGGTGGCGTAACCAAAGGCGTCCAGCGCATTGCGCGCCTGGCGCTTTTCGCGTGCGCTTTGCAGGTGTACGCCAATACGCGCCAGCACCTCCTGAGGCTTGATGGGTTTGACAACATAGTCCACGCCGCCCGACTCGAGCGCGGCGACCAGGTACTCGGTCTCGGTCAGCCCCGTCATGAAGATGATGGGAATGTGCGCCGTTCTGGCGTCGGCCTTCAGGCGCTTGGCCACCTCGAACCCGTCCATGCCGGGCATCATGGCGTCGAGCAGCACGATATCAGGCAAGGCCTGGGCGGCACGCTGCAACGCAGCTTCACCGTGCGTGGCCACCAGCACTGTAAAGCCGGATTCATCAAGTGCGTCATGCAGCACCGACAAGTTGTCGGGCACATCGTCGACGATCAGCACCACGTCGCTGTTGGCGCGGTCCAGAGTCTGCTTCAGGGGCCGGTGGGTCATAGAATAACCTCCGCTCCAAGAGCTTCGGTATTCGCCTTGGGAACGGCCTGGCGGCTCATGAGTTCACCTGGCTGAGTTGCTGGCTCATGGTTTCGAACTGGAACTGGCGTGCCAGGGCACGCATCTCGGCGGCAAAACTGGCACTTTGCGGCTGGGCCTCCTCGATCTCGTCGAGCGTGGTCATGATGCCCCGGTAATACCCCAGGCTGACAACTTCACGCAGCGCATCAAGCTGCGCCGCCGCCGGGTAGACCCGCGGGCCTACGGCTGCCACGGGTGTGGCGGATAGCGGCGGTGCATCCAGCCAGACCAGCGACAGGCGCCGCTCCAGCCAGTCCAGCAGCTCGCTGTGCCGCACCGGTTTGAGGATGAAGTCTTCCAGCAGGATACCCGCATCATTCTCCAGCCCCTTGTCAAAGGCGTTGGCCGACACGATGGCCAGGTGAATGTCTGAATGACCCGCCGCACGCACGCGGCGTATGGTTTCCCAGCCGTCAATACCGGGCATGGCCAGGTCCATCAGGATGACCTCGGGCCGGTAGCCAGCGGCCAGCAGATCCAGGCAGTCGTGGCCGCTGGCGGCCGTGCGTATTTCGAAGCCGAGCGGCTCCAGCACATTGGCCAGCAGCTCACGGTCGGCTTCTTCGTTGTCCACCACCAGCACACGCCGGCGCGCTCCCGCGTAGCCGTAACGCGCCTTGTGCGCACGTGACGATGGTACCGGCAACGCCGCGCCGGACGCCAGCCGCACTTCGGGCAAAAACAGCTTGACGCGAAATACCGAGCCGACATCCGGCGTACTCGACACCGTCAGCTCTCCGCCCATCAGGTCGGTCAGCATCTTGGCAATCGTCAGGCCCAACCCGGCGCCTGGGGCTGCCGGTCCGGGCGTCGCAGCGCGCGTGAAGGGCTCGAAAATACGTTCAATCTCCTGCGCCGACAGGCCCGGGCCGGTGTCTTCAATTTCAATGCTGGCCATCTCGCGTGCATAACGCAGGCGCAGGCCGATGCGGCCTTTGGAAGTGAACTTGATGGCATTGCCCAGCAGGTTGATGAGGATTTGCCGCACGCGTTTTTCGTCAGCACGCACCACGACCGGTATCACGCCTTCGGATTCAAACTGGAAGGCCAGGCCTTTGGCCTGCGCCTCCAGTTCGAACATGCCGGCCATCTCCTGCACCAGGTCGGCAAAGTACATGGGTTTGACGTTGAGCGTGAGTTTGCCGCTTTCGATGCGCGCAATGTCCAGCGTTCCTTCGATCAACGACAGCAAGTGCTCACCGCCGCGTTTGATCACGCCCACGGCTTGCTGGCGATGCGCCGGAATGGACTGGTCCTCCCCCATCAGCTGCGCGTAACCAAGGATGCTGTTGAGCGGCGTGCGAAGCTCGTGGCTGATGGCGCTGATGTAGCGGCTCTTGGCCTGGTTGGCGAGGTCCGCCACACGTTTGGCCTGCTGCAGCGCCTCGTCGGTCTGGCGGTGCGACTCGATTTCCTTCATCAGCAGATGGGTCTGGCGGTTCGACTCCTCCTGCGCCACCTGGCGGCTCTTGTGCGCCAGCACCAGCCACCAGGCCACCAGCCCGGCAATCACCAGCAGCGCCATGTAGGCCTTGAGAAACCCTGAACGCAAGGCGGCCGCGGGCGCCTCCATCACTTCCGTGTCTGTCGCAGCCATCAGCAGCGCCGTCAGCTCCTGCCGGTACAACAGGCCGAACACGCTGGCCAACAGCGGCACAACGATCAACATCAGCAGCAGGAAGTGGCCCAGGCCGGTGTCGAGGTAGGGCCAGATGCGGCGCGGCAGCAGCCAGCGCAGGGTGGCCGACCATTGCGCCGACAGGCTGGCCTGCGGCTTGCACAAGTCGCCGCAGCGCGCGTCCAGCGTGCAGCACAGCGAGCAGATGGGCCCCTGGTAGGCCGGGCAATGCGCCATGTCCGGGCCTTCGTAGTCCCGCTCGCAGATCACGCAGCGCTTGAGCGCATACGGTTTGTAGTTGCCTTGCGCATCCGTTTCGGGCGCCTCGCCCTTGCGGGCAATGTAATAACGCCCTTTGGTGGCCCAGGCAATCAGCGGCGAAGTGACAAAGGCCGTGCCCAGCGCGATCAATGCGGAAAATGCCTGTGCCAGCGGGCCGAACAGGCCCAGGTGCGCGCTCACCGACAGCAGCGATGCGAGCGCCATCGCACCGACACCGACCGGATTGATATCGTAGAGGTGGGCGCGTTTGAATTCGATGCCTTTGGGTGACAGGCCCAGCGGTTTGTTGATGACCAGATCGGCCACCACCGCCATCATCCAGGCAATCGCGATGTTGGAGTACAGGCCCAGCACGTCGCCGAGAGCCTGGAACACATCCATTTCCATCAGCATGAAGGCAATCAGGGTGTTGAACACCACCCAGACCACGCGGCCCGGGTGGCTGTGCGTCAGGCGCGAGAAAAAGTTGGACCAGGCCAGCGAGCCTGCATAGGCGTTGGTGACATTGATCTTGAGCTGAGAAATCACGACGAACAGCGCGGTGGCGGCCACCGCCCAGCCGTAATGTGGAAACACGTACTCATAAGCCGCCAGGTACATCTGGTTCGGGTCCACCGCGCGGTCCAGCGGCACCATGTGCTGTATCGCCAGGTAAGCCAGAAAAGCACCGCCAAGCATCTTGACCACGCCCAGCAGCACCCAGCCCGGACCGCCGGCCAGCACACCGGCCCACCAGCGGCGCCGCGTGGCTTCGGTGCGCGCCGGCATGAAGCGCAGATAGTCGGCCTGCTCCCCCATTTGGGTGATCAGGGCAATGCCGACCGTCAGAGCAGCACCAAATAAGTGCACATCAAATCCCGAATTGACACCTTTCTCCCCTTTATAGTGCGTTATTCCCGCGAAGGCGCTCGGGTCGCGCACCAAAACATAGATAAATGGAACCACCAGCATGAGCAGCCAGAGCGGCTGGGTCCAGATCTGCAGGCGGCTGATGACAGACACGCCATAAGTCACCAGCGGAATCACCACCAACGCGCAAATCAGGTAGCCCCAGCTCGGTGGAATGCCCAGTGCCAGCTCCAGCGCGTAGGCCATGACGGCCGCTTCCAGCGCGAAAAAGATGAAGGTGAAGGACGCGTAGATCAGCGAGGTCAAAGTCGAGCCGATGTAGCCGAAACCTGCGCCGCGGGTCAACAGATCCATGTCCACGCCGTAACGCGCCGCATAGATGCTGATCGGCAAACCGGCCATGAAGATGATCAGCCCGGTGGCGACGATGGCCCAGAAGGCGTTGGTGAAACCGTACTGCACCAGCAGGGTGGCGCCCACCGCTTCCAGAATCAAAAACGAGGCTGCGCCAAAGGCGGTGTTGGCGACACGCCACTCGGACCATTTGCGAAAACGCTGCGGCGTGAAGCGCAGCGCGTAGTCTTCCATGGTTTCGCTGGCGACCCAGCTGTTGTAGTCGCGCCTGACCTTGATGATGCGTTGCACCGGCGCTTCGAGCCCATCCGCGGCCAGCGGCGCAGGCGCCCACGGGGGCGCGGCCTGCGCAGGCAGGGGCAGCGGTGCGGCCGGGGTGTCCATGGGTGCGGGCGTCAATACGTCATAAGGCGGATCCTGCTGAAGTGCAGATTCCATGCCACAGAGGGAAAACCAGCCCTGAGGGACCCATTCCTGTGGCACCATTCTTGCACCCCGGCACCCCGAACCCTGCCGCAGCCGCCCCGGAGAACCCATGGAATTGACCCCGAGAGAAAAAGACAAGCTGCTGATCTTC
>NZ_JBDTTH010000063.1:0-24887 GCF_039930745.1 Polaromonas sp. | reverse complement strand
TGACGTTGGTTTTGAGTTCCTGGCCTTTGCGGTTCAATCGCTTGGGGTTGCTGGCGACGAACTTTCGGGTGCGTGCCGCTTCTTTGCGCAGGGCGTCGATGCGGGCCTGGCGTTTGGGCTCCAGCGCCTCGTCACTGCCTTGCTTGTCCTGGGCGTGGTGCAGGGCCAGGATCTTGTCTGCCGCCTGGTCCAGGCGCTTGGCGCGGTGGCGCAGTTCATCGAAGGTGCCGCTGCGCTCTTTGCTGGCGTTGGAGGGGAGCTTGACGCCGTCGATGGCAAACATGTCACGCCCGATCAGTCCTTGGGCATCGCAGGTCATCAGGATTTGGCTGAAGAGGGGTCGGATCTGTTCACTCAGGCTGCAGACAAACTTGGCAATGTGGGTGTGACTGGGTTGGCTGTCGCCGCTGATGGCGATGAATTGGATGTTGCGCACACAGGCTTGCTCAATGGTGCGGCTGGAGATCAGGCCCTGGCTGTAGGCCAACAAAACAATCTTGAGCATGACGCGTGGATCGTAAGCACTGGCGCCGACTTCGTCGTTCTTGAACTGGGCGTCCATGCCCGAGAGGTCCAGTTCGTTATCGACCAGATAGTCCAGGGCAAAGGCGAAGCTGCCGGGAACGATTTGTTCACTGAGCACCACCGGCAGCAGCAAGCTGTTGCGGTCTTGGGGTTTGTAGCGGGCCATGGTCGCGATCTCCTTGCGCGGATGTGTCGCAAGCGGCGTGCCAGAGGTTTATTTACAGCCTCAACGTTGAGATGACCGGACCACATCCATTCGCGGCGTAGCCGCCTCCTGTAGGTGTGGGTCCGCGTCGATTGGCATGTTAAAGCTCATGGTTCACCTTGCCTACTATGCTCATCACCGGCGGCTCGGCCGTGATCTACAAGCTCAAGACGTCGGGCCTCTTGAAACGAAATATCAAAAAGGCCAGCAACAATGAATGCGCAGTCGATGCTCTTGTAGCCGTCGCTTCGAGCCCTGAGAAAAACTTCGCGTGCAGTTGCACCAGCAGCGTGCATAGCGATATAAGGCTGGGGCGCAGTACTTTGCGTTTGTTGCATTGGAATCACGCTTTTCGAGGTCTTCACGCCTGAGCTTTAACGTGAAGATGACCGGACCACAACAAATTGCGGCGAAGCCGCCTCCTGCTGTTGTGGGTCCGTATCGATTGACATGTTAAGTGGCAAGTTCGTGAACCACCAGCTTACCGCCCTCGCAGTCCAAGGCGCAACCTTCGAGATTCGGTGCGCCCGCTTTGCTGCGCAGGAAGAAAGGAAGGCTATGGAGTTCGGTCAACGGGTGCTGCCCAGACATAGGGCCAACTTCCTCCAAATCGAGAACAGTCGCCAACCACGTGTCGGGCTCGCGCGTCCAAACAGCCTTACCTCCTTCGTCGCGCATGAGATCGCTTTGCCCCTTCGCCCACGTGACCGCCACCATGGGGCGTGCAATCGCCTGCTCTTCGATCACCCGATGAATGTGGGCTAACGCTGCGGGCGTAACGTGTAGGGATGCCATTTAACGTCGAAGTTGTGGGGCGGCGCAGCCGTCCCACACGAACGACCAGTTAGGCTGGCACGGCGACGTGAAATTTGCTCGCCACTGGATGCAAAAGTAAGGGGTATTCACTGGCTAAATTCTCCTCTTCGAAATGCCGCTCTGTCGGCAGCATCTAAATCAGCGTCCCAACAGACTGCATAGCCGTACCGCGTGGCCACCATGTACGCAGGACCAGTGAGCGCAAATTCCCCTGATTTTATTTGCGCTTCTTCAAATGAAGTACCTCTACAAGCTTTGCTTGCCAACTCTTTCCATAGAGCCGCCGCACCAGAATGATTGGCTATTGGAAGTGCATTGGTTTGAACATTGATAGCAAAGAGACCTGGTTTAATTGGTCGTACCGCAACTCCAGCGCCTAAAGGACTGCGCTCGCCTTTGGCCAAGTCGTAGCTCGATGCGCAGCTCACACACATGGCGAGAAGCAGATTTGCAAAACAGAGGGAAAGCAACCGTCTCATGTGATGCCTAACGTTGGAGGCCACCGGGACGCAACCCGTGCCGCGCAGCGGCAGCCCTTGGTTGCGTGTCCGCGTGGGCCGACCGGTTATACCTTGCGGTAGAGGTGGATGCGTAATGCATATCTTGGGAGCTAGCTGTAACTGTGAAGTTCTTGGCTGTTGTCACACACCATTTGCACAAAATCTGCGAATGATCGGGCGACTTGAGAAGTGTGTGTAGCGCCGAGTGCGAACACCTGGCCATTGGACGGTGATGCAGCCTCTAAATCTAAGACGTAATACACGCACTCAATCGCATAGTCAGCCACTACAAAAGACAACTCACTGCAAGGCTTGGTCGCGGCACCCTCAGGAAATAGATCAACTGCCGGGCGCCACTCATCAATAGGCCAGAAGCGCATCCATGCCTTTTCTGGATTTGTGGGGTAGTCGGCGCCATTCATGATCCCAAACGCAGCTTTAGCATCAAAGGGAATTTCGACTTCAAACTTAGCCTCAAAGAGCGCGAAGTCTGAATTTAGCGCTGGCTCTCGCACAGAGCCGTTCAGCGCAAATATTTCGTCACGAATCGTATTGAAACTCATAGCTCCGAGCAATCCCATCCTACAAGGTATAACGTCGCCGCTCAGCGGGAGCTGAAGGCGATCCGATGCAGCGGCTCGTTATGCATGGTCATCGAACTCGCCATAGAGAATTTCCGGGGCATCGTGAGCAAAGACACTCATACATCCGTTGCCCGTGACAACGAGCCACTCGCGACGCTTCTCAGTAACACCTTCCAAGTTGAACTCCTCTTCTGCCCATCCTCCAGCTTCTACAGAATAAAGGTGATGGCCTCCTCGATATCCGTCAGACCGCCAATATCTAAGTAGGCCACCTTCGTCAAGAAAACGAAATCCGGTAACCCAGTCGAACGTGAACGTCACCCCTTTGAATCTCCCAGCGTTAGTGGAACTCTGGGCGACTAGGACCTGCAGTTTGCGACCATCGTAGTTAACCCACGAAATGTCGGACGCAGATGGCATGGCCGCCTCCGAATCAAAAGGGACTAGTTCAAGAGGCATAACGTTGGAAATGACCGGCAGGCCATAGGCAGGCAAAGCCTGCCGCGAGACTGTCCGTGTCGATTGACTTGTTAGCCCTCATGCGCTGACGCCCTGGTTGCCCCATGTTTCTCGCAGGATTGCGCGGAACACATCGGAGAGAGCTGAGACGCCCGCGGCCCGTTCTCCCTTTGCAGGGGTGGCCTGCTCAAGCCGCTTGAGCTCGCTTTCGATGAATTGCTGTATCGGCGGAATCTGAGGGGACAAGCCCATTTCAGGCGATCGACGTTTCACTTCCAGAAGCTCTTGAACCGCGCCGACGAATGCTTCATCGTCCGCCACTCTCAAGAGCTGGTCAAACTCGATCGGGGCTGGCGTAGAGAACCTCTCCATCCACCGCACCGCAAGCAGCGGCCGAAGAACATAGAAGTACTTCTTCAGCGGCACCTTCTCCTGCTGCAGGTACCCGCGATAGTTCGTCTTCGCCATGCTACGGTAATGGTGGATGCCCGCCTCCGTGGAGTAGATCGAAGGCAGCAGCTGCAGCACGCACTGATGGAACGAGCCAGACGCCTCGTAAATGATCGATGACTGAATCCACTCGACGAAACCAGGGTTCGACTTCCAGAACAGGCGGAGAGCTTTTCGAAGATCCCAGCCGTTCACGTCGAGATCATCAACGATCGGATATTCGATGACGTCGCGCTTCTCTTCGAGATCAACCGACAGGTACCACTCGGGAGGGTGCGCGTAAATGAACCGCGCATCAAAGTCACTATTCGGTGACGGGAAGCCCCAGGCGCGGCTTCCGGATTCCACAGCGAGCAGGACCTTCACGCCGTGCTCTGACTCGGCACGACGCAGGCGCGATCGGATCTCGTTCTGTACGGAAGCTGGAATCATGGGGGCTAACGTAAAAGTGACCGGCCGCAGAAGGCGGTCCGGTCGAATGCCAAGTTAGAACTCAGGCCACCCATGCAACTAAGAGCTTGTCGGCGCCGAGCACAACCACGCCAGTAGCAAAGAAGCCCCCGATATACACGGCAGCCCAGCTTCTCATATTCGAGGGAACATAGCTTGGCCATACTCCAACTTTTTGTGCGAATGCCAGATGCTTTTGCATGCGTGCGCGCATAAGAAGCTGCACCAGATAGTACGGATACAGAAAAAGCAACAGCAGCAAGGCGAGACCAGCATACTCTGCTCCCAGCACGCTTTTCGCCAACAAGGCAATCGCAAGCAGCGCCGCGAAAAGAGGATGCCCCACCTTTGGGGGTAGCGGCCCCCTCGAGGTTTTCTCGATAAGGCGCTCGTATTGAGTGGGCTCGTACACTGAGTTCTAACGTGAAGATGACCGGATCACAACACCTGCGGCGAAGCCGCCTTCCTGCTGTTCTGGGTCCGTGTCGATCGACCAGTTAGACCTTCTTGCCGTTGGTTTCATCGGTCACCATTTTCCCGTCCACTACGAATTCCTTCAGCGACGCGGCCTTTTTTCCCACCAAGAAGTAGTAGGCCCCAACACCGATGAATGCAAGCCCACCAAATAGAGGTTTAACTGGTACAGGTCCGTCACTGAACAGGACGACAAGAACGATAGCGATGCCAATTAAGACTGCGCCTCCACCGGCGATCTGATTTCTCATAATTCCTCCTACAGAAAAGTTGAAACTGGCGGTACCACACAAGAAGCCTAGAGTGTCTGCTAAAGGCTCTAACGTTGGAGGCAAGGCGCGGCCGCAGGCTGTCGCCTCTTGGCCGACCAGTTAAAGCTTAGTGCTGACATAGACCTTTGGAACTGGTGACGACTCCGCCTTCACCCAAAGTCAGCTTGCAATAGCAGTAGGCAGGTCCGCTCAACGCAACGATTACCGACTTTCCTCCAAAGTCTCCGTCGAATCGAACCTGAGCGAGAGTTCGAATGGATTGCACGACTTCGGTCACTGGAACGCCCATCTGGACTGCACCACAAGTTGCTGCAGCGGCATCTCGATCTTGCTGGGCATGGTATTCGGCAAACACAAATGCCCCTGCAATCGAACAAGCGAGTGCGCCAATTGAAGTAAGGACCACCGTACGAGTTCGCATGAGCTTTAACGTGATGTAGACCGTCGGATATCCTGGGATCCCAGGATATCCGGCGAGATAAACCTGTAGCAGGCATCAGCCGCAATGGCCAGCCTCCTCGCAAGCCCGCTTGACATCGGGTTCGAGCAGGAAAATACTGTGTTTTTATACATGGTTATGCCGCTATGAACCCTGTCGCCTATCTTCCCCAATCCAAGCGCCTGCTGGAGCAGGTGAGCGAGGTCATCCGTTACAAACACTATAGCCTGAAGACCGAGCAGGCTTACGTGTACTGGGTGAGGTTTTTCGTGCGATGGTGTGGCCGCGCCGGGGAAATGCGGCATCCGCGCGACATGGGCGCGTTGGAGGTCACGCAGTTTCTGACGATGCTTGCCAATGAGCGACGTGTGTCTGTTTCCACACACAATCAGGCGCTCAGTTCCCTGCTGTTTTTATACCGGGAGGTGCTGGGACTTGATCTGCCCTGGCTCACCGAGTTGCAGCGGCCGACCCGTCCCCGGCGAATTCCCTCGGTACTCACCACAGCGGAAATCGGCGCCTTATTGGGCGCGCTGGAAGGGGAGATGGCTTTGCTGGCCAAGCTGTTGTACGGCACGGGCATGCGCTTGATGGAGGGTTTGCGCCTGCGAATCAAGGACGTGGATTTTGATCGTCAGGTGCTGGTGGTGCGCCAGGCCAAAGGTGGCAAGGACCGTGTGGTGATGTTGCCGCGCGCTGTGCATGACGCGCTCAAGATGCAGGTGAGCCAGGCTCGGGCAGCATGGGCTCATGACCGCGAAGCAGGTTTTGCCGGCGTTGAAGTGCCTGATGCGCTGTCAGTCAAGTACCCCGACCTGGGCCGCCGCTGGGGCTGGTTTTGGGTTTTTCCGGCGCCGCACCTGTCGGTGGATCCGCGTTCTCAAATAGAACGCCGACACCATCTGTACGAAGAGCGCCTGCAGCGCGCCATCAAACTGGCCAGCGCTGCAGCCCGGATCATCAAGCCGGTGTCAGTGCACACGCTGCGCCACAGCTTCGCGACCCACCTCCTGCAGTCGGGCACCGACATACGCACGGTGCAGGAGCTGCTGGGCCACTCTGACGTGAGCACCACCATGATTTACACGCACGTGCTGAAGGTGGCCGCGGGCGGCACGGCAAGCCCGCTGGATGCGCTGACGGCTCAGCCGCTATCAATTCAATAGCTGTTCACATCCATTGAATAAGGGCTGGAGGCACTTTTTGTTCATTAAAATGTGGCTGCGCCTTATTTCACGCCTGGCGCATTCTCTTGAGAATTTGGGCCTGGCCTGTGCTGGCAACCCCCGCAGTTCCCGTTAAGCTCACGGCGCATCAATGGCCGGACATTCGCGCCCCCAGGTTTTAACCCTTCAGTCAGGAAGCCCCGCCCATGACCATCGAAATCTCCAAAGAGGCACGCCAGCAGGCCATCGCTTCCATTGAACGCTACTTCCTCGAGAACATGGAAGAAAAAATCGGCAACATCACTGCTGGCGCGCTCCTCGGTTTCTTTCTGGAGGAGCTGGGTCCCCTGGTCTACAACAGAGCTGTCGCGGATGTGCAGGAACGTCTGCAGTCGCGAATCGCGGAGCTCGACATCGAGATCCACGAAGACGAGTTTCAGTACTGGCGGAAATACGACCAGCGGCAAAAGCGCAAATAGACAGCAACCTTCGCTCGACCACCATACTGCAGTTGCAACACCTACCAGGGAGACCGCCCCATGAAACTTGCGCCCGCGATTCCCATCCTCCGCATCTTCTCGGAGGACAAGGCAAGGGAGTTCTATCTGGACTTCCTGGGGTTCACGCTGGAATGGGAACACCGCTTCGAAGAAAACTTTCCTCTGTATGCACAGATCAGCCGGTCCGGGCTGACACTTCACCTCAGCGAGCACCATGGTGACGCGACGCCCGGCTCAACGGTTTTTGCACCGGTCGAGGACATCGATGCACTGCAAAGCGAACTCGCTGCGAAGAATTACAGGTACGCAAAACCCGCTGTGGAAGAACTGTCCTGGGGCCGCATGATGCAGGTGGCTGACCCGTTTGGAAACCGCATCCGCTTTTGCCAATCGGAAAGCGCTTGATTCCCCGGCAGTTCGACCGAACCGGGGCAGGGCCCAGATCATGGAAAAATGCTCCCATTCCCGTCAATTGAAATAAAGAAACTCCATGACCGAAACCACACCACGTCCCCCACTGCCCGACCGCCTCTCCATCGACCCGCGCAGCCCCCACCACCTTGCCGCGGTGTTTGAACATGAAGTCGGCATCCGCCTGAATGACAAGGAACGCCTGGATGTCGAGGAATACTGCATCAGCGAACGCTGGGTCAAAGTGCCCGCCGGCAAGACACTGGACCGCAAAGGCAATCCACTGATGATCAAGCTCAAGGGCAAGGTCGAAGCGTTTTATCGGTAAACACAGCGCAGTCCGCAAACAGACATGGCCACGACCACACTTGAAGGCGAAGTAGCTGCTTTTTTTGATGCCTTCGTGGAAGCGTTTCACACCTTTGACGGCCAGGCCATTGCCCTGCGCTATCTAGCACCGTATTCGGCATTACACGCCGGGGGCACCGTCGAATGTTTTTCCGCCCAGCCGGAAATAGCCGGCTATTTTCAGAAAGTGGTGGACAGCTATCGCAGCCAGGGGTGCCGGTCCTGCCGGTACAACGCGCTTGAAGTGGTTTCCATGGGCCAGGCGTGTGTCCTGGGCACCGTGACGTGGGAACTGCTCCTCGAAGACGGACGTGTTCTCCAATCCTGGCGCGAGTCGTACACCCTCGCGCGCACCGAAAGCGGTTTGCGCGTCTTCGCGACCGTCGATCATGTCGACTGATGCTTCCCTGAAGCACCCGCCCGCCAGGGGCTTGTCCGCCATCCTCCAGGCGGACGGTCTCCAGTTTCGCTATCCGCAGCGCGACCTGTTCACCCATTTGTCGGCGTCCATCGCACCCGGCGTCACCCTGGTACGCGGCGGCGACGGATGCGGCAAGACCACGCTGCTGCGTTTGCTGGCCGGGGAATTGGCGGCCCATGCGGGCCAGCTCAACATCAAGGGAACAGGCTTGCAGAAGCAAGCCCAGGCTTACCGCCAGCAGGTGTTCTGGACAGAACCACGCACGGATGCATTTGATCAAATGACGCCGTCCGGCTATTTCGAAAGCCAGCGCAAGCGCTTTGCCGGGTTCGAAGAGGCTATGTTGGCCCACTGCGTGGATGGCCTGAGTCTGGCGCCGGAAATGAACAAGCAGCTCTACATGCTGTCCACAGGCTCCAAACGCAAAGTCTGGCTGGCCGCCGCATTTGCATCGGGCGCCGCCGTGACCCTGCTGGACATGCCTTTTGCCGCACTGGACAAAGCCTCCATCAGCTTTGTTCTCGGGCTTTTGCAGAAGGCCGCCGATCACCCCGACCGCGCCTGTGTGCTTGCCGACTACACAGCCCCCGACGGCGTGCGCCTGGCAGGCGTCATTGACCTGGGCGACTGAACGCTCGACCTGCCCAATGGGCAAAAACGTTTCGAGGCCTATTCGAACTTGACGTCGTTCTCCCGCACAGTGGCGACAAAGCCGTCGTACTGTCTGCGGAAGAACGCGGCAAATTCGGTCGCCGTCATGCCATAGCCCGAAAAGCCCTGCGCCACCAGCTGGTCACGCACTTCAGGGCGAGCCAGCGTGTTGCGCAGCTCGGTGCTCAGCCTGTCTGCAACGTCAGCCGGCAGGCCGGTGGGCCCGAAGAACCCGGCCCATGGGGTGATGGTGAGTTTGCCCAGGCCCAGTTCAGCACCAGTCGGCACGTCCGGCAGCAAGGGACTTCGTTTGGGCAGCAGTGTCACCAGCGACTTGATGCGGCCATCGCGCACAAAGGTCGGCGTGAGCGTGCCGGTGGAGAACATCATGTGAATCTGCCCGCTGACCAGGTCGGTCATGGCCTGGGCGTCGCCCTTGTAGCGCACGTTGACCACCTTGGTATTTCGAGTGCCCAGCAGTTGCAGCATGGCCAGCTCCGCCGCGCTGTTGCTCGAGGCCGAGTTGTACTTGCCCGGGTTGGCCGCCACATGGTCCAGAAACTCGCTCAGGTTGCGCGAAGGCAATGTGGGCGACACCGCCAGGAACATCGAAAATTCGCCGGCCATGCCTAGGGGCGTGAATGCTTTGAACGGGTCATAAGGCGGGTTCGGCCGCAATGAAGGAACGGCCACCATGGCGGTGTTCGTGCCCAGCAGGAAGGTGTAGCCGTCCGGTGCGGCGCGCATCACTTCCTGCGCGGCGATGATGCCTTCGGCACCGGCCTTGTTGTCCACGATGACCTGCTGGCCAAGCTGCGCGCTCAGGCCTTTGGCGATGATGCGGGTCACCACATCGGCGGCGCCGCCCGGGGCAAAACCCACCACCAGCCGCAAGGGCCTGGCTGGGAAGGCTTGGGCATGTACTGGGGGAAGCGCCAGCGCGGCTGCACCGGTAGCGAACATCCGCAATATCTTTCGGCGGTTTTCCTGTCTTGTCTTCATGGGAATGTCTCCTTGTCTGGGTCCCGCGCTCTTTGTCGCTGTTGATGTGTCCCTGCTCTATTTGCGTGTGATCGTGACAACGCCGGCGTCGGCATCGACGCGCACCCAGTCACCGGTGCGAATGATCTCCAGCGGGTCCTGGTCAAAATCAGTCATGGCCGGCGCGTGGCTCACCACGGCTCCCAGGGCAATCTTGGTTGTCATCTGGTTGAACAGCCAGGCCGCAGGCGCGGTGCCCATCAGCCGGGCCACATGGAACTGCGCGGACCAGCCCGACGAGCCCTTGGCCCCCGGGAACACCAGCACCTTGCCAGCGAAGCTCTGGCCCCGCAGCTCGTGCCGTGTTTCGATGATGGTGCCGTTGCGCGGATCGACGCCACCCCAGCCAGAGATGGGCTCGCGCGTTACCAGGGCTTCACCCTCTGCCACGCCGGGCACAACCTTGCTGCCGCGGATGA
The DNA here is from genome assembly GCF_039930745.1 of Polaromonas sp. Classification (GTDB taxonomy): domain Bacteria; phylum Pseudomonadota; class Gammaproteobacteria; order Burkholderiales; family Burkholderiaceae_C; genus Polaromonas. The sequence goes on along the minus strand of NZ_JBDTTH010000063.1, from coordinate 14,756 downwards.
CGATGGTCTGGCCGATGACGTCGGTGCTCATGCTGCACTCCAGCGGCCGGTACAGGCCGCGTCGATGCATTGTTCGGTGGTGCCGAACCAGGCCTGCAAGCCCAGGATGGCCGGCAGGTAGTGAGCCTGCTTGGCTGAATCCAGCGCCACCACCTTGGTGCCCGGCGGCACCGCGCGGCTCATGGCGGAGCAGCTGTCGGTCATGAGCTTGCCGCCCGCCGCCTCAATGATTTGCGTGTAGCCGTTGCGGTTGGCCACTTCCTTGATGGCACGCGGGGTGAAGATCCACAGCGCGCTGTTCTCGTGCACCTTGCGCCCCTCGAGCAGTTGCGCCGCCTCCCAGATCTGCTCGATGGTGTAGTGCGGGCAACCCAGCATCACGTAGTCCACGTGTTTGTCATGCGCGGTGGCATTGATGCGCTCCAGCGTCTCGCGCCGCTGGCGGTCGCCGTAGTGCCGCACTTCGGCCGGCTTGCGGCCGCCGTAGGCCTGCTCCTTCGTGTTTGCTTCGGGCGTCACGCCCACCAGGTGGTACATCTCGACACCGCCGGACGAGGAGGCCGCGGCGCCGAAGTGTTTAAGGCGCGGCAGGTTGGGCACACGTCCGACGCCGGTGACCACGGGCACGTGTTCCTGCACCCAATCGCCCATCCAGTAGCCCAGCAGGCCCCAGTCCTCGACCGACTCGACGGCAATGTCCAGGTGCACGCCCAACGTGCCCACTCGCCCCTTGTCGTGGTGAAAGCCCCAGTCGGGAATGCGGCAGGTCAGCATGGCCGCGCTGGTGCTCTCGCGGCCTTCGGTATTCGTGCGCGCGCCCAGCACCGAGTTGCAGTAAATGACGGCCGAGGACTCCATCCACGCGCAGTGCTCTCCGCGCGTGGGAACGTTGCCCACCTGGTAGGGCGTGCAGGTGTTGAGGATCTGCACGCCCATGCGGGCGGCCTCGGCTTCGCTGCGCTTGTAGAACTGCAGTACCTGCTCGCTCACGCCCATCTCCGCGGGATGGTGCGGATCAAAACCCAGTTGCAGGTGGGAGCTGAAGGCGCGCACCTTGGGCACAGTCACGACCTCGCTGGTGTCCAGGTTGAATTCGCTGAACACCGCGTCCAGCCCGCCCTTGGCCATGGCGAAATCGCGCATGAAGGGCGTGGTGGCGGTCACGGTACCGCAGACGTTGCGTGTTTCGACCAGGGCTTCGGCACCCAGCGCTTCGCCGTAGCGCACCAGCAGGTCCATGGCACGCGCTACGGCCGCACCGTCGCGACCGTCACACATGGCTTTTTCCTCGTCGGTGAGTCGCATTCAGCCCTCCGTGACAAGCGTGTCGCCGGCTTCGGCCGTTGCCTGGCCTGCCGCTGCAGGCCGCAGGTACACGCCCTGGCGCAAAAGCGCCTGCTGCAGCGCCGCCACGTCAACTGCACGCGGCTGCACTTTCCGGGCGACAGCCAGCGCCGCCGCAACGCCTGCGGCCTGGCCGGTGATCCAGCATTGAGGAATTTCGCGCATAAAACCGTGCGAATTGCGGTCGCAGGAAACATGGCGGCCGCAGGCGAGCAAGCCGTCCAGCGTTTCGGGCACCAGGGCGCCGTAGGGAATCGAAATGTTGGGGAACTTGGGTGAGACCGCCGGTGTAACGCCAATCTCGTCGGGCAAGGCGACGCCGTCAGGCCAGCGGCTGCGCAACACGGCATCGACACCCTTGAGCCGACGTGCGTGGCGCACGCCGATCTGCGGGGCCGACAGCATCATGTAAGCGCCTTCGAAACCCGGCGCGTGGCGGCGGTAGTACTCGAGATGCGAGGCCATGGCGCGGTGCGACCGCACTTCCACTGCGGTCAGGTCGTCAACGTCCAGCGCGGAATAGCCGGACTGGCGTGGGCCCATGAACAGCGCCACATCGTTGCGCCAGGACACAAAAGGCCGCTCGAACAACCCGCACTCCTCGCGGCCACGTGCCATGAATTGCGAATACTGCTCCGGCTCGGCCGCGCGGAATGCAATCCAGCGGTCCATGTCGACACCGCCGAACAGCCAGGCGGTATTCATGCAGTGGTGAACATCGGCTTCTTCGATGTCGTTGACAAAGGCAGCGCCGGCGCGGGCGAACAGGTCACCGTCTCCGCTGGCATCAATCACCACCCTGGCGCGGATGGCCATGCGGCCTTCCTTGCTTTCGAAGGTCGCGCCGCATACCTTTCCTTCTTCCACCAGAGGCATGCAGGCCCAGGAGTGGTAGACCAGTTTCACGCCGCGTTCGATGACCAGTTCCTGCGACAGCAGTTTGAGCCGCTCCGGATCGATGGTGGGCGACCAGGTCACCACGCCGTGATAGGCGGCAGTGCGAAACGACCAGTGGTTGGCTTTGGCAGCATCGGTGGAGCCCCAGTCCTCGCGGCCGGGGCCGGCCACGGCATCGGCCGGCAGCCGGTCGAACAGTTCTTCGGCGAAACCGCGGATGACCAGCTTGCCCTCCCAGTCGGTCATGCGGTCAATCCAGATCACCAGACCACCGGTGGACAGGCCGCCCAGATGGTTGTAGCGCTCCAGCAGTACCACGTCTGCGCCCTCCCTGGCGGCTGCGGCTGCGGCAGCCGTGCCCGAAGGCCCGCCGCCGACCACCAGCACGTCGCACTCGCGATAGACAGGAATATCGCGGCCCGGCTCATGCAGGCTGCCCAATTGCGGCCGCGGCGGCTTGGCATCACGGGCGAAGATGTCGGCCGAGAGAATGCGCTCGTCGGAACGGGTGATGGTTTTCATGGTCAGGCAATCCTTTTTTTGATTATTTTGGACTTAACGTCCAAAATATGCAAGTCTTGGGGATTTGACAGACGAAAATCAAAGGTCAAGGCACCCACCTGACAGGCTGCCGCCAAAGCGCCGCTGGTTTATTCCACCTTGTCGACCAGAACGGCACCGCGCGACAGCGGCCCCACATTGCGCCGGTAGATCTGCAGCCAGCCGCGGTCGAACTTCGCTGCGGGGGGCTGCCATGCCGCGCGCCGCTGCGCCAGTTCAGCATCAGAAATGTCCAGGTCAACCCGGCGTGCGTCAAGATCAACCGTGACCGGGTCACCATCGCACACCAGGGCCAGCGCACCGCCCAGCGCCGCCTCCGGCGCCACTTCGGCCACGACCAGGCCCTTGCAGACCAGGCCGGACAAATGGCCATCTGTCAGCATCGCCACATGTTCACCCAGGCCGGCGCCGTCGATGGCAAACACCACACGCGAGGCGCCGCCGCCCATCGCCGGGCCGCCGCAGGCACCGGCACCACGCATCACGACGACGTGGCCTTTCCGGATATCGCCCTGCCTGATCGCAGCGACGGCCGCGTCCGAGTTGTCGAAGCAGATGGCCGGGCCGCTGAAACGCCGGACCTTGCGTTCGCTGATGCCGGTTTTGATCAGTGCGCCCTCGGGTGCCAGGTTGCCGCGCAGCAGCACGATGGCCGGGCGCGGCGCCACCGGGCGCTCTATCGGGCGAATGACTTCGGCATTGCCGACAGGGGCAGCCTGAAGGTTCTCTTCCACCGTACGGCCTGTCACCGTCAATGCGGTCACATCGAGCAGCGGCGTCAGTTGCTTCATCAGCGCCAGGCAGCCGCCGGCCGCCTCGAACTCTTCAATCAGATGTTCGCCGATGGGCCGGATGCCCGCCAGCACAGGCGTCTGCGGACCCAGTTGCTCGAACAGGCCATAAACATCCACCGAGCTGGCTGCTTCGGTCGCGACCGCCTGCAGGTGTTTGACCGCATTGAGCGAACCCCCAATGGCCAGCACGGCGCGCACGGCGTTGGCGAAAGCCCCCGCGGTGAGGATGTCGCGCGGCTTGAGGTCGTCCCAGACCATCTGCACGATGCGCGCCACGGCGGCCCGTGCGTCGGCAAACATCTTGTCCGACAAGGCTGCCACCGGCGCGCTGCCCGGCAGGGCCATGCCAAGCGCTTCACACACCACATGCATGGTGTTGGCCGTGCCCAGCCCGGAGCAGACGCCGGGTGAGCGGATCGCGCAGCGGCTCATGCCCACCACGTCTTCGATGGAGGTGTTGCCCGTCATGGCATGCATCGAATGGATGAACACCTCCTCGATGTCCACGTGCTGGCCTTTGTATTCGCCGCTGGCCTGGTAACCACAGGGCACCAGAATGGTGGGAACGTTCAGCCGTGCGGCGGCCATCAGCTGGCCGGGCACGGTCTTGTCGCAAGAGGTGAGGCAGACCATGCCGTCGAGCTGCGCGCCTTCCACGGCAACCTCGATGTCGTTGGTCACCAGGTCGCGTGACGCCAGCATGTAGGCACCGCGCGCGCCTGCGCCGGTCACAAAGTCGCTAGGCGCGGCGGTGCGGATTTCGAAGGGCACACCGCCAGCTGCGCGAATCGCGTCCTTCACCACTTTGGCCACCTGGTCGAGATGGCTGTAGCAGGCTGCCAGTTCCGAGCTGCTGTTGACAACTGCAATCTTGGGCTTGTCGCAGTCTTCCTCGGGAATGCCCATGGCCTGCCACTGCGCGTTGCGCACCGCCCAAAGGTAGGAGCCTCTGGGGAAATTGCTGCGCAGCTTGCGTGCCGGTTCTGTCATGGGAAAGTCTCCTGTCGAAAATGAAGTTGTTCAGCCCGGCTGGGGGACGTGGCCGCCCAGGTCAACCGCCAGTTCCCTGGCCATTTGCAGCAGCAGCGGAGCCACGACCTGGTGCAGGCGCTCTTCGGTGAACATGAAGGCGGCACTGCCGCAGTTGAGCGCCATGACCTCGCCGCCGGGGCCGACCAGTGGCACCGACACCGAGTTGATTTCGCGATGGAATTCACCGGCGGAAATGCAGTAGCCCAGCTTGTCGGCACCGGCCAGGGAGCGCGCCAGCCCGTCTTCCAGCGCGGCCCAGTCGCTGCCGCGCGCCAGGCGCAGCGATTCGATGAGGCTCTGGCGCTCGGACAGGGGCAGCGCCCATAGATAAGCACGCCCAAGCGCCGAGTTGGCCATGGGTGCACGCGAACCCACATCCAGGCGCGGGGTCAGCATGGTTGACCGGGGTCGGCAAGCTTCGATCAGCACCATGTCGAGACCGTCCGGCACGGCCAGGTATACCGAGCCGCTCACCGCTTCCGCCAGCGCCAGCATGTGCGGGCGCGCCACGGCGCGCACGTCCAGCCCGGCCAGGAACACGCGCGCAATGGATATCACGCCCGGCCCGAGCATGAAACGCTCGCTCCCCGGCTCCTGCTTCAGGAGCCCCAGGGTGACCAGGGTAGACGCCAGGCGGGTCACGGTGGGGCGCGGCACGCCCGTCAGGCGGGCCAGCTCGGTGGGCGTGAGCACACGCCGGCTTTCGGTGAAGCAGCGCAGCACGGCGATGCCACGTTCAAGCGCACTGACGGTGTCGGGACGCTGCGGCGCGTTGTTGTTGTCTTCCAGGTCAGCCATGAGAAAGTCTCCCGGCCGCGGGAGCGCGGCCGCTGCCCGCACTGTAGACGGTGCCCCCACGGGTGCCGGCCTTGCAGACCGCTCCGGCACAAAGAAAAAATGAAATTGTTTTGAATCGCATGTATTGCATATTTTGGACGTTACGACCAAAATATGCAAACAACATCGGCAATGCAACAGCCGTCACCAGGAGACAAACCATGGCTTTCAAGTCGCACATCACGCGTCGCGCGCTCGGATTCTGGGCAGCCGGCGCCGCCCTCGCCTCACCTTTCACCAGCTTGGCGCAAAGCGTTTTTCCACAGCCGGGACGACCGATCCGCCTGGTCGTCGGGCTGGCTGCCGGAGGGTCGCTTGATGGCCAGGCCCGCTCGATTGCCAAGCGCCTGACGGAAATCGCCGGAACCCAGGTGGTGGTCGACAACAAGCCGGGCGCCAGCATGATGCTGTCTGCCAGCGAGGTGATGCGCGCTGCACCGGACGGGTACACCCTGCTGTTCGCGCCTTCTTCGGTGTTTGCGCAGAACCCGCACACGCTCTCCAGCGTTCCCTACGACCCGTTCAAGGACTTCACGCCGATCACCCTCGCTTCGCGCGGGCCCCTGGTGCTGACGGTGCACCAGTCGCTGCCGGTGCACTCGGTCAAGGACCTGGTGGCCTGGGCCAAAGCCAATCCCGGCAAGCTCAACTTCGCATCTTTCGGCACCGGCACCTCGTCGCACATCTACGCAGAGGCATTCGCCAAGGCCGTCGGCATCGACGTGGTGCACGTGCCGTACAAAGGAACGGCCGACGCCGCGCGCGACCTGCTCGAAGGGCGTGTACAGGCCTACTTCGACGCTGCGCCCACAGCCATCCAGAACGCTGCCACCGGCCGCATCCGCATCCTCGCCGTGGCCGCGCCCAAGCGCATGGCCCCGATGACCGACGTGCCGACCTTCACCGAGCAGGGCGTGCCCGGCATGGACCTGACCAGCTGGATTGCGATCGTCGGCCCGGCCAACATGCCGCGTGATCTCGTGGCCAGGGTCAATGCCCTGCTGGTGCAGACACTGTCTTCGCCCGACGTGAAGGAATTCATCGCCCGCGGTGCCTACGAAACCTCGCCGTCCACGCCGGCAGAACTGTCGGCGGAAATGAAGCTGGCCTACGACCGCTGGGGCGCGATGGTCAGGCAAATCGGCTTCGTGAAGCAGTAGCCACGCACGCGAATTTGCTATGAATTCAGTAGCTGATAACCCCCATACCATAAGGGTTTTCGGCGGTTTTCATTGGTAAAAAGGCGCGGCGCCGGTACGGCGCACCCGTCAGTCGGCGCGCTTGCCCGGCTTTGGATCCAACCTGGCGAGCATCGCCGCTGTTCCAGCCACTTCGTCGGTGGGGGACGTCGCGCAAGACGCGTAAACATCCAGCGACCGGCGGTACACGCTGCCCTGGACGGCCAGCAAGCCGAGCACGGAGTGAAAGTAGTTGTCGTGCGAAACCGGCCGGTCCGCCTCGCCGCGCAGGCAGGCGGACGTCACGCCGCGGCGCTGGGCAAACGCAGCGGATGTCCAGGTGATCCATGGCACCCGCTTTTGCACGTCGGGTGCCAGCACATACGGCATGCCGTGCAGGTACAGGTTGTTCTCGCCAAGCGACTCGCCATGGTCCGCCACATACACCATGGCGGTTTCGTAGGCATGCTGCTTCCCGAGCCAGGCGATGGTGCCGGACAGGAAGTGGTCGGTGTAGGCAATCGAGTTGTCGTAGGCATTGACCAGCGCCTCCCCGCTGCAGGCCTGCAGGTCGTTGCCGGTGCATTCGGGAACGAAACGCTTGAAAGCCGCGGGTGAGCGCTGGTGGTAGGCCGGCCCGTGGCTTCCCATCTGGTGCAGGACGATCACCACGCCGCGCGCGCGGCGTTCAGGCGGCAAGGCCGCCATGCGCTCGTCCAGCCCTTCGAGCATGATGCCGTCGTAACACTCACCGCCCGGACACAGCTGCGGGTCTGCCAGGTTGGCGGTGCTGACGCTGGACACCCGGTCACACACGCCCTTGCAGCCGGACTGGTTGTCCACCCAGAGCACGGCCATGCCCGCGTGCTGGACCACGTCGAGCAGGCCTTCGGTGTCGTGCTTGCGCGCGTCAAAACCGGTGCGGCCCAGGTTGGAAAACATGCAGGGAACAGACGCCGCCGTGCTGGTGCCGCAGGACCACGCGTTGCGAAAGCTGGCCACGTCCCGCCGTGCGAGTTCGGGTGTGGTGTCGCGGCCGTAGCCATTCAGGCCAAAGTTGCCGCTGCGCCCGGTCTCCCCGAGCACCAGCACCAGCAGCGGCGGGCGCGCGGACGGCGGCCATGCCACCCGCGCATCCAGGCCCAGTGGCTGCAGCACATCGCTGCGCTGCAGCGGCCGGCCGGCCAGCTTGCCCAGTGCATACACCGCATTGAGCGGGTTGACGAGGTAACGCAACTCTTTGTGGTTGCGCATGGTGGAAGCCAGCGGGCTGAAACTGGCAAGCACAAGCACCACCAGCGCCAGCAGCGCGGCGCCGGCCTGCAGGAAGTTGTGCACGGCGCGCCGCTGCCAGCGGCCGTAGTCCACGCGCCAGCGCCACAGCGCCACGCAGGGCAATACACCCAGCAGCCCCACAGAAGCGAAAAACCGGGGGCCCAGCAGGTCGCGCACTTCGCGCGGGTTGGTCTGCAGGGCGTTGGTGAGCATGGCGCTGTCAATGACCACGTGGTAGGCCAGCATGAAGTGCGCGCCGAACGACGACGCCACCAGCAGCAGCGCCAGCACCGGCTTGAGTGTCCAGCGCCAGGCCAGCACGCTGACCACGCAGGCCAGGCTGGCGGCAATGATCAAGCCGAAGCTCACGGCGAACAGCCATCCACCGGACCGTTCAAACAGGGCCAGCTCGCGCAGCGCCAGCCAGAGCGGCAGGTTGGCGGCCGTGGCCAGCCAGAAGCTCGCCGCGAGGATGATCCAGCCCGGATGGGCAAAAGCGCGCGGCGACGTGCCGGCAGGAGGCACGGCGTGCGCCCCGCCCGCGTCCAGCAGGAGCGGCATGCGGTGAGCAACCGGCACGCTCATGCGGGCTCACCGATGTCTCTGGCCAGCGGGCTGGATGCCATGCGTGCGCGCAGGCCGTCCATGACCCAGGCCACGCACCAGCAAATAAAGGCCGTCCACAGGGTGTGGCTGGTGAAATGTGCGCCGCGGACCTGCTGCGCCACACCCAGCGCCCCACCTGCCAGCAGCGAAGCAGCCAGCCATCGGCGCGCGACCGCGGGCGCCGTGTGACGAAAGGCGAAGTAACCACCCACAAAGGCAAAGCCCGACGAGGCATGGCCTGCGGGGAAACACTGGCCGCTGCCGCCGTCTGGCGCAAACACATGCATCCAGTGCGGCGTGTAATGCGCCACGCCGCCAAAGTCAGCCAGACTCCAAGGGCAGCTGGCGGTGCTGAAGGACTTCAGGGCACTGATCACCAGCACGGCCAGCAAGGTGGTGGTTGCGAGCTGGAAACGGAGCAGCGGCGCCAGGCGCTGGAATCCGCCAACCGGCAACCAGACCGCCACGCACAGCAGCAGTGCCAGCACCCAGGCCAGGCGTCTGGCACCGTCATGCAGTACCCCGGACAGGAAAACGTTGTCCTTCAGGGGAAAGCCGGCCGGCCCGCCGAACCAGCGCGCCAGCGGCAGGTCCAGGCCGGACATGTCCCAGGCCAGCACCAGCAGCAGCGCCGCCGCCGTTATCGCGGCAAGTTGCCTGTTCGAGAAAATTTGCATGGGCGCAGCTTCGGCGCCGCGGCTTAAGTCTTCCTTAAGGGGGACCCTTCGCATCACTCCCGCCATGCGCGGCGGGAGTGATGCGAAGGGTGCTCCCTCGAGCACAATACGGCATGCGTGTACTGGTTGTTGAAGATGATGAAGGCATTGCCACCGGGCTGCAGACCCACCTGCGGCAGCTGGACTGGGCGGTGGACATGACGGACGGTGTGGAAACAGCCTGGACCGCGCTGTGCGTCGAGCCCTTTGACCTGGTGCTGCTGGACCTGGGGTTGCGCGACGGCGATGGCGCCGAGGTATTGCGCCGCCTGCGCCGGGCGCCGCCGGGCCGCCTGCCCGATGCCGCCACCCCTGTGCTCATCATGACGGCGCGCGACCAGGTGGCCGCGCGCATTGAATGCCTGGACATGGGCGCCGACGACTATGTGACCAAACCGTTCGACCCTGACGAGCTGGCGGCGCGCATGCGCGCCCTGCGCCGACGTTCCGTCGGCCGGGCGCACCCACTGCTCAAGGCTGGCTCGCTGGAGATCGACCCCGCCACGCGCAGCGTGCGGCTGGGCGGGCAACCCGTGGAGCTGTCGGCACGCGAATTCGGCGTGCTGCTTGCGTTGATCGAGGTCCGGCCGCGTGTGCTGTCACGCCCGCAGATCGAGGCGCGGCTGTACAGCTGGGACAACGCGCTGGACAGCAACGCCGTCGAGGTGCATGTGCACCACTTGCGCAGGAAGCTCGGCGAAGGCGTCATACGCACCCTGCGCGGCGTCGGTTATTTTGTTCCGGAGGACGAGACATGAAGCTGCAACGCTCCCTCACGCTAAGCCTGATGGCCTGGGCCCTGGGCGCGCTCCTGATCGTCTGGGGCTGCTTTGTGGTGCTGGGCTACAGGACCGGCCTCCATGAAGCCGACGAACTGACGGACGGGCACCTGGCCAGTGTGGCGCTGCTGCAGCTGGCACAGAACCCCAGCCAGATCGACAGGCGGCGCGATGCCGCCAGCCTGCCGGGCCTGTCCAGCCTCAAAAGCCACGACTATCAGCGCTCCATGAGCGTGGTGGTGTGGAATGCCACCGGCCAGGAGCTGATGCGTACCGGCGAGGCACCCGAGCTGCCGTTCAGCGCGGAGGAAGGCTTCGAAACCCTGCAGCTGGGAACGCCGCCGGTGGGCTGGCGGGTCTTTTCCCGCTGGGACGGGCCGGCACAGCAAAAAAAGGTGACCGTCCTTTTAAGCATCAGCGAACGCGATGACCTGGCCAAGGATATTGCCGAGCAGGTGGCCGAGCCCGGGTTCTGGCTGCTGCCGGTGGTGGCGCTGGCGCTGGGCTTGGCGATTCATCGCGGGCTGCGTCCGCTCTACGACCTGTCACGGGACGTCGATTCGCTGGACATCCATCAGCTCTCGCCTTTGCGCAGCGACTCTGTGCAACAAGAGTTTCGCGCGGTGGTGAACTCCATCAACACGCTGACCGGGCGCTACCAGGCCGCAGTGTCCCGGGAAAGGGAGCTGGCCAGCGAGCTGGCGCATGAATTGCGCACCCCCCTGGCCTCTTTGACCTTGCAGGCACGCGCACTGCGCAAGGCGATCGGGAGCGAGGAGCAGGAGCAGCTGCTGGCCCAGCTCGAGCGCGACGCACTGCGGGCCGGCCAGGTGCTGTACGACCTGCTGGCGCTGGCGCGTGCCAGCCGCACGGAATTGGTCGAAGCCATGCAGACACTGGATCTGGATGCCATTGCGCGCACCGAGGTCGCGGAGTTCGGCCAGGCCGCGCTGGACAGCGGACATGAATTGGCACTGGCCAGCCCGGGGCCTTTTGTCATGCAGGGGCACCCGGTCCTGCTGGGTCTGGTGCTGCGCAACCTGATCGAAAACGCCCTGAGCCACACACCGCCAGGCACCAGCGTGGAGGTACAGCTCGACCTCGAGGCGCGCTGCATGCAGGTGTGCGACTCCGCTTCGCAAGATCCACCCGCGCTTGACGCCATTCCGCTCCGGGCCAAGAGCCACCACCCGCTGGGCCTGGGTTCGGGGCATCGTGTGGTGGAAAAAATCGCGGCGATTCACGGTGCGGTGTTTGAATCGGTGCCGGCACCCCCTGGCTTTGCCCGCTGCTACCGCGTGGTGTTTCCCGCCGCGGCGCCTTGCCCTGAAAAAACGCTGGTACAAGTCTCGGAGTTGCTATAAATTCAATAGCTGCTTGCGCCCGTCGTGCAAGGGCTGGATGGCAAAATGACCAAAAAAATTATTCAAGGCGTTTTGCGCCGGAACGGTCGCCGGCAGCATAGGACTTCCGCAGGTGCGCAGGTGTGACTGAACGCTTGCGCAGGCGCAGGTTGAGCATCTCGACGCACACCGAGAAGGCCATGGCGAAATAGATGTAACCCTTGGGCACATGGTGATCGAAGCCTTCGGCAATCAGCGCCACGCCGACCACCACCAGGAAGGAGAGGGCCAGCATTTTGACGGTGGGATGCTCGGACACAAAACGACCGATGGCGCCGGCGAACAGCATCATCAGGCCGACCGAGGCGATCACCGCGGCAATCATCACCGCCAGTTCGTCCACCATGCCGACGGCCGTGATGATGGAGTCCAGCGAGAACACCATGTCCACCACCATGATCTGCAGGATCACGGCGGTGAAGGTGGCCTTGACGGCAGTGGAGGCGTGGCCTTCCTCGCCCTCGAGCGACTGGTGGATCTCGCCGGTGCTTTTCCAGATGAGGAAGAGCCCGCCGGCGATCAGGATCATGTCGCGCCCTGAAATTTCCTGCTTGAATACCGTGAACACCGGCTCGACCAGCCCGATGATCCAGGACAGCACCAGCAACAGGCCAATGCGCATGAACATGGCCATGAACAGGCCAACCCGGCGCGCCAGCTCCCGCTTTTCCGGGGGCAGCTTGTCCACCAGGATGGAAATGAACACGATGTTGTCGATACCCAGCACCAGTTCCAGCGCAGTGAGCGTGGCAAAGGCGATCCAGGCTTGCGGATCAGTCAGCAATTCCATCATGGCTTACCTCGTCCTTTTCATTCATCCAGCGTCGTGGGCGACTCTTCTCTTTTCAAGCAGGGGCCGCGGGTCCGGCTTCGCCGGCCCGCAGGCGCAGCGGCCCCTCGGGGGGCAGCGCAGTACACGCAGTGACAAGCGTGGGGGCGCGTCAAGATCCGAGAAACTCACCCAGCGGCTTGAGATCGTCCACCCGATCACACACCGACTTGACCATCATCATGATGGGAATGCCCAGCAGCAGGCCCCACACGCCCCAGAGCCAGCCCCAGGCCAGCAGCGCAACAAACACCGCCACCGGGCTCAGCCGGCTGGCGCGGCTGGTCAGCCAGGGTGTGACCAGGTTGCCGATGATGGTGTGAATGAGCAGCGAGGCACCGGCAACCAGCAGCGCCATGTTGAGCGAGCCGAACTGCAGGAAACCAACCAGCGCCGTCGCCGCGGCGGTGATCAGCGAGCCCACGTAGGGCACCAGGTTGAGCACGCAGGCGGCAATGCCCCAGACCGCGGCGTTCTCCAGGCCGATGGCCAGCAAGGCCAGCCAGGTCAACACCCCCACCAGCGCGCTGGTCAGCAACTGGACTTGCAGATAGCGCTGGATCTGGCCGGTGATTTCATTCAGGGCTTCCAGCGTTATTTTTTTGCTGCTGAGGCTGGGACCGGCAAGCTTGACCAGCTTGCGCCGGAAACTGTCACCCGACAGCAGCAGGAAGTAGGTCAGAAATATCACCACCACGGCCTGGCCCACCAGCGCCATCAAGCCGATGGTGCCGGTCCAGAGGTAGTCCTTGACATTGAAGCGCCCCCGCTCAATCACCACCCGCATCGCGCCGCGGTTGTTGGCCGGAACAGCGCCCTCCTGCGCCGCCTGCTCGATCTGCGAGGCCGCCTTCTGCACGGTGTCCAGCGTGCTGTCTGGCTTGCCTCTTTTCACCTTCATGGCATACCTGAATTTTTGCGCCGCCACCGGCAGCGACTCGATCAGGTCCCCGGCTTCGTCACTGAGGGACCAGGCCGTCGAGCCGAGCACGCCAAAAATCGCCAGCATCAGCACGGCGGAACCCAGCCAGCGCGGAATACGTTTGAGTTCCAGCCAGTTGATCACGGGTGACAGCGCATAGCTGAACAGCACGCTGAGCATGACCGGAATGACCACCGCCTTGGCCCAATACAGCACAAACAGGATGGCCAGCCCCGCCAACACCACCAGCGACATGTTGCGAATGTCCACCGGCATGTGCAGAAGCTGACGATCCGTTGCGGGCAACGCCACGGCCGCCGGCTCGGCCGCCAGGGCATCGGGAAGGTGTTGTGGGTCCATCTTGTTTTCCTCGCAGGCCTCCGCAGCTTGCGGGGCAGTCTCCATGGCTACTAGGCTGCCTTATTGGAGCCGAAACACCAGCCGGGCAGTGTAGGACGCCAGCGCCGGAAAGCACCGGCGGCATGCCTTCGGCGGTATTGCAGCCTTTCAAGCACCGACCCGCACCGGGCCTCAGCCCGCGATGGCTTCCCGCACGGCACTGAGCTGACGCCGTGACACGGCCAGCAATTCGTCAATGCCATTGAGCCGCACGGCCCAGCCCTCGCCCTCTTCGGGGTCGAAGTGTTTCTCGAGCGCGCGCACCGCGCGCCGCGCCACCAGTGCGTTGCGGTGGATGCGCATGAACTGCTGCTGGTACTTTTCCTCCAGCTCGTTGAGGCTGCCGTCGAGAATGTAGCTCTTGGCCGCAGTGCGCACGGTGATGTATTTGAGCTCGGCCTTGAGGTACAGCACTTCGCCCAGCGGCACGCGCTCGGTCCGGCCGCGGTCCTGAATAATTAGCGGCTCGACATCCGAATCAGGCTGCAGCCCTTTTGCAGTCTGCGCAAGACGCTCTACTTTTTGTAGCGCCTGTTGCAACCGCTCCAGCCGCACGGGCTTGGTCAGGTAGTCCACCGCCTCGAGGTCGAAGGCCTGCACCGCATGCTCGGAATGCGCCGTTACGAACACCACCGCCGGCGGTTGGGGCATCTGCGCAATCGCCTGCGCCAGCATGATGCCGTCGGCGCCGGGCATGCGCACGTCGAGCAGCACCACGTCAAAGGTTTCGCGCCGCAGCGCATCCATGGCCTGCACTGCGTGCGCGGCTTCGGCAGCCACGGTGGCGGCCGGCGCATGGCAGTCGCCCAGCAGCGTGCGCAGCCGCGACCGCGCCAGTGCTTCGTCATCCACAATCAGCGCCCTGAGCTTGCCTGTCATAGGGGAATCTCCAGCCTCACTTGAAACACACCGTCCTTGAACACGGTCTTGAACTGCGCCTGCACATCATGCAGCAGCGCCAGGCGTTCGCGCACATTGGCCAGCGCCAGCCCGTGGCCACGTTCGCCGACACCGGCCGGGGTGGAATTGGTCACCTTGAGCACCACCATGCTGCCGCGCCGCTGGGTTGTTATTTTGATCTGCGCGCCTTGGGCACTGGGTTCCACGCCGTGCCGCACGGCATTTTCCACCAGCGGCTGCAGCAGCAGCGGCGGCAGTTTAGCCGGGTCGGCTTCGGGGTCCAG
>NZ_JBDTTH010000062.1:0-26192 GCF_039930745.1 Polaromonas sp. | reverse complement strand
CATCATCCTGCGCGACGAGATCGGCCACGTCGCCATCGGCAACCACTGGTACCGGAATCTGTGCAGTGAACGAGGACTGGATCCGGTGGCGACCTATGCCGTACTGGCCAAACAGTACGGCGCGCCCCATCTCAAGGGCCCGCTGAACCTGGACGCACGCCGCGCCGCCGGTTTTGACGAAGCCGAGCTGGCCCTTCTCGATACCCGCCCTTTACCTACCAGCGCACCCGCACGCCCATGAGCGCCGAGAGGTTCCGCTGGCGCTGGTTATGTTCAAGCTGCACGTCGGCGAACAGGTCAACCCCGTGGCCGACACGGCCTGATGCCCCCAAGCCCAGGATCAGTGTGTCGCGCTTCAGTGCCGCCCCCGAAACCTGAAACGGCGCAGCCGTTGCCGCGCCCTGGAACTGCGCCGTCATCGGCATGTTCAGGTCGCCAAACTCATGCGCCCAGATCACACGCGGCTCCAGGTGAACGCTTCCCGTCTCAAAACCCGCTTTGGCACCCAGCAAGGATTTGGTGGAGGTGACGGTTTGTCCAGCCACTTGCAGGTTGAGCGCGCCAGCTCCGGTTTCCGTAAAACCATCCGCCTTGTTTCTGCTGAGCGAAAGCCCGGCCAGCGGCTGCAGCATCCAGCCATTCATCGCGATGGAATAGCTGGCCTCGCCGTAGACCGCGAGCGTGTTGCTGTCAAAGTCTGACGAAGCTACCCGGTTCAAGGCACCCACAACGACGTTGCGATCAAGATGGTTCTTGACCCAGCCCATGCTGGCCGAGCCGCTGAGGTTCCACGGGCCGGCGGCGTAACTGCCATACACGGCGACTGCGCTGCCGCGCGCCTTGCCCGTCTCGTTGTTGTCGGTAGAAAGCCGCGACGCGCCGCCCGTGGCCGCAATGCCGACGCGAACGCCATCCTTCACTTCAGCATCAAATCCAATGCTCAGGCCAATGCTGCGCAGTTGGCTGGCGGCCGCGTTGCCGTCGCTGCCGGTGTTGCCGTAACCACCGTAGCCACGGACCCACAGGCCTTTGCCATTGGCGTCGGGTGAAGAAGACGGCGAAGAGGCGCCGCCGGCCAATGAAAACTTCTGTGGCGCTGAATCGGACACAGGCGCCATCAAATCAGAAACACGGTCATTCGCCGCAAGAAGCACGGGACGATTGCTGAACGAGTTAACCAGGCCACCTCCTTCACCGCCTTGCACTGCGCCCAGTCGAGCCTGCAATTGCCTGCCAAAGCCAGCCGCAAAGCTGGCACCGGCGTTGCGCAGAGCGACGAGGCCGGCACCACTTGTAGCGTCGTAAGCCGCGCGTGCCTGCGCCGCTGAAAGCCCTGTCAGCGCTGTCTGCACCGCAGCCATGTCGCCTGTTGCGCCTGCGTTCGCATTCTGCAAGGCGGTTGATGTGGCGATCTGGTTCGGTGTGATGGCGATTGAGGCGAAGCTGATGTCGTTGCGCGCCAGAGTCAGAAAGACGTTGTTGGCATCGTAACCCAGCGTAGGCGTCAGGAAAGCGAGGTTAGAGGTGACCCCGGCAAAGTTGCCGGTGCGGCCACCCGCTGCATTGAGGATGGTGTAAGTTGTGTTGGCGGCATAGGTGCCGGCGCCGGCCTGCACATCGACTGTGCCGCCAGTGATGGTTGCCGTACCGCTGGCATTGATGCGGTCGTTCGCACCGGCTGCATCCACTTCCACCCGGTAGATGGAGCCTGCTGCAAAGTTGAGGTTGCCGTTAACCGTGAGCGTGCCTATCGAGTTACCCGGCGCCAACACACCACCTGAAGCGATAGTTGTATTCCCAAGCGTGCCGTTGCCTCCGAGGATGCCGCCGTTATTGACGGTCACAGCCGAGTTGCCGATCGAGCCGTTGACGGACAGCGTGCCGGCGTTGATGTTGGTTGCGCCGCTGTAGGTGTTGGTGCCGCTCAGGATCAGGTTGCCTGCGCCTTGCTTGGTCAGAGAGCCTGTGCCGCTCATGGCGCTGGCGTAGGTGCCAACGCTGGCCTGGTCAAAGGTCACAGCGGCGTTGTTGAGGATGTTGCCCTGCAGACTGGTGCTGCTGCCTTGCAGTATCCCGCCGCTGACGGTGGTGCCGCCGCTGTAAGTGTTGGCGCCCGTGAGTACCAAGGTGCCTGCACCGGTCTTGTTCAGGAAACCGGTGCCGCTCATCTGGCCGGCGTAAGTGCCAGTGGCCGCCTGACTGAATATCACAGCAGTGTTGTTGATGATGTTGCCCTGCAAGCTGGTGGTATCGCCCTGCAGCGTGCCGGCGGTAACGGTGGTGCCGCCGGTGTAGGTGTTGGCGCCTGACAGTCCCAAGACGCCGGCGCCGATCTTGGTCAAGTTGCCGGTGCCGCTCATGGCCCCTGCGTAGGTGCCTGCCGTAGTTTCCGCAAAGATCACATCGGCGTTGTTGAGGATGTTGCCCTGCAAGCTGGTGCTGTTGCCTTGCAATGCGCCGCCGCTGACGGTGGTGCCGCCGCTGTAGGTGTTGGTGTTCGTGAGGATCAGGTTGCCCGTGCCTGTCTTAGTGAAGGCGCCCGTGCCGCTCATGACGCCGGCATAGGTCCCGGCAGTGGCTTGGTTGAAAGTTACCGCGGCGTTGTTAGTGATGTTGCCCTGCAGGCTGATGCTGTTGCCTTGCAGTATCCCGCCGCTGACGGTGGTCCCGCCGCTGTAGGTGTTGACACCGGTCAGGATGAGGTTACCGGCGCCGGTTTTGCTGAAGGCGCCGCTGCCGCTGATCACGCCGCCAAAGCTGGTCGAGCTGTTGTTGCCCCCGGCAGTGAGTGTGCCCGAACCGAGGGTGACGTTCCCGCCCGCTGCACCGCCGCCTGCCAGTGAGCCAACGGTCTGGTTGAAGTTGTTCAGGTCCAGCGTTGCGCCGGCGATATCGGCTACCGTGACAGCGCTGCTGCCGGCCAGCGTATTGGCGGCACCGGCCCGCAACGTACCACCGTTGATCGTGGTGCCGCCACTGTAGGTGTTGGCACCTGTCAGGATGAGGTTACCGGCGCCGGTTTTGGTGAAGGCGCCCGTGCCGCTGATCACGCCGCCAAAGCTGGTCGAGCTGTTGTTGCCGCCGGCGGTAAGCGTGCCCGAGCCGAGGGTGACGTCCCCGCCCGTTGTGCCGCCGCCTGCCAGTGAGCCAATAGTCTGGCTGAAGTTGTTCAGATCGAGCGTTGCGCCGGCCGTGTTGGCCAGCGTGACAGCGCTGCTGCCGGACAGCGTATTGGCGGCACCGGCCCGAAGCGTGCCGCCGTTAATTGCGGTGGCACCGCTGTACGTGTTGGCACCGCTCAAGATAGTGGTGCCGGCGTAGTGGTTGACCACGCCGGCACCGGTGATCCTGGGGCTAAAGGTATAGGCGGTGTCGGTGTGGTTGAAGTTCAAGCTGCCGGTGCCCGCGCCAAAGCGCAACTCGCCTGCCGCCACCGTGCCTGCCGCCTGCGCTGGGCTGGCCGCCGCGGCGCCGATGTTCAGCACGCCGGTGGAGCCAGCGAACGAACCGACGTTAATCACGCCGGTGCCACTATTGACGGACACGTGCCCAGCGTTTGCGACGGTCAAGGTGCCGGCACCGTCGGTGCCAAGCGTGAGGTTGGCGCTGTTGGTCCAGGTGGAGCCCGCGCCGGTCACTGTGGCATTGCCGATGGCGCCGGCGAAAACGCCGAGGTTCACAAAGGTATTGCTGACCGTGCCGCCGTCCTGCACGGTCAATGTGCCGGTGCCTCCGAAGCCGACATAGAGGCGATCGGTGTTGGTCCAGTTGGAGTTCACGCCGGTCACCGTGACATTGCCGGTGGAACCGGAGTCATAACCGATGTGACCAACTAAATTGCTCACAGTGCCGCCGGCCGACACAGTCAGTGTGCCGGTGCCGGTGTAGCCAACCAAGAGGGCGCCACCGATGTTCCAGGGGCTGGTCCGGGGGACAGGCACGGTCACGCTGGCGCCGTCGATGTAGACGTCCTGTGCCCCGACCGAGGAGCAGACTGAAGAGCCGATCAAAACCAGCGCCACAGCGGCGCCGCTGCTGCGTTTGCCGCAGGCTCGGGTGATTTCAGAGACGGCGACCCAGGCACCCAAGGCTGCGTTCCAGATGCTGCGGTGTGTAGTGTTCATGGTGGTGTAAATGGAGTGACGTTTTTGCTATCAAATAAATAGCTGCTTGCGCCCGTATCTATTGGGCTAGAGGCCGATTTTCTTTGTCATTCTTCGCTGAAACCTCTTTGGGCCTACCATCGCACCCGCACCCCCATGAGCACGGCCAGCTTGTTCTGACGGCTGTTGTGTTCGGCCTGTAGATCGGCAAACAGGTCTACCCCTTGGCTGATGCTGCCGCTGGCGCCCAGGCCCAAGATCAAGGTGTCGCGCTTGAGCGCTACGCCAGAGACCTCAAACGGCGAAGCGGCGGCTGCGCCCTGGAACTGCGCCGTCATGGGCCGGTTCAAGTCACCGAACTCATGCGCCCAGACCACTCTTGGTTCCAACCGGACGCTGCCCGCTTCAAAGCTGGCTTTAGCTCCGAGCAGGGATTTGGTGGAGTTGATGGTTTGACCTGCCACCTGCAGGTTCAAGGCACCGGCGCCGGTTTCCGTAAAGCCTTCGCTCTTGTGGCGGCTCACGGAGAGCGCGGCCAGAGGCTGCAGCGTCCAGCCGTTCATGGCCATGCTGCAGCTCGCCTCGCCATAGGCAGACAGCGTGCTGCTGTCAAAGTCAGAACTTGCTGTGCGACTTAAGGCGCCTACCGTGACGGCACGGTCCATGTGGTTGCTGCTCCTGGCGGCGCTGGCCGAGCCTTTGAACGTCCAGGGGCCGGCGGCATAACTGCCATAGACCGCCAGTGCGCTGCCGCGTGATTTGCCGGTGCCGGTGTTGGTGTCAAAGGCAAGGCGGGCGGTGCCGCTGCTGAGAGCTGCACCGAGAACCAGGCCTTCGCCCACCTCGGCATCAAAGCCGGCGCTGAGGGCGCCATTGCGCAGTTTGCTGGCAGCGGCGTTGCCGTCGCTGTCCGTGTTTTGTTGGCCTCCCGAGCTGCGCAGCCAGAAACCGCGCCCTTGGGATGAAGATGAAGAAGAGGAAGCAGCGCCACCGCCCAACGAGAACTTCTGCGGCGAGTCAGAAACAGGCGCCATCAAATCAGACACACGGTCATTCGCCGCAAGAAGCACGGGGCGGTTGCTGAACGAATTAACCAGGCCACCTCCTTCACCGCCTTGTACCGCACCCAGCCGCGCCTGCAGCTGATTGCCAAAGCCAGCCGCAAAGCCGGCGCCGGCGCCGCGCAATGCCACCAGGCCGGCCCCGCTGGCCGAGTCATAAGCGGCACGCGCCTGCGCGGCGGAAAGACTCGACACGGCATTGATCACCGTGCTCATGTCGCCGCCGGCACCCGCCACCGCGTTTTGCAGTGCGGTCGCGGTGGCGATCTGGTTGGGCGTGATCGCGATAGCGCTGAAGCTGGTGCCATTGCGCATCAGCGTCAGGAAGACGTTGTTGGCGTCATAGCCCAGCGTTGGCGTCAAAAAAGCGAGCTCCGTCAAATTCCCACTCACCCCATCAAAACGCCCCGTCACGCCTGAGGCGTTGAGCAGTGTGTAGCGGGCGTTGACCGCATACGTGCCCGCAGCGGCTTGCACATCGACTGTGCCACCGTTGATGGTTGCCGTGCCGGTGGCATTGATGCGGTCGTTGTTGCCGGCGGCATCCACTTCCACGCTGTATATCGAGCCGGCGGCAAAGCTGAGGTTGCCTGCAACGTTCAGCGTGCCGATCGAATTGCCCGGTGTCAGCATGCCGCCTGCCGCGATGCTGGTGTTGCCGACCGTGCCGGAGCCACCCAAGGTACCGCCACTGTTGACGGTGACATTCGAGTTGGCAATCGAGCCGTTGACACGCAGCGTGCCGCCGCTGACGGTAGTGGCGCCGGTGTAGGTGTTGGCACCGGTCAGGATGGTGGTGCCGGCGTAATGGTTGAGCACGCCGGGACCGGTGATCCGCGTGCCAAACACATAAGCCGCGTCGGTGTGGTTGAAGTTTAGGCTGCCGGTACCCAAACCGAAGCGCAGTTCGCCCGCCGCCACGGTGCCTGCCGCCTGCGCGGAGCTGCCAACCGCGGCGCCGATGTTCAGCACGCCGGAGCCAGCGAACTGAGCGACACCAAGCACGCCGGTGCCACTGTTGACGGACACGTGCCCAGCGTTTGCGACGGTCAAGGTGCCGACACCGCTGATGCCAACCGTGAGGTTGGCGCTGTTGGTCCAGGTGGAGCCCGCGCCGGTCACCGTGGCATTACCGATGGCGCCGAGGAAACGGCCGATAGACCCGAAGCTATTGCTGACCTTGCCGCCGTTCGACACAGTCAGTGTGCCCTGGCCGTCGCGGCCGACTAAGAGCTCGCCGCTGTTCGTCCAGGTGGAGTTCGCGCCGGTCACCGTGGCATTGCCGACGGCGCCGGCGTCGAAGCCGACGTACCCATCACCGGCACTGCTGACCGTGCCGCCGTTCGACACGGTCAGTGTGCCGTTGCCTCCGTTGCCGACACGGAGCTGGCCGTTCGTCCAGCGGGTGCCCGCGCCGGTCACCGTGGCATTGCCGACGGCGCCGGCGTCGAAGCCGAGGTACCCAGTGGCGCTGCTGACCGTGCCGCCGTTCGACACGGTCAGTGTGCCGGTGCGGGTGTTGCCGACGTGGAGGACGCTTTGGTTGGACCAAGTAGAGCCCGCGCCGGTCACCGTGACATTGCCGGCGCCGGCGCCGAAGCCGATGCCGAGGTACGCCCCCCCGGTATTGCTAACCGCGCCCCCGTTCGACACAGTCAGTGTGCCGGTGCCGGTGTCGCCAACCAAGAGGGAGCCACCGATGTTCCAGGGGCTGCTCTGGGAGACAGGCACGGTCACGCTGGCGCCAGCGTCGATGAAGACGTCCTGTGCCCCGACCGAGGAGCAGACTGAAGAGCCGATCAGAACCAGCGCCACGACGGCGCCACTGCGTTTGCCGCAGGCACGGGTGATTTCAGAAACGGCGACCCAGGCGCCAAGGGCTGCGTTCCAGATGCTGCTGTGTGTGGTGTTCATATCGGTGTCATTGAATTGATTTTTTGCTACCAAATCGATAGCTGCTTGCGCTTACCCGTCATGGGCTAGAGGCCGATTTCTTAATGCTGTGATCGACCGGCTGTGCGCTGCAATGCGCCGGACGTCGGCCCGATTGGCTCCCGTTCAGTCTTGTGACAAAAGTAGCGCTTAAGATACAAAAGACACGATTTACCAACAATCCCCGAAAACAGGTAAAAACCGGGCCCATGCAACTCAATTCGCAAGAAGAAGTCCTCCCTGTCTCGCTCAGCCCCGCGCTGGTGGTCGAGGATGACCCGGTGATGCAGCGACGTTTGTGCCGCGTGCTGGCCGCCGCGGGCTGCGCTGTGGAGCAGGTTGCCATCGCCGACAGCGTGGCCCAGGCCCGGCGCTTGCTGGCAGAGCGCAGCTTCGGGGTGGCGCTGGTGGACATCGGCCTGCCGGACGGCAGCGGCATTGACCTGGTCGGCGAGCTGCAAGCCCGTCACCCGCTGCTACCGGCCGTGGTCATTTCGGCTTTTCGTGCCGATGACATCATCCTGGCTGCGCTGCGGGCCGGTGCCATTGGCTACCTGCTCAAGGAACGCGATGACCTCGAACTGGAACGGGCGCTGCGCAGCATTGCGCAGGGCGGCGCGCCCATAGACCCGGCCATTGCCCGGGGCATTCTGGCGCTGCTGACCCGGCCGCAGCCGGTCACCCCTGACACAGTGGACACGGCGAAGAAAACGACGACGCCTGAGATGGCGCTGAGCCGCCGCGAAAACAACATCCTCGAGCTGGTAGCCCAGGGCCTGAGCAACCGCGAGATGGCCGAAACACTTTCCATTTCCAGGTTGACCGTCGAATGCCACACCAAAAACATCTATCGCAAGCTGGCCGTGAACTCGCGCACCGAAGCGGTTTACACGGCACGCACGCGCGGTTTGCTGCGCTGATTTTTGGGCTGCTGGCTGGCCTGTGTCTGTGGCTGGCGGTGCCGACCACGGCGCGTGCGGAGCAGCCGCCGCTGCGCATAGAGGCGGTGCGTGCTGAAGGCTGGCAGGGCGAGGTGCCGCCTGCCGACGGCTGGACGCCGGTGGTGCTGCCTGACACGTGGGCGCAACGCTGGCCCGGCTTCGACGGCGTGGTGTGGTACCGCTTGCAATGGGAACAGCCTGCAGACGCCCCAGAAGCAGGCGTGCTGCTGGAATATCTGATCATGGCAGGCGCGGTCTGGCTGAATGACACGCCGATCAGCCGCGATGCCAGCCTGGTGGAGCCGTTGACCCGCGCATGGAACACGCCGCACTACTGGCTCATAGCGGCGCCCCTGCTGCGCCCGGGCGCCACCAACACGCTGCTGGTTCGGGTGTCGGGCCTGGCGGCCTACCAGGCAGGGCTGGGCCCGGTCACGGTCGGGTTGCCTGCGGCGATTTGGCCGCAGTACGAACAACAACGCAGTGTCCGCCGCGATCAGCAGCTGTTCGGACTGGCGATCAGCACCGTGGTGGCGGTGTTCTTCGGGGTGTTGTGGGTGCTGCGGCGGCGGGAAACGGCGTATGGCTGGTTCGCGCTGATGTCCTGCCTGTGGCTGGTCTTCGCAAGCAATCAGGTCGTGACCAGCCCTTGGCCATTTGCCAGCACCGACGGTTGGCAGGCTTTCAGCACTTCCTCCCTGATGGCTTTTTGCTGCAGTTTCCTGATTTTTGCCTTGCGCTTTTGCGAGCGGCGGCTGCCCCGCTTTGAAGCCGGGGTGGCGTTGCTGGCACTGGCCTGCTGGCTGGACCTGTGGCTTGCCGCGCCGGCAGAGATGGGCTTGCACCGCAGCCTGTGGACCGTGGCCGCGATCTTGGTTTACACGCTGGCCAGTGGCGGTTACCTGGTCTACGCCGGCCTGGTGCGAACGCGGCGCATCTTCGCGCTCGCGCCTTTCATGCTGGCGGGCTGTGTGGCGGGCGTGCACGATCTGATGGTATTTCTGCAACTCATTGACAGCAACGTCTATTACTCGGCCATGGTCTCGTATGTCACCGTGTTCGGTATGGCACTGGTGCTGGCCGGGCGCTTCGTGCAAAGCCTGCAGCGCATCGAAAATTTCAACACGGAGCTGATCGGTGAGGTGGAAGCGGCCAGGACAGAGCTGGCGAACACGCTGGCGCAGCGCCACGCGCTGGAACTGGCGCATGCGCGCATTGGCGAGCGGGTCAACCTCGCGAGCGATCTGCACGACGGCCTGGGCGGCATGCTGGTTGGCAGCATCGCAACACTGGAGAACGCGCCCCACAGCCAGTCAGCACCGCAACTGCTCGCCATGCTCAAAAGCCTGCGCGACGACCTGCGGCTCATCATCGACGCCACCGGCCGGGACGATGGCCAGCGCAGCTTCGGTGAACTGCTGGCGCCACTGCGGCACCGCACGACACAACTGCTGGACGCCAACGGCATCGAGTGCCGCTGGCAAGTGGCGGGCCTGGACAGGCTCGAACTGCCGCCATCGCAAAGCCTGGAGCTGCTGCGCTTTCTGCAGGAGGCGCTGACCAACGTGCTCAAGCACAGCGGCGCCAGGTTCGTGGACGTGAGCTTGCTGCGCAGCGGGGACGCGTTGTTGCTGGCGGTACAGGACAACGGTTGCGGCTTCGTCCAAAAAGCCGCCGAACAGTCCACCGGCGCCGGGCTGCGCAGCATGCGGGCACGGGCACACCGCCTTGGCAGCGCGCTGCAACTGGAATCGCCACCGGGAAAAACGCGGGTAGCGCTGCAGCTCGCCCTGCCTGGCAGTTGATCCTGGTGGTGCACGCGGACAGAGGCAGTTCGCACGCTGCATAAATGGAACCGTGGGGGTATGGGGTCAACCGGTTAAAACAATAGAAGTAACCCGCTGCTCTGGAGCCCGGTCAATTCGAAACAATCCGTTTTCTCCTACAGACGAAGCCCTGAACTTCAAGCATATTCGGGATGCCAATGGGTCGATGGCAAGCGGGTCACGCCCGTGGCTTTGATAGTTCCAGACCCGGTTCAACGTCGACAGGAGTGAGCCCATGATCCGGCATCTCGTTCCAAAGATTGAGTCCCAAATCGTTCGCCTGCCGTCTCCGGTGGCCGTGCAATTGCCCGCGGGCCAGCTTCTCGGCCCGCCCGGTGCACCAGTCAAGATGTCGTTTTCCCGCTGGTCCAGCCTGGCACGCTTGAAAGCCGGACAGATAGGAGCGCTGGCTGAAGATTTCGTGGAAGGCCAGCTCAAGCTGGAAGGCCGCATGCGCGATGTGATGGCGGTGGCCGCCAGCCTGCTGCCGGCCAACCCCTTGCATACCGACCACGGCTGGTGGAGCGCCCTTCAGCGCCAGATACGGGCGCTGCGCGCGCACTCACTGGAAAAAGACGCTGAACAAATCCAGTTTCACTACGACGTGTCCGACAATTTCTATGCGTTGTGGCTGGACCCGCGCCGCGTGTATTCCTGCGCCTATTATCGGGACGAAAACATGACATTGACCCAGGCGCAGGAAGCCAAGCTCGACCACATCTGCCGCAAGCTGATGCTGCAGCCAGGAGAGCGTTTCCTCGACATAGGCGCCGGTTGGGGCGGCCTGCTGCTGTGGGCCGCCGAACATTACGGTGTCGACGCCACCGGCATCACGCTGTCCAAAAATCAGCACGCCCATGTGCAGAAAATCATTGAAGACAAGGGTCTGCAAGGCCGGGTCCGCATGGAGTTGCGAGACTATCGCCACCTGGACGAAAGCCAGCCCTTTGACAAGATTTCATCGGTGGGCATGTTCGAGCATGTGGGTCGGGCCAACATGACGGCGTATTTCAGCAAGATCGGGCGCCTGCTCAAACCGGGTGGGTTGGTGATGAACCACGGCATCACGGCCGGAGGGCCGGACAACGACCAACTCGGCGCCGGCATGGGCGACTTTATCGAGAAATACATTTTCCCCGGCGGTCAATTGCTGCATGTCAGCGACGTGCTCAACCATATGGCGCGTGGTGGACTGGAAATGGTCGACACGGAAAACCTGAGGCCTCACTACGCCCGCACCTTGTGGGACTGGTCGGATGCGCTGGAAACCCGCCTGGAAACGGCCCAGCAGGTTCTTGCCATCGACAGCGGCAGCGTGCGCGCCGAAAAAACCCTCAGGGCCTATCGCCTCTACCTGGCCGGCAGCGCCATGAGCTTCGAGCGCGGCTGGCTGGCGCTGCACCAGATGCTGGCCACCCGACCGGCAGATGGCGCGCCCAACCAGGCCATCCAGGGCGCGCAGAGCAGCTACCCCTTCCGGCGCGACTACATCTACGCACCCTCTGCTGCAACGGGTGCGCTGCCGGGCTGAGCACCGGCTTTACAACAAAATCTGCCCTCAGCCCTTACAGGACGGGCGCAAGCAGCTATGTTATCAATAGCACGCTACGCCCTGCGTTCAATCCGCCTTGATGTGCGCCGCCTTGATGATGCGGGCGTTGCTGTCGGACTCCTGCGCGATCTGGCGGGCAAACGCCGCGGCGCTGCCTGCCGTCGGCAGGTTGTCGGCACCAAGCAGGCGCTGGCGTAATTCCGGCGTCTGCAGCGCCAGGTTGATTTCGTTGTTCAAGCGCAGCAGCACGGCCTCCGGAATCTGGCCCGGCGCAAACACGCCGAACAGTGAACTCAGGTTGGCTGGCGGCAGGCCGAGCTCGGCAAAGGTCGGCACCTGCGGCAAAGTGTCAACCCGCGCCGGGGCACCCACCGCCAGCGGGCGCAGCTTGCCGGACTTGATGTGCGGCATCACCGCAGCGCTGAGGTTGGTGGAAAGTACCTCAAACTGCCCGCCCAGGGCATCCGTCAACTGCTGGCCACCGCCTTTGTAGGGCACGTGGGTGAACGCCAGCTTGGTGCCCTGCTGCACCTGCTCAAGCACGATGTGGCCCACCGTCGCCAGCCCGGAGGTGGCCCAGCGCACGCTGCCGGGTCTGGCCTTCGCCAAGGCCAGCATGTCCTTGAAGTCCTTGCCTTCGAAAGCCGGGGTAGCGAGCAGGACCACCGGCGAATACATGACGCTGGCCACTGGTGTAATGTCCTTGGCCGGGTCGTAGGGCAGCTTGCCCAGATGCGGGTTCAGCGCCAGCGGGCTGATCGACGAAAACCCCAGCGTGTAGCCGTCGGGCGCCGCCTTGGCCACCAGATCCATGCCTATGCTGCCACCTGCGCCGGCACGGTTTTCAACAAGCACCGGCGTGGCCAGTTGCTGCGCCAGCCTGTCGGCCAGCGCCCGCGCAATGTTGTCGCTGATGCCGCCCGGCGGGTAAGCCACCACAATGCGGATGGGGCGTGCCGGCCAGGCCTGTGCAAAGGAAATGGAAGGCAGTGCGGCGGCGCACAGCGCGAGCACAGACAGGACCAGCAGGCGGCGGCGCGAAGGGTTCAATGACACGAATTTTTCTGATGTGAACATTGCCATATTTTGCCTCGCGGCCCGAGTCACGGCCAAAGGTGGGCACTTCGCTTTTTCAAGCAGGGGCCGCGGATCTGGCTTCACCAGTCCGCAGGCGCAGCGGCCCCCTCGGGGCTGGAGCCTGCGGCTCCGAACCTGCTTGGGCAGGTTTGGACAGGCACCAGAAGCGAAGCCTCGGCGAGTGGCGGCCTGCAAGGTGCGGGAATTACGCGAAGCGAATGACCGTGGGGGCCAGTCACCCTCGGGGATGATGCAGCGCGTGCAGCGCCTTCAAGCGCTCGCGCGCCACATGGGTGTAGATGGTGGTGGTGGAAATATCGGCATGGCCCAGCAGCATCTGCACCGCGCGCAGGTCGGCGCCGTGGTTGAGCAGGTGGGTGGCGAAAGCATGGCGCAGAGTGTGCGGCGACAGCGGCGAATGAATGCCTGCACGCTGCGCATATTTCTTGACCAGCATCCAGAACATCACCCGGCTCATGCCGCTGCCGCGGCCGGTAACAAACAGGTCGTCGGTCTGTTGCCCACCCAGAATCTCGGGACGTGCTTCAGCAAGGTAACGCTCGATCGCCTGCCGCGCCACCTGGCCGAAGGGCACGAGGCGTTCCTTGCTGCCCTTGCCCATGACCCGCAGCACACCCTCGTTCATGCTGGTGTGGAAGGTCTTGAGCCCGACCAGCTCGCTCACACGCAGGCCGCTGGCATACATCAGCTCCAGCATGGCGCGGTCGCGCAGCCCGAGCGGCGTGCCGTCATCGGGCGCGGCCAGCAGCGCCTCTACCTGGGCTTCCGACATCAGTTTGGGCACGCGCAGCGCCTGTTTGGCCGACTGCAGTTTGAGCGTGGGGTCGGCCGTGATCAAACGTTCCCGCAGGGCCCAGTGGAAGTAGCGCTTGAACACCGTCAGCCGGCGGTTGGCCGAGGTGGCCTTGGTGGCGCTGTGCCGCGCCGCGAAATAGCCGTGGATGTCGCTCTCCAGCGTTTCATCCAGCGCGCGGCCGCCCTGCTCTTTGGCACTCAGCCAGACGGCGTACAGCGAGAGATCGCGCCGGTAGGCGGCGAGCGTGTTTTTTGACAGGCCGTCTTCCAGCCACAAGGCGTCGACAAAGGCATCAATGCCGGACTGGCTCTGGGGATTCATACCGGGACGATAACAAAATCAGAAGAATGCAAAAACGAGCTGGCAAAAAAATACCCCGCAAGGCAGGCGGCCCGCGGGGTATCCGGTGACAGGACGGGCTTTGTTGCCCGCCAGCGGCTTAGTCGAGCTTGAGCCCGGCGGTGTCCACCACTTTTTTGTAGACCTCGTACTCGGCCTTGATCTGCGCGGTGAACTGCGCCGGCGTGTTGCCGACGATGATGGAGCCGGTGTCTTCAATGCGTTTGCGCACCGCCGGGTCCTGCAGCGCCTTCAGGGCGCCGGCGCTGACCTTGTCGACCACTTCCTTCGGCAAGCCCTTGGGTCCCAAAATGCCGTAATAGGCCATGCGGTTCACCGGCTCCAGGCCAACTTCCTTGAAGGTCGGCACGTCCGGCAGCACGGCCAGGCGTGTGGGCGCAGCCACCACGATGGGAATCAGGCGTTTTTGCTGGATGAAAGGCAGCGCCGAGGGAATGTTGTCAAAAATGACCTGCACCTGACCGGCCACCGTGTCGTTCAGGGCCGGGCCGGCGCCGCGGTAGGGAATGTGCGTCACGAAAGCGCCGCTCAAGTTTTTGTACAGCTCCATCTGCAGGTGGCCGATGCCTCCGGTGCCTGACGAGGCATAGGAGTATTTGCCGGGGTTCTTCTTGAGCTCGGCAATGAACTCCTTGTAGTTGCGGGCCGGGAAGCTGGGGTGTACCGCAATGATGTTGGGCGTGGCCGCAATGTTGATGATGGGCGTGAAATCCGTCAGCGGGTTGTACGGAATCTTGGTGTTGATGGCCGGGTTGGCCGCCGTGGTGGACACCGTGGCCATGCCCAGCGAGTAACCGTCAGGCGTCGAACGCACGGTTTCCAGCGCGCCGATGACGCCGCCGCCACCGGCCTTGTTTTCAATGATGACGGTCTGGCCCAGCGCCTTGCCCAGCGGCTCGGCAATGACGCGCGCAACGATGTCGGTGGTGCCGCCCGGCGCAAAAGGCACTTGCAGCTTGACGACCTTGTTCGGATAAGCCTGGGCAAACGCCGAACCTGCGGTCGCAATGGCCAGCGTCAGTGTGGAAAGGGTGAGCAGATAACGGCGTTGCATAACGGGTTCCTTGAAAAAATAACAGTGGCTATCGTAAACGCAAGCTTCGGGCCTGCCTCTTGTGGATAACGCTTAGGAGCGCGTTGCCTGACTCCCGCCATGCGCGTTCGGATCCACAACGGGATGATTTGCTCGCCAACACCACGCAGCGTGTGCTGAAGCACACGCAAGGGGTTTGGTGAGGAAAGCGCCCGTTTTGGTCCGAACCCGAAGGGGCGTGGTTTTGCGGGCGATCCGCTTCGTTACAAAACCAGGCAAGGCGTGCAGCCTTGCCTTGGGTTTTGCGCCTCACGGCTCATCCCGCAAAAGCCCCGCCGCGCACAGCGCGAGTCAGGCAACGCGCTCCCTAGGGCAAACCCGAAGCGCTCAGGACTTTGCGTTATTCTCACCGGGTGAACTACGCGCAACTTCTTTTCCCCGATTTTTCCTTGATCCTGTGTGGCTACCTGGTATGCCGTTACACCGCCCTGAACCGCACTGTCTGGCAACAGGTGGAAAGCCTGGTGTATTACTTCCTGTTTCCGGTGCTGCTGTTCCAGTCCATCGTGAAAAGCCCGCTCGATCTGGGCGCCGCCTCCAGCCTGATCGCCGCCGGGCTGCTCATGGGTGTGCTCGGTATTGCCCTGGCTTATTCGCTGCCATATCTGCCCTGGCTTGGTGCCCACATTGACAGGCGCGAGCACGCTGGCAGTGCGCAGGTCGCTTTTCGCTTCAACTCTTTCATCGCGCTGGCGCTGGCCGAACGGCTGGCCGGCGCCGAAGGCCTGCTGCTGATCGCGGTGCTGATCGGCGTGTGTGTGCCGCTGTTCAACGTTGGTGCGGTCTGGCCCATGGCGCGCCATGCCAACAGCGGCTTCCTGGGCGCGCTGGTAAGGAATCCCCTGATCATCGCGACCGCGACCGGCCTGGCGGCCAACCTGTTGGGTTTGCACATCCCGGTCTGGATGGACCCCACCCTGAACCGCATAGGCGCGGCATCCCTGGCGCTGGGCTTGATGGCAGCCGGTGCCGGCATGCAATTCGGCAAACTGGCCCGGGCCAAAACCCTGGCGGTTGCGCTGCTCGCCATACGCCACCTCCTGATCCCCCTGATCGCCTGGGGCCTGTCCTGGGTATTTCGCCTGTCGCCGGTGCAAACCACCGTGCTGCTGGCCTTTTCAGCCCTGCCCACCGCCTCAAGCTGTTACGTACTGGCGGCGCGCATGGGTTACGACGGCGCCTATGTGGCCGGTCTGGTCACGCTCTCCACCCTGTTGGGCATGTTCAGCCTGCCGTTTGCGCTGGGCGTGTTGCGTTAAGGAAGTTGCGCTCAGCTACGGGGCAACCGCGATCACCACGGCCGACTCATCAACACTGGCCACGGCCGAGCTGTGCACCTTCAGCCCGTGGCCTGGGCCGGCAAAACCGACCAGTTGCAGGCCTCCATCCAGCTCCAGCGCCACCTCACCGCCACCAGCGGCGCGCGATACACGTTTTGTTCGGCCCTGCAGCAGGTTGACCCCTTCGCTGCTAGCCTCCGCTGACACCTTCACTGCAGTCGCCTTGCACAGGGCCAGAACCTGCTGGCCCGCGCGCAAGGCCAGCAGTTGCGCACTCTCCCGGGTGATACGTGAAAAAAGCAGCATTCCACCGGTCAACACCAGTTGCACGCGCAGCGCCTGGCCTTGCGCGCGTAGGCCCGCGACCGTGCAGGGGAGCTGATTGCGCATGCTGGTGCGCAAACCCAGCGCAGCCAGCGACGAGGAGCCGGGAAGCCTGTCTCCCTTGCCCGCCAACCGTGCCAGCACCTCGCTTCGTGCCAGCGCCAGTTCATCCGCAGCCTGCAATAGCTCGCGGCCTGCGTCAGTCAGGCGCGCACCGCCGCCGCCAGAGCCGCCAACCATGCGTTCGACCAGAGGCACACCGGCCAGGTTGCTCAGCGTATCGACTGCTTGCCAACCCGCCTTGTAACTGACGCCGGCGGCACGTGCAGCCTCTGAAATGGAGCCGGCTTCGCCGATACGGCGGAGGATGTCGAGGCGCTTGTCAGCCGCATCGTGGCCAAGTGCGCCAGCGATCTGGAGTCGGGTTTTCTTCATGGGCGCATTGTCCACCCGGGGCCTTGTCCGAGCGGTATACTTTCGCTATTCC
Source organism: Polaromonas sp. (assembly GCF_039930745.1). Taxonomy (GTDB): domain Bacteria; phylum Pseudomonadota; class Gammaproteobacteria; order Burkholderiales; family Burkholderiaceae_C; genus Polaromonas. Next base: position 9,339 of record NZ_JBDTTH010000062.1, on the reverse strand, counting down.
TTTTTAGAATAGCGAGGCCATGCCGTGACATACTCCCGCCTGCTGGCCGTCCTGGCGGCATGGACATTGGGTTCGGCGCACGCTGGCGAAGTCACGGTGGCGGTGGCCGCCAACTTCGCTGCGCCCATGCAAGCCATCGCTGCCATTCTGGAAAAAACCACCGGGCACAAGGCCGACATCGTCACAGGCGCGACGGGCAGGTTCTACGCACAGATCAAAAACGGAGCACCCTTCGACGTGTTTCTGGCGGCCGACAATGAAACGCCTGGAAAAATGGAAGCGGAAGGGCTCGCAGTGCCGGGCAGCCGCTTCACTTATGCGAAAGGCAAGCTGGTGTTGTGGTCAGCCAACCCTGCACTCATCGACGCACAGGGGCAGGTGCTAAAAACCGGTGACTTCAGGAAAATCGCCATTGCCCAGCCGAAAGTGGCGCCTTATGGCGCAGCCGCCATGGAAACCATCACCCAACTCGGTCTTGCCGGGCGGCTGGGCCCGCGGCTGGTTCTGGGTGAAAGCATCGGGCAAACCTTCAGCTTCATTTCGACCGGCAACGCAGAGCTGGGTTTCGTCGCCATGTCACAAGTCTTCGAAGGCGGCAAACTTAAAAGCGGGTCGATGTGGGCAGTGCCCGCCACCTTGTACCGGCCCATCGTGCAGGATGCCATCATCCTCACGCGCGGTAAAGACAACCCTGCCGCGACGGCCCTGGTTGCCTTGCTGAAGTCCGAGCGCGTCAAAGACCTGATCCGTTCTTACGGCTATGCGCTGTAACGGAATCCGGACAGGAGAACCCTTTGCTCAGTGACGCAGACCTCGGGGCGATAGTACTCACCATCAAGCTGGCAGGGCTGGTCACTTTGATCCTGCTGCTGATTGGCACACCCGTGGCCTGGTGGCTGGCGCGCACACGGTCATGGTTGAAGGTTCCGGTGGGTGCGGTGGTGGCGCTGCCGCTTGTACTGCCTCCCGCCGTACTTGGCTTTTACCTGCTGGTGGGCATGGGCCCGAATGGACCGCTGGGCCAGCTCACGCAGTCGCTGGGTTGGGGCGTGCTGCCATTCACGTTTTGGGGACTGCTGGTGGCGTCGGTGTTTTACTCGATGCCGTTCGTGGTGCAGCCACTGCAAAACGCTTTTGAAGCCATCGGCGATCGGCCGATGGAAGTGGCGGCCACATTGCGCGCTTCGCCGCTTGATACTTTTTTCAGCGTGGTGCTGCCGCTGGCCCGCCCCGGTTACCTCACCGCCATGGTGATGGGGTTTGCGCACACTGTGGGTGAATTCGGCGTGGTCCTGATGGTAGGGGGCAACATACCCAACCAGACCCGCGTTGTCTCCGTGCAGATCTACGACCATGTCGAAGCCCTTGAATACGCCGACGCACACCGCCTGGCGGCCGTCATGCTGGTGTTTTCCTTCGCCGTGCTGTTGGCGTTGTATGCGCTGAACCCGACCGGCAGCCGGAAGAAAGGCCGCTGATGGACCGCATCCTGGCCGATTTCAGAATCAGTTATCCGGGCTTCACGCTCGACGTTCAGCTTGATCTGCCTGGGCGCGGCGTCAGCGCGCTGTTCGGCCGCTCGGGTTGCGGTAAAACCACCTGCCTGCGCGCCATGGCCGGGCTGGAACACGCGCGCGGCCGCCTGGAGATCGCCGGCAGTGTCTGGCAAGACGATGCACAAAACTGCTTTTTGCCCACGCACAGCCGGCCGCTCGGTTATGTGTTCCAGGAGTCCAGCCTGTTTGCGCATCTCACCGTTCGTGGCAACGTGGAGTATGGGATGAAGCGCATCCCCACATCCCAACGCCAGGTGTCACTGGACCAGGCTGTGGACCTTCTGGGCATTGCGCCGCTGATGGACCGGAAACCCGAAACCCTGTCGGGCGGAGAACGCCAGCGCGTCGCCATCGCTCGGGCCCTCGCCAGCAGTCCCCGTTTGCTGTTGCTCGATGAGCCGCTGGCAGCCCTCGACGCGCAGCGCAAAAGCGAAGTGCTCCCCTACCTGGAGCGGCTGCACAGCCAGCTCGATATCCCGATGCTCTATGTGAGCCACGCCCTGGACGAAGTGATCCGGCTGGCCGACACGCTGGTGGTGCTTGAGCAAGGCCGCGTCGTGGCCTCGGGCCCGATGGCACAGACACTGGCGCGCATCGACACGACCCTCGTGCTGGGCGACGACACAAGCGCGCTGCTGGAGGGCACGGTGACGGAACGCGACGAGCGCTGGCATCTGGCGCACATAGGCTTTCCGGGCGGCGGCCTGTGGCTGCGCGACAGCGGCCTGGCGGCGGGATCCCGCGTGCGCGTGCGCGTTCTAGCCCGCGACGTGAGCATTGCCACGCAGGAACCGCAAGCCACCAGCATCCAGAATGTGCTTCCCTGCGCGGTGCGAGCCATCGCTCCCGACACCCACCCGTCACAGCAGCTGGTGCAACTGATGTGTGGTGAGTCGTTGCTGTTGGCGCGCATCACTGCGCGCGCATGTGAGGCGCTGGATCTGGCGCCGGGCAAGCCTGTCTGGGCTCAGGTGAAATCGGCCGCGCTGGTCGGGTAGCGCTGGTTCAGCGCACCGCGGAGGCACGCACTTCTCCTCAAGGCTGGCCGAACCCGTGACGCTGAAAGACAGTCTGCGCAGGCGGCGACAGGATGAACTGTGCGAGCCGCGTTGCGTCAGCACCTGTGTCGACTCGCCAAGTCAACCCGTAGCTGGCTGCCACCTGGAGAGCGGCCGGCATGGCAACAATTTTCAGCCGCGGTACCTCGCGCCGGGCCGCCACGGCATTGGTGCAATACGTCAGGAACAGGTCGGCCTTGCCTTCGTCCATCACCCAGGCGTAGGTGCTGCGGCCTGCCGGCGGCTTGGGCGAGTCGGCGCCGCCCGTGAGTTGCAGCGCCTTGGCATCAAGCGCGGCATAGGTGCCCGGCTGCACGGCATCGGCGCGGCGGAACAAGGCCCAGGCGTAGTCGCCTGAGGGATCGGCCTTGGGCGTAGAGGTGCCGACGCGTATGGATGGCCGCAGCATGGTTTCAAGCAAGGTATCGGGCGTCGCATCAACTGACGGCGATGCCAGCGCGCACATCAGGTTGCGGGCGAAAACGACTGGCGACTGCCAGCCGCCAGCCTGCGCCAGCCGCTGCGGGTGGTCGGTGTCGGCCGAAGCGAAAATCTGCGCACCCTCGCCCTTCTCGATACGCTCGCGCAGCAAACCGGAAGCGCCAAAAGTCAGCGTCACCTTCCGACCGGTTTCCACTTCAAATTGCTTTGCCACTTCGGTGAGCGCTTGGCGCAGGCTGCCCGCCGCATAGAGCTGCACCGGTGCGGCCTCCGGTTGGGTGCGCACGGTCTGGGTCGTCATGAGCAGCGCCGCAAGAACAAGCCAGCCCTCGCACCGCATCACTTCACCGCGTTCGGGAAGAACAGCTGCTCGCCGCCAATCTTGTAAGACGCAATCACACCCTGGCCTGTTGGAGAAACGATCCAGTCCACGAACTTCTGGGCGTCTGTGGATTTCAGGTGCGGATGCCTGGCAGGGTTCACAACCATCACGCCGTACTGGTTGAACAGCTTGGTGTCGCCTTCAACCAGCACCGCCAGGTCAGCACGGTTCTTGAAATTCAGCCAGGTGCCACGGTCGGTCAGGACGTAAGCATTGGACGATGCACCGATGTTCAGCGCCGGACCCATGCCACAGCCGCATTCCTTGTAGCCGCTGCCTTTCCTGTCCACCATGCCCGCCTGCGTCCAGTAGCGCAACTCGGCCGCATGCGTGCCGCTTTTGTCACCGCGCGAGATGAAGGGCGCGTTGATGGCGGAAATTTTCTGCAGCGCCGCACCAATGTCCTTGCCCCTGGTTCCTGCGGGGTCGCTTTTCGGTCCTACCAGCACGAAGTCGTTGTACATCACCGGAAAGCGCTTGACGGAAAAACCGTCAGCCACGAACTTCTCCTCAGCCACCTGGTCGTGCACGAAGAGCACGTCGGCATCACCGCGCCGCGCCATGTCGATGGCCTGGCCCGTGCCCACCGCCACCACTTTGACGTCCATTCCGCTGGTCTTCTTGAACTCGGGTAACAGGTAGCCAAACAGTCCCGACTGCTCGGTGGACGTCGTTGAAGCCATGGTGATGGATTGGGCCCACGCGCCATGCGCTATTAAATTGCTAGCTGTCAGCGCAAGTACCACAAGGGCAAAAGGCCGAAATGATGAGGAAATTTTCCTGAAATTCATGTTGTTTCTCCTTTAACGAACAAATCAGCCTCGCGCGATGTTTCACCCAGGCGCGGGCCGTTGAAAAACTCCTGCGTCGGCAGGTCGGCCAGCACGCGGCCCATTTCGAGGTACACCACACGCGTCGCCAGACGCTTGACCTGGCCCAGGTTGTGGCTGGCAAACACCAGCGTCATGCCGGTTTCTGCGAACTCGGCCATCAGCGCCTCCACCTCGCGCTTGGCATGCGGGTCCAGGCTGGAGGTGGGCTCGTCCAGCAGCAGCATGTCGGGCTGCAGGCTCCAGGCGCGCGCCAGAGCCAGCCGCTGCTGTTGCCCGCCGGAAAGTGCGCGCGCATTGCGCAGGGCCACCTCGCCCATGCCGACGCGCCCAAGCGCAAGCAGAGCCTGCTCTTTCGCCAGCTTCCATGGGGTACCGCGAATCCATAGCCCCAGCGCCACGTTGTTCATGGCGCTGGTGCGCAGAACAAAAGGCCGCTGAAACAGCATGGCCTGCCGCATGGCGCTGTCGCGCAGCACAGAGCCGCGGCTGGGCGGTATCAGGCCGTGCAACACGCGCAGCAGGGTACTTTTGCCGCTGCCGTTGGCGCCGATCAGTGCCACGCGTTCGCCCGCCGCTATGCGCAGCTCAACACCGCTCAGCGCAGTCACGGCGCCGAAACGCAAATCCACGGCCTTGAGCTGCAACAGAGCGCTCATACCGCCGCCCCCAGCAGCATGGGCTGCCCGTCGCGACCGACGCGCCAGCGCCGCACGGCTGCAATCAGCGCATTGAGAACCAGCACCACGCCCAGCAACACCATGCCCAGCGCCAGCGCCAGCGGCAAATCGCCTTTGCTGGTTTCCAGGGCGATGGCCGTGGTCATCACACGCGTGAAGCCGTCGATGTTGCCGCCGACTATCATCACGGCGCCCACTTCAGAGATGGCCCGGCCGAACGATGCGATCACCACGGTGAGCAAGGCATACCGCTCGTCCCAGGCCAGCAGCCAGCTGCGCAGCAGCGGGCCCGCGCCCAAGGACCGCAGTTGCTCGCCATTGGCCTGGTCCGCGTCCTCCACCACCTGTCGCGTCAAGGCGGTGACCACAGGCAGCACCAGGATCGCCTGCGCCAGCACCATGGCCTTGAAGGAGAACAGCCAGCCAAGGAAGCCCAGCGGGCCAGAGCGCGACAGCACGAGATAGACGACCAGGCCGACCACCACCGAAGGCAGGGCCAGCGAAGTATTCAGGACGGTGAGGAAAGCCCCCCGCGCGGCAAAACGCGCAACACCCAGCCAGGCACCCAGCACCAGGCCGGCGCTGCAGGCAATCAGACAGGCGCAGGCACTGACAGCCAGCGACCGGAGGACGATGCTGCCGAGCAGGGGATCCAGGGAGGTCATCAGCGAAAAGGCCGTGCCGACGCTGTCAGAGAAAGTGTTCATTCAGGAAAATGTTGCACTTTATCGTAGAGGCTGTGGCCTTTGGCGGCCATTGGGAGTCACGAGCTATGAACTGTAATACATAGGTCGCATGGCGCCGTGTTGAACACGTCAACCGAGCAGGCTGCGATGCCGGGCCACCGCTTGCGCCATGGTCTCGTTCAATTCGCTCATCCCGGCACTGTCGATGTGCGCAAGAAATTCTTTTCGCATGCGCGGCTCCCAGAAGCGCCTGATGTGCTGTGCCGCGTCTTCCAGCGCCTGAGCGCGGTCGGGCATGGCTTCAAAGAAGTCGCCGATCTGGTTGGCCATCTTGATGAGGTGTTCGATATGCATCACGCAATTCGTTCGGGATGGGAGTAAACCACCAGGTCCTCGTCGCGGACAAAGCCTGCGAGCGTCAGACCGCTCGCCTGCGCGGTGGCAGCGGCCAACGACGTGGCGGCAGAGATCGCAGCCAGCAGGGGTGCACCGGCCAGCACAGTCTTTTGTACCATTTCGAAGCTGGCGCGGCTGGTGACGGCGATGAAACCGTCTCCTGCAGCGATGCCCCCGATTGCCAGCGCACCGACCAGCTTGTCCAGCGCATTGTGGCGGCCCACGTCTTCGCGCAACAGCCGCACCTGGCCGTCAGCGGCGCACCAGGCGGCCGCATGCACCGCACCTGTGGCCTGCTGCAACACCTGCAGGGCACGCAATTCGTTCATCGCACAGGCCACGGCTTCGCTGCGAAATACCGGGCCGGAAGCCAGAACCGGCAGTTGCCGCGCCACTTGCGTCAAGCTCTCGGTGCCGCACAAGCCGCAGCCGGTGCGCCCGGCCATGGTGCGGCGGCGATCCTTGAGCCGCGCGAACGCGCCGCTGGCCACCTCAAGCTGCAGCGTGATGCCAGCCTCGCTGACCTCCTGCTCCACGCCATACAGCTCATGCGGCCCGCTGAGAATTCCTTCGCTGAGCGAAAAGCCCAATGCAAAATCATCCAGATCCAGCGGCGTGGCCAGCATCACCGCATGCGAAATGCCGTTGAATTCCAGCGCTACCGGCACCTCGTCCGCGACCCAGTCCTGCGTCTCGAAAGGCAGGCCCTTGCGCTTGCCGGTGACCCGCAGCGCCTGCGCGCCGCCCCGCGCCAAAAAGGCGTCGTCCGGCTTCATTTGCCCACCAGCTCGCTCTGCGGGGTGCGTGTCTCGAGCAGGCCTTCCTGGATACGGTTGAAGCGGCTGTACTCCTGCTGCCAGCTGGAGGGCTGCATCACCTTCATCAGCTGCACGGCCGTCACCTTGAACTCGGGGCAGTTGGTGGCCCAGTCGGAGTTATCGGTGGTGATCACGTTGGCACCCGACTCGGGAAAGTGGAAGGTGGTGTAGACCACGCCCGGCTGCACCTTCTCGGTGATGATGGCGCGCAGCACGGTTTCGCCGGCGCGGCTCTTGATACCCACCCAGTCGTCCTGCTTGATGCCGCGCTCTTCAGCGTCATGCGGATGGATCTCGATCCGGTCCTCGCTGTGCCACTGGTTGTTCTCGGTGCGGCGCGTCTGCGCACCCACGTTGTACTGGGAGAGGATGCGCCCGGTGGTCAGGATCAGCGGGAACATGCGCGTCACCTTCTCGTGCGTAGGCACGTACTTGGTGATGATGAACTTGCCCTTGCCGCGAACGAAGGTGTCGATGTGCATGGTCGGCGTGCCTTCGGGCGCGTCGTCGTTGCAGGGCCACTGAATGCTGCCCAGTTCGTCGAGCTTCCTGTAGCTCACACCATGGAAGGTTGGGGTCAAGGCCGCAATCTCGGCCATGATTTCTTCGGGGTGCTTGTAGTTCATCGGGTAGCCGAGCGCGTTGGCCAGCTTCTGCGTCACTTCCCAGTCGGCCAGGCCCGGCTTGGGCGGCATGACCTTGCGCACGCGCGAAATGCGGCGCTCGGCATTGGTGAAGGTACCGTCCTTCTCCAGGAACGAGGTGCCCGGCAGGAACACATGGGCGTACTTGGCGGTTTCGTTGAGAAACAGGTCCTGCACCACGATGCACTCCATCGCCATCATTGCCTCGGCCACGTGCTGGGTGTTGGGATCCGACTGGACCACGTCTTCGCCTTCACAGTACAGGCCCTTGAAACTGCCGGTGATGGCGGCGTCGAACATGTTGGGGATGCGCAGGCCCGGCTCGGGACTGAGCGTCACGCCCCACACATCTTCGAAGGCGTTGCGCGCCACCGTGTCGGACACATGGCGGTAGCCTGGCAACTCGTGCGGGAAGGAGCCCATGTCGCAGGAGCCCTGCACATTGTTCTGGCCGCGCAGCGGGTTCACGCCCACGCCTTCGCGCCCGACGTTGGCGGTGGCCATGGCGAGGTTGGCAATGCCCATTACCATGGTTGAGCCCTGGCTATGTTCGGTCACGCCCAGGCCATAGTAGATGGCGCCGTTCTTGTGTCCGTCAAAGCCGGTGGCAAACAGGCGGGCCGCGCCGCGCAGTTGATCTGCCGGCACGCCGGTGATTTTCTGCATGGCCTCGGGGGAGTTCTCCGGGCGCGAGACGAACTCGCGCCACTCGTTGAACGACTTCATGTCGCAGCGCTCGGTGACGAATGCTTCGTCGATCAGGCCCTCGGTGGCGACAACGTGGGCCATGGCGGTGATTACGGCCACGTTGGTGCCCGGCTTGAGCTGCAGGTGGTAGTCGGCGCGGATGTGCGGTGACTTCACCAGGTCGATGCCGCGCGGATCGACGACGATCAGCTTCGCGCCGGCGCGCAGGCGTTTTTTCATGCGCGAGGCGAACACCGGGTGGCCGTCGGTCGGGTTGGCGCCTATCACCATGATGATGTCGGATTTGTCCACCGACTTGAAGGTCTGCGTACCGGCCGATTCGCCCAGCGTCTGCTTCAATCCATAGCCGGTGGGCGAATGGCACACGCGCGCACAGGTGTCAACGTTGTTGTTGCCGAAGGCGGTACGTACCAGCTTTTGCACCAGGTAGCCCTCTTCGTTCGTGCAGCGCGAGGACACCAGGCCGCCGATGGAATCCACGCCGTACTTGGCCTGGATGCGTCGGAATTCGCCGGCGGCGTAGTTGATGGCCTCATCCCAGCTCACTTCCTGCCATGGATCGCTGATGTTCTTGCGGATCATGGGCTTGAGCACGCGGTCCTTGTGGGTGGTGTAGCCCCAGGCGAAGCGGCCCTTCACGCAGGAGTGGCCCTCATTGGCCTTGCCATCCTTCCATGGCACCATGCGCACGACTTCGTTTCCCTTCATCTCGGCCTTGAAGCCGCAGCCCACGCCACAGTAGGCACAGGTGGTAATGACGCTGTGCTCGGCCTGGCCCAGCCAGATCACGGACTTTTCCTGCAAGGTGGCGGTGGGACAGGCCTGCACGCAGGCGCCGCAACTCACGCATTCGGATTCCATGAAGGATTCGTCCTGGCCCGCTGATACGCGCGACTCGAAGCCCCTGCCTTGAATAGTCAGTGCGAAAGTCCCTTGCGTTTCCTCGCAGGCGCGCACGCAGCGGTTGCAGACGATGCACTTGCTCGGGTCGTAGGTGAAGTACGGGTTGGACTCGTCTTTCTTGTCCTTGAGGTGGTTGGCGCCGTCGTAGCCGTAACGCACATTGCGCAGGCCGGTGACACCAGCCATGTCCTGCAATTCGCAGTCGCCGTTGGCGGCGCAGGTCAGGCAATCCAGCGG
>NZ_JBDTTH010000061.1:0-28246 GCF_039930745.1 Polaromonas sp. | reverse complement strand
CAGCACACGCAGCCAAATGAGGCTCCCTTCCATCGCCCAGCGGGGCGAGGGAAGGGTCGGGGATGCGCTGCCGGACTCGCGCCATGCGCGTTCGGATCCACAACGGGATGATTTGCTTGCCAACACGCCGCATCGTGTGCCCGAAGGCACACGCAAGGGGTTTGGTGAGGAACGCGCCCGTTTTGGTCCGAACCCGAAGGGGCGTGGTTTTGCGGGCGATCCGCTTCGTTGCAAAACCAGGCAAGGCGTACAGCCTTGTCTTGGGTTTTGCGCCTCGCGGCTCATCCCGCAAAAGCCCCGCCGCGCATCGCGGGAGTCAGGCAGCGCATCCCTGAGGTTGGGAGTGGGGAGTTACGCCTACTGTCCGTAGCAAATTGCAGACGCAGCGTGATGCAGCATCCGGCAACTACGCAAGCTTGCCCAGCAACAAAAACTCCATCAAGGCCTTCTGCACATGCAGCCGGTTCTCCGCCTCGTCCCAGACCACCGACTGCGGCCCGTCAATCACGTCGGCCTCCACTTCTTCCCCGCGATGCGCAGGCAGGCAGTGCATGAAGAGGGCGTCGGGCCTGGCAGCCTTCATCATGTCGGCATCCACGCACCAGTCTGCAAACGCCATTTTGCGTTCTTCGTTCTCGGCTTCGTAGCCCATGCTGGTCCAGACGTCGGTGGTTACCAGGTCGGCGCCGGCGCAGGCCTGCATCGGGTCCTTGAACACCTTGTAGCTATCGGCTGAACGGATGCCGGCCACCGACTGGTCGACTTCATAACCGGTGGGTGTGCTCAGGTGTACCTTGAAGCCCAGGATTTCGCTGGCCTGCAGCCAGGTATTGGCCATGTTGTTGCCGTCGCCCACCCAGGCCACCGTTTTGCCTTTGATGCTGCCGCGGTGCTCGATGTAGGTGAAGATGTCGGCCAGGATCTGGCAGGGGTGGAATTCGTTGGTCAGGCCGTTGATGACCGGCACGCGTGAGTGCGCGGCAAAGCGCTCGATCTTGGTCTGCTCGAAGGTGCGGATCATCACCAGGTCGACCATGCGGCTGATGACCTTGGCGCTGTCCTCTATCGGCTCGGCGCGACCCAGCTGGCTGTCGCCGGTGGTCAGGTGAACCACGCTGCCGCCCATCTGGTACATGCCGGCTTCAAAACTCACGCGGGTGCGCGTCGAGGCTTTTTCGAAAATCATGGCCAGTGTGCGGTCCACCAGCGGCTGGTGTTTGTCGTAGGCCTTGAATTTTTTCTTGATGAGAGCCGCGCGCTCAAAGATGTAGGCGTATTCGGCGGCATTGAAGTCGCTGAACTGCAAATAGTGGCGGATCGCCGCGCTTGCCGGGGTGCTCATGGCTTTTCCGCCAGCAGTTGCTTGATCAGCGGGCACAAAATCGCCACGATCTCATCGGCCTCGGCCTGCGTGATGATCAGCGGCGGCACCAGGCGGATCACGCTGTCGGCTGTGACGCTGAGCAGCAGGCCCTTGTCGGCAGCGCGCTTGAGCAGCTCGCCGCAGGGCTTGGCCAGGTCGATGCCCAGCATCAGGCCCAGGCCGCGGATTTCCTTGACGGCGCCTGATTTCAGCTCGGCAGCCAGTTCACGGCTGAGGGCAGACTTCAGGTGCGCGCCCACCTTGGCTGCGTTGGCCAGCAGGCCGTCTTCTTCCATGATCCGGATGGTCTCCACCCCGGCGCGCATGGCCAGCGGATTGCCGCCAAAAGTGGTGCCGTGGTTGCCGGGGGCAAAGATGTGGGCGGCTTTCGGGCCGGCCACGACCGCACCAATCGGCACGCCCGAGCCAAGGCCCTTGGCCAGTGGCATCACATCCGGCTTGATGCCGGCCCACTGGTGGGCAAACCATTTGCCGGTGCGGCCCATGCCGCACTGCACTTCATCAATCATGAGCAGCCAGTCACGTTCGTCGCAGAGGGCGCGCACCTGGCGCAGGTAGTCGGCGTCCATCGGATTGATGCCGCCTTCACCCTGAATGGCTTCAAAAAACACGGCCACGACGTTCGGGTTGTTGGCCGTGGCCGCTTCCAGCGCCGGCACGTCGTTCAGCGGCACCCGGATGAACCCTTCGACCAGCGGGCCGAAGCCGGCCTGCACCTTGGGGTTGCCGGTGGCGCTCAGCGTGGCAATGCTGCGGCCATGGAAGGCTTTTTCATAGACCACGATTTCAGGGCGCTCAATGCCCTTGTCGTGGCCGAACTTGCGCGCCAGCTTCAGCGCGGCCTCGTTGGCTTCCAGCCCGGTGGAGCAGAAAAACACGTTTTCCAGGCCCGACAGCTCGACCAGCTTGGCGGCCAGCACTTCCTGGTTGGGCACATGGTAGTAGTTGGAGCTGTGGATGATCTTGGCGATCTGGTCCTGCAGGGCCGGCACCAGCCTGGGGTGGTTGTGGCCTAAGGTGTTGACTGCGATGCCGCCCAGGCCGTCAAGGTATTCCTTGCCGTTGACGTCCCAGACGCGGCAACCCTGGCCATGTGACAGGGCTATCGGCAGGCGGCCGTAGGTGTTCATCACATGGGGAGAGGTGGCTTCGATGTGTTTGGGAAGGGCAGCGGTCATGGGGAAACTCCGGGAACAGGGCTAACAAAACAGGTGGCCGGGCCAACCAGGCAGGGCTGAACTGATTTTAGGCGCAGACCTTTCGGTCTTTCGTGAGGATGCTGCATCACAGCCATGCGCCGCGCCGATGGCGGCCCGGTCGGGCTTGAGTCTTATATAAGATAGAATACTTGTGCGCTGCAGCAATGGGGCTTCATCCTTGCCCCGGGCACGCAAAAACCCTCCATCCGATGGTCTCCAACTCCGCCAAAGAAGTCTTCATTCAAGGCCTCACCCGCGACGGCAAAACCTTCCGCCCCAGCGACTGGGCCGACCGGCTGTGTGGCGTGATGAGCCAGTTCCGCCCCGGCGGACCGCAGCCCGGGAGCCATCTGACCTATTCCCCATGGTGTGTACCCACGGTGATCAATGGCGTCAAATGTGTGGTGGTCAACAGTGAACTGCGTGACGCCGAGCCCATGGCCTGGGACTTTGCGATCAACTTTGCCAAAGACAATGACCTGCAGATTGCAGAAGCCTGTTTAATTCCGGATCCACCCAAGGGGTGACCGGGCCCAGCTGAAGCGGGAAACAAAAAAGCCGTCGAAAGACGGCTTTTTTGCTTTGCTGGCAGCGCACCCTGCAGAACGGCGGACTGTTGCCAGTCCGGGCGGGTTGCCTGATTGCTCAGGCGGTGGGTTTTACGCGGCGGGAGTGGCCAAGGCGAGTGCCTTGACCCTGGAGGACAGGCGGCTCTTGTCGCGCGCTGCCTTGTTCTTGTGGAAGATGCCCTTGTCGGCAATCGTGTCCACAATGCTTTGCGCCTTGGCGAAGAGCTCGGTGGCTTTGGTCTTGTCGCCGGCGGCGACAGCTTTTTCGACGTTTTTCACAGCGGTGCGGTACTTGGAGCGCAGCGAAGTGTTGGCGGCATTGAGTTTGGTGTCCTGGCGGACGCGTTTGCGGCCTGATGCCAGGCGGGGGTTCTTTTTCTTGGGTTTGGCGGTAGCCATATAAGTGTTCCTTTAAATGAGGAAGGGTCTGGGGATGATGCTAGCAAAGCCCACGATTATAGCAGCCATACATTTAGCCCCCACGGTCGTTCACTGCGTGTAACTTCCTGCCCCCCGAGGGGGCCGCTGCGCCTGCGGCTCGGCGGAGCCGGTTCCGCGGCCCCTGCTGAAAATACCAGCCCCACAAGGTCCACGGAGGCTGTCCAGTCCAGCAGGGGCCGCGGGTCTGGCTTTGCCAGCCCGCAGGCGCAGCGGCCCCCTCGGGGGGGCAGCGCAGTACGCGAACCGACAAGCGTAGGGCCTTGTCTGAGGGCCTTAAACTCCCCCGGTGTCACTTTTCAAATCCGCGTCCACCGTTTCCCTGTTCACGCTGGTTTCCAGGATCACCGGCCTGATGCGGGAGCTGCTGATGGCTTCCACCTTCGGCGCCAGCGCCATGACGGACGCGTTCAACGTGGCATTTCGCATTCCGAATCTCTTCCGGCGCCTCTTTGCCGAGGGCGCATTCAGCCAGGCCTTTGTGCCCGTACTGGCCGCCAGCAAGGCGCAAAACGGCGAGGCGGCCACGCAGGTGCTGGTCAACCGCGTTGGCACACTGCTGGCCTGGGCGCTGCTGCTGACCTGCGTGATCGGGGTGGCGGCCGCGCCGGTGCTGGTCTGGGTAATGGCCAGCGGCCTCAAGCAGGAGCCACGCGGCTTTGAAGCGGCCGTTTTCATGACCCGCTGGATGTTCCCCTACATCGGCTTCATGTCCCTGGTGGCGCTGTCAGCCGGTATTTTGAATACCTGGAAGCGCTTTGCCGTGCCGGCGATCACGCCGGTACTGCTGAATCTTTCCATGATTGGTGCCGCCTGGCTGGGCGCGCCGTGGTTTCAGGCTCGGGGGATTGAGCCGATTTATGCCATGGGCGCCGGCGTGATGATTGGCGGTGTACTGCAACTCGCGGTGCAGGTGCCGGCGCTGCTCAACATCGGGATGCTGCCGCGCATGGGTCTGGGCTGGAACGCCATCCGCACCGCCTGGGCGGATCCCGGGACTCGCAACATCGGCAAGCTGATGCTGCCGGCCCTGCTGGGGGTCAGCGTGGCGCATATTTCCACCATCATCAACACCCAGATTGCCTCGCACCTGACGCCCGGAAGCGTGAGCTGGCTGACCTATGCCGACCGGCTGATGGAGTTTCCCACCGCCATGCTGGGCGTGGCCATCGGGGTGGTGCTGATGCCGCAGCTGGCCGCCGCCCGTGCCGCCGGCGACGCCGATGCCTATTCGGCCATGCTGGACTGGGGTCTGCGCATCGTGGTGCTGCTGGCCGTGCCCAGCGCGGTGGCTCTGCTGACCTTTGCCCAGCCCCTGGTCGCCACGCTGTACCACTATGGCGCGTTCACCGACCGGGATGTGTACCAGACCACCACGGCACTCATGGGTTACGGCGCCGGCCTGCTGGGGCTGGTGGCCATCAAGGTGCTGGCGCCCGGTTTTTATGCCAGCCAGGACATCAAGACCCCGGTGCGCATCGCCCTGGTGGTGCTGGTGATCACGCAGTTGCTTAACCTGGCGCTGGTGCCGCTGTTTCAGCACGCCGGGCTGGCGCTGGCCATCGGCATCGGTGCGCTCATCAACGCGCTGTGGCTGCTGATTGGCCTGCGCAGGCGCGGCAGCTACCAGCCGGCACCTGGCTGGGGCATGTTTGCGCTGCAGGTGCTGGCGGCAAGCGCGCTGCTGGCAGTGTTTCTGTTGTGGACCGCCCAGGCTGTCAGCTGGACCGGCTTGCGGGCCGAGTCTTTCAAGCGAATTTGGCTGCTGGCCCTTGTGCTGCTTGCGTCAGGCGCTATTTATTTCGGAGCGTTGTGGGCGGCCGGCCTGAAAGTGCGAAAGTTGATGCGCCGCTGACGCATTTCCTCCGGGGTACTCGCGCCGCACGCCGGTTTGTGAGAAAGTAGCGCCATGCCCCTCAATCTCGACGTCCCGTCGCCCCTGCAGTACTTTGCCAGCCTGGTGCAGAGCGACGACCACTTTCCGCTGCTGGAGGCGGCGGTCAGCGTGGCGCAAGACGAGTACCCCGACCTTGACGTCGAGCAGGTGCTGGGCGATTTGGACCAGTTGCTGGCGCGCCTGAAACGCCGACTGCCGGCGGACGCTTCGGCCCTGCAGCGCCTGCGGGCGCTGAACCAGTTCTTCTTTCGCGACCTGAACTTCGGCGGCAACATCAATGATTACTACGACCCTGACAACAGCTACCTGAACGCGGTGCTGAAAACCCGGCGCGGCATTCCGATCACGCTGGCCGTGCTCTGGCTGGAGTTGGCGGGCGGCGTGGGGCTCAATGCACGCGGCATTGCATTTCCGGGCCACTTCATGGTCAAGGTCAACCTGCCCAAGGGCCAGGTGGTGATCGACCCTTTCACCGGCCAGTCGCTGAGCCGGGAAGAGCTGGCCGAGCGGCTGGAGCCATTTCGCCAGCGCAGCGGGCTGGTTGACGAATTCGAGGTGCCTATCGGCTTGTATCTGCAGTCGGTGCCGGCCCGCGACATCATCAGCCGCATGCTGCGCAACCTCAAGGAAATCCACAAAACCCAGCAGGACTGGCTGCGGTTGATTGCTGTGCAGGATAGGCTCATCGTGCTTCACCCCGAGGCATGGGACGAGTACCGCGACCGCGGACTGGCGTTTGCCGAGCAAGGTGAAGCAGGACGCGCCGTGCCGGATCTGGAAACCTACCTCGCCCATGCCGAGGACGCCCTCGACCTCGACGTCATCGCCGACCGCCTGGCCCGCCTGCGGCGCCAGAAAAGCTGAGCTTTTCGCCGGGCCGCCCCACCCTCAACCTCTTCGACAGAGCTCAGGACCGAACGGACAAGTCAACCGCGGGGGCTCTTCTCTTTTCAAGCAGGGGCCGCGGGTCCGGCTTTGCCGGCCCGCAGGCGCAGCGGCCCCCTCGGGGCTGGAGCCTGCGGCTCCGAACCTGCTTGGGCAGGTTTGGACAGGCGACAGAAGCGAAGCCTCTGGCGAGCGGCGGCCTGCAAGGTGCGGGAGTTACACGCAGTGAACGACCGTGGGGGCTCTAATTTCTTTTCAAAAACTGCGGAATGTGCGAGCCGTCGGCCGTACGCGTCGGTCGCGCCAGAGTTGGCGTGGCAGGTGCCCGTGGGGCGGACGGTGAGCGGCTGCCGCTCAGCGTGGACATGCGCCCGCCCTGCACCATGGACTCCTGGGCCGGCATCAGGCTGTTGGGCAGGGAGCCCAGCCGCTTTGACACCACGGCACCGGGCGCGGTCAGTGGCGAGGCAGCATTTCGGGGAACCAGCGTGCGGGCAGGCGGGCGCAGGGTGGTGGTGCCGTCATTGGCTGCCTGCGGCGGGTAAAGCTGGGGCTTGAGCCATTGCAGGATGGGCGCCCACTGCGTCAGGTCGGCCGCTGCCAGCTGGGGCTGCAGGTCAAAAATGGTCAGGCCGCGCTCCAGGCTGCGCACATACAGCTGCGTTTCGCGCAAGGCGCCCAGAAAAGGCACGCCCAGCGACTCCGACCACTCCTCGAGCGTCTGCGCGGCATTGGTTCGCCCGTCAATACGCATGCCTACAACGGCCAGCCGGCAACGGCCGCTGGCTACGCGCGGCATGGCCATCAGTTCGGCATGGCAGGCAGCGGCAGATTCACGGTCGAACATGGAGTTGCACACCGGCATCACGATGGCGTCGGCAAACATGACAACGCGGGCTAGCTCGAAGCCGTGCATGCCGCCAGGCGTATCAAGCACCACGTGAGTGATGCCGGTGGGGACGCGCAGCATGTTTTTCTGGTCCACCGCCCAAGGAGCAATGGCGGGCAGGGAAGCCTCGCGGCGTTTCAGCCAGGCGCGTGCGGATTGTTGCCGGTCCACGTCGCCCAGCATGACGGAGCTGCCATTACGCGCGCACCAAGCCGCGATATGGGCGGCCAGCGTGCTTTTTCCACTGCCGCCCTTGCGGTTGACGACTGCGATGACCGGCATGCTGGCTCCAAAGAGGGACGAATGGAACAGTTTGATACAAACAGATTTAAAAGTCCAGTACGCCTAATAGCTGCTTGCGCCGGCAGCTAGTATTTTTGTAGCAAGAAGGGCTTGAAGCCAGAGGCTGGTGCTGCCGGGGCTATCCCCCTGCAGCCTGTTGTCATCAGGCGACGGTGACCGCGGCGCCGTCGCCTTTGGCGGCGATCACGCCGATCTCGTGCACCTGCTCGCCGGCGTCCCGCAGCGTTTTTGCTGTGGCTTGGGCGCTGGCGGCATCGACCACCACCACCATGCCGATGCCGTTGTTGAAGGTGCGGTTCATCTCGAAGTCGGAGATGGCGGCGGTTTTCTGCAGCCAGGCAAACAGCTCGGTTTGCGGCCAGCTGCCCTTTTTGAGGTGGGCGGCCGTGCCTTCTGGCAGCACGCGCGGGATGTTTTCCAGCAGACCGCCGCCGGTGATGTGGGCCAGCGCCTTGATGGGGTGGGCTGCCAGCGCGGCCAGCACGTTTTTCACGTACAGGCGGGTCGGCTCCATCAGGGCCTGCCTGAACGGTTTGCCGTCCAGCGTGGCGGGGGTTGCGGTTCCGGCGCGTTCAATACATTTGCGCACCAGGCTGAAACCATTGGAATGCACGCCGCTGCTGGCCAAGCCCAGCACCACGTCGCCGGGCTTCACATCCTTGCCGGTCAGGATTTTCGATTTCTCGACCGCGCCGACCGCAAACCCGGCCAGGTCGTATTCGCCCTCGGGGTACATGCCGGGCATTTCAGCGGTTTCGCCGCCGATCAGCGCGCAGCCGCTCAGCTCACAGCCCTTGGCAATGCCGCCGACCACAGCGGCCGCGGTGTCCACGTCCAGCTTGCCACAGGCAAAGTAGTCCAGGAAGAACAGCGGCTCGGCGCCCTGCACCAGCACGTCATTGACGCTCATGGCGACCAGGTCGATGCCCACGGTGTCGTGCATGTTCCACTCGAAAGCCAGGCGCAGCTTGGTGCCGACGCCGTCGGTGCCGCTGACCAGCACCGGCTCCTTGTAGCGCTTGGGCACCTCGAACAGCGCGCCAAAACCGCCGATGCCCGCCAGAACCCCTTCGCGCATGGTTTTCTTGGCCAGGGGCTTGATGCGTTCGACCAGGGCGTCGCCTGCGTCGATGTCAACGCCGGCGTCTTTGTAGCTCAGGGGGGAAGAGGAGGTGGTCATGCTGCTTGGGTAGGAGGGCTGGGTGCGGACGGCTGCGCAGTACTTAGTGATTAATGCGCAAGCCCGATAGAATCCAAGCCAAGATTCTAAGGGTTCACCCCTGTCAGGGCCGCATGCAATTCACTTCCACCCAAAAACGCACCGCCGCCTGGTGTCTGATCGCCGCTCTGGTGGTGCTGGCGCTATGGCTGCTCGGTCCGGTGCTGACGCCCTTTGTGGTGGCATCGGTGCTGGCTTATGTGCTGACGCCTGTGGTGAACAGGCTCGATGCCCTGGGCGGCGGCCGGATGCCGCGCGTGCTGGCTGTCCTGATCGTGGAGACGCTGTTCATCCTGATCCTGCTGTCCGTCCTGCTGCTGGTGGTGCCCATTTTTGCCAAGGAGCTGCCCCTCCTGCGCGAGCAGTTGCCGGTGCTGGCCGCCCGCATCAACAATGCGCTGGGCCCCTGGCTGGCCCAGTTCGGCATCACGCTGGCGCTGGATGTCGAAAGCATCAAGGCCTTTGTGGTCAAGTACCTCAGTGCCAATTTTGAGGATGCCTTCGGGTCGGTCCTGTCCTCGCTGAAACTGGGCGGCAGCGTGGCCCTGGCCATTGTCGGCAATGGGGTGCTGATTCCCGTGGCCCTGTTTTTCCTGCTCAAGGACTGGGACCGTTTTGTGGCGCTGCTGCTGGAACTGGTGCCGCCGAAACTGCGGGGCGCTTTCGACAGTTTCATGGCCGAGGCCGACTCGGTGCTGGGCCAGTACCTGCGCGGCCAGTTGCTGGTCATGGGGGTGCTGGCGGTGTATTTCAGCGTGGCGCTGGCGGTGTTCGGCTTCGACCTGGCGGTGCCCGTGGGCGTGTTCACCGGGCTGGCCTTTTTTATTCCCTACCTGGGGTTCGGCTTGGGCATGCTGCTCGCGTTTCTGGCCGGCATCCTGCAGTTCGGCAGCCTGTATGGGGTGCTCGTGGTGGTCGGTGTGTATGGTGCGGGGCAACTGGTGGAAAGTTTTTACCTGACCCCGCGCCTGGTCGGCGAGCGTATTGGCCTGCACCCGCTGGCCGTTATCTTTGCCTTGCTGGCTTTCGGGCAGGTGTTCGGTTTTCTCGGCGTGCTGATTGCCCTGCCTTCCAGTGCGGTGCTGCTGGTGGCGATTCGTCGCATGCGGGCCAGTTACATGCTGAGCAAGCTGTACCAGAACTGAATATGGCCCCCACGCTTGTCACTTCGTGTACTGCGCTGCCTAAAAACAGCCCCCACGTTCGCTCACTTCGTGTAGCTCTCGAGGCCTTGCAGGCCGCGGCTCGCGTGACGCTTCGCCTCTGTCGCCTGTCCAAAGCTGCGCAGGCAGCTTTGGAGCCGAAGGCTCCAGCCCCTCGGGGGCGCTGCGCCTGCGGCCCGGCAAAGCCGGTTCCGCGGCCCCTGCTGGGGAAGAGGGTAGCTTCCAGGCCTGTCGCACGCGCTGCCTTGAGCTGTATAGAAGGGCGGCAGCGATGAAACAGATTGCACTGGACATCGGACTGGCATCGCCGCCGTCGTTCACCAATTTTTTTGCCGGGCCGAACGAGGCGGCGCTCAGGCATCTGGAACTTTGGGCCGGCAACAGCCTGCGCTCGCCGGTGCCGACTTACCTGTGGGGACAGCCCGGCAGCGGGAAAACCCATCTTCTCAAGGCCGTCAGCGAAACGCTGCGCGAGCAAGGCGCCTCGGTGGGGTGGCTGGATGCCACCATGCTGGAGCCGCCCGAATTCAACGAAAAGTGGGCGGCGGTGATCATGGACGACTGCCACCTGTACACCGCCGTGCAGCAGCAGGCGGCCTTCAACTGGTTCGTCAATGCGCTGAACGCACCTGATGGCCACCCGCGTTGGGTGCTGGCCGCCGGCAATGCGCCGCCCGCCGACCTGGCCCTGCGCGAAGACCTGCGCACCCGCCTGGGCTGGGGCCATGTGTTTGCGCTGCAGGCGCTGACCGAGCCGGAACGCCGTTCGGTGCTGCGCCAGGAGGCCGATGCGCGGGGCGTCTTCCTCAGCGACGAGGCCATGGATTTCATCCTGAGCCGCTTCTCGCGCGATCTCGGCAACCTGATGCAACTGCTCGACCAGTTGGACGCCTATGCGCTGCAAACCCAGCGCGCGATCACGATCCCGTTGATCAAATCGATGCTGGAGAATCTGTGACATCTACCCCGGCGGCAGTCAAGCGCCGCATTGCCTTTTTTGACCTCGACCACACGCTGATACCCATCGATTCCGATTACGAATGGGGTGAGTTCACGATTGCGCTGGGTTGGTGCGACGGTCACGAGTTCAAACGCCGCAACGCGGAGTTTTTTGCCCATTACCAGGCCGGAACGCTCGACATCCACGACTATGTGTGTTTTGCGACGCAGGCCATCCGGAAGCAGGGTGCTACCAATTCAATAGCTGCTCACGCCAGATTCATGCGGGAAATCGTGCAAAAAGGCATTAAAAATTCGGCGTTGGACCTGGTTCGCAGCCATCAGGCGGCAGACGACGGCACGGTGATCGTCACGGCCACCAATGAATTCGTAACACGGCCTATCGCCGAGGCGTTCGGGATCGCCGAGCTGATTGCCGTGGAACTGGAACGCGACGCCAGTGGCTGGCCAACCGGCAAAATCCGTGGCACGCCGTCCTTCCGGGAAGGCAAGGTGGCACGCGTCCAGCAGTGGCTGGCTGATCGCGGCCTGGACTGGGACACGGTGGAAAGCACTTTTTACAGCGATTCCATGAACGACCTGCCCTTGCTGGAAAAAGTCACGCACCCGGTGGCCACCAACCCCGACGAGCGCCTGCGGGCGCTCGCTACCGAGCGCGGATGGCGCATACTTGAGCTGTTCTAACTGCCGGAGACCGTGCCCCTTGCCCTGCAAGCGTGGCCAGCCCGGCGAAATCTCCTGATTCAATGATCAAAAAATTTATCGACAAGCTGTTTGGCAAGTCTGCCGGCCCAGCCGGTGCCAGCCGGTCCAAGAAATCAGTTTTCGGTGAGCGCCGCGAAGTCGGCCCCCAGGACCATGCGATCAACCCCAAGCTGGTCGATGACCGCGCGATGGATGTGGTGCACACCCTCAAGCAGGCGGGCTACGAGGCCTACATCGTCGGCGGCGCGGTGCGTGACCTGCTGGTCGGTCTGCGCCCAAAAGACTTCGACGTCGCCACCGATGCCACGCCCGAACAAGTCAAGGGCCTGTTCCGCCGTGCCTTCATCATCGGCCGGCGCTTTCGCATCGTGCATGTGATCTATGGCCGTGGCCGCGAGCATGAAGTCATTGAAGTGTCGACCTTCCGCGCGCACCTTGACAGCAGCCTGGCCGAGCAGGTCGGTGGCAACGAGCGCACCAGCAAAAGCGAGCTGGCCGGCATGAAACACGCGGTCGATGCCTCTGGCCGCGTCTTGCGCGACAACGTCTGGGGCCCGATGGAAGAAGACGCCGCCCGACGCGACTTCACCATCAACGCCATGTATTACGACCCCGAAACGCAGATCGTGGTCGACTACCACCACGGCATCCGCGACGCGAAGAAAAAAATCATCCGCATGATTGGCGACCCGGCCACGCGTTACCGCGAAGACCCGGTGCGCATCATCCGCGCCGTGCGCTTCTCGGCCAAGCTCAGCGCGCTGGGTTTCAAGTTCGAAGACAAGACCATGGCACCCCTGAAGTCCATGAAAGGCCTGCTGGCCGACGTGCCGCAGTCGCGCCTGTTCGACGAAATGCTCAAGCTGCTGCAGACCGGCCATTCGCTGGCCAGCATCGAACAGCTCAAGTTCCTGGGCCTAAACACCGGCATCTACCCGTTACTCGACGTGGTGGTGGATACCTCGGAAGAGCCTTTCCTGCAGCTGGCCCTGCTGGACACCGACCGCCGCGTCGGCGAAGGCAAACCGGTGGCGCCAAGCTTTTTGCTGTCGTGCGTACTCTGGGCCGATGTGCGCGAAGGCTGGGCACGGCGCCTCAAACGCGGCGAGCACACCATGCCCGCGCTGCAGGACGCCATCGACGATGCCTTTAACGCCAAGATCGGCGATGTGTCGGGCCGCGGCAAGCTGGGCACCGACATGCGCGAGATCTGGACCATGCAGCCGCGCTTTGAGAAGCGTACCGGCAGCTCGCCTTACTCTCTGCTGGAGCAGCCGCGCTTTCGCGCCGGCTTTGACTTCCTGCGCCTGCGCGCGCAGACCGGCGAAATCGAGCCCGAACTGTCCGAGTGGTGGGAGAAATTCAGCACCGCCTATGACGACGAGCGCCACGAGATGATCGAGCAGGCCAGGCACGAGCAGTCTAAAAAGCCGCAGCCACCGCGTACCCGCGTCAAGCGCGCAGAAGGCGATGCGCCGCGCAATGACGATGCCGGCCATGCCCCGATGTCTTCGCCGGAAGTTGGCGAGTTTGGGGAACCCGCGCCTGCCAAAAAGCGCCGGCGCCGCCGCAAGCCAGCCAACCGCGAAGGTGGTTCGCTTCCTGCCAGCCCGCCATCCGACGCCCCCGGCGACTTCTGAGCTTGCAGCATGCCAGCGAGCGAACACAGTGATCGCTCGGAGCGGGTCACCGCCTATGTGGCTCTGGGCGCCAACCTCGGGGATGCCGCATCGGCGGTTCGCCAGGCAATGGAGGCCTTGGACCGCCTGCCGCTGACACGTGTTACCCGGCGCTCCAGCCTCTACAGAACGGCGCCCATTACTGCCGGTGGGGAAAGTGCAGCTCAGTCAACAGGCCCCGATTACATCAATGCCGTGGTGGCGCTGGACACAGGTTTGGCCGCACCCGTCCTGCTGCAGCAACTGCAGCAACTTGAGCAAGCCGCCGGCAGAGAGCGGCCTTACCGCGATGCCCCGCGCACGCTGGACCTCGACCTGCTGCTCTATGGCAGTGCCAGCATCGAATCACAAGAGTTGACGGTCCCGCATCCGCGCATGGCGCAGCGCGCTTTTGTGCTGGTGCCTTTGGCGGAAATCGCGCCGGATCTGGTGCCACAGGTAAAACTCAAAGCGGTGGCCGATCAGGCCATTCAGCGGGTGGAAGCCGGAGCGCCCTGATCTGCGTTCAGGGCGCCAGACGTTCGCGCAGCCAGCTTGCATCTGTTTGCTGTGTGTAGCGCAAGCGGTCATGCAGCCGGCTTTTGCGGCCTTGCCAGAACTGCCAGTTGTCCGGCTTGAGCCGATAGCCGCCCCAGTGCGGCGGGCGTGGCGGCTGCAGCAAAAACTTCGCGCCGTATTTCGCGGCGTTGGCCACCAGCACGCTGCGGCCAGAGATCACTTCGCTTTGCGGGCTGGCCCAGGCGCCTATGCGCGAGTCCAGCGGCCGGCTCTTGAAGTAGTCGTCGCTTTCCTGCGCTGAAACTTTTTCCACCACACCTTCAATGCGTACCACGCGCTCCAACTCCACCCAGTGAAACTGCAGGGCGGCGAAAGGGTTGGCAGCCAGTTCCTGGCCCTTGCGGCTGTCGTAATTGGTGTACCAGACAATGCCGCGCTCGTCATAACCCTTGATGAGCACGATGCGGGTCGAAGGGCGCCCGTTTCCGGCCACTGTGGCCAGGGTCATCGCGTTGGGTTCGGGCACCTCGGCCGTGATGGCTTCCTTGAGCCACTGGTCAAATTGCTGCAACGGGTTGGCATGCGACGCCTCTTCGTTGAGTTCGGCGCGCTCGTAGCTTTTGCGCAGGTCGGCGAGGGTAGGGGGCTGGCTCATCGCATGATTGTGCACGGTCTATCGCGGCGCTAAGGTTATGAAGTTGGAACGACTTGAAAGCGAATTAATATTCGGTTATATTCGCGCTTCGATGAAGCCCAAAGACGACGAAAAGCAGCGTGCAATCGCCGAGGCCACGTTCAACCTGGTGGCCCAGACTGGTCTGAGCGGCTTGACCATGGCCGACATCGCCAGGACGGCGGGCATCGCCACTAGCACGCTGTATGTCTACTACTCCTCCAAGGATGAGCTGATCAGCCAGCTCTATCAGGACGCAAAAGCCGCGACCATGCAACGCCTGATGGAAGGGGTGAAAGTGGGAGCCCCATTGCGCAGCCGGGTGCGCCGTATCTGGGGCAATCTGTTGCGGCACCGGCTCGAGCGTTACGCCGAGGTGGTGTTCCAGGAGCAGTATTACAACTCGCCCTGGTTCACCGAAGGCAACCGCGAACTATCTACCCGGCTCGCCGCTGGTTTCCTGGCGCTCATGGAAGAGGGCCAGCAGCAGGAGATTTTTAAACCGGTGCCGCTGCCCTTGCTGACGGCCAGCTTGGTAGGTTCAGTGCGCGAAACCGCCAACCTGATCCGCACCGGCGTGCTGCCCGACGACGAGGCGGTGCAATTGGCGGCCTTCTCACTGTGCTGGGACGCCATCAAGGCCTGACTGTTATGAACACCAAGCTAATACCCACCTAATTTAAGCGAATAAGAATTCGTCACCTTTTACCCCGTTCCCGCTAATTCCTACAAGGAGATCCACGATGCCCACCCTCAATATCAACGGCAAAAACGTCGCGGTCGACGCCGCCGAATCGACCCCCATCCTCTGGGCTCTGCGTGACACGCTGGGCATGACCGGCACCAAGTTCGGCTGCGGTGCCGCCTTGTGCGGCGCCTGCACGGTGCATCTCAACGGCGCACCCATCCGTTCCTGCGTGACGCCCGTGTCGGCGGCCGTTGGCCAGAAAATCACCACCATCGAAGCGGTGGCCAGTGACCGCGTTGGCAAGGCTGTGCAGGCCGCTTGGGTCAAGCACGACGTGGCGCAATGCGGCTATTGCCAGAGCGGGCAGGTGATGAGCGCGACCGCGCTGCTCAAGACCAAGCCCAAGCCGACCGACGCAGACATTGACGCGGCCATGGCCGGCAACATCTGCCGCTGCGGCACTTACGTGCGCATCCGCGCAGCCATCAAAGACGCCGCCGTGACGCTGGCTTGAAGGAGAACACCATGTACAACACCAACTCTTCAGACGTCTTTGGTCAATTGCCAAAAGGCCTGCAAGCCCTTTCCCTTAAAGGACAAGATGCTCCTGAAAACGGAGCAATGGCAGGCTTGCAGCGGCGCAGCTTCCTCAAGGTTGCCACGGCCGGTGGTTTTGCGCTCGGCGCTTTTCCGATGCTGGCGCAGGCCCAGGGCGCAGCGCCTGCGGCGGCCGCTGCCGGCCTGAAGCCGACCCAGCAACCCTCGGCCTTTGTCCGCATCGACAAGGACGGCACGGTCACCGTCACCATCAACCGCCTCGATTTCGGCCAAGGCGTGCAGACCGGCCTGCCCATGATCCTGGCCGAAGAACTGGACGCCGACTGGGCCCTGGTGAAAAGCCAGCACGGCGACGCAGACCCGGCGTATGTTGACCCGGCCTTCGGCATGCACCTCACCGGCGGTTCGGGCGCGATCAAGAATTCGTACACGCAATACCGCGAACTCGGCGCGCGCACGCGCGCCATGCTGATGTCTGCGGCGGCTGCGCAGTGGGGCGTGGATGCTGGCAGTCTGCGCACCCAGCAGGGTGTGGTGATCGGCCCCGGCGGTAAACGCCTGACCTATGGCGAACTGGCCGAAGCCGCCATGAAGCAACCGGTGCCGGAGCAGGCCACGCTCAAAGACCCGAAGCAGTTCCGCATCATCGGCAAGCCAACGGGCCGGCTCGATGCACGTGCCAAATCAACAGGCAACCAGAGCTACGGCATCGATGTGCGCCTGCCTGGCATGCTGACGGCGGTGGTGGCGCACCCGCCGGTTTTTGCGGGCAAGGTCCGCTCGCTTGACGATGCTGCGGCCCGTTCCATCCCCGGCGTCAAGGCTGTGCTGCGCGTGCCGCTGGACCGCGGCGGTGAGGGTGTGGCGGTGCTGGCCGAGGGCTACTGGTCGGCGAAACAGGGGCGTGATGCGCTCAAGGTCGAATGGGACACCAGCGCCGTCGAGAAGGTGGACAGCGCCAAACAGCTGGCCAGCTACCGCGCGCTGGCGCAAACCACCGGGGCCATCAAGTACAACGCCGATGTTGGCAAGCTGGCGGCGGCGCCGAAAAAAATCAGCGCCGAGTTTGTTTTTCCCTACCTGGCCCATGCGCCCATGGAGCCGCTCAATTGCACGGTGCAGTTCAGCGGGCAGGGCGCCGACACGCGCGCCGAGCTCTGGCTGGGCACACAGATGCCCGGGCTGGACACCATGGCAGCCGCGAAGGTGCTGGGTGTGGCGCCACAGAACGTGAAGATGAATGTGCAGATGGCGGGCGGCGGATTCGGCCGCCGCGCCATTCCGAGCAGCGACTACGTGGTGGAAGCCTGCACGGTGGCCAAGGCAGCGCGCGCCGCTGGCCTGAATGCGCCAGTGCGCACACTGTGGAGCCGCGAGGACGACATCAAGGGCGGCTACTACCGGCCCATGCACGTCCACCGCGCGGAGATCGGTCTTGATGCGCAGGGCAACATCCTGGCCTGGGACCATGTGATCGTTGGCCAGTCCATCGTGTCCGGCTCGCCCTTTGAAGCCTTCATGGTCAAGGACGGCGTGGATGCCACCATGGTCGAGGGCATGAAGGAGCCGTATGACATTCCGATGCGGCTGTCGGTGCACCATCCGAAGCTCAACGTGCCCGTGCTCTGGTGGCGCAGCGTCGGCTCCACCCACACGGCTTATGTGATGGAAACGCTGATCGACGAGATCGCGCGCGGCAGCGGGCAAGACCCGGTGGCTTGGCGCATGAAGCAGTTCGGCAGCAAGCACCCACGCCACAGCACGGCGCTGCAGCTCGCGGTGGACAAATCCGGCTACGGCAAACGCACACTGGCGGCGGGACGCGCGTGGGGCGTGGCAGTGCACGAGTCCTTCAACACGGTGGTGGCCTACGTGGTCGAAGCCTCAGTCAAGGACAAGACGCCGGTGCTGCATGCGGTGACCGCTGGCGTGCACTGCAACTTGGCGATCAACCCGACCAGCATCGAAGCGCAAATCCAGGGCGCGGCGCTGATGGGCCTGTCGACGTGTCTGCCGGGGTCGGCGATCACGCTGAAAGACGGCGTGGTCGAGCAAAGCAACTTCGGAGACTTCGTTGTGCCGCGCATCACCGATATGCCGACGGTCGCCGTGTTTGTAGTGCCCAGCGCCGATGCGCCCACCGGCATGGGCGAGCCCGGCCTGCCGCCGCTGGCACCGGCCTTTGCCAACGCGGTGGCGCGGCTTACCGGCCAAGCGCCGCGTGAGCTGCCCTTCAAGCTGGCCTGATGGACGCTGCCCGGCCAGGGGCCGGTTTGCCCACGGTACTGGTGCTGGCCTCGGGACGCAGTGAACGTTTCACCGCTTCCGGCGGCAGCACACACAAGCTGCAAGCCTTGCTGGCCGGCAAGTCAGTGCTGCAGCACACACTGGACGCCGTGATCGCCAGCGGCCTGGCCTGGCACCTGGAACAGGCGGGCCACCCCGGCATGGGTGACTCGATTGCTGCTGCCGTGCGTGCCACGCGCGACGCAAGGGGCTGGCTGGTGCTGCCGGGCGATCTGCCACTGGTACGCAGCGACACGCTGCGCGCCGTGGCCCAGGCGCTGGCGCAACACGCCGTGGCGATTCCGCTGTACCAGGGCGCGCGTGGCCACCCGGTCGGTTTTTCGGCGGTTTGCCGCGAAGCTTTGCTGGATTTAAAGGGGAATCAGGGTGCAGCCCCCGTCGTTCGGTCGCATCTAGCTATGAATTCAGTAGCGTTTATGGAGCTCGACGATATCGGCACCGTGACCGATATCGATACCGTCGAGGATCTGGCGCGGGCCGAAGAGCTGCTAACGATGCGTTGAGCGGCAGGTAGATTCAAGCAGGGGCCGCGGATCTGGCTTTGCCAGTCCGCAGGCGCAGCGCCCCCTCGGGGCTGATGCCTGCAGCAGTGAGCCTGTGAGGGTTCTTTTTCTTTTCAAGCCAGGGCCGCGGGTCCGGCTTTGCCGGCCCGAAGGCGCAGCGGCCCCCTCGGGGCTGATGCCTGCAGCTCCGACCCTGCTTGAGCAGGGTTGGACAGGCATCAGAAGCGAAGCCTCTGGCGAGCGGCGGCCTGCAAGGTGCGGAAGCTACGCGCAGCGAGCGACCGTGGGGGCTAACTTATGACCGCGCATGCCAGACGCGGGCCGGCATTGCCGGTCGGCTGGGTTTTGTAGTCGTCCGGGTCGCGGTGAACAATCAGGCCCTTGCCAACGATGTCGGTGCCGCCGCTGCCGACCGTGATCGTGCTGGAGTCAAAGCTGAATTTGGCAACGCCGCCGGCGTCTGCCTTCAGGCTGGGCAAATCGCCAGTGTGGTGCGCGCCCATGTCATGGCCGCCGTGCGGTGCGCCCGTGGGGTTGAAGTGCCCGCCGGTACTCATGCCGTCGCCGCTGGAACAATCGCCTTTTTCATGCACATGGAAGCCGTGTTCTGCACCGGGCTTGAGGCCGCGTATCTCGCCGCTGACATGTACCTTGCTGCCCGTCTGGACAAAGCTGACCGTGCCGCTGGTGGTGTTTCCTGTGGTGGGCTGCAACTGGGCGCTGGCGCGCGGACCGGCGGCGTGGTGCGCACACGCGCCCAATAGGGCGGCGGCAGCCAGCAGGAACAAAGACAAAGCTGTTTTCATGGAGTCTCCCAAGGTTAAGCAAGAAGGGGACTTGACTCTAGGCTTGCGGCTCGGGCTTGGCAATAGTCCGTTGAGTTAGGGAAGCGCTGAACAAGCCCCTGCCGCGCCTCCGCAAGGACTTATTCAGCGCTTTCCTAGCTGCAACAAACGCACCAGCGCCGCATCTGAAATGCCATGACTGCGCAGGCTCTGCAGGGTCTGGTGGGCGTAGTCGTGCGTCGTGCCGTAACGCCCACAGGAGTCCGCAAAAATCTGCTGATAGCGTGCCTCGCTCAGTTCGCCGGTGAAGTTGGGGCTGCGCCGGGAGAGGGTGAAGGCCAGCGCCTGCACGGTGCCGCTGTCGGTGTTGCAGCGCAGCAGGCGCGGGTCGTAGACGCCGGTGACCATTTCGCGCAGCCAGAGCCGGGCTACCACGTCCGGCACATCGTGCCGGGGCACGCGGTAGACCACCCCGTGGCAACTGCCGCCCGAGAGCAGCGCAAACACCAGCCCGGGGCATTCGGGCGTGCCGCGGTTGATGCGGCTCCACATCTTCAGCGCGCGGTGCCAGCCGTGCACGCGGGCACGCCGCAGTTCGGCAAAGTCGAATTCGGGCCGCCAGATCAGCGAGGCGTAGCCGAAAATCCAGAGGTCTTCCCGGCCACCCCACTGGTGCAAAAAACGCTCCAGCATGGGAGCCGGATCCCGTACAGGCTGAAGGTCGTTAAGCGGGCTGTTGTCCACGGCCACACTTTACAATGACCCGCTCGAACCTGCGATCTCGCCGGTTATTTTTCAGGGCTTGCGCAAGCGCCGCAGCCGGCTGTCTTCACGGAGTTTTTGTCAATGGCTTCTCAATCGGATGATGAACAGCTAGGCCTTGTTCTGGGCCTGGTTTTCGCCGTTGTTGCCGGAGTGATCATCTTGGCCATTGCTGCCGCGCTGCTGCGCCCCGGCGCCGCGCGGCCAGCCGCTGCCGCAAGTGTTGCCACGCTGCCTGCCGCTGCCGTGCCGGCTCCGGCGGCCCCGGCCAGCGCTGCCGCACCCACGCCGGCGCAGTCGGCGCAGGCAGCCTCCGACGCGGCCAGCGTCACCGTGGAATACGGTGTGGTGAAGTTCTATTTTGCGTCCGGAAAAGCAGAGCTCGCACCCGGCGCCGGTGATGCACTGGTCGATGTGGTGCGGGCCGCCAAGGGCGGGCAGAAGGTGCTGATTGCCGGCTTCCACGACTCCAAAGGCAATGCAGCAGCCAATGCCGACCTGGCCCACCGGCGCGCGCTTGCGGTGCATGAGGCCTTGAAGGAAGCCGGTGTTCCTGAGAGCCGGATCACCTTGCAGAAACCGGAGCAGATGGCCGCGTCCGGCAGCGACGCCGAGGCCCGCCGAGTAGAGATCACGCTGCAATAAAGCCACTGCCACCGGCTATTCAGCCAGCAGGGCTTTGTCCCTGCCCGGTAACCGGGCTGTAACCTTTCGCCCTTTGCAAAAGGGGCGGTAACCAAGTACGATGGATGATGTAATAAAGTTACCAACCCATCACGCGCCCTCTGTTGGCCACCACCCACCCATGACTCTTCACTCCACCATCGCCAGCGTGACGGCGCGCATCCGCGAGCGCAGCCGTGCCACGCGCGACGCTTACCTCCAGCGCCTCGACGGGGCGGCAACCCGCGCCGCCAGCGTCGATCGCATGGGCTGTGGCAACGTTGCCCATGCGTTCGCCGGCATGCCGCTGGACGACCGTTTCAAGGTCGTCACCGAACGCGCGCCCAACATCGGCATCGTCACCGCCTACAACGACATGCTGTCGGCCCACACGCCGCTGCAGCCTTACCCGGACCTGATCAAGTGGGAAGCACGCCTGCATGGCGCGACCGCCCAGGTCGCCGGCGGCGTGCCCGCGATGTGCGACGGGGTGACGCAGGGCACACCCGGCATGGAGCTGAGCCTGTTCAGCCGCGATGTGATTGCCATGGCCACGGCGGTGTCCTTGAGCCATGACATGTTCGATGCGGCGTTGATGCTGGGCGTGTGCGACAAGATCGTGCCGGGCCTGCTGATCGGTGCGCTGCATTTTGGCCACCTGCCCACGGTGTTTGTACCCGCCGGCCCCATGCCGTCCGGTTTGCCGAACAAGGAAAAAGCCCGCGTGCGCGAGCAGGCCGCGCAAGGCCTGGTCGGGCGTGCCGAGTTGCTTGATGCCGAACTCAAGTCCTACCACAGCCCGGGCACCTGCACCTTCTACGGCACGGCCAACAGCAACCAGATGCTGCTCGAAGCCATGGGCCTGCATGTGCCTGGCACCGCCTTTGTGAACCCCGGCGGCGACCTGCGCGACGAACTGACACGTGAGGCAGCCCGCACGGTGCTGGGCATTCTCAAGTCGTCAAAGCGTTTTGCACCCATAGGCCGCGTGGTCGATGAGAGAGCCATCGTCAATGCCATGGTGGCACTGCTGGCCACCGGCGGCTCCACCAACCACCTGATTCACTGGGTGGCGGTGGCGCGGTCGGCTGGCATCATCATCGATTGGGATGATTTTTCTGCGCTGTCGGATGTGGTGCCTCTGCTCACGCATGTCTATCCCAACGGCAGTGCCGACGTGAACCAGTTCCAGGCGGCCGGCGGCACGGGTTTTGTGATCCGCGAACTGCTCGACGGCGGCTTTATGCACGAGGATGTGCTGACGGTGCGCGCGGGCGGCATCCGCGAGTACACGCGCGAGCCGGCCATGCTGGACGGCAAGCTGGCCTGGCACGAAATGGGCGCGAGCAAAGACGAAGCCATCGTGCGGCCTGCCACTGCGCCTTTCAGCGCCAGCGGCGGGCTCAAGCTGCTGCAGGGCAACCTGGGGCGCAGCGTGATCAAAGTTTCGGCCGTGCCGGATGATCGCCATGTCATTGAAGCGCCCGCGCGCGTGTTTGATTCGCAGGAAGCGTTGCATGTCGCCTTCCGCGCCGGCGAGCTGGACCGCGATGTGGTCTGCGTGGTGCGCTGGCAGGGGCCGCAGGCCAACGGCATGCCCGAGCTGCACAAACTCACACCGCCGCTGGCGGTGCTGCAGGGCAAGGGCTTCAAGGTCGCGCTGGTGACCGACGGGCGCATGAGCGGCGCGTCGGGCAAGGTGCCGGCCGCCATTCATGTGTCGCCCGAAGCGGCGGTCGGTGGCCCGCTGGCGAAGGTGCGCGACGGCGACGTGGTGCTGCTCGACGCCCTTGCCGGTACGCTGGAGGTGAAGGTCGCGGCCGATGCATGGGCCGCTCGCCAGCCTGCCATCATGCCGCAGGCGCTGCGCGATGCCAACGGGCTGGGTCTGGGAAGAGAGCTGTTTGCCGGCATGCGCCGGCATGCATTGACTGCTGAAGAAGGAGCGCCATCGTGGATGTGAAGATTGATATCACGCAGCCGCTGGCGGCGCTGCAGGTCATGCAGGATGCTGCGGTCATTCCCGTCATTGTGCTGACCGATGTGGCGCACGCTGTGCCGCTGGCGCGTGCGCTGGTGGCCGGCGGCATTCGCATGCTGGAAGTGACTCTGCGCACGCCGCAGGCGCTGGCCTGCATCGAAGCCATTGCCCGCGATGTGCCTGAGGCCGTGGTCGGTGCCGGCACGGCGCGCAGTGCGGCCGATGTGCAGGCCTGCGCCATGGCCGGTGCACGCTTCATTGTCAGCCCAGGCTACACCCATGCAGTGGGCACCGCCTGCCGTGATGCGCACCTTCCCTTGTTGCCCGGTGTGGCGACAGGCAGCGAGATCATGGCGGCGCAGGAAGACGGGTTTACCGAGCTCAAGTTTTTTCCGGCATTGCAGGCCGGCGGGCTGGCCATGCTCAAGGCCTGGAACGGACCTTTCGGCGACGTGAAGTTCTGCCCCACCGGTGGCATCACGGCGGCCAATGCGGCGGAATTTCTTAGCCTGCCCAATGTGGTTTGTGTGGGTGGGTCCTGGCTGGTGCCTGCTGATGCGATGGCTAGTGGGGACTGGGGGCGGGTGACTGGGTTGGCGCGGCAGGCGTGTGAGTTGCCGCGGTAGCCGGTTGGATCCATTTCGAGGAAAATCGCGTGTTGGTCCAACAAGGGCGGACGAGCTGCCACATCATCAGCTCAAAAATCCGTATGGTATGAAAAGGCAGTTGCGGGAATGGAACAAGGCTCACGCCGTGTTCGCCTTGGCCTTCCGGTAACTCCACCAAGGCAACATCGCCCGCAGCGACAACACCTTGCCGCTCTGCGCGTGCTTGCCGTTATAGCCGGGCAGTCCGGCCAGCGCCGTCTGCCAGTCGCTGCTCTGCAACTCCTTGAGCAGCGCCTGCACCTGTGCTTGTGGCAGCTCGGACTTCAGGCAGACCAGGTGATAACGCTCCTGGACCAGCGGCACAAAACCGAGGTTTTTTTCGCGCGCTGCGGCCTCGATGCCCATCCCGGCATCGGCGGCGCCGCTGGCAACAGCCTGCGCTACCGCGCCGTGCGATGGTTCCTGCGTGGCATAACCTTCGATGCCCTCAGCTCCCAGGCCGCCCTCGGTAAGCAGTTCATCAAGCAGCACCCGTGTGCCCGTGCCTTCCGCGCGGTTGACGTAACGAAGGCCGGGCCGCTTCAGATCGGCCAGGCCGGTGATCGCCAGAGGATTGTTTTTCGCCACCATCAGCCCCTGCTGACGGTGCGCAAAACCAATCAGCTTGTGCTGCCCGGGTTTGAGCAAGCTGCGGTAGGTCTGGGCGGCCACCGATTTGCTGCCGGGCTGGTCTAGCGTGTGGAAACCGGCCATCATGCAGCGCCCGGCGTTGAGCGCCGCAATCGCGTCCACGCTGCCCATGAAGCGGATGTCCAAGTGCAGGCCGCGCGTTGCGGTCTGCTCGCGCAATGCGCTCAACGCGGCATCGTGGCTGGCGTACAGCGTGAGCACGTGCGCCGTGTCGTCGAAGGCGGTGGAAAAAGCCCGTTCAATGTCGCCGCGCAGCGCCTCGATCTGCGGTGCCAGCCGGGCCTGGGCCTGGCGCTCGGCCCACAGCAGTTTTTCGCCGAATTCGGTGAGTTGCGCGCGCTGGCCTTTGTCCCAGACGATCAGCGGGCGCTCCAGCGTCTGCTCCCATTTTTTCAGTGCCCCCCAGACATGGCGGTAGGAAAGATCCAGCGCGCGTGCGGCTTTCGAGATCGAGCCCTGCTCACGCACAGCATGGAGCAGGTCCATCAGCGGGTTGCGGATCAGCGCGTTTTTGCCGCGTTCGGGCGACAGCAGGTAGGAAAGTTCGACTTTGTGCATAGAGGACGTAGCGGTGGGGCGTGTCTCAGTGTCGCGCCCGGCGGGATGGCCGTGCGCGCAGCGACTGGAAAATTTCGTCCAGTTCCGCGATGCGGCCGCATTCGTCGGCCTGGTAGCCTGGCAGCTGGTCCACGGCATGTCTGAATGCTTCGCTGCGCAGGATGTCCAGCATCTGCTGGACGAAAGGCGTAGCCAGGGATCGTTCGTCGCACAGCAGAAAGTAGCGCTCGGTCTGGCTCGGGATGAACTCAAGATTGAACTGCCGCGCCGGTGTTTCCACACCATAACCCGCGTCGGCCATGCCGCTGGCCACGAATGCGGCGACGGCGGCATGGGTGTATTCGCATTGCTCGTAGCCTTTGATCTGCGTGGGCTCGATGCCTTCCTTTTGCAGCAGCATGTCCAGCAGAAAGCGCGTCCCCGAACCTGCCTGGCGGTTGATGAAACGCACATCGCGCCGCTGCAAGTCCTTCAACGCGTAGATTTTTTTGGGGTTGCCTTGCGCCACCATCAGGCCCTGGTGCCGTGAGGCAACGTTGATGATTTTTTGTGAACGCAAGCTCAGCCAGGGAAGGTAGTAGGCGACCGCCGGCGCTTCGAACTCGCCTACCGGCACATGAAAGCCCGCCACGTCGCAGCCCGCATTGTGCAGGGATGCGAGCGCTTCCACGCTGCCGCAGTATTTGAGGTCGTTAGGCACACCCTCCGCCACAAGAAAACGGCGCAGGGTCTCGATCGCAAAGCCATGGCTCGCGTGCACCCGCAACAGGGCGGACGCCGATGACAGCACTTTTTCGATTTCTGCGCCAAGCTCGGAGGCCAGTGAGTCGAGCATGGGTGACAGGCGCGCGGAAATCCGGCGGTCAGCCCAGACCAGCTTTTCACCCAAGGCAGTCAGCGTTGAGCCTTTGCCCCGTTCCATCACCACCAGAGGCTCGCCGAACAGGGTCTCGCCCTGGCGAACCAGCTCCCAGGCGTGGCGATAGGAAACGCCCAGGACCTTGCAGGCGCTCGCCAAGCTGCCTTGCGCATGAACCTGCACCAGAAGTTCTATGACACGCGGCGCCAGGACGGCGCCCCCGGCTTGCCGGATGGTCCATTGCGGCCTGATGGTGACTTCGTGCATCGATATAAGTTATTAAAAGCCTATTAAGAAGGCCGGCTGGATCATATTGCGGCGGATCATATCGACAAATAAACTGGCCCGCAATGCAACTGCATAGTTTATGCCGTTGAAAGCCTATTTAAGGATGAACACCATGATAGAAGCCGCTCGCAGCATTGCCTCCGTCCACAAGGACAGGCCCGGTGGCCTGCTGCCGGCGCTGCATGGCATCCAGGATGCGCTAGGCCATATTCCGGCAGCGGCGGTGCCTGCGATTGCGGGCGAATTCAACCTGTCGCGCGCCGAGGTGCATGGCGTCATCACCTATTACCACCACTTTCGCGCCACACCGCCCGCGCGTCATGTCATCCACATCTGCCGCGCCGAGGCCTGCCAGTCGATGGGCGCGGATGCGTTGGTGGAACATGCGCGCAGGCACCTGGGGTGCGAGCTGCATGGCCACTCGAAAGATGGCGAGTTCACGCTGGAGGCCGCCTATTGCCTGGGGCTGTGCGCCTCGTCGCCGGCGATCCAGGTCGGCGATGCGCTGCACGCGCGCGTGACGCCCGCCGTGTTCGACGAGCTGGTGGCCGAGACAAGGTGTTCGGCATGAGCGCCGCAGTAACCATTTACATTCCCCGCGATTCCGCGGCCCTGGCGGTTGGCGCGGACCGCGTGGCGCGCATGGTCGCGCAACAGGCGGCCACGCGCGGCATCCAGATCAAGCTGGTGCGCAACGGCTCGCGGGGCATGTTCTGGCTGGAGACGCTGGTGGAAGTGGCGACGCCGCAGGGCCGTGTCGCCTACGGGCCGGTGGCCACGGGTGATGTCGCCGGCCTGTTCGATGCCGGCTTCCTGCAAGGCGGCGCCCACGCGCTGCACCTCGGCCTGACCGACGAGATTCCCTACCTGAAGAAGCAAGAGCGCCTGACCTTCGCCCGCATGGGCATCACCGACCCGCTTTCGCTGGCTGACTACGAGGCGCACGAGGGCTTCGCGGGCCTGCGCAAGGCGCTGACGCTCGCACCCGCCGAGATCGTGCAGCAGGTGATGGAAGCCGGACTGCGTGGGCGCGGCGGCGCGGCTTTTCCCGCCGCCATCAAGTGGAAGACCGTGGCCGCGACGCCGGCTTCCCAAAAATACATCGTCTGCAACGCCGACGAAGGCGACTCGGGCACCTTCTCGGACCGCATGACGATGGAGGGCGATCCATTCATGTTGGTCGAAGGCATGACAATCGCCGGCATTGCCACCGGCGCGACCATGGGCTACATCTATGTGCGCTCCGAATACCCGCATGCCATCGGGGTGCTCAATGAAGCCATTGAGCGCGCAACGACGGCTGGCTTCCTTGGTGCGGACGTCCTCGGTTCGGGGCTAAGCTTCACGCTCGAAGTGCGCAAGGCTGCCGGCTCCTATGTGTGCGGAGAAGAAACTGCCTTGCTCGAAAGCCTGGAAGGTAAGCGCGGCATCGTGCGCGCCAAGCCGCCCGTGCCAGCCATCGAGGGCCTGTTTGGCAAGCCGACGGTGGTCAACAACGTGATCACGCTTGCGACGGTGCCCATCATCCTGGCGCGCGGTGCCGACTTCTACAAGAACTATGGCATGGGCCGCTCGCGCGGCACGCTGCCGTTCCAGATCGCGGGCAACATCAGGCACGGCGGCCTGGTCGAAAAGGCTTTCGGCCTGACCTTGCGCGAACTGCTGTACGACTTCGGCGGTGGCTCCGCAACAGGCCGGCCGATCAAGACGGTGCAGGTCGGTGGGCCGCTTGGGGCTTACCTGCCCGAGTCGCAATGGGACATCCCGCTGGACTATGAAGCCTACGCCGCAGTGGGCGCGGTGGTGGGCCACGGCGGCATCGTGGTGCACGACGACACGGCCGACATGTCGAAGCTGGCGCGCTACGCCATGGAATTCTGCGCCATCGAGTCCTGCGGCAAATGCACACCCTGCCGCATCGGCTCCACGCGCGGCGTGGAAGTCATTGACAAGATCAGCGCCAACAAAAACCGGCACGAGCAGGTGATCCTCCTGCGCGACCTGTGCGACACCATGCTCAACGGCTCCCTCTGCGCGATGGGCGGCATGACGCCTTATCCCGTGCTGTCGGCCCTGAATCATTACCCGCAGGACTTCGGTCTTGCGCAGCCTGACAAACAAGCGGCCTGAAGGAACACACCATGCTAGACCATACCCACGAGATCGATTACGGCACGCCGCGGCGTGAGAGCGCCGAAGAAGTGACGCTGGACATTGACGGCATGCAGGTGACCGTGCCCAAGGGTACCTCGCTGATGCGCGCCGCCATCGATGCCGGTGTGCAGGTGCCCAAGCTGTGCGCCACCGACAGCCTGGAGCCTTTCGGCTCGTGCCGCTTGTGCATGGTGGAGATCGACGGCCGCCGCGGCTACCCGGCGTCATGCACCACGCCGGCCGAGGCCGGCATGAAAGTACGTACGCAAAGCCCAAGGCTGCAGGAACTGCGCAAGGGGGTGATGGAGCTGTACATCTCCGACCACCCGCTGGATTGCCTGACCTGCGCCGCCAACGGCGACTGCGAATTGCAGGACATGG
>NZ_JBDTTH010000060.1:0-28291 GCF_039930745.1 Polaromonas sp. | reverse complement strand
CGTCCTCGTCGTACCAGGCCGGAATCTGGTGGCCCCACCAGAGCTGGCGCGAGATGCACCAGTCCTGGATGTTGCCCATCCACTGGTTATAGGTGTTGACCCATTGCTCGGGCACAAACTTGACGGCGCCGTTCTCGACCGCATCAATGGCTTTTTGCGCGATGGACTTGCCCGTCGGATCCTGGTCGCTGACCTTGGTCATGGCAACGAACCACTGGTCGGTCAGCATGGGCTCGATCACCTGGCCGGTGCGCGCGCAACGCGGCACCATGAGCTTGTGCTTTTTGACTTCAACCAGGAAACCCTGGGCTCCCAGGTCGGCCACCACGGCCTTGCGCGCCACAAAACGATCCATGCCGCGGTATTTTTCAGG
Source organism: Polaromonas sp. (assembly GCF_039930745.1). Lineage (GTDB taxonomy): Bacteria > Pseudomonadota > Gammaproteobacteria > Burkholderiales > Burkholderiaceae_C > Polaromonas. The sequence continues at coordinate 27,918 of NZ_JBDTTH010000060.1, read as the reverse complement.
CGCGTTCTCATTGATGGCCGCATCCAGCGTCAGTACGCCAATCATGGGCAACTGATGGCGCTGGCCCACTGCATAGTCGTTGGTGTCGTGTGCGGGTGTGACCTTGACGACGCCGGTGCCGAAGGCCTTGTCCACGTAATCGTCGGCAATCACCGGTATGTCGCGGTCACACAGTGGCAGTTTCACGAGCTTGCCGATGAGATGCTTGTAGCGTTCATCTTCTGGATGAACCATCACCGCCACGTCGCCCAGCATGGTTTCTGGCCGGGTGGTCGCCACCGTCAGCGAGCCCGAACCGTCGGCAAGCGGGTAGCGAATGTGCCACATGAAGCCGTCTTCCTCTTCGCTTTCCACTTCCAGGTCCGACACCGCGGACTTGAGGATCGGGTCCCAGTTCACCAGGCGTTTTCCGCGGTAGATCAGGCCCTGTTCGTACAGCTGCACAAAGGTAGATGTGACCACCTTGGACATCTTCGGGTCCATCGTGAAGTACTCGTGCTTCCAGGCCACCGAGTCGCCCATGCGGCGCATCTGGCGCGTGATGGTGGTGCCGGACTCTTCTTTCCATTCCCACACCTTCTCTGCAAACTTTTCGCGGCCCAGGTCGTGGCGGTTTTTGCCTTCGCCCTGCAGCTTGCGTTCCACGACGATCTGCGTCGCAATGCCGGCGTGGTCGGTGCCGGGCACCCATAGCGTGTTGTGGCCGCGCATGCGGTGGTAACGCGTCAGCGAGTCCATGATGGTCTGGTTGAAGGCGTGGCCCATGTGCAGCGTACCTGTCACATTGGGCGGCGGCAGCTGGATGGAGAAGGAGGGTTTGGCCGCGTCCAGCGTCGGCTCGTACAGGCCACTCGCCTCCCACAGCGGTGCCCACTGGCGCTCTATGGCTGCCGGTTCAAACGATTTGGCCAGGCTGTCCAGCCCCGGCGTAGCTACGGCGACGCGGGCGGTCGGGGTATCGGCGGCGGGGGAGGCGGGCGTGGGCTTGGCGGAATCAGTCATGGGGGCAATGAAAAACGGCATCACGTGCAACACTGCACTAAATGCCGCCTGGGGTTGGAGGAAGTGCCCCGATTTTATTCGACTGGCGCCTGCTTCAGCTGGATGGCGCCGGTTTGGCCGCTGCGATACACGCCTGTAGCAGAGATGCGTCGCCCATCTGGTTCGCCAGAATCAGGATCAGACGGGCGTTGAGCAGCTCGGACTGGTCGCGGCTCAGGCCCTGATGGGCATCGAGCAGGCACTCGTAAAACGCGTCTGCGTCCTGGAAGTTGGCGCTGGCTTTGAGGGCTGTTTCGGTTTTCATGGTGTTCCTCCTATCGCAGGCCCAGAGTCTTTTCCACGGCGGCGATCAGTTGGCCGTCCACCGTCTCGCCGGTTGCGGCCAGGTAGCCGTCGGGCCGCAGCAAGGCCCAGGCATGGCCAAAAACATGGCAGGCGCCCTGCAGGTGAGCAGTACCTCGGGTATTGATGTCGCGCAGGTGCTCCACCGCCTGGGCACGATCATCTGGCGCCAGCACCTGCACACTGCGCACAGGTGCATGCTGCGCGAGCAGCCGCAAGCGTTCGGCAGCTGTGGCTGTGAGCTCGCCAAACACCAGTACCAGCAAGTCGCCATTGGCCCACTGCAGCAGGTCGTTGACCGAACCTTCGGCGCCGTTGGTCCACCGGAATGCCACGTTCTGTACCGACTGGCCGCCTGTGCTTTCGCAGACCCCGGAGCGCGTGTAGCTGTTGGCCACCGCCATGCGGCCGGTATTGACCAGCGCGCGCGCAAACGGGTACTGTTTTGCCAAGCCAATCGCAGCTGTGCGAAAGCAGCGCTCCATGCCGTCGGCGGGCCGCAAAAAGCGCGCGGTGCGGTTGGTCACTTGCACGTTTTGCTGCGCGGCTTCCAGGCGTTCAGCGTTGTAGCTCTCCAGCAGCGTAGCGCTGGCGCGGCCGCGCAACACGGCGGCCAGCTTCCAGGCCAGGTTGTCGGCATCGGCCACGCCGGTGTTGCCGCCGCGCGCGCCGAAGGGGCTGACGATTTTTGCCGTATCGCCCATGAAAAACACGCGACCCAGACGCAGCTTGTCCAGGCAGCGGCTGCGGTAGGCGTAGGGGCCAACCCAGACGATTTCGACCTCGACATCTGCGCCGAACTGGCGCTGCAGCCGCTGGCGCACCACATCTTCGCGGCTGACATCTTCCGGGTTCGCGTTGGGCGCCATCTGGTAGTCGATGCGCCAGACGTCGTCGGCCATCAGGTGCTGCCAGACCGCACGGTTTTCGTTGAACGGCGCTTCGATCCAGGTGTGGCGCTCCACCGGTGGATGTTTGGAAAAACGCACATCGGCAATACACCAGCGGTCGTCGCCGTTGCGGGTCTGCATGGTGGCGCCGGCCCACTGGTGGAAGGGCGTGTGTGAGCCGCTGGCATCGATCACATGTTCGGCCTCCATCTGGTAACTGCCGGCAGGGGTTTCCACCGTGAGCGTGGCGACATCGGCGTTCTGCGTGAAGGCGGTGACGCGCGACTTCCAGCGCAGGTCCACATGGCCCAGCTCGTAGATGCGTTCAACCAGGTAGCCCTCAATATAGAACTGCTGGATGTTGATGAAGGGCGGCTGCGTTGAGAGGTTGAAGTTGCTTTGCTGGCGCAGGTCAAAGGAGTACACCTCGTCTTTTCCGGCAAAGGTGCGGCCCACACTCCATTGCACGCCCTTGGCGGCAATGCGTTCGTAGATGCCGAGCCGGTGAAAGATTTCCAGCGACTTCTGCGTGTAACAGATGCCGCGTGAGGAGGCGCCCTTGACGCCCACGGTGTTGTCCTCGTCCAGCAGCACAGCCTTGACGCCGTAACGCGCGAGCGCGCAGGCTAGGCTCAGGCCCGTGATGCCGCCGCCCACAATGACGACCGGGTGCCGTGTGACTTCTTTCGAGTGCAGCTCGGGCGGTGCCACGAAGGGGTATTCCGGCAGGGCGTAGCCCTTCCCTTGAGTGAACTCGTAGCCGTTGGTGAACGCCGGCTGCGCGTAGGCGGGTTTTGTCTCCTGCATGGCTTGCGCCTTTTCCGTTTGTTTTGTGAGTGTTTTATGGCTCCAGCCCTTTAGGGATGGGCGCCAATAGCTATCAAATAAAGAGCAAGTCCGGATCAGGCCACTGGCCTGCCGCCCACTTCGGGCCTGTCGTTTTGCTGCGGTTTGAGCGCTTCCAGCGCCTTGCCGGCGGCTTTTTCCTTGCGCCACTGCTCCTTGCGCGCCGTCCACTCGGCCAGGCGGGCGTGCGCGGTTTTGCTCTCCTGCAGCATCTGGAACTCGTCAGCCAGCTGCGCCGTGAGCTCCAGGCGTACACCGTTCGGATCAAAAAAGTAAATGCTCTTGAAGATGTGGTGATCGGTCACGCCCAGCACTTCAATGCCGCCGGCCTCCAGCCGCGCCTTCATGGCTTCCAGGTCGGCCACCGTGTTGACGCGAAACGAGATGTGGTTGACCCACAGCGGTGTGTTTGGCGAGGGCAGGGCCGCCTCGTCGTTGCCCAGGTCGAAAAACGCGATGAAGGAGCCGTCCTGCAGGCGGAAGAAAAAGTGGGTGTAGGGGCAGTATTCGCCGGTGCTGGGCACGTGATCACTCTGGATGATGTGATACAGCGGCAGACCCAGGATGTCTTCATAGAAGTGCCGCGTTTCTTCTGCATCTTTAGCTCGGTAGGCGTAATGGTGCAGTTGCTGAACGGGGGCAGGCGCCGGCAGGGACGCTGCTGAAAGCAGGTTGGGGGAGTTCATCAGGGCAGACATGGCAATCTCCGGATTTGAAGGGTTCGGTGCATCGCAAACCCCATGCATTTGGGATTCAGGTCGCGAATTTGAGTTCACCTATTCGTAATTCATTTACTATAACGTAACTATCATGGCCTGCCAAGCTTGCGCCCCCGCCATGAAACCGATCGAGTTGAGAATAATTATCAATTGCAATAGGTCGATAGCTTTTTCCATTTTTTTGTATTGAGCCAAGCAATTAGACCTTGTCCGCCAAATGGGACTATCGTGTTTTGGTCTCTGGCGACGACGCCAGGGCACCCACAATTTCCATAACCACGAAGGAGATTTCCATGGCTGCTCTCAAAGGCTCCAAGACGGAAGAAAACCTGAAAGCCGCATTTGCCGGTGAATCACAGGCCAACCGCCGTTATCTGTATTTCGCAAACAAGGCTGACGTGGAAGGCCAGCCTGACGTCGCAGCGCTGTTCCGCTCTACCGCGGAAGGCGAAACCGGCCACGCTCATGGCCATCTCGAATGGCTCGAGCAGTGCGGCGATCCGGCCACAGGCATGCCTTTTGGCGCTACCCGTCAGAACCTTGCTTCTGCCGTGGCAGGCGAGACCCACGAGTACACCGACATGTACCCCGGCATGGCCAAGACCGCCCGTGACGAAGGTCATGACGAAGTGGCCGACTGGTTCGAGACTCTGGCCAAGGCCGAACGCTCGCATGCAAACAGGTACACCAAGGCCCTCGCCGAACTGGTGGACTGAATCACGGCTACTGCGCGGGCGCGTGGCGGCGTTGCGGGTCCTGATCGGGCCATCCTCATGTGCCTTGAGCACATTCCGGTGACCCGACACCCGCGCCTTGCCCTGCACCCGCTCGCTACGCCGTGAGCACTTGGCGGTTTGGGGAAGCATTCAGTTCGCGAATTTTTCCCCAAGCCCACAGCAAGAGACAGACCATGGCTAGTGAAGGTAATCTGCAGGCGCCCACGCGGCATGCCATCGACTGGAAAAACCCGGACTACTACAACGAAGCCGCGGCTTTTCACGAGATGGAGCGCATCTTCGACATCTGTCATGGTTGCCGGCGCTGCGTAAGTTTGTGCGGTGCGTTTCCGACGCTGTTCGATCTGGTTGACGAGAGCAAGACCGGCGAAGTCGACGGGGTGGAAAAGAAGGACTACATGAAGGTGGTCGACCAGTGCTACATGTGCGACCTCTGCTACATGACCAAGTGCCCCTACGTGCCGCCGCACGAGTTCAACCTCGACTTCCCACATACCATGCTGCGCGCCAAGGCCATCAAATTCAAGAAGGGCGGTGTGGGCGCCGGTGAAAAGTTTTTATCGTCCACCGATGTGCACGGCCAGTTTGCTGGCATTCCCATCGTGGTGCAGGTGGCCAATGCAGTGAACAAGACCAAACCAGCCCGTGCCGTGATGGAAAAAGTATTGGGCGTGGACAAAAACGCCTGGCTGCCAGAGCTGGCGACAAAGAAATTCCGCTCCGGTGCACTGGCGTCGCCGCCGCATGCAGTGAAAGACGGCGCCAAGACACCCGGCAAGGTGGTGATCTATTCCACCTGCTACATCAACTACAACGAGCCTGGCATTGGCCACGACCTGCTCAAGGTGCTGGACCACAACGAAGTGCCTTACGTATTGGTGGAGAAAGAAAAATGCTGCGGCATGCCCAAGCTGGAGCTCGGCGACCTGGATTCTGTCAACGCCAGCAAGGAGGCCAATATTCCGGTGCTGGCCCGTTATGCGCGGGACGGTTTTGCCATTTTGAGTGCCGTGCCCAGCTGCACCCTGATGTTCAAGCAGGAAATCCCGCTGATGTACCCCGACGACGCCGAGGTGCAACTCGTCAAGGAGCACATGTGGGACCCGTTTGAATACCTGATGGCACGCAAGCGCGACGGCCTGCTCAAGACCGAATTTCCGGTGCCGCTGGGCAAGATCAGCTACCAGATTCCCTGCCACGGCCGGGTGCAGAACATCGGCAAGAAAACCGAGGAAATGCTCAAGATGGTGCCCGGCACCAGCGTGCACACGCATGAGCGTTGTTCGGGCCACGCCGGCACCTTCGGCGTGAAGGTGCCCTACCACCAGCAGGCCATGAAAATCGGCAAACCGCTGTTCAAGGCCATGGCCAATCACAAAGATGGCGGTCTGCCCGATGTGATCAGCAGCGACTGCCCGCTGGGCGGCCACCACATTGCGCAGGGTTTTGACGTCAACCAGCTTGGCGCGCCGCCGCAGAAACACCCGCTGACCCTGGTCCGCACTGCTTACGGACTGAAGTAGCCGCCAAAGGAAACGACATGCAAGTCACCGGAAAAATCACCCGCGACAGCCTCATGACACTGGAGGCCTACAGCCAGCACCGCAAGGAAAACAAGGCCGCCATCATGGCGCACCGCCAGCTGCGCAGCGTGCATCTGGGCGAACATATCAATGTGCAGTTCGAGAGCGAAACCAGCATCCGTTACCAGATCCAGGAGATGCTGCGCCTTGAAAAAATCTTTGAGGCAGAGGCCATCGACCAGGAAATCGAAGCCTACGCGCCGTTGGTGCCAGAGGGCAGCAACTGGAAGGCGACCATGCTGATCGAGTACCCCGACGTCAACGAGCGCAAGCGCGAGCTGGCGCGCTTGATAGGTGTGGAAGACCAGCTGTTTGTCGAGGTCGAAGGCCACGCCCGGGTGTATGCGATTGCGGACGAAGACATGGACCGCGAAAACGACGAGAAAACCTCGGCCGTGCATTTTTTGCGCTTCGAGCTCGATGCGGCCATGTGTGCAGCGGTCAAGGCTGGTGCCAGCGTCAAGCTTGGTTGCGACCACACCTATTACCCCGCGCATGTCACGATTCCCGCCGAAACCCTGGCCTCGCTGGCGAGCGACCTGCGCTGAGTCGGACCCCGGGTGGGAGGCCCGCTGGTGCCGCGCTGTAAAGTCGGGGATTGCCTTATTTCACTGCGCGCACCTCCCATGCTTTTTTTACTCTCGCCCGCGAAGTCCCTGGACTTCGAGACACCGCCTCACGTGGCCACCCATACCCAGCCCCTGTTTATCAAACAATCCAGCCAGCTGATCAAGGTACTCCGGAAGAAAACACCTGCGCAGGTGAGTGAACTGATGTCGCTCTCGGACACGCTGGCCGGCCTGAACGTGGCGCGTTACCAGGTCTGGTCGCCGACGTTCACCGAGAAGAATGCCCGGCAGGCCGTGCTGGCCTTCAATGGCGACGTGTATGGCGGGCTGGATGCGAAAAGCCTGAAGGCCAAAGAGCTGGACTGGGCGCAGAAGCACGTCTGCATCCTGAGCGGCCTGTATGGCGTGCTGCGCCCGCTGGACCTGATGCAGCCCTACCGGCTGGAGATGGGCACGCGCCTGAGCACGGCGCAGGGCAACAACCTTTATCAGTTCTGGGGCACACAGATCGCCGGCTACCTCAACGAGCGCGCGGCCGCCGACACCTCGCCCGTCGTCGTCAACCTGGCCAGCGAGGAGTATTTCAAGGCGGTAGACCGCAAGGCGCTCAAAGCCCGCGTGGTTAGCTGCGTCTTTGAAGACTTCAAGGGCGGCAAATACAAGATCATCAGCTTCAACGCCAAGCGCGCGCGGGGCCTGATGGCGCGTTACGCCATTGGGAAAAAACTGGCCACGGTCAGGAAGCTCGAAGGCTTCGAGGCCGAAGGCTACCGTTTTGCACCCGCGGTGTCCGGGCCCGACCGGCTGGTGTTTCGCCGACGCCAGGACGATTGAGCCATGAGCCTTTCCCCGGACCAAGCCCAGCGCGTGACGCCCCAGGTGCAAGCCTGGGTGCGCACCCAGGCCAGTCTGGGGCACACCATTGCCACCATGCTCAAGGCCATGCGGGCTGCAGGCTGGCAAACCGACGTGGCACGCGGCGTGATCGCCGGTACCTTGAAAGCACCCGTGCCGGTGCCGCTGCCCGCGCTGGGCTCTGCCCTGCGAATCGACGCGGGCGACCGGCAGGTGGATGTTTTGATGCAGATGAGCCAGCCGCACATCGTGGTGTTCGGCAATGTGCTCAGCGACGACGAATGCAGCGCGCTGATGGAAACCGCCAGGCCACGCCTGTCCCGTTCGCTCACCGTCGCCGTCAAGACCGGCGGCGAAGAACTCAATGACGACCGCACCAGCCGCGGCATGTTTTTCACGCGCGGCGAAAATGAGCTGGTGAACCGCATCGAAGCGCGCCTGGCCCGGTTGCTGGAGTGGCCGATTGAAAACGGCGAAGGTCTGCAGGTGCTGCAGTACCTGCCGGGTGCCGAGTACAAGCCGCACTACGACTATTTCGACCCCGCCGAGCCAGGTACACCTTCCATCCTGCAGCGCGGCGGCCAACGGGTGGCCACCCTGATTCTTTACCTCAGTGCGCCGGAAGCCGGCGGTGCCACGGTTTTCCCCGATGTCGGCCTGGAGGTGGCGCCGCAGCGCGGCCATGCGGTTTTTTTCAGCTACGACCAACCGCACGCCTCGACGCTCAGCCTGCATGGCGGTGCGCCGGTGCTGGCGGGAGAGAAATGGGTGGCCACCAAATGGCTGCGAGAAAAAGAGTTCATTTAACACCCCCGTCCAGGCTCACTGCGTGTAGCCTGTTCCCCCTCGAGGGGGCGGCGCCTGCGGCCTGGAAAAGCCAGTTCCGCGGCCCCTGCTGAGAGGTCCGTCTACTCCGCGCTGACAGGGGTGTTCATAATGCCTTTATGAAAATCAGAGCTAACGGCATAGATATCGAAATCGAAGACACCCACGCCGGCGACACCACCGGCCGTCCCGTGGTGCTGCTGATCATGGGCCTGGGCATGCAGTTGGTGGCCTGGCCGCCGGCCTTGGTGCAGGCGCTGGTGGACGCCGGTTATCGCGTGATCCGCCTGGATAACCGCGACATCGGCCTGTCGCAGAAATTCGACCACCTGGGCCAGCCCAACCTGATTTGGGAAAGCATCAAATACAAGCTGGGCCTAGCGGTCAAGGCACCTTATGCACTGCACGACATGGCGGCCGATGCGCTGGCCGTGCTGGACGCGCTGGGTGTGCAGAAGGCGCATGTGGTGGGCGTCAGCATGGGCGGCATGATCGCGCAACGCGTGGCGCTCGCGGCGCCCGAACGTGTGCTGAGCCTGACCAGCGTCATGAGCTCCAGCGGCGCGCGCGGGCTGCCCCAGGCCGAACCGCGTGTCATGCGTGTGTTGATGAGCCGGCCGGCCGGCAAGGACATCTCCTCGGTGACCGACCACTACGTCAAACTCTTCAAGGCGATTGGCAGCCCGGGTTTTCCGGTAGACGACGCCGAATTGCGCGAACGCATCACGGCTGCCGCGCAGCGTAGTTTTCACCCCGCAGGGGTTTTGCGCCAGATGGTGGCCATCGTCGCCGACAGCCGGCGCGCCGCAGAACTGGCCAGCCTGCGCCTGCCCACGCTGGTGGTGCACGGCAAGGCCGACCCGCTGGTGCCCTTTGCCTGCGGTGAAGACACCGCGCGGCGTATCGCTGGCGCGCGCCTGGTTGGCATCGAGGGCATGGGCCACGACCTGCCCAAAGGCGTGGTCGAGCGTTTGCTCGAGCCATTGATTCCCCACCTCAAGGCTGCGGAGGCCGCCTCATGAACACGCCCGACAAATCACAACTGGGCAAGCCCACGCCCTACATCGACCAGTACGACGCCTCGCTGCTGTTTCCCATTCCCCGTGCCATCAAGCGCGAAGAGCTGGGCCTGGGCGAAAGCCTTCCCTTTTTTGGAGCGGACGCCTGGACCGCCTATGAGCTGAGCTGGCTCAACCAGCGCGGCAAGCCGCAGCTGGCACTGGCGCACATCACCGTGCCCTGCGAATCGCCGAACATCGTCGAGAGCAAGTCCTTCAAGCTTTACCTGGGCAGTTTCAACAACACGCGCTTCCTTGATGCGCGCGAAGTGCGTGAACGCATTCGCGCTGATCTGAACGCCGTGGTGGGTGCTGGTGTGGGCGTCAAGACGCTGGGGCCGGAGCTGTTTGACCAGGAACCCGTGCATGAACTCGACGGCCTGAACCTCGACCGCCTCGACGTGGAATGCCAGCACTACACACCGGCACCGGAGCTGCTGTTTGCCGATCATGAAGAGCCACCCGTCACCGAAACCCTGGTGTCCAATCTGCTCAAAAGCAATTGCCTGGTCACTGGCCAGCCCGACTGGGGCAGTGTGCAAATCAGTTATTCAGGCGCGCCCATCGACCAGGAAGGCCTGCTGCAATACATCGTGAGTTTTCGCAACCACAACGAGTTCCACGAGCAATGCGTCGAGCGCATCTTCATGGACATCTGGACACGCTGCCGGCCGCTCAAGCTGTCGGTGTACGCGCGTTACACCCGGCGCGGCGGGCTGGACATCAACCCGTTTCGCACGAGTTACCCGCAGCCCATGCCGGCGAATATGCGGACGGCGCGGCAGTAAACACTTCCGTTCGTCATGGTCACCTTGGTTGTTTTACCGGGCATGGACGGCACAGGGGAGTTGCTGGCTGCTTTTGCAGCCGCTGTGTCGCCAGGAATCAAGGTCAAAGTGCTTCGCTACCCAGCGACCGAGGCGCTGGACTATGCGGGGCTTGAAGCGGTGGCGCGAGCTGCGCTTCCAGTGAACGAACCTTATGTGCTTCTTGGTGAGTCATTCTCTGGCCCCATCGCCATAGCCTTGGCGGCAAGTCGCCCGCCGCAACTCTTGGGGCTGGTGCTGTGTTGCACTTTTGCCCGCAATCCGCGTCCCTTGATGGTCGTGCTCAGACCTTGGGTCGGCCTATTGCCAATGGTGGTCATACCCGTGGGACTTTTGGCCAGGTTGCTGCTCGGCCGGTTTTATACCATGGCCTGGCGTCATGCTTTGTCGCGAGCGCTGGGTCAGGTCGCGCGGCCGGTCTTACGAGCCCGCCTGCGCGCTGTGCTTTCGGCTGACGTCTCCCCTCAGCTGGCAGAGGTCGTTGTTCCGACGCTTTACCTACGCGCTGCGCACGATGCAGTGGTTCCCTTCAGCGCTGGTCAACATGTGCTGGAGGTGAGACCCGGCACCACCATGCTGGTACTGGAGGCGCCGCATTTTCTGCTGCAGGTGGTGCCTGCAGAGGCCGCCCGCGCAGTGAGCGAATTCATCTCCTCAATGGCCTCGTTGCCACCCACAATTGCTATCAAATAAAGAGCAGCTTGTGCGCGTTGAATAAGGGCTAGAGCCCGATTTCATTGAAATATTGGAGCGGCGACAGGCCAGGATAATCACTCGCGCGTTTTTCCTTCATCGCCGTCACGGCCTCTCGCACATGCTGGTTGCTCCAGATCGCGCCCTGCAGCCAACCCATTTGTTTGAGCGCGTCGTCCACCGAATGATCACGCGTGTAGTGGATGGCTTGCTTCGTGCCCCAGATGGCAACTGGCGGCTTGGCGGCAATCTCTTTGGCGCATTGCAGGGCGGCTGCCAGCATGGCATCAGCCGAATCAAACACCTCGTTGACCAGGCCGTAGCCCAGCGCCTTTTGCGCGGGAAGCCGGCGGCCGGTGTAGGCCAGTTCCTTGACCACCGCCAGCGGCACCAGCTTGGGCAGGCGTTGCAGGGTGCCGACGTCAGCCACCATGCCGATGTTGATTTCCTGAATGCAGAAAAACGCATCGGCCGTCGCGTAGCGCAGGCAGCAGGCTGTCACCATGTCCACCGCGCCACCTATGCAGCCGCCCTGGATGGCCGCAATTACTGGAATACGCAGTGTTTCAAGTTTGGTGAAGGTGGCCTGCATGTCAGCCAGCATGTCGAAGATCGCTGCGCGCCCTTCGGGGCTCTGGTCGTCCATGGCAATGGCGCCGGAAAAGGTTTCGAGTGCCATGCCGGCGCTGAAGTGCTTGCCAGTGCTGGAGATCACCAGAACCCGCGCATCGCCGGCTTTGTGGATGTGGGTGAGCACCTCATCCAACTCGCGCCAGAAAGTGGGATGCATGGTGTTCATCGCCTCGGGGCGATTGAGCACCAAGTGGGCGATGTGGTCGCTGGTAGAAAGGGAAAAGCAGGTCAGTGGGTTCATGCCTGTCAATGTAAATCAGTGCGCCGCTTGAAGCCAGTCACGCCTGAGACGCCCACCCGCCAGGCGTGGCGCGCCGGGTGCCCATACTAGAGCCGCCGCCGGCGCGGCACCACGCTCAGTTGCAGGGTCAGTTTGTCGGGCGTGGCCGTCACGGTGTAAGCCTGCGGGGCCAGGTCAAGCAACTGGTCAGCATGCCAGACCCTGATCTGTGCCGCCCCTTCGGGCACCTGCTCCAGCTGCGCCACGCCGTCGGCGCCGGTCAGTGCCGCCCAGGGGGAATCGCTCACATACACATGGCCGCGCATGGAGCCATGGATGTGGCAGCCCAGCAGAACGGCGCCGGGCTTGCTGAAAGTGGCTTCCGCGGTTTTGGCGGGTTTGCCTTCAGGCCTGCCGTCCAGGCGCAACTCGAAACCGTCGCCGGCCGCCGCATTGAACTGCGCCGCCCCGGCTGCCGAGGCGCGTACATGGTGTTCCCAAGGGTCGTTATTGACGAATTGGGCTTTGGCGCCCAGCGCCACCAGGCTGACGGCCGGCACAAAGCGCATTTTTTCCTGGTGAATCGTGACCTGCCCGGGCAGCGGATTTTTAGGCGTGGCAGTTTTGCTTGTCGGCACCACCACCACCACGGCGTCAGGCGCCGGTTTGCCTTCCTTGTCGAGCACCACTATTGTCATATTTCCGGCTCTGGCCCCCATGGAAAGCGCGCAAGCGGCTATCAAAAACAGAGCAGATTGCAGCGGGTGCAGGGGTTTGAAGCAGGTCATGGATTTCTTCCGGCCAGGGTGGGAAAAATGGGGAACCCTCCCGGCCCGGCCGGGAGGTGGGGGGCAGCGGGCGTTTATTTGGCCGCTGCAATCGCCTTGGCCAGGTCGGTGGTTTCTTCACAGCTGCTGCAGATGGCCTGCAGCTTGGCCAGCTGAGCTTCTGCCTGGGCCTTCTGGCCGGTCTTCAAGTAGGCAATGCCCGAGTATTCCAGCGCGCCGCGGTGTTTCGGGTCCAGTGCCAGCGCTTTGCCATAGGCCGCAAAAGCTTCGTCATATTTGCCCATCCAGCGGTTCGAATAACCGAGGTAGTTGTAAGCGTCGGCGTTTTTCGGATTTTGCGCGACAACTTTGCTGAAGCTGCTGGCAGCCTCAGCCCACTTTTTGGCTTCCAGGGCTTTTTTGCCGGCAGAAAAATCGTCAAGCTTTGCGTTTTCAACAGGGGTGGTCTGGATGTCGGCGGCCAGGGCGGCGCCGGCCAGGGCGAAGCCCAGGATGGGCAGGGCGATGAATTGGCGAAGGGTCAGTGTGTTCATGTCGGGCTCCTTGATGGTCGGTTGATTGAGATGCGCTGTCAGTCAGCACCTTGGACAAACGAGGGAAACCGCGAAACGGATGCAGGGCAAGTTGTAAATTATTTGTAATCACGGCGCCCTCATTCCCAACGGGCGATGACGCCATGCGGCTATCTGCGAGCCGCGCTCATAAGGCAGATTGAAGCAGCTTCAGGTACCCGGGGCTCAGAGAGATGGTGTTGTGGGAGGTACCGGGAAGAACTTCAAGCCTGGCCGCTCCGTGTTTGAAACGCGTGCGCAGCTGCTCCGTGCTCCACTTTGGAATGACTTCATCCTGTTCGGCGGCGATGAGCAAGGTGGGCGCTGTGACCTGGGGCGCGTACTTCCAGGACTCGAACTTGTCGATGAGCAGCCACCTGACCGGGAAATAAGGAAACTGCTTCGCGGCCAGGTCCTGCAGGCTGTCATAGGGTGTCACCAGCACCAGGCGGGACACCGCCCTCTGGCTTGCGAGCCGGATCGCCACGCCCGAACCCAGGCTGCGCCCCACAACAGCGATGTCGGGATGTTTCTGGCGCACAAGATCAAACAATGCCTGGGCGTCGCCCTGTATCGTTTCTTCCGTGGGGCTTCCGGTGCTTCCGCCGTAGCCCCTGTAGTGCAGCATGTAGATCGCATGGGCGGGAAAAGCCTGCGACCAGGACGGCAGGCTGGACGAAACATCTTCGGCATTGCCGCCGAAGTAGACGATGGCTTTGGGGCCTGCCGTCTGCCGTGCGGAAATCACCAGCTCTGCGCCGGCAACCGGGAGATGGAATGTTGTGGCGTCGGCACCCATGGAGCGAGGCTGGGGAAAATAAATCAGCGAACGTTGAAACGCAAACAGAGCAGCGCAAAGTGCCAGGTAACCCAGCACCACAAGCGCCGCGAGAATGGTGATCACCCGCACCATGAGCTGGAAGGCCCGCTGAAAAACCGGCGTCCGGCCCGGTTCACCACAACTTGGCGCAGTTGCCGCTGAACACCACGGGTCCGCTTGGGGTGGCCGCTGCTGCATCCGTTTCCAGCGTCACCACCAGCTTGCTGACTTTGGACAGCAATTTCTCGGAGGTGTCAGGAAGCAGGGACACCGCCGAACCGCTGGTGGGCACGGGCCCCAGCGCAAAGGACGGGCCGCTGGCGGGCACAGCCCACAGCACCAGCGTGCCGGCTGCCGGCGGCGTGATCGGGCCTATGACCTTCACGGTCATGGTTTTGCCGTGACGCAGCGAGCTGACCAGCAGCTTGCCGTTGCCCTGAGCATCGGTCAGCAGGCCCACGTAACTCTGCGGCAGTTTTTCGCCGGTGCGCATGGCGACCTGGTCGCTGGACAGGAAGATGCCCGGTGCCGTCAAAAACAGAACACTGGCCACCATCACACCGGCGGCGAGGCCGCCAAAACCAAAGCCCGCGGGCTTGAGCCAGCCCAGCCAGCCGGCTTTGGCCTGCGCAGCATGTTGCGGCCTGGCCGGTTGCGTGCGCGCCGCGATTGCGGCCCACACCCGGGGCGAGGGTTGGTGCACCGGCACCGACATGGCGAGCTGGCCCAGCCGCGCCTCCCACTGCGTGACCCGCACGCGCACATCGGCGCGGTCGCGTTGCAGTCGCTCAAAACGGCGCCGGGCGCCCCCTGCCAGCGTCCCCAGCACATAAGACGAAGCCAGGTGTTCCAGCAGATCGGAGCTGGTATATCTCATGCCACCACCCCCTGCGCAGCCAGGCAGCCCTTGAGCTTGTCAAGGCCACGCCGTATCCAGGCCTTCACTGAACCCAGCGGCGCGCCCATTTGCGCGGCCACCTCGGTGTGGCTCAGCCCCTGGTAATAAGCCAGGGCCAGGCTTTGCCGGTAACTACCGTCAAGCCCATTCATGCAGCCTTCGATATGCAGGGCCTGGCTGGCCTGTTCGAGCAAGTGCATGGCGCTGGGGGCCGGGTTGCCAACGGACTGCACATCGTCTTCATCGACGTCGCCTGACTCGGGCAACTCGCTTTCGCGGCGGCGCGTGCGGGCACGCAAGGCGTCCAGTGCCTTGTTGCGGACGATGGCAATCAGCCATGTCATGGGTTGAATGGTTTGCCCGCCTACCTCGCTGCGGTAGCTGCCGGCACTTTTCCAGATACTCACATACGCCTCTTGCAGCACATCTTCGGCCGCCTGTCCTTGACCCAATATACGTATGGCAACGCCAAACAGATGCGTGTGGGTGCGTTCATAGACTTGGGCGAAGCAGGCATGGTCGCCCTGCGCCGCAGCTGTGATCAACGCCTCCAGGCTGGGGGTGTCTGGTTTCATGCGGCTGAGTATAGGGAGTTCTGCCATGGCGGCAAGCGTCCTGCGGCGCGAAAAAAAAGTCTGGACTTCTGCATCCGGTTGGCTGAATGCGGCGTTTGTCACGGGGAGGCAGGGCTGCCGCATGCTATGGCGCCCGGGCACGTTCCCGGCCGGTCGGCTGCTTCATCCGCACATTCAACTTCTTCAGGAGATCGTCATGACATCTGGTTTTGCAACACCGTTTTCCGGCGCCGGCGTGGTCCTGGCCGTATTCTGTGCTGGCCTGCTCGGCGCCTGCGCTTCTACGCCGGCTGGGCCTGCAGACACAGCCAGGCCCGTGCCCGCCGCGCTCCAACCGGCTGGCAACGAACGCGCCGCCTTCACCTGGCACGCCGTGGGCTCGCAGATTTATGAATGCCGCGCCGACGGAAAGGGCGGATGGGCCTGGGTGTTTGTGGCACCTGAAGCCGATCTTTTCAACCAGAAAGACGAGAGGGTCGGTACGCACGGTGCGGGCCCGAACTGGACGGCGCTGGACGGCAGCAAAACCCTGGGTACGGTCAAGGCCCGCGCCAACGGCGAGCGTGCGGCTGATATCCCGCTGCTGTTGCTGTCCGCCAAATCAGCCGGCGGCAGCGGCAGGATGGCAGGCGTCACCAGCGTACAGCGCATCAATACCGAAGGTGGCAATGCCCCTGACCGGGGTTGCGCAGCCCAGGCCGATGCAGGCAAGCGTATCAAGGAAGGCTACACCGCGGACTATGTTTTCTTTACCGCCACCGCTCCCTGATACCACCGGCATGTCTGTACTCAGGAATCTTTTCAGTCCCGGCAAGCGCGCGAAATCCGCGCCTGCCGGCCCGGAGACTGGGCCCGTCAGGATGAATCTCGACGAGCGCATGGAGTTTCGGCGCGACATGCTGTATGAAGCGATCAAGGTCACCATGCAGGCCCACGGCATCCTGTCGGCAAGCTACCGTTTCCGTGTGGTGCGCAACGACAGGCGCGGTCACATGTATTCCGTGCTGATGGATCTTTCCACCGATTTCATGCACAAGCGCGAGGGCCGTCCCGGGCAACTGGTCGCTCTGGGCGCGGCGATCGGCAAAAATGCGGTCGCTCGCTACGGCATCCTGGTGAGTAGCGTGTATTGGCGGGTCAATGAGCAGATGCCAGGGTTCGAGGTCAGCCAGCCTGAAGCAGAGCCAGACGCGGATGCCACGGTGTCAGACCCGCCGTCGCCGCACCGCAGGCACGCGCGTGCACGGGAAGAAGATCTGGCTGCCTTTGAGTCCTTCTGGCAGAAAGGCCAGGAGCTGCGGCTTCGAGACCGTGTGTATGTGTCCGACCTTGCGCCGCTGGGCGATAGGGCAGAAGGCGATAGCCAACGTTGAAGAAGGCGCGCAAGGCGGTGCTGGCATGGCCTCGGAAAGCCGCTGCTACCATGCTGCCATGAATCGCCGCGATTTTTCACTTTTTGCCACTGCCGCGCTTGCCGGGGGATACACCATGGCCGACCAACCCAAAGTCCAGTCTCTTGACGACGCCTTGCGCTGGCTCGACAAGCTCGATCGCGCGGGTAGCGTGCGCGCCACCGGTGCATGGCCGATGGGTGCCGTGCTTGAACACATGGCCCAGAGCATAGAGATGAGCCTGGACGGGTTCCCGCAGCCCAAAAGCGCGGCCTTCCAAGCCACCGCCGGTGCCGCAGCGTTTGCTATTTTCAAGTGGCGCGGGCAGATGAGCCACAGCCTGAGCGAACCCATTCCAGGCGCACCTGCGCTGGGGGCCGGTGCTGATTGGCGCCCCGGCGCAGTGCGCTTGCGCGCGGCCATCACGCGTTTCAACGGTCACACCGGTCTCCTGAAGCCGCACTTTGCCTATGGCGCGCTCGGCAAGGCAGATTTTGCGATGGCCCATGCCCTGCATATCGCGAATCACCAGGACGAAATCGTGCTGGCCTGAAAAGGCGGTGCTTACGAGGCCGCTACCGGCCTTGCTGTTCAGGGCGGCGAGCCTTTGGCGGCCACCTTGAGCTTGCGACGCCGATTCCTCAAAAACGCCAGCAAGCGGTTTTCGGCGCTGTACAGGCCGCGCAGTGTCTTGCCGCCGGTCAACGAGTCCGCCAATGCCATCATGGCCTGGCTGTCGCCGGCCAGCGAAGCGCCGAGCTCCATGACCGCCGGGTGGATGTAAGACTTGCGGCAGACCGCAGGCGTGTTGCCCAGCAGCTTGGCCACTTCGGCGAGCACGGCCTTTACGGTGTAGCTGGAAGGTGTTGGCCCGGAACCGGAACAGGCCAGCCGCGTGAGTTCAAGCGCCTGCACCGTGCCGTGCCAGGTGCGGAAATCCTTGGCAGTGAAGTGGCTCGCTTGGGCCTTGCTGCGCAGTTCCGGCACCCGGCGTTTGCCTGCGGCAATTTCCGCAAGGTAATCGTTGACGTCACCTGAACCCAGCGTTCGGGGCTGTGCATCTTCATCCAGATATTGAAACAGTTCCTGCCCCGGCAATTGCTGGCAGCGGCGCACCACGGCCGCCACCTTCGGATCTTCCAGCCGGACGTCCTGCAGGACGCCACTTTTTCCGCGAAAACGCAGTTGTACCGTGCTGCCTCGCACACCTGCATGCGGCGCGCGCAGGGTCGTCAGGCCAAAGGATCCGTTGGTTCTGGCGTATTCGTCGTTGCCCACCCGTAAAAACGTGGTGTCCAGCAGCCGCACCAATGTGGCCAGCACCCGGGTACGGCTCAGGCTTTTCCCCCTGGCAGGCGCCAGATCGCGCGCAACACGTGCCCGTATGCGCGGCAGGGCCAGGCCAAACGCTTCGAGTTTGTCGAACTTGCTTTCGTCTCGTTGTTCGCGCCAGAGCGCGTGGTAGTGGTATTGCTTGCGACCGCGCGCATCGCGGCCGGTGGCCTGCAGGTGGCCGTTGGGCAGCGGGCAGATCCAGACCTGTGTGTAGGCCGGCGGTATCGCCAACTTGTCGATACGGCTGATGACCTGCTTGTCCTTGAGCCAGCGGCCCTGCATATCGCGATAGCGAAAGCGTTCGCCTTCGCGCGCCCGGGTAAAGCCTGGCAGCTCGTCACTCACATACACCAGGCCGGGCACAGCTTCTACAGGCGGGATGGCGTCTGGTTTGCGTGCGGGGGAAGAGGACTTGCTGGGGTTCTTGCCGCGCATGCTGTAGAAGTAACTAGAAAAGTTGATCCATAGACGCTATTGATTCGATAGCTGTTAGTGCCCGTCTTTGTTGGGCTGGAGTCGGTTTTTGTTCAATAGAAGGCACTTCCCCCAGCCTGGCAAGCGTTCCGGCCCGCACGCCCAGCAGGCGCAGGCGCCGCTCCAGCGGCACTCGCTTCAGGCATTGACCGGCAATTTTGCGGATGGTCGCCCCGTCGTCTGTGTAGGACCCGGCCGTCTGATCACGTGTCGCAATTCTGAAATCGTCATAACGCAGCTTGATCCCTATCGTTCTTGCGACGTAGCCCTTGTGCTGCAGGTCTTCCGCCAGTTTCTCGCACAGGTGGGTGAAGATGGCGCCCAGCTCGGCCTTGTCGCGCACGGCATGCAGATCGCGGTCGAACGTGGTTTCGCGGCTGATGGAAACCGGCTCGCTTTCCGTTACCACCGGGCGGTCGTCGCGGCCCCAGGCGGCTTCGTGCATCCAGGCGCCGGTGGCCTTGCCGAAGTGGCCGATCAGGAAGGCCGGCTCTTGCGCGGCGAGCTCGCCAATCGTCTGGATGCCCAGTTTCGCCAGTTTCTCGCCCGCCTTGGGGCCGATGCCGTTGATCTTGCGCACGTGGAGCGGCCAGATTTTTTCCTGCAGGTCGCCCTCGTAAACAATGGAGATGCCGTTGGGCTTGTTGAATTCGCTGGCCATCTTGGCGAGCAGCTTGTTGGGCGCCACGCCGACCGAGCAGGTCAGTCCGGTTTTCTCAAAAATCGCTTTCTGGATCAGCCGCGCCAGCACGCGGCCGCCCTCGCGCTGGCCGCCGGGCACCTCGGTGAAATCGATATAGACCTCGTCCACCCCGCGGTCCTGCATCAGCGGTGCTACCTCGGTGATGGTGCTCTTGAAGAGCCGCGAGTACTTGCGCACTTCCTCAAAATCCACCGGCAGCACGATGGCTTGCGGGCACAGTTTGGCTGCCTTCATCATGCCCATGGCCGAACCCACGCCGAACTGCCGCGCGGCGTAGGTGGCGGTGGTGATGACGCCACGGCCCACATAGTCCTTGAGCAGCGGAAATTCTTCGACCGGGATAAAGCGCAACGCGCGTTCCGGGTCGGCACGAATAGCCTCGTCCACCTTGCGTCGCCCGCCGCCTATGACGACCGGCAGGCCTTTGAGCTGCGGGTAACGCAGCAGTTCGATGGACGCAAAAAAGGCGTCCATGTCCAGATGTGCAATGCGGCGTAGTTTGGAGGGGGGAGAAGGGGGCGAATTGTCCACCCGCCAAGCATAGCGCTGCGGGCAAGGGTTGGGTCGGACGGTCCGTGCCCCGGTAGCGTAGGTTCGGGCTGACGGGCTTTTTCCCTTGTTCCCTACGAAGGCGCAATTGATCCCGGGTGAATATTCGCATGTACGCCAGACCGGGTGGCACGTCAAGCTACCCATTGATCCACAGCCCGATTGTTCAAGGAGTAGCTGCCATGGCCGGAGAACAGAACCATAAACACGCAACCATCATTCCCACGTTGCGCTATAGGGACGGCGCCGCAGCGGTGAAATGGCTGTGCCGCGCTTTCGGCTTTCACGAGCAGTTGGTGGTCCCCGACAAAAACGGCGTCATCGCGCACGCCCAACTTGTCCATGGCAACGGAATGATCATGTTGGGCTCAGCCACCAACAACGACTTCCACAAGCTTGTCAAATCGCCGGCCGAATCTGGCTGCGTCGGGTCACAAAGCGCTTACATCCGGGTCGAAGATGTGGATGCTCACTACAAGCAGGCCGTTGCTGCCGGGGCGGTCATCGTGATCGACATCAAGGACGAAGACTATGGAGGAAGGAGCTACTCCTGCCGGGATCCTGAGGGCCATGTCTGGAATTTTGGAAGTTACGATCCCTGGGCGGTGTGATCCGGCCTGACAACAGTCAGAAACAGCATGAAGCTTTGTTACAAGCCCCAAAGCCGCGCAGCCATTGCCAAATGACAAAAAGCTGATCAGCGAAACCGGTCGGCCTTACGGCTGTAGTTCCAGATGTACTCTGGCATCATCGGCGGCATCGCTATCCCCATGAAAGCCAATGCCATGCCATCCCACGCAACCGGAACCTTCGAAGTCAAACTCCTGCCTCAGCCGCTGTCCAACACTGAGGCTGGGCCGTTGATGGGGCGGCTGTCGATCAGCAAGATTTTCAGTGGCGATCTGCAGGCCACCAGCCAGGGCGAGATGCTGAGCGCGGGCACCGCCGTGAAGGGCTCGGCCGGTTACGTAGCCATGGAGTGTGTGACGGGAACGCTACAGGGGCGAAGCGGCAGCTTCGTGCTGCAGCACAGCGGCACCATGAACCGCGGCGCACCGCAATTGACTGTCAGCGTCGTGCCCGATTCAGGCACTGGCGAACTCGCGGGTATCACTGGTACGCTCAGTATCCAGATCGCTGATGGCAAGCATTCGTATGCCATGGACTACGAGATCTCTCCGCAGGATTGAACGAGAGCGCCTCGCTGCGGTGGGCCCTGTTTTTCAGTAAGTGCCCGGGAGCAGGATGTTTTTGTCCACCTTCTGGATGTCCGTATGGCCGCAGAAGGCCATGGTGATGTCGAGCTCTTTGTGAATGATCTGCAGCGCTTTGCTGACGCCAGCTTCACCCATGGCACCCAGGCCGTAGACCATCGCACGTCCGATCATCGTGCCGCGCGCGCCCAGGGCCCAGGCTTTGAGGACGTCCTGGCCGGAGCGGATGCCGCCGTCCATCCAGACTTCGATGCTGCTGCCCACGGCTTCAACAATCGGCGGCAAGGCCGTGATGCTGGACTGCGCGCCATCAAGCTGGCGGCCGCCGTGGTTGCTGACGATGATCACATCCGCACCGCTTTGTGCGGCCAGCCGGGCGTCTTCCACGTCCTGGATGCCCTTGAGCACCAGCTTGCCGTCCCAGCGCTCGCGCACCCAGGCCACGTCCGCCCAGGACAGGCGCGGATCGAACTGTTCGTTGGTCCACGCCGCAAGAGAACTCATGTCGCTCACGCCCTTGACGTGGCCGACCAGGTTGCCAAAGCTACGGCGGCGCGTGCCAGCCATGCCCAGGCACCAGCGCGGTTTGGTCATGAGGTTGATGATGTTGGCCAGTGTCGGCCGGGGAGGGGCGGTCAGCCCGTTTTTGAGGTCTTTATGGCGCTGGCCGATCACCTGCAGGTCCAGCGTCAGGACCAGCGCGCTGCAGCGGGCCTTGCGGGCGCGCGCGATCATGGCTTCCATCGCGCTGCGGTCGCGCATCATGTAAAGCTGGTACCAGAACGGCGCCTGTGTGGAGGCCGCAATGTCTTCCATGGAGCAGATGCTCATGGTCGACAGCGTGAAGGGAATGCCGAATTTCTCGGCAGCACGTGCCGCGTGGATTTCGCCATCGGCATGCTGCATGCCGGTCAGGCCGACGGGCGCAATGGCGACCGGCATTTTTACCTGACAACCGGCCATGGTGGTGGCGGTGCTGCGGTTTTCCATGTTCACTGCTACACGCTGGCGCAGCTTGATTTTTGCGAAGTCTTCTTCGTTGGCGCGGTAGGTGCTTTCAGTCCACGAGCCCGAGTCGGCGTAGTCGTAAAACATGCGCGGCACGCGCTTTTGGGCCAGCACGCGCAGGTCTTCGATGGTGGTGATCACGGGCATGGAGTCTCCTTGGAAGCCCCTGATGCTAGCGGTTTGCAGAGCGCCCGGTTTGAAGAAATTTGCATGCAGGCGCACAATTCCGGAATTTTCTTCATGCCAAGCTTCTCAACGCCTGTTCTTCCGGACCTGAAACGGGTCATCAATGCCTGGGGCACGCCCACCCCTTATGGGGTTTCGCGCAGCGATCCTGCCGTGGCCGAGGCGGTAGCGCTGATGTTGCAGCGCCACGTGGTGCTGGCGGACCTGCAGACCCTCGCAGGGCGCGAACTGGCGGCCTGGAGCGGCGCCGAGTCGGCCTGCGTCACCCATTGCAGTGCGGCAGCCATCACGCTGGCTGTGGCTGCCTGCACGGCCGGCACCGATGCGGCGCGCGTGGCGCAACTGCCGGACAGCACGGGCATGCCGAGCCGCGTGTTGCTGCTCGCGGCCCACCAGGTGCATTACGGCCAGGCGATCACGCAGGCTGTGCGGCTGGCGGGTGCGCAGCCTGTGCCGTGCCCAGCGCCGGGCGATGTGGCTGCCGAACTGGCGCGCGGAGGTATTGCCTGTGTGCTGGCCGTCGAGTCGCACCTGGCTACAGGCTCGGGGCCGGCTGTCACCGACGAATTGGCCGCGCTTGCCCATGCAGCCGGCGTGCCTCTGGTGCTGGACGCGGCTGCGCAGGACTGGCGCGCACGCGAGCTGGTGGCCGGCGGGGCTGATCTGGTGCTGCTCAGTGGCCAGAAATACCTGCGCAGCCCCACGGCAGGCCTGGTGCTGGGGCGTGCGGACCTGGTTGCGGCGCTTGACGCACAACATGGTGGCATCGGCAGGGCCATGAAGCCGACCAAGGAGGCGCTGGCCGGGGTACTGGCTGCCATTCGCGTGCGCGCTGCCACACCGCAGGATGACTGGTGCATGGCCCAGCAGCGCAAGCTCGATGCCGTGGCAGCCGCGGCCGGCGGCTGGCCGGGTGTGGTCGTGGAGCGCACATCCGATCCGCAAGGTAATGGTTTTGCGCGGCTGTGGCTAAATGTGGACGCGGTGGTTACCCGCATCAGCGCCGCCGGTGTGATCGAACTGCTGCGTGCGGGTGATCCGGTGGTGGTGGTTGCGCCGCACCGGTCAGCGCAGGGCAGCATCGGGCTGGAGCTCACCTCGGTGGATGAGGAAGAACTGCCCGAGTTGTGCGCGTTGCTAGCCGCTGCACTGAATGCTGGCTGAGGCCATTTGCCGGCGCCGGTTCAGCTCCGGCTGGCCTTCACGACAGCATCACGCACTTCGATGCATATCTCGTCCCAGCACCTCGCCGCGTTCGCTGACCAGCTGCACCGTGTGCCCCTGGCCACGGCAAGCACTTTCCTTCTACCAGCTGCCGGATGCGCCGCCGCCGCTGCTGGAGCCGCCTGATGAACTCCGGCTGCTGCTGGAGTTGGAGCTGGAACTGCCGCCGGATGAGCTGCGGCCACCGCTGTCGCTACTGCTGCTAACGCCGCTTGGGAAGAAAGCGAACAGCATCGCCAGGCCGGTCGCCATCCCCACGGGCAGCCAGGAGGTCCAGTCAGGCCCGAACGGGCCCGGCGGATTTTCGAACGCCACATACGCCGCGATGCCGGTCACCACCGCGCTGCGCACGCCCAACTCCACCAGGCTGCGCTTGTAGGCCCTGCGAACACCCATGGCGATCAGGCCGAGCAGCAGGCAGCCGACGCCGCCCACCACGGCGTAGAGAAAGCCCCAGCCGAACCTGTCGGCGCCCACCGCATGCGCAATGCCGACCAGGAGGCCGATCGCCAGCGCGATACCGCTGACAACCATGCGCATCGCGCGAGAGCGGCCACAGCCGAAGCCCAGCGCAAACGTCAGCGGCGCCGGGAAAGACAGCAGCACGAATCCCATGCCGGGCTCCCTCAGTACAGCCGCCGCCACCAGCGGCATGGCGGCGAGCACGCCGACCGTCACCGGCCATTTCCAGGTGCGGTGTGCGCGAACCGCACCCACGGCGAAACCCCACATCAGTGTGGCAAAAAATGCCCAGCCAAAGGGCGTGATGCCGCCCGACTCTTCGCTGCTTAGGGGTTGCGTATCGCCGCGCACCCGCGTGCCGATGCTGTTGATGGCCGCTTTCAGCCCGCCCGCATAGTCGTTGCTGCGGAATCGCGGCTTCATGTCCTGGTCGATGATGCGGCCCGCCAGCACGTCGGGCACGGTGCCCTCAAGGCCCTGGCCCACCTCGATACGCATGCGCCTGTCCTCTGTAGCCACCAGGATCAGGATGCCGTCGTCGCGCTCTGCGTCGCCGATCTTCCATTTCTCGAACACGCGCGTGGCGTATTGCTCGATGGCTTCGTCGCCCGTGGTTTGCACCATGAGCACGACCACCGCCGCCCGGGTATCTGCCTCGAGCGCCAGGATCTGTTGGTTCAATTCCGCGATGTGTGTGGTGTGCAGTGTGCCGGTGGTGTCGAGTACGCGCGCGCTGTAGGGGGGAACGGCCACCCGGACGCTATCGGTCGGCCTGGCCACCGCCGTGACATCGGTTGGCTCGGGCGCCTGCGCTGCATCGGTCGGCTGGGCCATGGCGCCGGCCGCCAGCACGCAGAGCGCGGCCCATAGTACGGCCAGGGTTTTGTAGAGGTGCCGTGTTGGGTGCGTTGGTCGGAATTGCAGGGAAGGTAGAGAGGGTTGGCGATGAGGCATGGTGAGCGCAGGGGTGTGGGATGTCGGGGGTGTGAAGATGAACGTGCTCCCTCAACGCACTGCAGGCGCGCCGCCACGCGCGCTGGCTTCGCGTACACCGGCGCCGCGTACTTCGAACTTGATCTCATCGGCCACCTTGCCATTGGCATCCAGCAACTGCACAACGTGCCGGCCGGGCCACGGCAACCATTGCGCCCGTGGGCCGCGCGCGAATTCCTTGCCGTCTATCAGCCAGCGTGTGCCGCGACCTTCGGCGCTGAAGCTGATACGTTGGTGTTTGGGGGGAATGTCCGGGTCCAGCGCGATGATGGTGCCTGAAGCGGGGGCAGTGATGCGGGGCACCGCATCAGGCTCGGGAACTGTTTTTTGAATGCCTTTTTGAGTGCTGTTTCGGGCTGCAGACCTTTCAGGATGAACGCTGGCAGCTCCTGAATTAATAGCAAAAAGGGACTGCTCCGTACCTTTGATGAACCATTCGCTGCGGGCTGCTTCCAGTGGCGTGCCGCCCTGGTTGCTAAACCGGGTTTGGCTTTGCACCAGGCCGGCGGGCGGCGTGGGCGCGCGGCTGCGTTCGGTCTTGTGCAGGTAGTTCATCAGGGCCGCCCAGATGGGCGCTGCGCCGCTGGTGCCGCTGACGTCCCACATGGGTGCGCCGCTGGCGTTGCCCACCCACACGCCCACGGTGTAGCGCTGCGAAAAGCCCATGGCCCAGTTGTCGCGCATGTCTTTGCTGGTGCCGGTTTTTACGGCCGTCCAGAAGCGTGTCGCCAAAATGCTGTCGGTGCCGAAGGTGCGGGCGCGTGCCATCGGGTCGGACATGATGTCGGTGGTGATGAAGGCGGCGCGTGCATCCAGCGCGGGCCTGAAGACCGGCTTTGGGTTTTTCGCCAGCGAGGGCGCGCTGTAGCGCCCGCCATTGGCCAGCGTGCGGTAGGCGTTGGCCAGCGACAGCAAAGAGACCTCGCTGCTGCCCAGTGCCAGGCTGTAGCCGTAGTAGTCGCCCGACTCTCGCAGCGGCAGGCCCACGGCCTTGAGTTGTTTGTGAAAGGCGTCAGGCGACACCATGACCAGCGTGCGCACGGCCGGCACATTCAGCGATGCACCGAGCGCGGTGCGAGCCGACACGAGCCCTTTGAACTGGCGGTCATAGTTTTGCGGAATGTAGAGGCCGCCCGCTGTCTGGATCTGCGATGAAGAGTCTTCCAGCAGCGAGGCGGCGGTGATGCGGCGCTCGGCAATCGCCTGGGCATACAAAAACGGCTTGAGCGTAGAGCCCGGCTGACGCAGCGCCGTCACGCCGTCGACCTCGGCCGCGCCACTGAGTTCACCCGAAGAGCCAACCCACGCAAGCACTTCACCCGTGGCGTTGTCCAGCACCACGATGGCACCGTCTTCGACGTGCCGGCCGTGCAGTTCGCGCAGCTGCTGGGTGAGCGTTTGTACGGCGAAGCGTTGAAGGGGAGCGCGCAGGGTCGAGGTGAGGGTGCGGCTTGGGAGGTTCGAAGACCCATCAGCCTTGCCATCACCTGGAGGGAGAGGAAGCAAAGCGGATTCATTGCCTCCTCTTTCTCCCTTGGGGGTGGCGGGTTCAGCGCCAAGGCTTTCTTTTCCTTTCGGAGCAGGCGAGGACGCGCGCAGTGCCAGCAGCCTGCGCGCCAGGTGCGGCGCCACACCTTCACTTGCGTCAAACGCCTTGCGCTGCAAGGCCGCTGCCGCAAAGAGGTCCAGTCCTTCGCAGTCGACCTTCGCGGGAGCCTGCATGACCTTGAGTACACCGCAGGCCCGCTGCGACACCTGCGCTACCTTGGCATTGGGGGCGCGCACCAGCGCAGCCGCAATCGCCGCTTCGCGCTCGTCCAGCCCGTGCGCGGCCTTGTCGAACAGCGTGCGGCTCAGCGCGTCGATGCCCACCATCTCGCCGCGAAACGGCACAAGGTTGAGATACGCCTCCAGGATCTGGTCTTTGCGCCAACGCGCCTCCAGCACCTGGGCCGACACGGTCTGGCCGACTTTCTGCACAATGCTGCGTCCGCCCGCGCCAGCGCGCCAGTCTTCATCCATCAGTCCGGCCAGCTGCATGCTGAGCGTGGAAGCGCCGCGGGTTCTGGTGTTCCACAAATTACCCCAGGCCGCGCTGGACACAGCGCGCCAGTCCACGCCGCTGTGGTCGTAAAAACGCTTGTCTTCGCTGAGCACCAGCGCCGTGCGCAAGGCTGGCGAAATGTCCGGCAGCGCCACCCACTGGCCGCGCCGGACTGTGGCGTCGCTGCGCAGGCGCTGGATCACCTCTCCGCTGCGGTCGAGGATCAGCGTGTCGGATGGGCGGAACTCGCGTTTTACTTGATCAAAATTGGCTGCGGCCCAGGCAGGACAGGCGCAGGCAGCTATCAATAAAGTAGCAAAAAATAGTCTAACGGTAACTTTTTTCATGTTGCCTCTGGCTCAGCCAGCATCAGCCACATGCTGGAGGCCATAGTCATCGATAAGGCGCTGCACGATTTTTGCCTGGAGTAAATCCTTGCGGCTTTTGAGGGGGTCACGCGTGGTTTTTTCGCTTAGTGCGGTCTTGATGCGAATAAAACTTTTGGGCGCTGGCGCGATCAGCGTAGCCATGTTTCCGTTGGCTGCAACAACGACCTGGGTAAAGCTACCGCCGTCCAGTAGTGCCTTGCCGCTCGATACCTGTACAGCCCAGAAATCTTCTTCGAATTCCGACGTTCGCAGGGGGGGCTCGCCTCTGCTGTCTTTGGGCGCGGTGCGGCGAATCACATCAATTTCGAACCCGCTTGCATTGACGGCCGTGTATTTCTGGTCGTGACGCAATTCAAAAGTCTTGTCCACTTTCTGAAATATGCCAAGCAAGGACGTATCGAGCCGTTGCATCGTGCTGGAAAATTGCAGGTATTTGCGTGTGTCGAGTAAAAGGTCGATGTCCTGTGTCGCGGTCGCTTCGTTTTGTACCCTCACACCGCAGGCGGTTTCGTAGG
>NZ_JBDTTH010000059.1:0-29185 GCF_039930745.1 Polaromonas sp. | reverse complement strand
TGATGGCCAGGCTGGCCGGCACCAGCAGTGCCGCGCCCACGCCCTGCAGCGCACGCGCCGCAATCAGGGTGCCGGCGCCGGGCGCCAGCCCGCAGGCGACAGAGGCGGCGGTAAAAAGCGCAATGCCGACGATGAACACTGTGCGCCGTCCGAAGCGGTCGCCCAGCGAGCCGCCTACGAGCACCAGGGAGCCCAGCGCCAGCAGATAGGCGTTGATCACCCATTGCATGGCCGCCAGGCCCGCGCTGGTGCCCGCAAAATCGCGCTGGATGGCGGGCAGGGCAATGTTGACGACCGAACCGTCAATGAAGGCCATGGAGGAGCCGAGGACGGTGGCAGCCAGCGCCAGGCCGCGGCGCGATGCGGGGGCTGCCCCGGTTTCTGCCTTGTACTGTGCGCGGATCAGCCCTTCGTCGCACGGAGACAGGACGTTACCTGCCATGGCGGTACCTCGCGCTGCGGTACACCGTGTTCAATTTTTTTGCCTGGCTGCCGTTAACCATGTATGGCTCTCCTGCTTGTCGTTCAAGAAACCGAACCCGCTTTTTCGGCGTATTTCCGCCAGCGCGGGTGTAGGGCCGCCTCGCGGGTGACAAGCCTGCAGCTTACTGAATTTTTGAGGAGACCGTCATGATGCGCACCAGCACCGTTGGCCTGAAAGAAGCCTGCCTTACCGCCGTCTCTGCGCTGGACGAGTTGGTGTTTGAGCTCGTCTGCGCGAGCCGGAAAAACTTGTCGCCAGTGTTCCTGGACTGGGTGGCTGACGAAGCGACGCCTCTGGTTGAAAAGCAGATTGCCAGGTCTTTCAACACACCGCAGTTTGCGGCCAGCCTGCGCATGGGCGACCAGCGCCTGGCGATGGCGCGCTGGGTGCGGCTGTGGGTCGGTCCGCGCATCGTGGCGGGTTTTGAGGAGCTGGCCGATTGCCTGCCGGAGTTTGCGGGCAGCCGGACTGTCGTCCGATCGCCTTTGCCAGTTGCTGACGCCAGCACATTCCAGCATCGTTTCCTTGCCCTGCTGGGGCTGACCGGCGCCGCCGGCTTGCAGCGCTCCCCGACCCGCTATCAATAAAGTAGCTGCTTGCGCACGCCCTCGCTGGGCTGGAGGTCGATTTCATGCATGAATCGGGCCGTAAACCCACGTGATGACGAGGTGGGATGTCCGTTTCCGGCGAGCCTGTCTGCTGCCTCCGGCTTACGCTTGGGTTTTTCCTCAAGACCCAAGCGCGCCATGAACAATTTGTTGACGTACACGCCAGCCGACACCGGGTGGTCGGCGCTGACCGAAGTGCTGCAGGCGCACGGCAGCGCCGTGCTGCCGCAACTGCTGAGCCCCGCGCAGTGTGCGGAAATCACCGGGCTGTATCGACAGGGCGCGCTGTTTCGCAGCCGTATCGTGATGGCCCGCCACGGCTTCGGCCAGGGCGAGTACCAGTACTTCAGCTACCCCTTGCCCGGGCTGGTGCAGCAGCTGCGCAGCACGCTGTATCCGCAGCTGGTGGAGGTGGCCAACCGCTGGAACGAAGCCATGGGCATCGCCGTGCGTTATCCGGCTGAGCACGCCGCCTTCTTGGCCCGCTGCCACGCGGCCGGCCAGGTGCGGTCGACGCCGCTGCTCTTGCAATACGCGGAGGGCGACTACAACTGCCTGCACCAAGACCTGTACGGTGAACATGTGTTTCCGCTGCAGGTGGCGGTGCTGCTGTCGCGGCCGGGCGAAGACTTCACCGGCGGCGAGTTTGTGCTGACCGAGCAGCGCCCGCGCATGCAGTCCCGGCCCGAGGTGGTGCCCCTGGGCCAGGGCGACGCCGTGGTGTTTGCCGTGCACCACCGACCGGTGCAGGGCAGCAGGGGTTTTTACAGGGTCAACATGCGTCACGGCGTCAGCACGGTACGCTCGGGTCATCGCCACACGCTGGGGATTATTTTTCATGACGCGCAGTAATTCCATTTCTAAATCATCCGTGCACTTTGTCGGCTTCGCTAGCCGTACGTCTGTACTGTCGTCGCTTCGCCTTCGCGTTCACGAATGATTTAGAAAAGGAATAAGGCCCGAACCCGCGCGGGAGAATGTTTGACCACCGATCTTTTTGACGACTTGCCGGTAGCCGTGACGACCGAGTCGCTCGCACCGGGCGCGGCGGTGCTGCGCGGTTTTGGGCGTGAAGGTGATGCGGCCCTGTTGCAAGCAGTTGAAGAAGTTACTGCGCAGGCGCCGTTTCGCCACCTGGTCACGCCCGGCGGTTACACCATGTCGGTGGGCATGAGCAATTGCGGGGCACTGGGCTGGGTGTCTGACCGCAGCGGTTACCGCTATGACCCGCTGGACCCGCTCTCCGGTCAGCCCTGGCCGGCCATGCCGGCGAGCTTTTGCGAGTTGGCCAAAAGCGCTGCAGCGCGGGCCGGCTTCGACAACTTCGTACCCGACGCCTGCCTGATCAACAGCTATGAACCCGGTGCCCGACTCTCGCTGCATCAAGACAAGGACGAGAAGGATTATTCCGCGCCCATTGTTTCTGTCTCGCTGGGTTTGCCCGCCGTGTTTCTGTTCGGCACCGTCCGGCGCAGCGACAAGCCGCAGCGCTACCGCCTGGGCCACGGCGACGTTGTTGTCTGGGGCGGCCCGGCGCGCCTGGCCTACCACGGCGTGGCACCGCTGGCCGATGGTGAACATCCCTTGCTGGGCCGGCGTCGTATCAACCTGACGTTTCGTCGTGCGGGCTGATTTTTCTCAATGAAAAGTGCCGCCGGCCCTTATGGTACGGGTGTAAACAGCTATTGAAAACATAGCAATTTTCTGCTGCGGCAGAGTATGCGATCAAAGGCTTCTGTTTTTGCAGGCCTTTGGCTCTGCGTAACAATTCCTGCTTGTTCCTGAAAACATTCGCGGTTCAAATCAGCGCAGGCCCCCCGCACAACCGGAGTTTTCCCATGGCTGACGATTCGACAGAAACGCCGTTCACGCCCTATAACGACCGGCGCCACCAGATGTTTCCGGAGCTCACCGCTTCCGAGATTGAACGCATGCAGCGCTTCGGCAAGCTGCTGCGTTATCAGCGCGGTGACAGGCTGTTCGCCGCCGGTGAGCCCGGCCCCGGCATGTTTGTGGTGCTCAAGGGCACCCTGGCCGTGACCCAGCGTGACGGTATGGGCCATGTGGTGCCTGTGGTCCGGCACGGGCCGGGCGGGTTTGCGGCCGAGGTTGGCCAATTGTCGGGCAGCGTTGCGCTGGTTGATGGCCATGCCGAAGACGAGGTGGAGACGCTGCTGATTCCGCCCGACCAGTTGCGCGCACTCATTATTGCCGAGGCTGACCTGGGCGAGCGTCTGGTGCGCGCGCTCATCCTGCGCCGCGTTGCGCTGATCGAAGCCGGCGCCAGCGGCCCGGTGCTGATCGGCCAGCCGCAGTCGGCCAGTGTGATGCGTCTGCAAAGTTTCCTGAGCCGCAATGGCGAGCCGCACCATGTGATGGACATTACCAAAGACGCCGGTGCCGCCGCGCTGCTCGAGCAGTACAGCGCAGGCGCCGCCGACATGCTGGCCGTGTGCCCGAATGGCTCGGTGTTGCTGAACCCGACCGAAGGCGAGCTGGCCCGCTGCATCGGCATGGTGGACACCGCCGACCACGACGAGCTGTTCGACCTGATCGTGGTCGGCGCCGGGCCGGCCGGCCTGGCCACGGCGGTGTACGCCGCGTCCGAAGGCCTGCATGTGCTGGTGCTTGACTGCCGGGCCTATGGCGGGCAGGCCGGAGCCAGTGCGCGGATTGAAAACTACCTCGGCTTTCCGACCGGCATCTCGGGCCAGGCGCTGGCCGGCCGGGCTTATGTTCAGGCGCAGAAGTTCGGCGTCGAGATGTTGATTCCGGCGCAGGCGAAGTCGCTGAACTGCAGCCGCATGGCCGAGGAAGGCGAACTGCAGCTCACGCTGACCGATGGGCGCCGGTTGCGCGGCAAAACCATGGTGGTCGCCAGCGGTGCACGTTATCGCCGGCCGGAAGTGCCACGCCTGTCAGAGTTTGAGGGCCGCGGTGTCTGGTACTGGGCCTCAGCCCTCGAGGCGAAGATGTGCAGCCAGACCGAAGTCGCCCTGGTCGGCGGCGGCAACTCGGCCGGGCAGGCCGCGGTGTTTCTCTCGCAGCATGCCGCCAAGGTCAACGTGCTGGTGCGCGGGCCAAGCTTGGCCGCCAGCATGTCGCGCTATTTGATAGACCGCATCGAAGCCGCGCCTAATATTGAACTGCTGCCGCATACCGAGCTGGCCGGATTGCATGGCGATGAAGCTGGCCTGACGGCGGTGACCTGGCGCAACCGCAAAACCGGCAGCGAGCAGCAAACGGCCGTGCGCAACGTCTTCATGTTCGTCGGTGCCGACCCCGAAACCGGCTGGCTCCAGGACTGCGGCGTTGCCATTGATCCGCAGGGTTTTGTTCTCACCGGCGAAAAAGTGGCGAGCCACCAGCACGGCCACACGCCGGCACCGCTCGAAACCAGCATCCCCGGCCTGTTTGCGGTGGGCGACGTGCGCAGCGGGTCGGTCAAACGGGTCGGTGGGGCGATAGGCGAGGGCGCGGCTGCGGTGGCCATGATTCACCAGCATCTGGCGACGAGGGAGCGTTCAGCTTCTGTGGTCTGATACTTTTCAGTTTCCACAGGCTCATGCACAAAGCACTGGTCGAATACTCAGCGCGGCCACCAGCCCGCCTGCACCGAAACAAGCCATGCTCAATATGCAGAAGATAGTGACAGCAATCACCCACCTATGGTGTTTGCCACGCACTTCGCGCCCCATGTTTTCTTCATGTAACGCCAATTGCGTGAAATACGCGCAGCTGCTTGCCACCACCGCGGCTAGCAATCCCCCAACAAAGAGTCCCATGGATGCTTGGATGGCGCCAATATGAATCACCTTGGTCAACTTGTCGAGCGTTGCAACCATGCCGGCTGCTGCTCCGCCATTAATGAGAATTAGACCCTTGAAGATGTCTAGAGAAATCGTTATCAAAGACTTGAAAGTCTCTGTCTGATGGTTGGTTGTGAATTCATCAGCCATGTATCGTCTCCTGTTGACGCCATGATGGCGTTACGAGCGGTCAAACCGTGAGAGTCTTGACTGGTTGCAGATAAGGATAGGCGGTACCTTTGTAGGTGCTTGCCAGACAGTGAAACTAGAAATCTTCGGCCTTCAGCACCAGGGGATTGTCGGGGGTATAGGCAACGCCAGCCACGATCATGTCGGCAGCGCGCGCGTGAATCATCTCGGCATCCAGTGCATAGGCACTTTTCAGTGAGTCCGGCCCTTTGCTTGCGCCGAAGTGCTCCTCCATCGCCTCACGGGAAATTTTGACCGGAATGATGCTGCCGGCGTGCGATATTCCAAAGCTGAGCCAGTCGCCGTGATCGATGACATCCAGAGACGATTCCATGGGTTTCCTCCTGTAGTTGTCACGAGAATAGCTGACCGACCGCTGGACGTACAGCCCACAAAGGGGTGCATGGCCCTAGGAGAAACCACTAAGCCGTTTGCGTGTGCAGAACCTCGCCTTCTGCTAAACGATGTTCACTTGGCTTGAAGTTTTTCGATGTATACGCCCATGCCGGAAATCCGACCAGCAATGGCAAGCGTATCGCCCTGTTTGGGAGAGGTGCCCAATATACGCCCTTCAAGGCAGATATCTGCTTCATTGTTAAGTACCTGCAACCTGGCTTGCTGATCACAGCCGCGTGAACTCGGTCGCAAAGAACCAATTGACAACACTTTGGCTTCCAGGTGACTGGACCCAGTACCTGTTGCCCATCCAGCAAGTGCGAACCAGCCTAAGGGCGACATGGCCACACCCCCGGCGCCCAGGGTGACCATGATCGGAAACATGATCAACCACCTAACTACCCAGGTGGGATACTGAGCACTGAGGACACGTTTCTTTTTTTCCTGGATGAAAAATCCGATCCCCAAAATCGGTACCAATATCCAGAATATCCATGGCACTGCAGCGCGGTAGTCGTTCGCATACGAGAAGATAAAACCTTCACCGATAGTTATTTCCAGGACAGGACCAAAAAATACAAAGATGAACAACCCCCATGCGGGTACATAAAAGCGTTTGGGCAGAACGGCTGGCTTTGAAACGAAACGGTTTGCTTCATAAGCTGCAACGGCTTTCGCTTGAGTTTCCTCAAACTGTCTGAATTCTTCCTGGACCCGTGCGTCAATCTCTGCGAGTGCAGCCTCGTTGAGCTTTCCTTGGCGCTCAAGTTCCATAACATCAGCCACGATTGATTTCGCGGCGATATCGATGGAGCGCTCGCCCGCTGCATCATGAAAATCTGGTTTGAGCGTTTTGCTCGACATGTAGTTTTCCCTAAATTTTCTTGTAAACACCATTCATTGACTGCTTGCTTCCCCTGTTCCGTGGCTCCCACCTCGGTGCTATGGTCTTGATGGTTTCGTCCTGCCGGGAAGCTGCGGGCGAGCCGTTGACGTTACATGGATGCGGCTTATCTCACCAGAGGGTCACCGTGTTTCTCGACAAGACGAAGCACGGTATTCCAGTTCCTCGTGGTCACGGCTGAGCCGAGGAGTTTTTCCAGAAACGCATTCGGGCTGCCTGGCGACTTGGTGATTTGCCGGCTGACACTGAATACTTCCGTATCGGTGATGCCCAGGATTTCGACATCACCGCGAGCCGATGCCCGTGGCCATTTGGCCGACATGGCGTAATTCGCCGGCAGGAAAGAAACGCAGCAGGCGTAGACGCTGTCGGGTGCCACAGATTTGAACGGCTGGCTGGCAACGAGGTCGCCCAGGTAGCGCACCTCACGAAGATAAGCCGGTTCCTTGAACCCGCATTCGACCAGCAGCGACTGGCAGGCCAGCGTCAACACCTTGCGCGCTTTCGCGTTGCTTTTGGCCGAGAAAACAAGGGTGCCGTTGGTGAGGAAGGATGAAGCAGTTTCCGCATCGGCAGAAAGAAAGGCTGCTTCCAGCTGTGTTCGCGTGGGACAGTTAGCCCGGCCCAGGTTCAGGTTGCGGAAGAAAACGGCGTGTTTCATGCCCGGACTATGCCGTACAGCCTGTGCGTTCAAGCGCAGCCCGCACATCCGCCGGCCCGCGCACGTGAACGGCCTGCAAGCCAGCACCCTGTGCGCCGGCAATGTTCTCGGCCAGGTCGTCAAAGAACAGGATGGCCTGGGGATCGACCTTGATTTCACGGACGATGTGCTCAAAGGCCTGGCGCTCGGGCTTGCGGCAGCCCATGTCGGAAGAAACGAAGATGCGGTCAAACGCCTGAACGACCGCCGGGAACATTGCCGACCAGGCGGCCTGGTGCACAGGGTTGGAATTGGTGAAGGCATAACAGGGCAACTGGCTGCGGGCGGACTGGATCATGGCCAGGGCCTCGCTGATCTCGCCGAGAAAGATGGCGTTCCAGCCCTCGGCAACACGCGCATGGCCTTCCTGAAGTTGGAGGGTGTTGGACAGATGCGCAAAGTATTGCGCTGCGGTAATTTCACCGCGTTCATGCCGTTGGTAGGCGGCGTCAAACCGGAAACCGGCCTTGATCTCGTCGAGAGACAGCCGCGACACAGGCTGCCAGTGCTCGAAAGCACGGTTGAAGTCGATGTCGAGCACCACGCCGCCGAGGTCAAACAGCAGCGCCTGGACTTTGGTGGCTGTCATGGCCAGGCGGCTCATGTGGCCGCCACGGCTTCAACTTCCAGCTTCCATTTCGGGTCCAGCAACTGGCAGCAGACCACAGTCAGGGTGGGCTCGTGGGTACCCAGGAATTTCACGCGCGTGCGGACGTTGGCTTCGTCGTAGCTGGGGTCGGCCAGGTAGGTGCGTACGGAAACCAGGTTGTGCAGGTCCATGCCGGCAGAGCGCAGCAGGGTCTGGATGTGTGTCCAGATCACTTCGGCCTGTTCCTCAAAGGAATCGGGCATGGTTTTGCCGTCGGCGAGGTAACCGTTGAGGCCGCTGATCACCAGCATGCGCGAGTCGCCGCGGATTTCCATGGCGTGGCTGTAGCAGCGGTATTGGGGGAAGAGTTCCTTGGGGTTGTGTTTGATGACCGGCATGGGGAAGGGCTCTCTTGTTGCGGCGGACAGGGGGCGAGATGTGACCTGAACACAGGCTCTCTCTTTGGGGTGAACGCCGAGTCTATCGACCAGCCGCAGTTTTTCAAGCCTCTGCGGCGCGCTGGGCTCGCGAAACCGCCGCTCCCGGTTTCGCCGGTCTTCAGGCCGTGAGCCTGGCCACCGCCGCGCGCGCCTGCCGGCCCAGTCCGGCCAGGTCCAGCCCGGGCACCGCACCATCGCGCACGATTTCGCGGCCACCTACCAGCAAGGCCAGCAGGTGCGCCGTGCCGCCGCTGGCGACCGGGCCAATGGCGGGGTCGTGCAGGCCGAAGTAGCGGGGGTCGCGGTCCAGCGCGTAGATCGCGATGTCGGCGGCCTGCCCGGGCGACAGGGTGCCGATGCCGGGCAGGCCCAGCACCTTCGCGCCACCGGCGGTGCCCCAGCGCACCACATCCTCCACGGTGGTCGCCGCTGCGTCGGCCTCGCCCTGGCCGCCGCGGTGCAGGGCAACGGCGGCCTCGCCAGCGCGAGCCCGCTGCATCAGCCATGCCGCATGGGTTTCGGACAGCATGTCGGCGGCCTCGTTGGAGGCAGCACCATCCACCCCTATCGACACCGCAGCGCCGGCTTCTTCCAGTGCCCGCACCGGCGCAATGCCGCTGCCCAGTCGGCCGTTGCTCTGCGGGCAATGGGCGATGCCGGTGCCGGTTGCCCCCAGCAGGGCGATCTCGTCGGCGTCAAGCTTCACCAGGTGTGCGAACCACACGTCAGGCCCGAGCCAGCCCAGGGTTTCGCAGAAATGCACGGGCTTCATGGCGTGTTGCGTGTGCACGCTGTCGTGGTAGTGCACGGTTTCGGACAGGTGGGAATGCAGGTGCAGGCCCAGCCGGCGCGCCAGGTTTGCACATTCACGCAGCTCTTCGGGCCGCATGGAGTGCACCGGCGTGGTGGGTGCGACCACGAGGCGCTGCATGGCGTCGGGTGCGCTATTGTGGAAACGCGTGGCCAGGCGCTCGATGTCGGCCAGGTAGCCATCCAGCGTTTCAGGCCGCGAGGCAGGCGCCGTGTCGCCCTCCGGCAGGCGCGACAGCGTGCCGCCGCCGCGGCACAGCACAAAGCGCAGCCCCAGCGCCTCGGCTTCCTCGAACAGGATGGCCGAGCTGTCGTAAGGCATGTCGGGGTAGTAGTGGTAGTTGTGGTCGGCCACGGTGGCGCAGCCCGACAGTGCCAGCTCGACCAGGCCGATGCGTGCGGCCAGCCGGAACATGTCCTCGTCCATTCGGGGCCGCAGGCGTATCGGCGTGGCGGTAAGCCAGGGCGTCAGCGTGGCGTTGATACCCATGGGGTCGCCCTTGAGCAATGACTGGAACAGGTGGTGGTGGGTGTTGACCCAGGCAGGGTAGACCACGCAGCCGCCGGCGTCGATCTGCCGTTCGCCCGGCTCGGGCTGCAGCGCGCCCATGGCGGCGATCTTGCCGCCGCGCACGCGGATGTCGGGGCCGACATGCCGCGCTTCGCTGCCGGGCAGGCCGGTGAGGATGGCTGTGGCGTTTCGGATCAGGAGGTTCATGGTGTGGGCCCGGCCGGGGCCTGGATGGAAATGTGGTTCTTTGGCATGGACGGGGAGCCGCGGTGGATTTCTTCCTCGCCGTGCGCGCGCAGCAGGTCCAGCAACTGCTTGCGGATGACCAAGCCGGGTTTGTCCGAGGGCATGTGGAACTCGGCGCGGCGTGTGGTGTCCACGCAGGCATCGGCATCGGTGGCCTCGAGGATGTCGCGGTCCTCGGCCGTGATGGCCGCGTCCCAGGCAATCAGCTTTTGCGTGGAGCAGCTTTCCTCGCTGTCGTTGCGGTAGAGCCACTGCACCAGCATCATGCGTTCATCGTCAATCGGCGTGGCGCAGTTGTAAATGATGTGGTCGATGCCGCTGGCCGGGTAGTTGCAGCCGAAGCGTCGCGCAAACGGCAGGTAATAGCGGTTGATCAGGTGCCGCTCGGTGATGGGCTCGGTTGTGCCCGTGACCTGGTGGCCGGCCGCCGGATTGCGGATGGGCACACGGGTTTCGGCCTCGAAGCCGTAGTCGGTTTCGCGAAACTCGTAAGGCGCCGGTTTCGGTTGTTCAAGGATGCCGAAGTTGGCCTTGTGCACATAGGAAAAATGCGAGTTGTCGAAGGAGTTTTCCATCATGCGCAGCGGGCTGGTTTTCCATTCCTCGTAGAACTGGAAGATGCGCCTGTAGCCGGGTGTACCGTCTTCGGGGAAGTGCGGAATCGGCTTGAGCGGGTCCTCCAGCGCAACCCAGACATAGCCGTATTTCTCCTGGGCGCGGTAGGCCGGTACTTTGGCGCCGGCCGGAATCTGTATGTCGGGGTTTTGCGGAATCCGCACACAGGTGCCGGTGCAGTCGTAGGTCCAGCCGTGGTAACCGCAGACGAGGTTGCCGTCCTCGACCGTGCCTTTGGAGAGTTTCGCAGTGCGGTGGCAGCAGCGGTCGCGCACCGCGGCCGGCGTGCCGTCGGCCTGCTTCCAGAGCACAATGTCTTCACCCATCAGTGTGAACGGCTGCGGTCCGGCGTCGAGGGCCGTCATCGGCATCAGCGCGTACCAGAAGCGGCGCAGCACCTTCTGTTTAGTGGTCAGCATGGGCGACTTCCTTCTGCACGGGGTGGATGCGGGTCCAGCCGAATTTTTCGGTCTCGCCATGCTCTTGCAGCAAAGCCAGCAGGCGCTTGCGCATCAGCATGCCGGGCCGGTCGCTGGCCATGCTCTGCTCATCGCGGCGCGTCACGTCCACCGGAGCGTCGGCGTCCACCGATTCCAGGATGACCTTGTCCTCCAGCACCACTTTGGTGTCCCACTCATTGAGCAGCTCGGCCGGGCAATCTGCTTCGGTGTCGTTGCGGTACAGCCACTGGATCAGCTGCACGCGGTGGTCGTCGATGGGTGTGGCGCAGGTGAAGATGGTGTGTTTGATGCCGCTGGGATAAACCAGGCCCAGCTTGCGCAGAAAGGGCATGTGCCACTGGTTGGAAAACTGGCGCTTGGTCGTCGGCTCGGTCGTGCCGGTGATGCGGTGCGACTGTGGCGGGTTGTTGATGCTGATGACCATCGATGCCTCGAAGCCGTAGTCGGTTTCTTCCAGTGCGAAGTGCTCCGGCTTGGGCTGGCCGCCCTGGCCGAAGGTGCCCGCGTGGACGAAGGCGAAGTGCGCGGAATCGAAGGAGTTCTCCATCAGCCGCAGCGCGCCGGTGGCCCAGCTCTCATCGAACTGGTGGATGCGGCGGTAGCCCAGCGCTTCCTCTTCGGTGTCCAGCAAGGGCAGCAGCGGGTCGTCCAGCGCGACCCAGGCGTAGCCGAATTTTTCCTGGCAGTGGAAGGCCGGCACTTTGGCGCCGGCCGGGATCAACATGTCCGGGTTCTGCGGAATTTTCACGCAGGCGCCGCTGCAGTCGTAGGTCCAGCCGTGGTAGCCGCAGACGATGTTGTCGCCCTCGACAAAGCCCTTGGAGAGCTTCGCGGTGCGGTGGCAGCAGCGGTCGCGCACGGCGGCGGGTGTGCCGTCGGATTTTTTCCACAGCACGATGTGTTCGCCCAGCAGGGTGAAGGGTTGCGGGCCAACGGCGAGTTTGTCCATGGGCATGACGGCGTACCAGAAACGCCGCAACACCGCTTGTTGTGTGACCAACATGTTGATTCCTTGTAAAGGCCCGATGCTGCTCAGGCGCAGGGTCAGGCGGGGCGGTGAAGTCGGGAGATCAGGGCTTGATCTTGAGATCTTTGATGAACTGCAGCGTGTAGGCCTGTTGCCAGTTCGGGTTGGGCTTGAGCTGGCCGCTGGTGACCATCAGGTCGTAAGTCTGCTTCCAGCGCGCGTCGGTCATCACGCCGGCGCCAGCCTTGGCCGCATCGCCGCTGTCCATGAACTTCATCTCCTTCATGGTCTTGACCGAGTAGGCGATCAGTTCATCTTCCATCTTGGGGTTGTCCTGCTTGATCAGGGCGTTGCCAGGCGCGGGGTTGTCCAGGTAGCTTTTCCAGCCTTCCAGGGTGGCCTTGACGAAGCGCTGCACCAGCTCGGGCTTGTCCTTGACCATCTGGCGCGTCGTGACGATGGTGTTGCCGTACGGCGGGTAGCCCTCGTTGGCGAACAGGAAGAACTTGACCTTCTGTCCGGCCTTCTCGGCGATGAAGGGTTCGGAGCCGGGGTAGCCTTGCTGGGCCACATTCTTGTCGGCGAAGAAGGGTGCCATGTTGAAGGTGTAGGGACGGGTCTGGTCATCCTTCAGGCCGTGCTTGATCTTCAGCCAGGGCCACCAGCTGGTGCGGCCACTGGTGGCCAGCAGGATGGTCTTGCCCTTGAGGTCGGCCAGGCTGTTTACGTCGGGATGCGTGACCATGCCCTGCGGCTCCATCTGGAACACGGCCGCGACGGTGGTCAGGGGCACGCCATTCTCGATGGCCGACAGGGTCTGGAAATCCTTGCCCATGATGAAGTCGGCCTGGCCGGCGGCGATGATCTGGATCGCGTTGACCTGCGGGCCGCCCATCTTGATGCTGACGTCCAGGCCGTATTTTTTGTAGATGCCGGTGGCGATGGCCTGGTAGTAGCCGCCGTGTTCGGCTTGCGCGTACCAGGAGGTGAGAAAGGTGACCTTGTCCTGCGCGTGGGCCAGGCTGGCCGTGGCGGCCAGCGCGAGCACCGGCAGGATCTTGCGAACGAGTGTGGGAAATGACATGTGGTTTCTCCGGTTATGTTGATCAACACAAAGCGCCACCATGGCGCACGTCGGGAAAAATCCCGCCGCCAGAGCAATGACCCGCGGTCTCTGGACCGTTGCCTGCTTCTACTCTGAAAATCAAGACGCAAATTTCATGCCGTATCGGGGCAATTCCAGGAAATTACCTGGGCAAATAAATCGTGGCCTCCACTTCGATCAGCGCCCCGTCGCCGGGCATGAAACGCGACACTTCCACCACCGTGCTGGCCGGTGGCTCGCCGGGATAAAACAGGCCGCGCACGCGGTTGTAAAACGGGTAGTGGCGCAGGTCGCGGAAGTACTGCACCAGCTTGACCACATCGGCCATGCCGCCCCCGTGTTCGGCCGCCAGCTGGCGGATGCGCTCCAGCACAAACCAGCTTTGCGCGACGGCGGGGGCCTCGTAGATGTCCACCGTCATCTGGCCGGTGACATAACCCAGGCTGCGCAGGGCTTGCACAGCCTCGGGCGGCAAGTCGTCATACGCCTGCACCACGGCTTGGCGCGCCGGATCGACCGCGACCACGCCGCTGACAAACACGAAATCTCCGGCGCGCCGGACGGCCGCGTAGTTGGCCATGGGCCGGCCCATGCCCGCGCTCATGCGACCATCCACGCGCGTACCTTGCCGGGGTTGAGCAGATCCAGCGGGTCGAAGCGGCGCTTGATGTCGAGCACGGCCTGCGGCAGCTCACCGCCGGCTTTCCCGTCTTCGACGATGCTGACATGCGGGTCGTTGATGCGCACGCCGTTGTCACGGTGGATCTGCATGATCTCCTGCAGGCGTTCCTCGGTGCTGAACTTCACCAGCTGCAGCGCGGTGCAGGTGATGTTGCCTTCCATGTTGCGGATGAACTCGGCATGCATCAGCACTTCGCCGCCCAGCAGCTGTTCCATGCGCTTGACCTGCGCCAGGTGTTCGCCGGCGCTGAAGGCGCTTTGCAGGTAGGTGATGCCCTTGTCCACCTTCAGGGCGTTCAGCGTGGTGTGGTTCCAGGTGAATTCCAGCAGGGTGCGGTTGCTGGCCGCCACTTCTTCTGCCGTTTTGCGGTAGGTGACCGTGCCCGTGTATTGGGTGACAAGTTCCAGCAGCGGCGCCTCGCTGCTGGAGGCGGTGGCCGTGATGACGGCATGGCAGCCGGCGGGCAGGTAGCCGGCCAGCTGCTTCATGTAGTCCGGAATGGGGGCGGCCAGCAGGCAGACTTCTTTTTTGACAATGCCCGGCGCGCGCGCGACGGCGTCGCCGAACTCCAGCGCTTCATCAAAACTGCCGAAGGTGACGATGTTTTCCATCCAGTCATGCACGGGCGCCAGGCCGACTTCGACTTCCAGCACCAGGCCGTTGGTGCCCCACATGTGGTGCATCAGCAGGGCCTCGGGGCCGCGCAGCTCAATGAACTGCGGTTCTTCCTCGATGGTGATGGCGCGTATACCCAGCACGTTGCCGCGGGCGGCCAGCGGGCCGTAGTTGATGGAGCCAACCCCGCCGAAGCCGCCGCCGAACAGGCCGCCCAACGTGGCACTGCGGAAGGTGGAGGGGATGCAGCGCAGTTCCTGGCCCTGCGGCTTCACGGCCTTGTCGAAATCCCCGAGCCGGATGCCGGCCTGCGCACGGCCGGTGCCTTGGCGTGCCCAGAGGAAGGCGTTGTAGCCGCTCATGTCCAGCACCACGCCGCCCTGCAGCGGCACAGCCTGACCGTAATTGCCGGTGCCGCTGCCGCGCACGGTGATGGGCACGCGCAGCCGCGCGCACAGAGCGACAAGGCGGCGAATTTCCTCTTCGCTGCGCGGCCGCACCGCGGCGGCGGCCCGTTTGCCTTCGAGCTGGCGCTTGAGCACCGGGCTGAACCAGGAGAAGTCCTGGGACAGGCGGGCAATGCGGCCTTCGTCGGTGACCCAGTCCAGGTTGGCAAGTTCGGCGTGGAGCTGTTCGATGGGATGGGTGGGAGCGTTCACCGGTGGTACTTTCTGTATTTTCAAGTGTTTTTGTCCTCCAGCCCTTATCTGGCGGGCGCAAGGCGCTATGAATAAGGTAGCGTTTGGAGATCAGTCCCGGGAGAGTTCACTGGCGTGCCAGGAGCCCAGCGCCAGCTTGGTGAGCCAGGCCATCAGCGCAAACAGGCCCACGCCGGCCAGAGAGATCAGCAGCAGGGCAGCAAACATGCGCGGGATGTTGAGCTGGTAGCCTGCCATCAGGATCTGGTAGGCCAGGCCGGTCGCTGCACCGCCGGTGCCGGCGACGAATTCGGCCACCACGGCGCCTATCAGCGCCAGGCCGCTGGAGATGCGCAGGCCGCCGAAGAAGTAAGGCAGGGCGCTCGGAATACGCAGCCGCATCAGGGTCTGCAGGCGGCTGGCCCGGTTCATCGCAAAGTAGCTTTGCAGGTCGGGGTCTATGCTGCGCAGGCCCAGCGTGGTGTTGGAGATGATGGGAAACAGCGCCACCAGCGCGGCGCACAGCACCAGCGAGGCCGTCGGGTCTTTTACCCAGATGATGATGAGCGGCGCGACGGCCACGATGGGCGTGACCTGCAGCAGCACGGCGTAGGGG
Organism: Polaromonas sp.; assembly: GCF_039930745.1. Classification (GTDB taxonomy): domain Bacteria; phylum Pseudomonadota; class Gammaproteobacteria; order Burkholderiales; family Burkholderiaceae_C; genus Polaromonas. The sequence goes on along the minus strand of NZ_JBDTTH010000059.1, from coordinate 13,800 downwards.
AAAAGCGCTGTCTCGATCACCCGGCTCTGTACAAACAGGAAGGAGATCAGCACGCCCACCACGGTGGCCACTGCGAAGGACAGCAGGGTGATCTTCAGCGTCACCAGCAGCGAGCCGCCCAGCGACTGCCAGTCGGTTGCCAGCGTCTGGAACATCAGCAGGGGCGAGGGCACGAGGTAGGGCGGCAGCTTGAAGCCGGTGACCAGTGCCTGCCAGCTGCCGAGCAACACCAAGGCAACCAGCGCGGGATAGAGAATGCGCTGCACGCGCGGCGAAGCAAAGGCGGCGATGCGGGTCATGCGCGTTCCTCGTCGGTGTCGTGGCTGGCGCGCAGCAGGCTGTCCTGCAGGCGCTTGGCATAGGTCGAAAAACGCGGGGTGACCATGAAGTCGTGGGTACGCGGGTAAGGCTCGTCGATCAGCACCTCTTCGGTGATGCGGCCCGGCCGCGCTGCCATCATCACCACGCGCGTCGAAAGAAAGACGGCTTCGTGGATGGAGTGGGTCACAAAAATTACCGTGAGTTTTTTCTCGCGCCACAGCGCCAGCAGGTCGGCGTCCAGCTTGTGGCGGGTGATTTCGTCGAGCGCACCAAAGGGCTCGTCCATCAGCAGCAGGTTGGGCTGCACCACCAGGCTGCGCGCAATGGACACGCGCATCTGCATGCCGCCGGAGAGGTTGCGCGGCAAGGTCGTGGCGAATTTGGCGAGGCCGACCAGTGCCAGCGCATCGGCGACACGAGCGTCTGCCTCCGCACGCGAGACACCCGCCAGGTCCAGCGGCAGGCGCACATTGGCGGCCACGCTGGCCCAGGGCATGAGTGTGGGCGACTGGAACACAAAGGCCAGTTTGTGCTGGCACTCCGCCAGCTGCGCCACCGGCTTGCGCCACAGCAGCAGACGGCCGTCGGTGGGGTCCAGCAGGCCGGCCACCATCTTGAGCAGCGTGCTTTTACCGCAGCCGGAGGGGCCAAGCAGCGTGACGAACTCGCCCTCCTGCACCGTGAGGTCCACCGGCTGCAGCGCAACCGTTCCGTTCGGGTAGGTCTTGTGCGCCGACAGGACTTCAACAGCCGGCGTGGCGACGCCCGGGACGGCGGCGGCCAGGGCAGCAGGCGGTTCACGCATCAAGGCATCACCTTCAAGTCCTTGATGTAGTCGAAGTTGTAGGCCTGGGTTGGCCCCAGCTTGCCGGCGTCCACCAGCTTGTTCTCCAGCAGGAAGGCGTGGTTCTTGCGCACGCGGTCAATGTCCATGCTTCCTATGCCGTTTTTGCTGGCGCCGCCACCGGTCACAATGCCCATTTCCTTAAGCTTGGCGACGCTGTAGGCGAGCTGCTCATCACTCATGTTGGGGTTGTCCTTCTTGATCAGCACGTTGGCTGGTGCGGGATCTGCAAGGTAGCTCTTCCAGCCTTCCATCGTGCCTTTGACAAAAGCTTCCATGGCCTTGCCGCGCTTCTTCACCGTGTCTTCCATGCAGGAGATGGTGGTGGCATAAGTGGGCCAGCCGTGGTCGGCAAACAGGAAGGTGTTGGCCTTGACGCCGGCCTTCTGAACAGCAAAGGGCTCGGAGGTCAGGTAGCCCTGCTGCACCGTGTTTTTGTCCGCCACGAAGGGCTGGATGTTGAAGGTGTAGGGCCTAGTCTGGCCGTCCTGAAAACCGTATTTGCTTTTGAGCCAGAGCCAGTAGCCCTGCCGGGCAGACGGCGCGATCAAGATGGTCTTGCCCTTCATGTCTTCGAAACTTTTGACTTCTTCGTGGGCAATCAGCACCTGCGGGTCTTTCTGGAACACGGCTGCCAGCGTCACCACCGGCAAGCCACCGCTGCGCGCGACCATGATCTGCAGATCGCTCGAACCCATGATGCAGTCAGTCTGGCCGGCGGCCATGAGCTGCATGATGTTGACCTGCGGGCCGCCCATCTTGATGGTGACGTCGAGGCCGTATTTCTTGTAGATGCCGGTGGCCACGGCCTGGTAGAAGCCGCCGTGCTCGGCCTGCGCATACCAGTTGGTCATGTAGGTGAGCTTTTCCTGCGCCTGGGCGCCGGCCGAGAAGGCCAGGGTGAGCGAAGCGGCGAGGAAGGTGCGGGTGAACAGGGTTTTCATGGAAGCGCTCCTGGAGGGTGGGTAGGGACGACGGGGACTGGCTCGATGCAAGTTGTGCGCCTATAGCGCCTGCTGGATATGCCCCTGCTGGTGGCCGTAGCCCCAGGAAGCGGCGTCGCGCACCACCCACTGCATGCGGTACAGGTCGGTGATGGCTTCCACCCAGCTGGCGGACAGCGTGTCCAGGATGTCTTCACCCTGCTCGCGGGTGGCGCTGAGCGGGTCGCCGATCACGCCGCTGGGGCCGAAATCACGTGCCGTCCAGGCGCAAGCCGGCCGGCCATCGCCAGACAAAATCTTCGAGGGAAAGGGTGGCGGAAAGTTGGCGACAGCGCGTTCCATGTGCACGGTGTCGGGTGCCAGCGCCAGCATCAGCGCGGTTTCCGAATGCCCGGCGTGCATGGCCAGCTTGCGTTCCTGGTCGGAGATGTACTTGCCCGAGGAATTGGGCAGGCGCGACACGTGGAAGGGGACGATGACAAAGTCGCCATGGCGCAGGCGCAGCTCGCGCGCCGCCATCTCCAGCACCTGCGGCTGGCCGCCGTGGCCGTTGGCCAGCAGCAGCTTGCGAAAACCCGCGCGGTACACCGATTCGCCGATCTCGGTGATGGTGGCCAGCAGGGTGGGGCCGGTCAGCGTCATGGTGCCTGGAAAGTGCAGGTGTTCGTCCGACTTGCCGTAAGTGATGGGCGCCAGGCCGAAGGCCCGTACCTCGGCCGGCAGGCGCTCCAGGGCCTTGCCCAGCACGCCGGAGGAGATCACGCTGTCAACCGAGCAGGGCAGGTGCGGGCCGTGCTGTTCGATGGCACCGACCGGCAGCACGATGACGGTGTTCTCCCGGTCCGGGAGTGCATTGACTTCCGTCCAGCTCAGGTAGGGCAGGAAGCGCTGGGGCGGGATGTAGCCGTGAATCATGGGAAAGCCTTTCGGGTAGTGCGGGTCTCAGGCGAACTTCGCCATGGCCTGGCCGACCTGGTGCATGAAGCGTTTCAGGCGCGGCTCGGTGGCCACGTTCATGTGGTAGTACGCGTGGAAGTCCACGCGGGCGGTGTCGCCGGTGAGCCGCTTCATATAGCGGGTGATGATCTTGCGCGGCGGGTCGCCCATGTACCAGGCCACCCAGCGCGGCCGGCCGTAGGTGACGACGGCCGAGATGCGCTTGATGTGCGTGAGCATTGGCTTGACATTGGCCGGGTCGCTGAGGTCGAAAGCCACACCCGGCATGAAGAGGCGGTCGAAGTAACCCTTGAGCATGGCGGGCAGGCCGAAGCACCAGGTCGGGAAGCAGAACACGATGGCTTCGGCCTTGCGCAGGCGTTCCACGTGCGCGGCCAGCGGCAACTGGTTGGACGGCACATCGTGGTAGCCCAGGCGCTCTTCGCGCGACAGCACGGGGTTGAAACCTTCGGCGTACAGGTCGCAGTCATCGACCGTGTGGCCGGCAGCCTTCAGGTTGGTGAGCACCTCCTGGTGCAGCGCCGCGTGGAAGCTGGTTTCCACAGGATGGCAGTAAACAACTAGCACATGCATGGCATGTCCCGCTGGGGCAAGGGGCGATGCACCGCGGGTGTGAGCGATGCACCGTCGCTGGGCATTCCGGAGGCGGTGGAAGGGAAATCTGGGGCGGTAAGCGTCATGATTGACCAATCAATTTGATCGATTGGTCAAATAATGCAAAGCTTGTGCCAGGTCAAAGACCTGCGGGGCCTTTTTATGTCAGGAGGGTTGGATGCCGCAGCCGCGCAGGATCAGTGCGGTCAGCTCTTGCACCAGCGTATCGCGGTCCGGCATCCAGGATGTCTGGCCGGGTTTGATCAGTTGCTGCACCTGCAAGGCCGAATCGGCGTAGAACTGGGTCATGGCCCAGATGCTCATCAGCAGCATGTGCGGGTCCACCGGCTTCATCAGGCCGCGCTCGATCCAGCTGTTGATGACCTTGACCTTTTCGCGGGTGCGCCGGCGCGAGTCGGGCCAGAATTTTTCCAGGTTGCGGCCGCCGTCCAGCACCTCGCGGGTGAAGATGCGCGACACCTCGGGCTTGTCGAAGGCGATGACCACTTTCCAGCGGATGTAGTCGCCCAGCACTTTGCCCGGGTCGGCCGAGCTGGTATTGAACATGCCTTTCCAGTCGGACACCACCGACATCAGCAGCTCTTCGTACAGCTCTTCCTTGCTTTTGATGTAGTAGTGAAGCTGCGGCTTGGTCAGCCCCGCGCGGGCGGCAATGGCCTGGGTGGAGGTGCCCTTGAGGCCGTTTTCACTGAATTCGGCAATCGCGGCGGCATGGATGGCGGCCATGATCCGCTCGCGGTTTTCGCGCGCGTTGCGGGGCGGCTTGCCGGCGTCGATGGTGGTCGATTTTTTCGTTGGCGAGGCGGCCGATTTCATCGGGAAGGTGCGGCTTTCTGCGGCTGGAGGGGTGCGTTTGATGGTAGCAGATCGTAACCGCAGGGACGCGTTCTGCCGCCGCGGCAGCAGGCAAAGCCAGGACCTGTGTGCTTAAGGTTGTTGCGGCGCCGGGTCGGCAATTGCCGCGGGCAGCACCGACCATTCCGGCTCCTCGAATTCGCCGATGACTGTGACTTCGCAGTTCTGCGCGTGTTTTTCGAGGATGGCGCGCACGGTCTCGTCGCGGCGGTCGTCCTTGGCGTCGCGGTGCGCCTTGGACGCCCAGGTGGCAATCGCCAGCAGGGTGTCCGTTGAACCGATCTTGCGGTGCAGGTAGGTGCCGCGCGCACCCGGCGTGCGCTGGATGATCTCGCTGGCGCGTATCCAGGCCGCCGCGTAGTCGTCCACCGTGTAGCCGGGTTTCATGCGGACTTCAAAAATGAATTTCATGGGCGATGCTCCAGTAGTTGACCAGGCCGGAAGCGAGGGGCTGGTTTTTATTCCCTGCCGATGATTGTTACGCGCTGCACCGGCTTTCGGAGCATTTCTGTCCTGGCGTCCTACAACATGCGGTGCCGGATTGATTTAAAAAAGCGGTGAGCTCATGCGCATTCACCCGCCTGCCTCACAAGCTCCGTTCAACCCCCGATTTCCTGGAGAAACCCATGGCCACTTACAACATCGCTGTCGTCGTCGGCAGCCTCCGCAAGGACTCCTTCAACAAAAAACTTGCGAAGGCGCTGGAAAAGCTGTTCCCCGCCGACTTCAGTTTTACCCAGGTGCGCATTGACGACCTGCCTCTCTACAACCAGGACGATGACGGCAACCCGTCGGCGCAGGTGACGCGCCTCAAGGGCGAGATCACGGTGGCCCAGGGCGTGCTGTTTGTGACGCCGGAATACAACCGCTCGGTGCCGGGCGTTCTGAAAAACGCCATTGACCACGCTTCGCGTCCCTATGGCAAAAGCGCGTGGGACGGCAAGCCTGCGGCTGTCATTGGTGCCTCGGTTGGCGCCATCGGCACGGCGCTGGCGCAGCAGCATCTGCGCAACATCCTGGCCTACCTGAACGTGCCCACGCTGGGCCAGCCCGAGGGTTTTGTGCATGCCAAGGAAGGCCTGTTTGACGAGAGCGGCAACATCGGCGAGGCAAGCCGCAAATTTCTGCAGAGCTGGGTGGACGCTTACGTAAGCTGGGTGAAAACACACGCGGGAACGCGGGCCTGAAAGGCTGCAACTTTCGCTTTTCTCCGCTACATGAAAAAGCCCGCTCAAGCGGGCTTTTTTGCAGGGCTGCTAACAGCCGGGCAGGGATCAGGCTGCCAGGGCTGCCTGCGCTTCGTTGGCGGCCTTGGCCTGCACCGCGATATCGGCCGTGGCAGCAGCCAGGGCAGCCGCTTTGGCAGCGTCACCCATGGCCAGGCCTTCAGCGCGCACAAAACGCACATCGGTGATGCCGAGGAAACCAAAAACCACCTTGAGGTAGCTTTCCTGGTGCTCGGTGGCATTGCCCGCTTCGCTGGTGGAGTACATGCCGCCGCGGGTTGAGGCCACGATCACCGTCTTGCCACCGGCCAGGCCCACCGGGCCCTTGTCGGTATAGGCGAAGGTGCGGCCGACCTGTGCAATGCGGTCAATCCAGGCTTTGAGCTGGGTTGGGATGGTGAAGTTGTACAGCGGTGCGCCGACCACGATGACGTCAGCAGCAAGGAATTGCGTCACCAGGGCTTCCGACACGGCGTTTTCACGCTTTTGTACATCGCTCAGCGCAGCGCCTGCGGGCATGCGAAAGCCCAGGGATTCGGCCGACAGGTGGCTGGGTGTGTCCACAGCCAGGTCGAGGTAGCTGACTTCGGTGGCCGGGTGAGCGGCGCGCCAGGAAGCGACGATTTGGGCGGTGAGCTGGCGGGAAACAGAGTTGCCGCCGAGGATGCTGGAGTCGATGTGAAGAAGCTTGCTCATGATGAATTCCTTTTGCTTGGGTGAATCGGGGTAGGCCGTGTTTCCTGACCATGGATAGATTGTGCGGATGAGTCGATTGATTGATAAGATGGCAAAAATGTGTTTCATCGTCCTGTAAACAGGACAATAGTGGCAAAAAAGGCAGAAGGAGCGAGATGCAGGACTTGAACGACATGGTGTATTTCGCCGAGGTCGCCGAGCGTGGCGGCTTTGCGGCGGCTGGCCGTGCGCTGGGCTTGCCCAAGTCACGGCTGTCGCGGCGGGTGGCCGAGCTGGAGTCCCAACTCGGCGTGCGGCTTCTGCAGCGAACCACCCGCAAGCTGTCGCTGACCGACGCGGGCGAACTGTATCTGCGCCACTGCGTCGCCATGCGCGACGAGGCGCTGGCCGCGGGCGAGGCGGTGTCACAGATGCAGAGCGAGCCGCGCGGGACGCTGCGCATCAGTTGTCCGGTGACGCTGGCGCAAGGCACGCTGGGCTACCTGATCCCGCAATACCTGGCCCAGCACCCGCATGTGAAGCTGGATATGCGGGTGACCAACCGCCCGGTGGATCTGGTGGAAGAGGGCATCGATATCGCGCTGCGCGTGCGCCCCTCGCTGGACGACAGCGGCAGCCTGGTGGTCAAACAACTGGGTGCGTCGTGCAGCTATTTGCTGGCCAGCCCTGAATTGCTCAGGCGCCAGGGTGCACCCCTCACGCCTGACGACCTGAAGAAGCTCGACACCGTGGCCATGTCGTCCGCTGACGGGCGCAGCACCTGGGAGCTGATTGGCCCGCAAGACCAGGAGTATGTGTTGCAGCACCAGCCGCGTTATGTGGCGGACGACCTGCAGACGCTCAAGCTGGCGATGCTGGCCGGAACGGGAATAGGCTTTCTGCCGGGCATGCTGAGCCAGGCCGAACAGCAAGCCAAACTGCTGGTGCATGTGCTGCCCGGCTGGTCATTGCGGCCGGGCATGCTGCACGCGGTGTTTCCTTCACGCCGTGGGCAGGTGCCGGCCGTGCGCAGCTTCCTCGACTTTCTTGGCGAGCGGCTGAAGTCTGAGTCTCTGGAGTAGCCTGCTACTGGCCCGAACCAAACCTCAACGCTGACCTCGCCCGCGCCCGTTCGGCCTCGACTTCGCGTTTGCGAGGTTCGGCGTTGGTCACCAGTGACCGGATGAGAGCGCGCGCCGAAGTTGCAACTTCTTCCACAGCGCGCTCAAACGCGGCTTCGTTGGCTTTGGACGGAACGCTGAACCCGCTGAGCTTGCGGACAAACTGCAGCGAAGCGTCGCGGATTTCCAGTTCGGTGGCTGGCGGCTCAAAATTGAAAAGGGTCTTGATGTTGCGGCACATGGCGGCTCCTTGAGATGGGAGGATTTTCCACTTGGGTGCCTCGAATCAGGCACCGGATGCGGTTGTAGCGGGAGGGGGTGCTTCATGCTCTGAAACTTCGATTTCATATCGATCAAATCGCTCAAGCCCTATTTGCTTTTCACTGTGGTGTCGAAAACCGAAGCGTTCATAGAGGGACATCAGCTTGGTCCTTCCATGCCTGCAATCCAGTCGCAAATGCTGCCGGCCGTGCTGGCGGGCAAGCCCGCATGCATGAGCGAGCAGGGCTTGCGCAAGTTCCTGACCCTGGGCACGAGGGTGTACTGCGACCTTGTGGACAAACGCCGAGGATCCCTCAGGAATTTCAGGCCAGAAGTGTCGGTCTTCAAGCTGGAAGCGGAAAACCCCGACAGGTCCTTCGTCATCGCTGGCCATGAAATACCAGCCTGTCCGCACGTGTTCGTGGATAGCCGCTTCATTCACTTCCGACGGGGGCCAAAGCATCTCGCCACGCGCGATCAAATTTTCTGCGGCCGCGGTCAGTACCTCAGCAACCAATGACACTTCATGGAGTTGGGCTTGTTTGATGAGCATTTTTCTCTGACGTAGTGAGATGATTTAATTTCGACGCAGAAAAAGGGAATCGACCTTTGTCGTGTCGTCATTTCTTGGGCATTGTTTTTATCATTAATTCTTCCCGATGGAGCCTCCGAGTAGAACGTCGGGAACTTAACCCCGCCTAAACTCACGAACCATCGGGCAATCCGTGCATCGATAAAAAAAGGACCGTGATGTTGTTGAAGTATTTCGAAGCCGCGCCGCGCCGCGTGCTGGCGCTGGTATCCCTAGGCTGTATCGCCATGCTGGCCTTTGGGCTGTACTTGCAGCATGTGATTGGTCTGGAGCCTTGCCCCATGTGCATCGTGCAGCGTTATGCGCTGGCGCTGGTGGCCATTGTTGCGGGTGTGACGGCTTTCTTCAGCACCAAGTGGCTGATCATGGTGGGCTCGGCCAAGACCTTGCTGCTTGCCGGTTTTGGCGCTTTTGTGGCGGCTCGCCAGAGCTGGCTGCAGTGGTACCCGCCGGAAGAAGCTTCCTGCGGGCGTGATTTTTACGGAATGATCGAGACGTTTCCGCTGCAGCGTGTGATCCCGATGATTTTCAAGGGCAGCGGCGATTGCACCAAGATCGACTGGACCTTCCTGGGCCTGTCGATCGCCAACTGGTCTTTCCTGTGTTTTGTCGGCATTGCGCTGCTGATGCTGGCCTTGCTGGTGGTTCAGGGACGCAGGGCAAAACCGGCACGTCGCTAAAGCTGGCGCTCAGGGCGGCAGCGGTGCCACCCGTGCGGGCACCAGCAGAATTTCAACGCTGCCACCGGGGTGCTTGCTTTTGAGCCGCAGCTCTTCGTGGCTTAGGTTCAGGATGTCCGTCTTGTATTCCTGTGATTCCTCGATCATCACCAGCTCGCCGTTTTTGTAAGTCCAGGCGCCAAAAGCAGGCTTGCTGTGGGGCGAGGTGATCACCAATGTGCCGTCGGACAAAAACACATACAGCATGCCGGGCTCCACGCCGGTGGACACGCTGACCTCCCACACCTTGTTGATGAACCCCGGTTTCACATTGGACGGCTGCGCTGTGGGCACATAAACCGCAGCAGCCGTGTCTGCTTCCCGGGAGCAAGCAGCCATCAGCAAAAGGGCAACGATGCTGCCTGTCCGTCGGAATGAAGCGCTGTACATATAAACAGCATTTTAGCCTTTTCGAGGCTGAAATTTCCCAACTTCCTTCAGCTTTACCTTTGGTATCCGGCCTGCCATAGCAAGGCAAGGGCTTTGCTGGCGTGGCGTCGAATCCGGTCATATACTGTACATAAATACAGTTATCTTCCTCGGTTGAACCCCCATGCTTTCCCCCCTCTCCACGGCCCCAGCCCTGCCGGACCTGAACGCCATGTGCCATGTATGGCGCGCCGGCGAGCTGGGCAGCGCGAGCCTGGCGACGGTTGACACGGGGTATGCGGCACTCAATCAGGTCTTGCCCGGCGGTGGCTGGCCGCAGGGCGCGCTGGTTGAAGTGCTGCAGCCGCAAGCCGGCCTGCATGAGTGGGGCTTGCTGGCGCCGGCGCTGGCCGCTGTGCAGGCGGCGGCGCCGGCGCAGCTCATGGTGCTGGTGGGTGCGCCCTGGCTGCCGTTTGGCCCGGCGCTGGGGGCTCGTCAGATCAACATGCAGCGCATCTTGTGCGTGCACAGCCAGGGGCCGGCGCTGCTGTGGGCCACACGCGAAGCCCTGCAGTGCGCCGACGTGGCCGCCGTGCTGGCCTGGCTGCCCGATGCCCGCAGTGCGCACTTGCGCCGCCTGCAGATTGCCGCGCATGCGCACAACAAGCTGCTGTTTGTGTTCCGCCCGCTGCGCGCGCAGCTTGAGTCTTCCCCTGCGCCGCTGCGCCTGCTGCTCGAAGGCGTGATGAGCGAGCAGGGCAACCTGCAGCTGCATGTGCTCAAGCGACGTGGCCCGCCGCTGGCCGCGCCGCTGCTGCTGGCCACGCGGCCGGCGCGGCTGTCCGCGCTGCTGGCCGCCAGCCGCGAGCGTGTGCGCCGCCAGCGCGAAGAAGCCGCCCCCATGCTGCTGCCTTCGTTGGTGTCGCTTCCCGTCACTTCACCGCAAAGCCCCATCCATGCGCTGCTGGATCGCATTGCACACCTCGATCACCACTGAGCCCGGAGGAGCCTGTCGGGCTTGGGGCGTCGAAAGCGAAAATCGGCCCCAGCGAGGACAGTTTTTGCCGGATTTGCAGGCCCATAGCCCAGCTATGGGACAAAAAGGCGGTGAAAAATGGACCGCTGCGGTCGATTTGCAGCCGACGATTCCCAAGTCCGGCAGGCTCCTGGAGTGGGGCGAAGCCGCGGTGCAGCAGGCCGTGGCCAGCATCGCACTGGGCTGGTCGCCGCAGGTGGCGCTGGTGGACGAAGCCGTGCTGGTAGACGTGACGGGCAGCCTGCGCCTGTTTGGCGGCTTGGCCCGGCTGATGCAGCTGCTGGAACAGCAGATCACCTTGTTCTTTGAGTCAAATCAGGCGCTGGTCCTTATACGGCGGGCGCAAGGCGCTACTTCTTTGATAGCGTTGGGACGTTTGCGCCATGCAGCCAGCCAGCCCGGCCACGCCCGCACGCGGGTGGCGGCCTTGCCCATGCACACCCTGAGCGCGGCGCGCCCGCATCTGGGCGTGCTGGAGCGCATCGGCTGCCGCAACTGGGACGATGTGCTGCGCCTGCCGCGCGACGGCGTGGCCAGGCGCTTCGGTGCGGAGCTGCTGGAGGCGTTGGACCGCGCGCGCGGCAGCGTGCCCGACAGCTACGACTGGCTGGTGCTGCCCGAACACTTTGAAGAAAAACTCGAGCTCAACGCACTGGTCACCCACGGCCCGGCGCTGATGGCCGGAGCCGGGCGCCTGCTGGCACACCTGCAGGCCTGGCTGCTGGGCCGGCAGAGCGGGATCTGCGCGCTCAAGCTGGTCTGGCACCTGGACAGGCGCCGCGATGTTCCGCCCACCGGCGAAATGGAAGTGCGCACGGCCCAGCCCGCGCAGGACCTGCGCCATATCACGCGCCTGGTGGCCGAACACCTGGCGCAGCAAAAACTGCCGGCACCCGTGCACAGCCTGAGCCTGCACTCGCTGGTGACCGAAAAACTGGTGGACGCGGCGGCAGCCACCGGCAGCCTGCTGATGGAAGAGCGCCGGGAGGGCGACAGCGCGGTCGAGCTGATTGAGCGTTTGAGCGCGCGCCTGGGCGAGGCGCAAGTTCAGGCCTGGCAGCCCGCCGCCGACCACCGGCCCGAGCAGATGCAGCGCTGGGTAAATGCCCGGGATGCTATTCATTCCATAGCTGGTGGCGACCGTCCCATAAGGGCTAGAGGCCCAAAAGTCTTGAAAAATCAGGCAACAGCCGAAACCTGCACCGAAGCGCTGTACCCCACCTGGCTGCTGCCCGAACCGCTCCGGCTGGCAACGTCCGGCAACAGCCCCGTCTGGCAGGGCAAGCTGGTGCGGCTTGTCGGGCCGCAGCGGCTGGAGGCCGCCGAATGGCTGCGGGCCGATGGCGACGCAGCCCGCGGCGCGGAGGCGTGCGACAAGCCCTGGGCCCTGCGCGACTACTTTGTTTACCGCAGCCGGCAAGGGGATTTGCTGTGGATTTACAGCGAGCGCCTGGTGGCCGCGCCGCAGTCGGCCCAGCAGCGCGCCTGGTACCTGCATGGTTTTTTTGCCTGAGCCTGCTGTCATGTCCGCTTATCTGCTTCCCGATTACGCCGAACTGCATGCGCTGAGCAACTTCAGCTTCCAGCGCGGCGCCTCGCATGCCGAGGAACTGGTCGAGCGCGCAGCCGGCTTGGGTTACCGGGCACTGGCCATCACCGACGAATGTTCGGTGGCCGGTGTGGTGCGGGCGCATGAAGTTGCCAAGGCGCTGAAGTTTCAGCTCTTGCCGGGTGCCGAGTTCCTGGTGCAGGCCGGCCATCCTTTCCGCCTGGTTGTGTTGCCGCACAACGCGGCGGGCTGGGGCAATATGTGCGAATTCATCACCGCGGCCAGGCAAGCGGGCGATGTGATCGACAAAGGCAGCTACCGCGTTGCCCTGGGCGAGAGCGATTTTGCGCTGCTGGCCGATTGCGAGGTATTGCTCGCCCCCCTGCCGGGTGCTATCGATACAGAAGCGCTTGGCGCCCACGCCGCCTGGGCTGCAGGCCTTTTTGGCAGTCATGCCTGGCTGGCTGTCGAGCTGCTGCAGGGCCTGGACGATGCGCTGCGCCTGCAGCAGTTGCAGGACGTGGCGGAGCGCACCGGCATCCGCCTGGTGGCAGCCGGCGCTGTGCTCATGCATGTGCGTTCGCGCAAGCCGCTGCACGATGTGATGACGGCCATCCAGCAGGGCAGGACCGTGCATGACTGCGGCTTTGCATTGCAGGCCAATGCCGAGGCGCACCTGCGACCGCGCATGCGCCTTGGCAGTATTTACCCGGCCGAACTGCTGCGTGCCACGCTCGAGGTGGCGGCACGCTGCACGTTCAACCTGGACGAGATCCGCGCCATGTACCGCTACCCGCAGGAAGACATGGTGCCTGCGGCTGAAACGCCGGCACAGTGCCTGCGGCGCCTGACGGCAGAGGGTACGAAAAAGCGCTACCCCGGCGGGATGAGCAAGAAACTCCAGGCGCAGGTCGAAAAAGAACTGGCCCTGATTGAAGAGCTCGGCTACGAGATGTATTTCATCACGGTGCACGACATCGTGCGCTTTGCCCGGCAGCAGGGAATCCTCTGCCAGGGGCGCGGCTCCGCGGCCAATTCGCTGGTCTGTTATTGCCTGGAGGTCACGGCCGTCAGCCCTGAGGAAAGCCGGCTGCTGTTCGAACGTTTCATCAGCCGCGAGCGCCGGGAGCCGCCCGACATCGACGTGGACTTCGAACACCAGCGGCGCGAGGAGGTTATCCAGTACATCTACAACAAGTACGGCCATGACCGCGCCGCCATTGCCGCCACCGTCATCAGCTACCGGCCGCGCAGCGCGATACGCGATGCCGGCAAGGCGCTGGGAATCGCGCCCGAACTGGTTGAACGTTTCGCACGGGAGCATTTCTGGTTTGATGGAAGCGATGCGCTGAAGCAGAAAATCGAAGAGGCCGGCTTGCAGAGCGACGCTGGCGCCATTACCCAGTGGCTGGGCCTGGCCGTGCAGTTGATCGGCTTTCCGCGCCACCTGAGCCAGCACGTTGGCGGCTTTGTGCTGACGCAGGGCAAGCTGACGCGGCTGGTTCCGGTGCAGCCGGCTTCCATGGAAGACCGTCGCATCATCCAGTGGGAAAAGAACGACCTGGAAGCCATGGGCCTGCTCAAGGTGGACGTGCTGGCGCTGGGCATGCTGTCGGCCATCAGGCGTTGCCTGGACATGGTGAACCGCACACGCGGCAGCGCCCTTGAAATGCACACCATTCCCCCGGACGACAAACCGACCTACGACATGATCTG
>NZ_JBDTTH010000058.1:0-29380 GCF_039930745.1 Polaromonas sp. | reverse complement strand
CTCTCGACCTCAACCTTGGCAAGGTTGCGCTCTACCAACTGAGCTACTCCCGCGATTACAGCCTCAAATTATAGCGTACTTTTTTGCGCTTTGCGAAGAGGCTTTAAAATTTCACCAGTCTCAGTGCTTGACGCTGCCCGCAACTTCTACCACCGGCGCTGCAGGAGCCGCTGTCGCGACAGCGGCCTCGTCATCGGTGAGCGGCACAGGCTGGCGCACCAATGCGATCTGCAGCACCTGGTCGATCCATTTGACAGGCACGATCTCCAGGCCGTTCTTCACGTTCTCCGGAATCTCCTGCAGGTCCTTTGCGTTTTCTTCGGGGATCAGGACAGTCTTGATGCCACCGCGCAGGGCAGCAAGAAGCTTCTCCTTCAGTCCGCCAATGGCCGTGACCTCGCCACGCAGCGTGATCTCTCCGGTCATCGCCACATCTCCGCGTACGGGAATGCCGGTGATGGCCGATACGAAAGCCGTGGTCATCGCCGCACCGGCACTCGGGCCGTCCTTGGGCGTCGCGCCATCGGGCACGTGAATGTGGATGTCGCGCTTCTCGAACATTTCGTCCTTGATGCCCAGCACGCGTGCCCGGCTGCGCACCACCGTGCGTGCAGCCTCCACGGATTCCTTCATCACGTCCCCGAGCGAACCGGTGCGCGTGATCACGCCCTTGCCAGGCATCATGGCCGCTTCAATCGTCAGCAGGTCGCCGCCGACTTCAGTCCACGCCAGGCCCACCACCTGGCCAATCTGGTTGTGGTTCTCGGCGCGGCCGTAGTCAAATTTGCGCACACCCAGGAAGTCATTGAGGTTGTCCGCGGTGACGGTGACTTTGGGCTCCATCTTCTTGAGCTGGATGCCCTTGACGACCTTGCGGCAAATCTTGGACAGCTCGCGTTCAAGCGAACGCACACCGGCTTCACGCGTGTAATAACGCACGATGTCGCGGACCGCCTGCTCCTGAATTTCCAGCTCGTCTTCCTTGACGCCGTTGTTCTTGAGCTGCTTGGGCAGCAGATAGCGCATGGCAATGCTGGTTTTTTCGTCTTCCGTATAACCCGACAGGCGAATCACTTCCATGCGGTCCAGCAAGGCCGGAGGAATGTTCATCGAGTTGGACGTTGCGACGAACATCACATCGCTCAGGTCAAAGTCGACCTCCACATAGTGGTCGCCAAAGGTATGGTTCTGCTCGGGATCGAGCACTTCCAGCAGCGCGCTGGAAGGATCGCCCCGGAAATCGGTTCCGAGCTTGTCGATCTCGTCGAGCAGAAACAGCGGGTTGCGTGTGCCGGCCTTGGTCAGGCTTTGCAGGACCTTGCCCGGCAGCGCACCGATGTAGGTGCGCCGGTGGCCGCGGATCTCGGCTTCATCACGCATGCCGCCCAGCGCCATGCGCACGTACTTGCGGCCTGTCGCCTTCGCAATCGACTGGCCCAGCGAGGTCTTGCCCACACCGGGAGGGCCGACCAGGCAAAGAATCGGCGCCTTGAGCTTGTCAACGCGCTGCTGCACCGCGAGATATTCAACAATGCGGTCCTTGACCTTTTCCAGGCCGTAATGGTCTTCGTCCAGCACTTTCTCGGCATTTGCCAGGTCATGCTTGATCTTGGTCTTCTTGCTCCAAGGCAAGCCGGTCAGCACATCGATATAAGTACGCACCACTGTGGCTTCGGCCGACATCGGCGACATCAACTTGAGCTTTTTCAACTCGCTTTCGGCCTTCTTGCGCGCTTCCTGCGGCATCTTGGCGCTCTTGATTTTTTTCTCAATCTCTTCGATGTCCGCGCCTTCTTCGCCTTCACCCAGCTCTTTCTGGATCGCCTTGACCTGCTCATTCAGGTAGAAATCGCGCTGGTTTTTCTCCATCTGGCGCTTGACGCGGCCGCGGATCTTTTTGTCGACGTTGAGGATGTCGACCTCGCGCTCAAGCTGCTCGTAGAGGTTCTCCAGGCGCGCCTTGACATTGTCCAGGTCAAGAATGACCTGCTTGGCATCCAGTTTGAGCGGCAGGTGCGCGGCTATTGTGTCGGCCAGGCGGCCGGCATCGTCGATGCTGGAAATCGAAGTCAGGATTTCCGGCGGAATTTTTTTATTCAGCTTGACGTAGTGGTCGAACTGCTGCATCACGGCGCGGCGAAGCGCTTCCGTTTCGCTGGTCTTGTCACCGGGCGTGAGTACGACCGGCTCCACCGGTGTCACATTGGCGCTGAAGTGAGACTCGCCTTCTTCGATCCTGTTGACAATGGCGCGTTGCTGGCCTTCCACCAGCACCTTGACCGTGCCGTCCGGCAGCTTGAGCATCTGCAGGATGGTGGCCACGCAGCCGACCCCGAACATGTCCTCCACGGACGGTTCATCCTTGGCTGCGGCCTTCTGGGCCACCAGCATGATGCGACGCTCGGCCTCCATCGCCGACTCCAGGGCCTTGATGCTTTTCGGGCGGCCCACAAACAGCGGAATTACCATGTGAGGGAACACCACCACATCGCGCAATGGCAACAGCGGGAGGTCTATCGGGCTGGAAGGCAAGGTAGTTTGTGCGGACATATCAACCCTTTAAAGGTAAGCCTCAAGGAAAACCCGTCTTTCAGGTGCGAAGGGGGATTTTCAGTATCGGTGAAAACATTATTTGGAAAGTGGGGAACAGCGGCCACTTTTCAAGCCAGCAAAGGGATTTACCTGGCGGAGGAGGCGCAGCGCCGGGCAGATTTCGCTTTTCGGCGGCATCAGGCCTGCTTGGCCGCTTCCCGGTACACCAGCAGCGGCGCCTTGTTTTCCTCAATGGTCGACTCGTCTACTACCACTTTTTCCACATTGCTCGTGTTGGGCAGGTCAAACATGGTGTCTATCAGGGACTGTTCCAAAATCGAACGCAGCCCGCGTGCACCGGTTTTGCGGGCCAGGGCCTTGCGGGCAATGGCCTTGAGCGCCGAAGGGCGAATTTCGAGATCCACGCCCTCCATCGAGAGCAGCTTGCTGAACTGCTTGACGACGGCGTTTTTGGGCTCGGTCAGGATTTGCACCAGCGCGTCTTCGGTCAGCTCCGCCAGCGTGGCCACAACAGGCATGCGGCCCA
Source organism: Polaromonas sp. (assembly GCF_039930745.1). Lineage (GTDB taxonomy): Bacteria > Pseudomonadota > Gammaproteobacteria > Burkholderiales > Burkholderiaceae_C > Polaromonas. The sequence goes on along the minus strand of NZ_JBDTTH010000058.1, from coordinate 26,301 downwards.
CCAGTTCGGGGATCAGGCCGAACTTGATCAGGTCTTCCGGCTCCACATCCTTGAACGCCTCGGTCAGGCTGCGGGCCTTCTTGCTCTTGACGCTGGCACCAAAACCAATGCCCGACGATTCGGTGCGGTTTTCAATGACTTTTTCCAGCCCCGAGAAAGCGCCGCCGCAGATAAACAGGATGTTGGTGGTGTCAACCTGCAGGAAATCCTGGTTCGGGTGCTTGCGGCCGCCTTGCGGTGGCACTGACGCCATGGTGCCTTCGATCAGCTTGAGCAAAGCCTGCTGCACGCCCTCGCCCGACACGTCGCGGGTGATGGACGGGTTGTCCGATTTGCGCGAAATCTTGTCGATCTCGTCGATGTAGACGATGCCCTGCTGCGCGCGCTCAACTTCGTAGTTGCAGCTTTGCAGCAGCTTCTGGATGATGTTTTCGACGTCTTCACCGACATAACCGGCTTCGGTCAGTGTGGTCGCGTCGGCCATCACAAAAGGAACGTTGAGCGTACGCGCCAGGGTCTGGGCCAGCAGCGTCTTGCCGGAGCCGGTCGGGCCGATCAGCAGGATATTGCTCTTGGTCAGCTCGACTTCGTCCTTTTTGGCTTTTTCCTTGTGCCGCAAACGCTTGTAGTGGTTGTACACGGCAACCGCCAAGGTACGTTTGGCCGGTTCCTGGCCGATGACGTAGCCGTCCAGCGTCGTCTTGATCTCCAGCGGCGTGGGCAGGTCGCCGCGCGTTTCGCGCACATCGTCCCCAGCGGGCAACTCATCACGGATGATTTCGTTGCACAGGTCTATGCATTCATCGCAGATGAAAACCGATGGCCCTGCAATCAGCTTTTTGACCTCGTGCTGGCTTTTGCCGCAGAAGGAGCAATACAGGGTTTTTTCGCTGGAAGAGCCTTTTTTTTCGGCCATGAATGGAATGCCTTTGGGTGCCCGTGGGAGGTGTTAGCTAATGATAACCAAATAAACCTGGCCTCACGCATGGCGAAACAGGCCTCAGCCGGCTCTGGGGGAGCAGCCAGTAAAAACGGCGTCCCCTGTTACAGAAACGCCGTTGCTATGCTGCAACTAAGGGAGGCAAACGCTCGGAACGTTCGCTCAGGGGCGCTTGGCAATCACCTGGTCCACGACGCCATAAGTTTTTGCCTCTTCGGCAAACATGAAGTAGTCACGCTCCGTATCGCGCTCGATTTTTTCGACCGTCTGCCCGGTGTTCGCAGCCAGGATGCGATTGAGTTGCTCACGCGTTTTGAGGATGTCGCGCGCGTGAATTTCAATGTCGGTAGCCTGGCCCTGCGCGCCGCCCGATGGCTGGTGAATCATCACGCGCGAGTTGGGCAGCGAAAAGCGCTTGCCCTTGGCGCCAGCCGCCAGCAGGAAGGCGCCCATGCTGGCTGCCATGCCGACGCATAGCGTGGAAACGTCTGCCTTGATGAACTGCATGGTGTCGTAAATCGCCATGCCCGCCGTGACCGAGCCGCCGGGGGAATTGATGTAGAAAGAAATGTCCTTGTCCGGGTTTTCGCTTTCCAGGAAAAGCAGCTGGGCCACCACCAGGTTGGCGGTCTGATCATTGACCGGGCCGACCAGGAAAATGACGCGTTCCTTCAGCAGGCGCGAATAAATGTCATACGACCGCTCGCCGCGGCCGGACTGCTCAATCACCATCGGCACCATACCGAGGCCTTGAATGTCCTGTGCACTGCTGTAAATCATGTGTTCTCCAAATGTTGGGTGTACTTTACCCAAAATAAATGGGGCTCGAAGCCGTAGCCGCAAGCCCCCGCAAGAGAAAATCTGCCAGATGACGGGCCGCAGCCCGCGCTCTACCTCAGTTCTGCGCCATCAATTCGTCAAAGGACACTGATTTTTCAACGATTTTGGCCTTGCCGAGCACAAAATTCGTGACGTTGTTTTCGATCACGACGGACTCGACCTCTGCCATGCGTTTTTCGTCGCTGAAGTACCAGCGCACCACATCCTGCGGCTTCTCGTAGCTTGATGCCAGTTCTTCGACGTGGGTCTTGACCTGTTCGGTCTTGGGGAACAGGTCGTTGGAGCGGGTCAGCTCAGCCACCACCAGGCCCAGGCGCACGCGCTTTTCAGCCTGCGGGCGGAAGATGTCGTCGGGAATCGGTGCCTTGTCGGCGTCCTTGATGCCGCGCTGCTTGAGGTCGGCGCGGGCGCCTTCCACCATGCGGTCCAGTTCGGCCTGAACAATCGCCTGCGGCACGTCGAGTTCGGCATGAGCCAGCAGCGCGTCCATCACGGCGTTCTTGTTGCGGGCCAGCAGGCGAAACTTCACTTCGCGCTCAAGGTTTTTCTTGATGTCGGCGCGCAGGCCTTCCACGGTGGCGTCGGCAATGCCCAGGGACTTGGCCAGGGCTTCATTCACTTCGGGCAAATGGGCGGCTTCAATCTTCTTGACCGTGACCATGAAGTCGGCCTGTTTGCCGGCCACGTCCTTGCCGTGGTAATCAGCGGGGAAGTTCAAGGGGAAGGTCTTGCTTTCGCCGCTTTTCATGCCGCGCACCGCATCTTCGAATTCCTTGAGCATCTGGCCTTCACCGACCAGGAACTGGAAAGCTTCTGCCTTGCCGCCGGCAAAAGGCTCGCCATCGATCTTGCCTTCGAAGTCGATGGTGGCGCGGTCACCGTCCTGCGCTGGCGCATCGGCGGCGCGCTGGGCGAAGGTACGACGCTGCTTGCGCAGGATGTCCACGGTCTTGTCGATGGCTTCGTCCGTGACTTCCGCGGTAACTTTTTCAACTTCCGCCGTGGCCAGGTCGCCAATCTTGACTTCCGGGTAGACCTCGAAAATCGCGTCAAAAGCCAGCTCGCCCTCAGGCGCGCCTTCCTTTTCGCTGATGCGCGGCTGGCCGGCCACACGCAGCTTGGCTTCGTTGGCGGCGACCGAGAAGGCCTCGCCAACTTTGTCGTTCATGACTTCGTAGTGCACTGAGTAGCCATAACGCTGGGCCACCACGTTCATGGGTACCTTGCCGGGGCGGAAACCGTCCATTTTGACCGTGCGGGCCAGGCGCTTCAGGCGTGAATCGACTTCCGACTGGATGGTGTTGACGGGCAAGGTCAAGGTCATCTTGCGTTCCAGCTTCTCGAGGGTTTCAACAGTCACGGCCATGATCTACTCCTAAATTCCGAAAAATATGTTGTAAAAGACGGGCTGGGCGCACGGTTCAAACCTGTGCGGCAGTCGTCCTGAAATCTCACTGGTGGTGCGCGGGGGGGGACTCGAACCCCCACATCCTTGCGGACGTCAGGACCTAAACCTGGTGCGTCTACCAATTTCGCCACCCGCGCGCCGGAAACAAAAACGGGAATCCTCAGCTTTAGGCTTAGGACCCCCGCCTGAAATCGGTCAACTTTCTATTTTAGCCTGTATCGAAAGGCCGCTGGCGCTATTCCTCAGGCCGGCGCCAAAGTGGGCGACCCCGGTGTTTCGCATTTGACGCGAAACCATGCGGGTCTGGCGCTGCGCACTTGCCCCGCCGGGCGGACTAATTAAACGCCGGTGTTTCGCGTTTGACGCGAAACCATGCGGCGTACATCGCCGGCAAAGCCAGCAGCGTCAACACGGTGGCCACGATCAGGCCGCCCATGATGGCAACCGCCATCGGCCCCCAGAACACGCTGCGCGACAGCGGAATCATGGCCAGCACGGCGGCGGCGGCCGTCAGCACAATCGGACGCAGGCGCCGCACGGCGGACTCCACAATCGCGTCCCAGGCCGGAATGCCTGCCGAGCGGTCCTGCTCGATCTGGTCGATCAGGATCACCGAGTTGCGCTGGATCATGCCCATCAACGCGATCACGCCAAGCAAGGCCACAAAGCCGAACGGGCGACCCAACAGCAGCAAAGCCCCAGCCACGCCGGCAATACCCAGCGGCCCCGTCAGGAATACCAGCATAGCGCGACTGAAACTGTGCAGTTGCAGCATCAGCAGGGTGAAGGTCAGGAACAGCATGATGGGAACGCCCGCCACGATGGAGCTCGACCCCTTGCTGCTCTCTTCTACCGCACCGGCCACCTCGATACGGTAGCCGCCCATGCCATTTTTCTGCCACTTGGCCTCGATGGCCCTCAGGGCGGGCAGCAGTTCGTTGGTCACCGTGGCACCCTGCAGGCCTTCGACGATGTCGCTTTGCACCGTGATGGCGTAGTCGCGGTTCTCGCGCCACATCACCCCTGGCTCCCAGGTGAAAACCGGCTTGGCGATCTGCGTGAGCGGGATGGACTTGCCCGAAGCCGTGGGCAAATAGGAGTTGGCGATGTCGGTGATCGCGTTGCGCTCGTCCAGAGGCTGACGCAGCACGATATCGATCAGCTTGTCGCCTTCCCGGAACTGGCCCACGTTGCTGCCGCTCAGGATGGTCCGAGACGCCTGGGCAATCGACTGGCTGGTGACGCCCAATGCGCGCGCCTTGGACTGGTCCACTTCCAGACGCAACACCTTGACCGACTCGTTCCAGTTGTCATTGACGCCGCGCGTATTGGGGCTTTCTCGCATGGCTGCCTTGACCTCGTCAGCGCGGTCACGCAGTACCAGAGGATCAATGCCGACAACGCGGAACTGCACCGGGTAAGGCACAGGCGGGCCATTGGGCAGCAGCTTGATGCGGCCGCGCACTTCGGGAAATTCCTGGGCCAGCAGCGCCGGCAGCTTCACGCGCAGGGATTCGCGCACCTTCAGGTCCTTGGGCAACACGATGAATTGCGACACATTGGTCTGCGGAAAAACCTGGTCCAGCGGCAGGTAAAAGCGCGGTACGCCGGAGCCTACCCAGGTGCTGACAGAGGTGACGCCCTCTTCCTTGAGCAAGCGCTCTTCCACGCGCTTGGCAGTGACTTCATTGGCAGCAAACGAGGTGCCTTCCGGGAACCAGATATCGACCATGATCTCCGGCCGGCTCGAATCCGGGAAGAATTGCTGCTGGACCTTGCCCATGCCGACAATGCCGAGAGCAAAGACCAGTATCGTGGCACCTATCGTGATCCATCGGTACTGCACACACCAGTTCACCAGGCGACGAAAGCCACGGTAAAACGGCGTGTCAAAGTGCTCCTGGTGCCCTGCTTCGGCGCCAACCGGCACCGGCTTGGCCTTGAGCAGCAAGGTGCCCAGGTAGGGCACGAAGTAAACCGACACGATCCAGCTCAGCACCAGCGCAATCACCGTGACGGCAAAAATTGCGAAGGTGTATTCGCCAACGGTCGACTTGGCCATGCCGATGGGCAAAAAACCCACTGCGGTGATCAGCGTGCCGGTCAGCATGGGCATGGCCGTGATTTCATAGGCAAAGGTCGCGGCGCGCACCTTGTCGTAGCCCTCTTCCATCTTGCGCACCATCATCTCGACCGCAATGATGGCGTCGTCCACCAGCAGGCCGAGCGCAATGATCAGTGAGCCCAGCGAAATCTTGTGCAGGCCAATGCCGAAGTAGCTCATGGCCAGAAAAGTCACTGCCAGCACCAGCGGAATGGTGATGCCCACCACCAGCCCTGGCCGCATGTCGATGTAATAACGTTTCCACAGCGGATGCTGGCCCGGGCGCCTGTGAAACCCCAGCGCGATAAAACTCACCGCCAGCACGATCACCACGGCCTCGATCAGCACCTTGACGAATTCATTGACCGAGGTGGCTACCGCCATCGGCTGGTCCTGGATCTGCACCAGCTCGATACCTGCCGGCAAACGCGAACCTATACGCGCTGTGGTGTCCTTCAATGCTTTGCCCAACGCAATGATGTCCCCGCCCTTGGCCATGGACACACCCAGCGCAATCACTTCACGCCCCTGATGGCGCACCTTGACGGCGGGCGGGTCCACATAGCCGCGCTTGATCTCGGCAATGTCACCCAGCCGCAGCTGGTTGCCCGAATTGCCGCGTATCGGCATGGCACGGAGTTGCTCCACCGCTTCAAACTGCCCGGCCACGCGCACCTGCACGATATCGAGGGGTGTCTGCACAGCGCCGGCCGACTCCACCGCGTTCTGCTGGCCCAGCTGATTGAGCACCTGATTGAAGTCCAGCCCGAGCTGGGCCAGGCGCTTCTGCGAAATCTCGATGAACAGCTTTTCGTCCTGCACGCCAAACTGCTCGACCTTGGCCACATCAGGCACACGCAGCAACTGCTGGCGGGCATCGTCGGCAAAGGTCTTGAGCTCGGCGTAACTGAAGCCGTCGGCCTGCAGGGCATAGATCACGCCATACACATCGCCAAAGTCGTCATTGAAGAACGGCCCGACCACCCCGCCAGGCAGGGTGCCGCGCATGTCGCCCACTTTCTTGCGCACGGCGTACCAGACGCCAGCCACATCAGCGGCTTTCGATGAGTCCTTGATCTGGAAAATGATCTGCGACTCGCCCGGCTTGGAGTAGCTGCGGATCTTGTCGGCATACGGCACTTCCTGCAGCGTGCGCTCGATCTTGTCTGTCACCTGCTCGGCCACTTGCTGCGCGGTGGCGCCCGGCCAGTAAGTGCGGACCACCATCGCGCGGAAGGTGAAAGGCGGGTCTTCGTCCTGGCCCAGCTGAAAGTAGGCGGCAAAACCCAGCAGCATCAGCACCAGCATCAAGTAACGCGTCAGCGCGGGATGGTCCAGCGCCCATTTGGACAGGTTGAAGCTGTCTTTTGGTTGTACTTGCGTCATGCCGTCCTCACTTCGCAGCAGAGGCGGCAACCGCCGGCAAAGTGGCGGCGGCGGCATTTGCTATCGGATTGATAGCTGTCTGCGCTGGAGGCGATTGGGCTAGAGCCACTTTTGGCTGATAAATGGTAACTTTCTGGCCGGGCGAGAGCACATGCACGCCGGCGCTGACCACCAGCATGCCGGCTTGCAGGCCGGCGGCAATCACGGCTTCATTGCCATCGGCCGTAGCGATCTGAACTGTTTGCGACTTCACGGTCATGCTTGCTTTGTCGAGCACCCACACCGCGCTGCTCTTGCCTTCCTGGCGCAGGGCCGTGGTGGGCAGCTTGATCACCTGCATGCCGGTGGCGCCCAAACCTTGCGGCTGCACATAGACAGTAGCGCCCAGCACGGGCGGCTCTTTGGTGTCCAGCAAGACCTTCACGGGATAGGTGCGGGTAGCAGGGTCGGCACTGGCGGACACCTCGCGGACCTTGCCGGTCAGCTCAAGGTTCTGGGCCCAGACGCGCACCGTCACCGGCGTTCCGACCTTGATCAAGCCCACCTTGTCTTCGGGCACGGAAAACACCACATCGCGCGGGCCGTCGGCCGCAATGCGTAGCACCGGCGTGCCGGCCGAAACCACCTGCCCGGCTTCGGCCTCTACTGCGGTGACCACGCCCGAGACGTCTGCCACCAGCGCGGCGTAATTTGCCTGGTTACCCTGCACGGCCAGTTGCGACTGCGCCTGCTCCAGCTGTGCCTGGGCAGCCTTCAGGGTGGTCTCGCGGCGCTCAAGTTCGGCGCCGCTGATGAAGTTCTGTTCCCTGAGCTCCTTGTAGCGTTTGTAGTCCGCCGCTGCCAAGTCGCGGTTGGTCGAGGCCGCGGCCACCTGGGCGCGCGCAGCGTCTGCCGCCAGTTTGTAGTCCTGCGGGTCCAGCTGGGCCAGCACCTGCCCGGCCTTGACGTGCTGGCCGAGTTCGGCCTGACGCCGGATCATCTTTCCGCCCACCCTGAAACCAAGCCGCGATTCGACTTGCGCCTTGACCTCGCCGGCGAACTCATAGCCCGCGGTGAAGGAGTCCACGCCCACCGTCATCACCTTGACAGCACGCACCGGTTCTTCGGGCGGTGCAGGCTTTGAACAGGCTGCCAGCAGGACGACGCCGCTGAGAACGGCAAATGCGGTTTTATTCATGATGTATTGACTAAAGCGGTGGCAAAAAACCTGAAAACAGGCTCGGAAAGACACATTACTGACTGACCGGTTAGTAATCTAGGGTAAATCACTAGCCTTGTCAAGCGACAATCCCAGCCATGAATCCAGGCCCCCAGACCGGCGCAGCGGCAACGCTGCAGGCACCGTCCCAGCACTATGAAAACTTTCCCGTGGCGTCGCTGTTATGTCCACCGCGGCTGCGCCCGGCGGTGGCTGCCATCTACTGGTTTGCCCGCACCGCCGACGACATTGCCGATGAAGGCGACGCCCTGCCCGACCAGCGCCTGCAGGATCTGACCGCCTACCGCACCGATCTGGACGCCACGGCGGCGGGCCGCCCTGCCTCGGCGCGCTGGGCCAGAGTGTTCGGCGCCCTGCAGCCGGTGTTGCAGCAATTCCAGCTTCCGGTGCCCCTGCTGGCCGACCTGCTCAGCGCGTTTGAACAGGACGTCCTCAAGCAGCGTTACGCCAGCGAAGCCGAACTGCTGGACTACTGCAGCCGCTCCGCCAACCCGGTCGGGCGCTTGCTGCTTCACCTGTATGGCATCAAGGATGCAGCGTCGATGCAGCAAAGCGATGCCATCTGCAGCGCCCTGCAATTGATCAACTTCTGGCAAGACCTGAGCGTAGACATTCCACGGGGACGCATCTACCTGCCGCAGGAGCGGTGGGCTGCCCACGGTGTAGACGAGGGCCAGTTGCTCAGGCAGGAGGTGCTTGCCTCCACTACAAATTTGATAGCTGCTTGCGCCCGTGCAGCAAGGGCCCGCATGCTAAAAGGCGCACAACTTCCGGCCACGGTGGCCGCACAGCTTGGCGGCTTCGACGGCTGGCGCGCAGGGTTCGAACTGCGCTGCGTGATGCAGGGCGGGCTGCGCATTCTGGACAAGATGGCCGCGCTGGACTTCCGCACACTGAAGCAGCGCCCCACGCTGCACACCTGGGACGCCGTGGTGGTTTTATGGAAGGCCCTGCTCTGATGGTCCGCGCCGTTCCCATTCCCGCCGAGTGCCGGCTTGAAGCCACCCAGCACGACGCCGACTTTGCCGACGCCTACGAGGTGCTGGTGCCGGCCTCCGGCCACACCACCACCGAAATCTACCGCGCCATCACCCGGCGCACCCCGGTCTGGGTGGAGAAGCTGATGTGGTTGCGCAACCGGGTGGTTCAGCACTTCGGCCTGAAAAACCTGGGTGCCATGTCGGCCGTGCGGGAAGGCGAGGCCGTACCCGGCCAGCGCATGGGGCTGTTTGAAGTGGTCAGCAGCAGCCCGCATGAGCTGGTGCTGCAGGACGACGACAAACACCTGCTGGTACAGCTTTCCGTACTCAAGCAGGCGCATGACGATCTGCACGACAGGCTGACCCTGAGCACCGTGGTTCATGTCCACAATACCTTCGGCCGGATCTACATGTTTTTTGTCGGGCCGGCGCACAAAGTGATCGCCCCCGCCGTGATGCGCCAGGCCGTCAGGGCACTGGCAACGCCACCCAGAGAAAGCACAAGCAGATGAAAGCCTCGCGTTCACTCCCGGCTGCCGGCAACGGGCTCCGGCCTTCCCGGATTGCCTTTCAGATATTGCGAACGGGCCTGGTGCTCTTTTGCATCGCCTTTATTTTTTTCGGCGGTGTGGTTTCCGAAGGCCTCCTCTCTGCGCTGCATTGCCAGCCGCACGCTGACTACCGTGTCAGCTCCTGCCCGGCCCCCGTCAACTGGCTGGCACAAAACATTTCCCCGTTTTTGTCGGCGCAAACCATCCTCGACTACCCGTTCATTTTCCTGCACAGTTTCTGGGCCTTGATTCTGCTGTGGCTGGGGGTGATAGCCTGGGCTCGCTGGGCAGCCATGCAACCGCGAAAAGTGGCCACCGTCGCGCCGGCGGCAAGGCCTGTTGCGACATCGCCTGATCAGAGCGCCCACCACGTTTTGCGCATTAGCTTCTGGCTTTTGCTGACGGGTTTGATCGCGTTTTGCATCGCCCTTGGCACACCTTTTCTGGGCTCTTACACGGCGCGCGAAATACTTCTGCAAATGGGTTGCTCCCCGGGCACGTTTGACCCGTTCACCTCGCCCTGCACGTCCGCGCCGGGGTTCTGGACGCCACGGCTGCTGCCTTTTCTCATCCCGATTCTGGGCCAGTTCTTGTCGCCCATCTGGCTGGTCTGGAAGTTCTACGACGTGCTGATCGCCTGGCTGGCGGTGATCGGCTTGGTGGCGGCACTGCGGCGGCATGTTGCGAGCCGCATGGCGGCGGCATCTTCCTGAACAGCAGTTCGAAAACGCACACCATGGGACAATTGCCGCATGAGCCCTGAGGAATATGTCCAGCAAAAAGCCGCCGCTTCGGGCAGCAGTTTTTATTACGCTTTCCTGTTTTTACCCAAGGAGCGGCGCGCCGCCATCACTGCCTTTTACGCGTTCTGCCGCGAGATCGACGACGTTGTTGACGAGGTGACCGACCCCGGCGTGGCCCACACCAAGCTGGCCTGGTGGCAAGCTGAGGTGCTCAAGTCCTATGCCGGCTCACCCACCCACCCCGTGATGAAAGCGCTGATGCCACTGGCGCCCGGCTACCAGATCGAAGCGCGGCATCTGCAGGCAGTGATTGAAGGCTGCCAGATGGATCTGGCGCAAAACCGCTACCTCGATTTCCCCAACCTCAAGACCTATTGCCACCTGGTGGCCGGCATCGTCGGTGAAGTGGCGGCGCGCATTTTCGGCCAGACCGAAGAAGCCACCACCACGTACGCCCACAAGCTGGGACTGGCTTTCCAGATGACCAACATCATCCGCGACGTCGGTGAAGACGCGCTGCGCGGACGCATCTACCTGCCGGTCAACGAGCTGCAGCAGTTCGATGTGAAAGCGCACGAAATCCTCAAGCGCCAGTACTCCGACCGTTTCACCGCACTGATGCAGTTTCAGACGCAGCGGGCACTGGCCATGTATGACGAAGCCCTGGCCCTGCTGCCAGAAACTGACCGCCGCGCGCAAAAGCCCGGGCTGATGATGGCCAGCATTTACCGCACCCTGCTGCGTGAAATTGCGGCTGACGGCTACCAGGTGCTGCACCAGCGCGTCAGCCTGACGCCGCTGCGCAAGTTCTGGCTGGCGTGGAAAACCCAGGCCTTCGGCAAAGTCCAGTGAGCCCCCACGCTCCCCACTTCGTGAGCCTTCGGCGTGTCGCTGCCCCTTGCACGAGAAAGAGGGGCGCTGCGCCTGCGGGCCGGCAGAGCCGGACCCGCGGCCCTTGCTTGACGGGACCCCGCTTCCGCCAAGGCCTGCTCATGGCGACTGATCGGTCTCCATGGTTTCCGACGTGAGAGTTGCAGTCATCGGCGCCGGCTGGGCGGGGTGTGCAGCGGCTGTCGAAGCCACGCGGCTGGGCCAGCAAGTCACCGTCTTTGAAGCTGCGCGCATGGCCGGTGGCCGCGCGCGGCGTGTCGATGGCCAGTGGACGGATGGCACCCCGCTGCCGCTGGACAATGGCCAGCACATCATGATCGGCGCTTACAGCGCGACCCTGGAACTGATGGCCGAGCTTGGCCTCGATACACAGACCCTGCTGCACCGGATGCCGCTGACGCTGCAGTTTCCTGACGGCGCCGGTCTGCGCTTTCCCTCGCTGCCTGCACCGCTGGACGCGCTGGCCGGCATTCTTCGCGCACGCGGCTGGTCGTGGCGCGACAAGCTCTCGCTGCTGCGCGCAGCCGTGGGCTGGCAGCTCGCCGGCTTTCGCTGTGCGCCCGAGCTGTCTGTGGCCCAGCTGTGCCGCAGCCTGACCCCGGCCGTGATGGCCACCCTGATCGAGCCGCTGTGTGTTTCGGCGCTGAATACGCCGGCGCACCGCGCCAGTGCCCAGGTGTATCTGCGTGTGCTGCGCGATGCCCTGTTCGCTGAATCCGGCGGCTCCAACCTGCTGCTGCCGCGCCGCGATCTGAGCGCGCTGCTGCCCGACGCAGCGCTGGCGTGGGTGGCGCGGCACGGCGGCGAGGTCTGCCTGGGCCGCCGTGTGCTTGCCCTGGCTTCCACCGCAGCCGGATGGCTGGTGGACGGCGTCCTGTTCGACGGTGTCATCCTGGCCTGCCCGCCCGCCGAGGCTGCGCGGTTGGCTGAAACCTGCGGCCTGCCCTGCGAAACCTGGCTGGCGTCTGCCCGCGCGCTCCAGTTTGAAGCCATCACCACCGTCTATGCTTCTTCTGCAGGCGCGCGCCTGGCGCAACCCATGCTCACGCTGCGTGCCGGCGCACCAGAGGGCGAGGCGCCGGCGCAGTTTGTGTTCGACCGCGGCCAGCTTGGCGGACCAGCGGGCCTGCTCGCCTTTGTGGTCAGCGCCAGCAGCGTGGACAACGCCGCGCTGGCGCAGCGCGTGCTGGCACAGGCGGAGCGGCAACTCGGGCTCCATGCCCTGCAGGCAGTTCAAACGATTGTGGAAAAACGCGCGACCTTTGCCTGCCTGCCCGGCCTTGAGCGGCCACCCATGCAGGTACTGCCCGGGCTACTCGCCTGCGGCGACTACATCGACGGGCCTTACCCGGCCACGCTGGAAGGTGCGGTTCGTTCGGGCCTGCAGAGCGCAAGATTAGCTACCAAATAGATAGCTGCTTACGCCCGTCCCATAAGGGCTGGAGGCATTTTTTACTTAAACTTTGGGCTGTGGCGGGTTCTGGCGTTCATTCCGCGCCATCACGCGCACCTGCAGTTGCGCGGGCCGCGCCAGGCAACGCTCCAGCCAGCCGGCCAGTCGCGGGCATTGCGCCATCGCTTCAGCGCGCTGGGCCCAGGCCAGCACCGACGCCACGCAGATGTCGGCCACGGTGAAGCGTTCGCCGGCCACATAGCTGCGTGTCTGCAAATGCTGCTCCAGCACACGCAGCGCCGGGGCCAGGCGCTGCTCGGCCTTCAGTGCCAGCTCGGGCTTGCGCCTGTCTTCGGGCATGGCCACGCGGTGCATGAGGAAGGTCAGCGCGTCCTCTTCGCATTCGGTCACGGCCCAGAAACTCCAGCGCAGGATGTCGGCCTGCTCCGCATGGTTCAATGCGCCCAGCGAAGCCTGCCCTTCGCCCGGGAAACGCCCGGCCAGGTACAACGCACAGGCCATGGACTCCCAGACCAGCACGCCGTCATCGTCGATCACCGGAATATGCCCGTTGGGGTTGAGCGCCAGGAACCCCGGCGTGCGGGTTGCCCCGCCTTCGTAAGGCTGGGCAATATGCTCGTACACCAGGCCGAGCTCCTGCGCGACCCACAAAGGGCGTGAGGTGCGCGAGGCCGCGATGCCGTATATCTTCAGTGTCATGGTTGTTCTTTCTCTGCCTGCCTGAACAGATCACACAGCTCGGTCAGACTGGTCACGGTTTCGTGCGGCAATGATTCATGCGTCCACAGATGGTCGGCGCGGTTAACCCAGGCCGTCTGCATGCCCGCATTGAGCCCGCCCAGCACATCGAGGGTGGCGTCATCGCCGACATGCAGCACGTTGTGAGGGTGTACATCAGCCGCGCCTGCCGCCGCGAGGAAAATCCGCGGGTCCGGCTTGCCCACACCGAACTCCTGCGCGCTGATGGCGGCGCGGAAATAGGACCCCAACCCGAGGCGTCCCACGTCGGCATTGCCATTGGACAACGCCACCACCGGGTAACGTGCCGAGAAAAACTCCAGCGCAAGCATCACGTCGTCGAACAGCGTGACTTCGTGGCGTGCAGCGAAAAAAACTTCGAAGGCCTCATCGGCGAGCAGAGGATTTTCCTTGGAGCGGTACAAGGCCAGTCGAATGGCCTCGCGCCGGATGGCGCTGAGGTTGTGCCGGAGTTCAGGGCGGGTCCGGACCACCTGCTCGCGGATGTCGTGCCGCGCCGTGGGGTTGGCAAACAGCGCCGCAGTCATGGGCGCGTGGCGGCCCAGCCATTCGTCGAGTGCGGCTTCAGCCCGTTCTATCACGGGCCATACGGGCCAGAGGGTATCGTCAAGGTCAAGGGTTATGGCTTTGATTATTGTCAGGTCGAGCATAGGTAAGGGAGAATAACCCATGTCTTTTTCCCCCGAACCCACCTTTGTGCACGGGCAGGCACCCAGCGCCGCCAGTGGCACTGCGGTGCTGTACTGCAACCTTGGCACGCCCGAGGCGCCGACCGCTGCAGCACTGCGCCCCTACCTCGCGCAATTCCTCAGCGACCCGCGCGTGATCGAAATTCCCAAGGTGCTGTGGTGGCTGGTTTTGCACGGCATCATTCTGCGCGTGCGGCCCAAAAAATCGGCCGCCAAATACGCCAGCATCTGGACTGCGGAAGGCTCGCCGCTGAAGGTGTGGACCGCGAAACAAGCCGTGCTCCTGCGCGGCTACCTGGGCGAGCGCGACCATTTTGTCGAAGTGCGTTATGCCATGCGTTATGGTCGGCCCTCCATCGCCTCGCAGCTCAATTCACTCAAGGCCGAGGGCGTGACGCGCATCCTGGTGCTGCCCGCCTACCCGCAATACAGCGGCACCAGCACGGCCAGCGTGTTCGACGAGGTATACCGCTGGGCCGCAAAAACGCGGCGCATTCCCGAGTTTCGCTTCGTCAACAATTACCATGACCACCCGGGCTATGTCGACGCGCTGGCGGCGTGTGTGCGCGCACATTGGGCCAAAAACGGCCGCGCCGAGAAGCTGGTCATGAGTTTTCACGGCGTGCCCGAACGCACCTTGTACTTGGGCGACCCCTACCACTGCGAATGCCACAAGACCGCGCGCCTGCTGGCCACCGAGTTGCAACTAAGCAAGGAGCAATACCGCGTGACATTCCAGTCGCGCTTTGGCAAGGCCAAATGGCTGGAGCCCTACACCGAGCCCACACTGGTGGCTCTGGCCAAGGCCGGCACCAAAAAGATTGACGTGATCTGCCCGGGTTTCACCGGTGACTGCCTGGAGACACTGGAAGAAATTGCGCAGGAGGCCAAAGAAGCCTTTTTGCATGCCGGAGGGCAAAGCTTCAACTACATCCCCTGCCTGAACGACAACCCGGTGTGGCTGGCCGCCTTGAGCGACATTGCGCAGCAACATCTCTCGGGCTGGCCCACCCACACGGTGCCCGATGCGCAGGCGCTGGCCGCCTCACGTGCCGCCGCCCTGGCGCGCGGGGCCAGGCAGTAATACGCAAACAGCGGCCGCCGGGGCCCAATGCTGCGCTGCCGGCCTCAAGCGATTTAATTTCGGGTTATAACCACCGCGCCACCGGCGCCGCCGGTGTCGTTGTTTTCCCCACGCAGCACGTTGGCGCTGCTGATGCTCACGGTGTAGGTGTCGGGGTCGTACTTGCCGGAACCGAGAAGGTAGACGGGGTTGCTGCCCTGGATGATGACGGTATTTCCCCGGACGGTGATCCGCGCGTCTTGCTGGACCTTCTTGGACTGGCCCTGGTTGTTGGTGTAGGCCAGAACCATCACGCCCCGGTAAATGCCGTTGCCGGCCTTTTCATGGACTTGCAGTGTTCCGCGGTAAGGAAATCCGGCCGAACCGGCGTATTCCACACGCCAGTTGCCCTGCATCTGGAATTCCGCGCTGGCCGGCTTGTTATCCCTGGAGCCGTCATCCGACTCGGCCGAGGCCTTGGTAGCGTCGCAGCCCCATGAACGAACCTTGCAGCTCGAGCCCCCCTTGGCCCGACATTCCGACAACGCCCGCTGCTGGACGATGGCGCTCGTCGCGCCTGTTCCCCAGCCGTAGGCGTTGGAGCCTTTGGCCTGGTCCGCGGCGTAGGCCCCGCATTCGGCACGGAAGCGCAGCACGACGGCGCAGTCCGAACCGCACTCTCTCAAGGCGCGTTTTTCCGCCTGCTCGGCGTTGGGATGGTTAAAGGAGAAACCGTATTTTTCGCCCTGCAAGCTGTCAATCGCCAGCGCACCCGCCGCCATGGCCTGGCCTCCGGCCAGCAAAAGCAGCAAGGTGAAAAAAACTCTGGCCGCAACAGCCCGCATTCCACAAATCATGGTTGTTCCCTCTTGAAGATGGTTCAAATGTACAAGGTGAAAAAGAAGTTGCGCCCGTAGCGCAAGCCTTACGCAAAGAATAACGGCTCCAGCGGCTATCCGGAACCCATGAACATGGGATCGCCAGGCCTATGGAAACCGCAACTTCAGTGCGGCCTGCACCTGCATCAACACGCTGGCCCAGTCGCCCAGGGCAGGCTGCCGGAACAGCCGGGCCGAGGAATACCAGGGGCTGTCGCTCCTGTCCAGTAGCCAGCGCCAGTCCGGGCTGAAAGGCAGGAGTATCCACACGTCCTTGCCCATAGCTCCCGCCAGATGGGCCACGCTGGTGTCCACCGTGATCACCAGGTCCATCAGCGCCACCACGGCCGCGGTGTCGCTGAAGTCTTTCAACGAGTTCCCCAGCACTTCAATGCCGGATGCACTCACCAACGCTGGCGGCTCGGCCGGCCGCCATTCTTTTTGCAGACAGTAATAACCCAGCTGAGGGGTCACCAGTGCCCTCATGTCTTCGAGCGCCAGGGAGCGGCTGTGATCGTGCGGGTGCCCCGCGCTGCCGCTCCACACCAGACCCACTTTCTTTTGACGGGTATCGCCCAAGCGGGCTTGCCACGCATCAAGTTTTTCCGGGTCGCTGTGCAGGTAAGCCAAACCGGTGATCGACCCCAGGTTTACCTGGAAGGCCAGCGGCAAACTCATCAGCGGACAGTGAACATCGAAATCAGGCAACTGCTCTCCCCGACCCAACACCTGGCTCACACCCTCCAAGTCTTTGAGCAGCGGTTTCAGGGGTGGCTGGACTTCCAGGACAACCCGCGCACCCTGTGCCGCCACCTGCCGGGCATATCGGCAAAACTGGATCGTGTCGCCCAGCCCCTGCTCCGCATGCAGCAGAATGGTTTTGCCTTCGAGCTTTTCATGGCCCAGCCAGAGCGCTTGAGAGAAATTTCTCAACGAAGAACTGCCGGGCTCTCTTTTCCAGCGCCACTCGTACTTCGGCCATCCGCCGGCAAAGTCTCCCATCAGCAGCCTGCATAAGCCTTCATTCCAGTGCGCTTCCGCGTAGTCGGGCCTGATCTGCAATGCACGTTCAAAGCCCTTCAGCGCTTCGCCGGGGCGCTTCAGGTGCTGCAATACATTGCCGCGGTTGTTCAGCGCATCCGCATAGTCCGGTTTGATCTTGAGTGCCTGGTCAAAACTCGCCAGCGCTTCGTCATGACGGCTCAAGTCATGCAAGGCGTTGCCACGGCCGCTCAGTGCCTGCACATAATCCGGCTTGATCTTGAGCGCACCGTCATAACTCGCCAGCGCTTCTGCTGGGCGCTTCAGGTCCCGCAGCGCATTGCCCCGGTTGTTGAGCGCGCTGGGGTGGCGTGGATTGATGGCGAGGGCCTGGTCAAACAGGGCCACGGCAGCCTGGGGATGCCTTTGTTGCAGCGCAATCGTTGCCAGCAGTTGCAGCGCCTCGACGTGCCGCGGCTGCGACTGCAATATCTCGTGGTAAAGCACGGCCGCCTGATCCAGCCGCCCCTGCTGGTGCAGCGTCAGGGCCGCTGCCAGTTTGGCCGCCAGGCCCTGTGCTGCATCGGGCTCCTCCTTCAAGCGCTTCAGGTCCTGCAGTGCCGCACCACGGTTGCTGAGCGCATCGGCAAAGCCGGGTTTGATCGCGAGGGCCCGGTCGCAACTTTCCAGGGCTTCGGCGGAACGGTTCAGGTCCCGCAAGGCGGCCCCGCGGTTGCTGAGCGCTTCGGCGTAGTCCGGCTTGATCTTGAGCGCGCGGTCATAACTCTCCAGTGCGTCCGCAGGGCGCTTCAGGTCCCGCAGCGCGTTGCCGCGGTTGTTGAGCGCGCTGGGGTGACGCGGATTGATGGCGAGGGCCTGGTCAAACAGGGACACGGCGGCCTCTGGACTTTTTTGCTGCAGCGCAATCGTGGCCAGCAACTGCAGCGCCTCAAAGTGTTGCGGCTGCGCCTGCAATATCTCCTGGTACAGCATGGCCGCCTGATCCAGCTGCCCCTGCTGGTGCAGTGCCAGTGCTGCCGCCAGCTTGGCAGCCTGGTCCCGTGCGGCTGCGCCAGATGGCTTGTGCGGTGGCGCCGCCGGGCGCCTGGGCTGGGGAATGGAGGGCCGACCGTGTTTCATTGGAATTCGCCAGGGTTCTTCTTCAAAAAGGCTGCGGACAACCCGCGGGAGCGGGTACCCTTCCCCCGCCAATGCTTCCCAAATTATGGACGACACCGACAGGGATTCCCTGCGCTCACTGTCGGCCGGCCATTTGGTTGACAATCATGGGTTGACCCAAAGATGAACTCCATGACCATGACCCCTTCAGAAGCAGGCACTGTTGCACCCGACGAAGCCGTTCAGGCCGGCGAACCCGCGCCGGCAGAGCAAGCCTCCGGCGAATCCGCCGAGCCATCCACCGCAGCAGGCCGCACGCGTTCCGTGCAGCCCGTTCTGGAAAAGCTGTTCGAGCTCTACCCGCATCTCTTCGGCGCGAATTTCCTGCCGCTCAAGCTTGGCATTTTCCAGGAGTTGCTGGCCGCCCACCCCGAGCACTTCCAGCGCGAGAGCCTGAAGGCTGCGCTGGGCTTTCACACGCGCTCCACCCGCTACCTGCAAAGCGTGGCCGCCGGCCACAAGCGTCACGACCTGCAGGGCAACCCGGGTGATGACGTCGCCCCCGAACACGTTTACCTGACCCTGCTCGAACTGTTCCGCCGCCGCCAGGCCCGCGCCCGCGAAGACCTGCGGCCCAAATTCCGCGCGCAGCTGATGGCCGCGTTCGAGGCCAGCGGCCTGACCCGCCAGGACTACCAGGCCCGCGTGCAAACCAATGACGAGGCCGCCACCGACCTGCTGGAAGAAGCCTTCGCCGAACGCGACCAGAAACTGGCCAAACGCGAAGCGCTGCGCCGCACCTTCGAAAGCAGCGGCAAGACCGCCGACGAATTTGCCGACATGTACGGCATCGACAAACGCGAACTGGCTGCGGCGATCAAGGCCTGAGAACAGCAGCCATGGCAGCCCTGCGGCCTTTGATACTCATCAAGGTCAATGACGGTGTGTACCGCGTGCAGGGTGGCCAGAATGAGCACGTGGGCAACCTCAAGCTGATTGGGGGCCAATGGAAGTTCAAGGCGGTGGGTTGCGATGAGCGGGGTCGAGTGATCCCGGGGGGCGGGCCATTGACCCACATGCACAACACGACGTTTGCGGTGCCCGACGAATCCCTGATCAACGCCACGCTACTCAAGCCTTGAAATCCTGTCCAATAACCACGCGACCCGGCAGCAGCAAATCGACGCGTTGATCCGCGAGATCGCGGATTGAAGCAGCAAGAGCCTGTGAATGGTGGTGTTGGAGTGGTGCGCAGCTTGCGGGATGATTTGCGGCCGCGTTTCTGAGAGCGGTGTCCTCTGTTTAGGGGATGTGCCGTTCAAGTGCCCGGCCTAGAATCATGCGGTATTTGACGGCTTTTTATCGACCTGACAGGAAAGCGCCATGCGGAGAAAACTGTTTAGTGACAACTACTTGAGGGTGCATCTGATGCCGAAGTTGTACCGCAGCCGCCAAGTTATACCGCCGGTCGTGCGGCATACATTCGTTAGGCGTCTTCAATGCAGCATTTGTTAGATCTATTGGCCTCTATTCCAAACGTTGTCTGGTCGGGCCTGATTGCGTCCATCCTGACGCTTAGCGGGGTTTTTCTATCAAACCGAAGCAATACCGATCGCCTATTACTTCAGCTGAAACATGACGCTGCAGAGAAGGCCAAGGAGCGCACTGGCGCTCTACGCCGCGAGACATATCTGCGCGCGGCGGAGGAACTGGCGAAGATTAACGCACATATCTCCAGCTTGCCACAGGTAGATATTACGAAGGTGAACGCCGCGGAGGGCATGCAAGGCTTTTTCACCGCAGCAGCGCGCCTTCAACTCGTCGCTGAGCCGAAGACAGCGTTACTGGTAAACAAGCTAGCCGCGAGGTATGCTGAACTCGTCTTCACTGTCATGACCAATCTGGTGCCCGTTGCGAACGCCAAGTCAGATATAGGCATTGCCGACGACCACTACACCAAAGCTCAAGCAGAAATCACAAGGCTGCTGTCGGAAATGGCAAAGCAGAATGAAACAGGAGCGCCTAATCAAGATGTATTTCGCGCTCTGTCTCGTAGTTTCGACTACCAGAGCGCTCGGGCAGATGAGCATGCCAAGCGTCGTGGCGAGGCATGGACTCGGTTCAATTCCGCAAGCGTTTCGTTTCACCGTGCAATTTTGACGGAAATCCGAGATATCGGCGGGCAGCAGATTCAGGTTATGGTCGAGATTCGACGCGACCTCGGCCTGACCGGTGACCTGACAGAGATCGAGCAATTCATGAAAGAGCAATGGATCAAAATGGAGAGGCGATTTGACGAGCTACTCCACGCGCTCAACAAAGACGCCTAACTCAAACGTCAAGCATCATGAGCAAGCCGAGCCGGGCAGTAGCAGCGAGCATGTTCGGAGTGGGCGCGCTCGTCATAGTCGCATCCGCAGAGCTCGCATGGAGTGACGCTTCGGCATCAATCATGTTGGGATGCGTTGTGGGTGCCTTGCTGGTTTTGTTTTTCTACTACCGTGATCGAGCTGCCTGGCACAGGGCCGCAGGTGGAACGGCGATTCCCAGATGGGCGCACAGTGGGTTTCCGCCGAAATTAGTCCGGGACTCGTAAAGGGCTGGATGGGGACCGCGGCACTGATAGGCTTGATCCTCTTGCTGGCCGCCGCGCTTCTATTGGGTCTCAACCAAGTCCAAATCTTCTCCTTTGTTTCCAGTACTTTCGGTGGATTGTTTATCGCACTGGGAATCCTATGGATATGCCTACTTTCGGATGTCCGCGCAGGAAAGCAGGATGATGCATAACAATTCATCGACGCTGACCCACAACAGCACGAAGCAACTTTGTCGCGCGCATTTGTGGTTCTGTCGTTTCCAACATTGAGAGTCGACTAAAAATATGCTCCTCACCTGGACCGACCAGCTAACCAGCATCGACTGGCACGAACTCTCCGCCCTCTATGCCGCCGCACCGCTCGGCAACAAGAGCCCGGCCAGCCTGCAAACCGTCTTCACGAACAGCATGTTCCGCTGCTTCGTCAGCGAGAACAACAAACTCGTCGGCGTGGGCCGCGTGCTGGCGGATGGGGTGGACTGTGCCTATATCTGCGACATCGCGGTGCTGCCCAGCCACCAGGGCACCGGGCTGGGCAAGCAGATCGTGAGTCATCTCGTGGAGCTGTCGCGCGGCCACCGCAAGATCATTCTTTATGCGGTACCCGGCAAGGAAGGTTTCTACCGCAAACTGGGCTTCAAACGCATGACGACGGCCATGGCGATCTTCGACGATCAGGCGGGTGCGCTGGCACGCGGTTACATCAACGAGACATGACCCACGGGTGGCGGGTCAGGCTCGCCATGACAGGTCAAAAGGGCGCCGCCTTGATTTATGCATCAAATCGGACTCCAGCCCTTTATCCACGGGCACAATCAGCTATCAATTAATGAGCATACAAGGGCCGCCGCGTCAATAAATGCCGCCACCTGTTCCAGTTGTTCGGGCACATTAAGCGCCGGCGCATGGCCGCAGCCCGGGACTTCCACCACCTGCAGCCTGCCTGCCGCGCCCGGGCCGCGCGTTTGCATTCTGGTGGTGGTGTCGCGCAGCACGAGGTCGGACTCGGCACCGCGCAGACACAATACCGGAATCTCCAGTGCGTCGTAATGGTCCCAGATCAGGTAATCGGCCGGGTGGTGGGTGAACTGCTGCACCATGGCCGGGTCGTAGTGCGGCGTCAGGCGGCCATCGGGCAGGCGGCGGGCTGAGGTTTCCGCCAGGCGCCGCCACTGCGCATCGCTGAGCCAGCCATACGGCTTGTAAACCTGCCGGAAAAAGGCTTCGAGCGCGAGCATAGTGTCAAAAGTCGGTGGGTTACCTGCGTAGGACTTGATCCGCTCGACGGCCGGGTCGGCAATCTGCGGCGCCGTGTCGTTGAGCACCAGGCTCTGGATGCGGCCCTTCATGGCCGGCTCGAACAGGCCTGAAGCGCAGACGGTGCCGATGGCGCCACCCATGGAGGTGCCCACCCAGTGCGCCTTGCGGATCTTCAGTTGCTCAAACAGCTCAGCTGCAATGCGCGCGTAAAACGAAAGCTTGTACTCGTTCTGCGGGTCCGGGCTCCACTGGCTCAGGCCCCGGCCAATGGCGTCCGGGCAGATCACGCGGTAACGCGTGCTCAGGTGCGCCGCCAACTCGTCCATGTCACGCCCCGTTCGGGCCAGGCCGTGCCAGGCGATGACAGTGGCGCTGTGCTGCGCACCCCATTCGGTGTAATGGATTTCGCGCCCTGCGCAGGTCAAATATTCGGACGTGTGTTGCATGAAGCTGACCTCTTCGTGTTCAATTTGTTTTTACTCAGGCTTGCCTGGCTGCCTGAACATGCACGGCCCTGAGCCGCCCCACCACACCGGTAGGAAAGTAATACACCGATAAAACAAACAGCAAGCCCAGCCAGAGCAGCCAGCGGTCAGGTGACAGCAAGGCAGCCAGCCACGGCAGGCCGGCGGCGGCTTCGCTGGCCAAACGCAGCAAATCCTGCAGGTAGCTCTGCGCCACCAGGAACAGCGCCGCGCCTATGGCCGCGCCGTAAATCGTGCCCATGCCGCCGATCACGACGATCAGCAACACGTCGATCATGATTTCAAAGGACAGCGAAGTGTCCGGCCCGTTGTAGCGCAGCCAGAGTGCCAGCATGGCGCCGGCCACGGTGGCAAACAGCGCCGACAGCACGCTGGAGGTGGTGCGGTAGATCACCACGCGGTAGCCTATGGCCTCGGCGCGAAACTCGTTTTCACGAATGGCCTGCAATACACGCCCGAACGGCGAATTCACGATGCGCAGCAGGCTCAGCAGCGACACCACGGTGATCACAAACAGCAGGTAGTAGCAGAGCAGGCGCCCGTCGATGGATACACCGAGAAAAGGCTGCTCGAAAAACTCCATGCTGGGCGACAGCAGCTCGGGCACCTTGAAGCTCAGGCCGTCCTCGCCGCCGGTGATTTCCGACAACTGCGAGGCCAGGGTCTGGAAGGCCGAGGCCACCGCCAGCGTGATCATGGCAAAAAAAATGGCCTTGACCCGCAGCGAAAACAGCCCCACCAGCAGCGACAGCACGAAAGATAAAACCAGCGAGCACAACAGCCCCACCCCCAGCGCCTCCCAGGTTGGGCCCAGGCGGGTTGTCGCCACAGCGATGCCATACGCGCCAATGCCAAAGAACATGGTGTGCGCAAAACTGACAATGCCGGTGTAGCCCAGCAGCAGGTCAAAGCTGGCCACCAGCACGATGAACACCAGCACCTTGGCGGCAACGCTCAGGGCCTTGACGCCGGGAAACAGGAAAGGTGCAAAGGCCAGGGCCAGCAGCAGACCGACCAGGATCACAGCCAGCACGCGGCTGCTCGGGAAGTCGTTGGAGACGATGCGTGTAAGGATGTTGTTCATGGCCTCAACCTCAACGATTCGTCACGGGGTAGATGCCCTGGGGCCGCCAGAGCAGGATGGCCGCCATCAGTGCGATGTTGGAAAACAGCGCCACTTTGGGGGCCAGAAAGCCGGTGTAGTTGGCCATCAGGCCGACCAGCAAGGCACCGATCAGCGCGCCGCCGGTGGAGCCCAGACCGCCAATGATGATGACGATGAAGATCAGCACATTGACCTGCGCGCCCATCTGCGGGGTCACGCTCTGCTGGTACAGACCCCACATCACACCGCCGAGGCCGGCCAGCGCGCTGCCGACCACAAACACGCCGATGAACAGGCGCTTGATGCGGTAGCCGAGGGACTCGACCATCTCGCGGTCCTGCACGCCGGCGCGGATCAGCAGGCCGACCTTGGTGCGCACCAGCGTCCAGGCCAGGATGCCGAACACCACCAGGCCCACGCTCACAGCGATGAGGCGGTATTTTTCAATGGCCGCGTCACCGAAAAGCAGGGAGCCGCGCATGCCTTCGGGCATGGGCAGGGCGATCTGCGCCGGACCCCAGATCACCTTGATCAGCTCCTCGCCGATGATCATGCCGCCCATGGTGATGAGAATCTGTTTGAGGTGCTGGCCGTAAACCGGCCGCACGATGAAACGCTCGAACACCAGGCCAACGGCGCCCGCCACCCCCATGGCCACCAGCATGGCCGGCAGCACCGCCAGCATGTTGCGCAACATCGAATCGCTTTGTGTGTAGTCACCCATGGCGCCGAGCACGGTGGTGGCCACAAACGCACCGAGCGCGATGAACACGCCGTGGCCGAAATTGAGCACGTCCATCAGGCCGAAGACCAGCGTCAGGCCGGAGGCAATGATGAAGATGATCATGCCCATGGCCAGGCCGGCCACGGTGAGCGTGAGCCAGGTGGAGCCGGAACCGATGAAGGGAAAAATGCCCAGCGCCAGCAAAGGAACGAGGGCCAGAGGCTTCCAGTCGAAATCAAGAGTTTTCATATGGCAAGTCCCAGAAGCGATTGCTGCAGCGCTGCGTCTTCAGCGAGTTCCGCCATGGAGCCGGCGTGAACCACCACGCCGTTGTCCATCACGGCGACGGTGTCGCCCAGGCGTTTGGCAAAGTTGATGTTTTGCTCGACCAGCAAAATCGTCACGCCGCTGGCCTTGAGCTGCGCAAACGCATCGATCATGTTGTTGATGATGGCCGGCGCCAGGCCCTTGCTGGGCTCATCGACGATCAGCAGTTCACGCGGCTCGACGATGGCACGGGCAACGGCCAGCATCTGCTTTTGCCCGCCCGACAACTTGCCGGCTGGGTGGTTCCAGAATTTTTCGACCGCCGGAAACAGCGAGAAGATCCACTTCAGGCGCACCTCGTCCATCTGGCTGGCGCGTTTTGCGCTGCGCGCGGCCAGCAGCATGTTTTCCTTGACGGTGAGGTCGGAAAAGATGCCCATGCTTTCGGGCACGTAGGCGATATTGAGCTCGGCGATTTGCGGCGTGTTCAGCTTCGTGATGTCGCGCCCGCCAAAAGTCACCTTGCCCTGCGAGGCTTGCCACAAGCCCATGATGGTGCGCAAGGTGGTGGTCTTGCCGGCGCCGTTGCGGCCCAGCAGCATGGTGAGTTGCCCCTTGGGTATGGCCAGGTCCACGCCATGCAGGATGTGGTATGCGCCGATGTGGGTATGAACACCACGAAGGAGAAGCCCCCCTGCGCCGCCTTCGGCGTCACCCCCCCGGGGGGGCGCCACCTGCGGCCCGGCAAAGCCGGTTCCGCGCTGGCCCTGGTCTTTCATGCTGCCTCCTCGCTGGGGTTGATGCCGAGGTAGGCTTGCTGCACGACGGGCGAAGCAATCACCTCGGCCGGTTCGCCGTCGGCCACCAGCGTGCCGTTGTGCAGAACGATGATGCGGTCGGCCAGTTCGCGCACCACGTCCATCTTGTGCTCCACCAGCAAAATTGTCTTGGTCTTGTCCTGCTTGAGCTGGCGAATCAGGTTCAGGATGACTGGTGCCTCGTCGGTGCTCATGCCGGCCGTCGGTTCGTCGAACATGAAGACCTGCGACTCCAGCGCCATCAGCAAGGCGACTTCCAGCTTGCGCTGGTCCCCATGCGGCAGGCCGGCCACCGGCATCTGCGCCTTGCCCTGCATGGCCACGGCTTCGAGAATTTCTTCGGCGCGGTGGACCAGCGCCTTGTGGTCGCTCCAGATGCTCCACAGGTTCAGGCCGCGCCGATGCGGACCGTGACGCGTGGCCTGAACCGCCAGCCGCACGTTCTCCAGCACCGTGAGGTTGGGGAACAGGTTGGTCAGCTGAAACGCCCGGCCCAGCCCGGCATGGGTACGCGCCGAGACGCTCAGGCCCGACAGCTCCTGGCCATTGAGCGTGACGGTGCCGCTGCTCGCCTTGAGCTGACCGGAGATCAGATTGAAATAAGTCGTTTTGCCCGCGCCATTCGGGCCGACGATCGCCGTGAGCGTGCCCGGCGCAAACGCGCAGCTGACAGCGTTGACCGCCACATGGCCACCGAAACGGACCGTGAGTTCTTTGGTTTGAAGCATTTCTATTCCCGTTGAATCGGGGATCAGCGTAGCGAAGCGGCAGGAGGCCCGCAGCCTCCCTTGCTTGTCATCCCGGACCAGATCCAGGATCCATGTCAGCACACGACAGAAGCTCGGTCAGCGCGGCATAGATTGCGGGTCAGGCCCGCAATGACAGTGCGGAAATTACCGTTTATTTGTAATCGGTATGTTCATTTCTTCCGGCTTGATCTCGCGAACCAGCTCGGGCACACCCCAGGCAAATGCCGGGTCAGCCTTGATCTTGAAATGGAACATGCTCTGCATGGCCTGGTGGTCTTCCTTGCGGAAGGTCATCTTGCCCTTGGGCGTGTCAAAGCTCATGCCTTCCATGG
>NZ_JBDTTH010000057.1:0-29406 GCF_039930745.1 Polaromonas sp. | reverse complement strand
CGCATGATGATGATGGCGGGAATCGGCTGCACCACGCCGGCCGCCAGCCCTTCGGCCACGCGCGCGCCCAGCACCAGGCCGAAATGGTTGGCCAGGCCGCCGACAATGCCGCCGGCCATCAGCAGCAGCATGCTGCCCACATAGGTGCGGCGGTAGCCGTAGCGCGCCAGCAGCCAGGGCGTGGTCAGCATGGAGACCGTCATGGCCACCATGAAGCCCGAGGTGACCCACTGCGCGCGCTCCTGCCCCAGCGTGAAGTGCTGGCTCATGTCGGGAATCGCCACGTTGACAATGGTCGAGGACATGATGGAAGCCATCGTGCCGATCATCACCGAGAGCAACAGCAACCAGCGGTAACGCGCGCCGTAACGCGCCTGCATTTCCTCCAGGGTGGACGGGCTGCTCAAGAATGGCCTTGCAGGCAGCGGTTGGCCGGCATCAGCTGCGCGGCTCGGACCACAGCTTGCCGCCGGTGGCCCAGTTCTCGCGCTTGATGTCGGTGATGATCACATCGACGGAATCGGCAACGCCGCCCAGGATTTCAACGCTGACCCGGGTGATCTCCGCGACCAGTTTTTTCTTCTGTTCGACGGTGCGGCCTTCCATCATTTCGACGTGGTAAGTAGGCATGGTTTTCCTTTGAATTGATTTGAAGCGGAACCCCATGATAAAACCCCGGGCCGGCGCTGCCTTGTGTCGGCAAAGACTGACAGCGGGACAAGGCAAGCAGGCGCTACGGTCGGCATAACAAACGTGGGAAACTCGGTTCGACCCCCAACCGCACTCCAACCGCCCTGCTCGCATTACCTGTAGAGTGCTCTGAGAAATTCCTTGTCGAACGATAGCTTTTCCCCCGTCCCTGCCCACTTGCCGCACCTGGCTGGCCGTGCCTACCGCTGCCAGTGCGGGTGCCCGATCTTTTTCAGGAACAGCACCTGCCTGGCTTGCGGCACGCCGCTGGGCTACGATCCCGCGCTGGCCCGCTTGCTGCCGCTGATGCCGGGCGAGCAGCCCGACACCTGGGTGGCCTGGCACGCCGACGGCGAGGCGGACGACAGCAAGGAAAACAAGGCGACCGATGCACCGCCTGCGGTTTATCTTCGCTGTGCCAACCTGCAGACCCCGGCGGCCTGCAACTGGCTGGTGCCGGTCAGCGAGGACGCGCCACAGGTGCTGCTTTGCCAGGCCTGCCGCCTGAACCGCACAATTCCCGACCTGAACGACGAGGCTCACCTTGACAACGCCGAGCTGTGGGGAAAGATCGAACTGGCCAAACGGCGCCTGGTGTCGGCCCTGCTGGTGCTTGGCCTGCCCGTCGCCTCGCGGGTGAGCGAGGACACCGAGCGCGGCCTGATGTTCGACTTCCTGCGTTCACCCGACTTCGGGCCGCATATTCTGACGGGGCACGATACCGGCCTGATCACCCTCAACCTCAACGAAGCCGATGACGCCACGCGCGAGGCCATGCGCAAGGCCATGCATGAGCCCTACCGCACGCTGCTCGGCCACTTTCGCCATGAGGTTGGCCATTACTACTGGGACAGGCTGGTGTCCGGCACCTCCTGGATGGAGGGTTTCCGGGAGCTGTTTGGCGACGAGAACCAGGATTACGCGGCCAGCCTGCAAAATAATTACGACCAGGGGCCGCGGCCCGACTGGGCGCTGCATTACGTCAGTGCCTACGCTAGCGTGCACCCGTGGGAAGACTGGGCCGAGTGCTGGGCCCATTACCTGCACATTCGCGATACCGTCGATACCGCCCTGAGTTTCGGCCTGTCGCCGGACAGCGCACAACTGGAGTTCACGCCCTTCGCGCTGGACGCGCTGTACCAGCCCGAGCATCCGGAAGCGCAGGTTTTCCTCGACTTCCTGAATCAGTGGACGCAGCTCACCACCTTGCTCAACGAAATGTCTCGCGCCATGGGCCAGCCCGATTTTTATCCCTTCGTGTTGCCGCGTGAAGTGGTGGCCAAGCTGCATTTCATTCACCTCGTGGTGACGTCCGGCAGCTGGCGACAGGAGCAGACCCAGAACCAGGATCAGAGTCAGGATTGATCAGGAAAAACTGACTTTGGCCCCGTGGTTCTTATGCTTTCAGCTATTATTTTAATAGCAATAAGGGTGCCAAAAAGCGTCGGCCTGCTTATTCGAGCGCCTGGATGGACAGACCATGCTTTTCGGAAAAGTCTTTGAGGATGGCTGCAATCTGTGCGTCGTCCAACGTGGTCACCATTTCCAGAATCTTGTGATGGCTGCCCTTCTGGCTGTCGTTCGCCGTCACGACAGCCGTGCTGTCCTGGCCGGCAAACAGGGCCTGTAGCGCCGGGCCCACCGAGCGTATCACCTCGTCGCGTTGCGCATAAGGAATGGCCGCGTCGGCGGGGTACTGCAGCTCGAAAGAAAAATTGGTTTTCAGGTTCATCCTGTTCTTTCAAGGGGTGTTTGTTTCACGGAGTGGTTTCACCCAGTGTGCTGGCTGGCAGGGCAGCCCAGCGTCGGACGAGGTCGCGCCGCGCCGTCGGCTCTGGCCGGTTAGCCC
The DNA here is from genome assembly GCF_039930745.1 of Polaromonas sp. Classification (GTDB taxonomy): domain Bacteria; phylum Pseudomonadota; class Gammaproteobacteria; order Burkholderiales; family Burkholderiaceae_C; genus Polaromonas. The sequence goes on along the minus strand of NZ_JBDTTH010000057.1, from coordinate 26,867 downwards.
TCGCCGGTCAGGTCTTTCATTTCCCAGGCCACACGCGCCAGTTCGGGTTTGAGCTGCACCCGCGCCGCTTCATCCAGGCCGGACAGGCTTTGGGCCAGGTTCACGCGGCGTGGCGACAGGGCCGGGCCCCGGGACGCGAACACGACGGCATTGCTTTTCTCCGCAGCCATGACTTCGACCGCGTTGCCGCTGAAGCTGCGGCTGATACGGCCCACCAGCAGCGGGTAGTCCGGATGGTCGCTGTGCAGGTTGACCACCAGCACGCCCTTGTCGCCGAGTGCGGCAAAACAGTCGTCGTAAAACCGCTGGGAGCACAGGACGGCAGGCTGGCCTTCATGGTCAAAGCCGTCGACCAGCAGCACGTCGAAGCGCGGTGTTTCAGCTTGCAGGTAAAGGGCCCCGTCGGCGGCGATCACCGTGAAACGCTCGTCATTGTCGGGCACCTGAAACTCGCGCCGCAGGGCAATGACATGGGGATTGATCTCCAGCACCGTCATGCGGGACGCGCGCAGTTGCCGGTGGCAGAACTTCGCCAGCGAACCCCCGCCCAGCCCGATCATGCCGATGTGCGCGGGCGCCGGCTGGAACAGCAGAAAGCCCATCATGGTCCGGGTGTAGTCCACATCCAGCCGCGAAGGCTGGTGCACGAGCATGCGGCTTTGCAGCTCGCCCAGTGTGAAATGCAGCGATTTTGAGGCGCCGTCTTCGCGCACAAAAGGCTTCACGTACTGCAGCGACTGAAAATCTCCGATGGCCGCTGCGCTCACAGCGACCTCGCTGCCATGCGCAGGTCCATCAAGACGGCCGGCAGGGCCATGGCCACCAGCAGCAGGGCAATCGGCAGGGTGGCGCTGAAGCCCATGGCCTTGAAAGCAACAGCTCCGATGATGCCGCCGGAAAAAAACAGCCCGAGCAGGGTAGCGTGGATGAACAGCTTGTCGGTGTTGGCCTGGACAAACTGGATGCTGTTGGCCTTTTTTGACTGGTTCCAGTAGATAAGCCGTCCCAGCTCTATGCCCAGGTCAGTGACCACACCTGTCATGTGGGTGGTGCGGATTTCGGCATTCGAGATCTTGGTGATGATGGCGTTCTGCAGGCCCATGATGAAACACAGCAGCAGCACGGCCGTCGGCACCAGCAGGGCGGCGAATGATTTCAGGTTGGCACCCACCAGGCCGAACACCAGCAGCAAAGCCGCTTCCAGCAGCAGCGCCAGCGCGTACTTGCTGCGCAGTTCCTGGCGGCGCGCCCAGCTGATGAGCAGCGTGGTGGTGATGGCGCCGGCAATAAAGGCCGACAGGCTCACCAAGCCGGCCAGTGCCAGGCTGATGCTGCCCACCACGAGGTCATCGGCAATGGCCGAGATGATGCCCGTCATGTGCGAGGTGTAGCGCTGCACCGCAAGAAAACCGCCAGCGTTGATGGCCCCGGCCACAAAAGCCAGGATGCCGCCGAATTGCCGGTTGCTGCGGCGTGTGCGGTTCCGGGCGGTAAGTTGAAGCAGGAATTTGAAAAACATGAAAGCTCTGCCATGCAAGAAGCATGACAGTGGGCATTATGGGCCGCGTGCCGGCAAGAGTCGCGGGGATTCAAGGCCCTGGACGGAAATTTTAGACAAAATCAGCCTGCAGCCCTTATGGTGTATGTACAAATAGCTATGAAATTTATAGCTATACCTTGTCGTGCTTGTCGTTCCGGACTTGATGCGGGATCCATGTTTGCTGACTACGTGCGTTGTTCTGGCTGTGGTGGTTTGCCTGCAAGCCGGGGGTTGCCCGGCGGCAACTCACTTTTCTTTTGCGTCGCCAAAAAGAAAGTAAGCAAAGAAAAGGCGACCCGATGGTCTGGGTCCCCTGCGCTGCGCTTCGGGGCAACCTGCGGTACTCGACAAAAGCGGGGTCTCGCTCGAACTCGGCTTCGCCTCAGACAATCGCGAGCCCTTGTCCGCTTTTTGCCTGCGCTCCTCGGCCCAGCCCGACGGGTGGGGGGAGAAAGCGGAAACGGACGCGGATACGGGGAGACCTGACGCGCGCAGCGCGTCAGGTCGGGCATGCGGCAGTGATGTTTGCACGCGGTCGCAGCAACGCGGCCAAATGAGGCTCCCTTCCATCGCCCAAGCGGGGCGATGGAAGGGCGGGAGTCAGGCAGCGCATCCCCGAGGGTTGGGAGTGGGGAGTCCGTCCTACTGTCCAGAAAGGACTGCCGGCGCAGTGTGATGTCGTATAGCTGGGAAAACGCTGCAGGCGACCTACGCGGCGCTTCCCTCGGCAACTACAGGCGCACTTTCCCTGACCAGGTTGTCCAGCGCATGTGCCACCACCCCATGGGTTTCGACCGGACGCAGCAGGCGGTCCTTAATCAGGCGTATGCAACTGCGTTTGGTCATGGAGTGCGGCTGGCCGCCGTGGCTGACGAACATGAACAGGGTGCCGCGGTTGCTGGCCCAGATCAGCTGCGCGCGCAGCCAGCTGCGTTTGGAGTAGAGGTCCACCCAGCTGCCTTCGCGCAGGCCCATCAACAGCTCTTCAGCCTTGTGTTTTTCGTCGTCGCCGCTGGACGCCGGTGGCGCCTCGCCATCGACCGGTGCCGCGGAAGAGTCTTCGTCGTCGGGGGTGGCGCTCAGTTCCGCTGGCCCGGAGGGCAGGGTGTCTTCAAAGCCGGCATTGTCGAGTTCCTGCGGGCCCAGCCAGGGCTGGCCCGCAGCCTTGGCTTTGCGCTGCTCGGGTGTAGCCGGAAGGATGTCGCTGAAGTCGGGCGATTCGGTTTCGGCCGGTGCGACTTCCAACTGTGCGTAGTCCGATTCAGCGGCATCACGCTGGCTCCGCACGCGGCGCAGCCTGAGCACCGGGCGGTGCAGTTTTTCCACCGCGCTAAAGAAAGCCTCGGTCTCTCGCGGGTCCAGCCCCAGCGATGCCAGCCCGGTATGCAGCTTGCCGAGCAGGCCGGGAATCATGGTGATGAGTTTGCCCGGGCGCTTGAGCGTGGCCTCGCGCTTGACGCTCCACAGCAGGTCGGTGACCAGCGAGCCATAACCCTGGGGGTCGATCTGCCGCGCGGTGTCGGTCAGCCGCGCATGCGCCATCACCAGCGCCCAGGGGCCGAACAGGAAGTCCAGCACCACCCCGGGCACGCCCTCCAGGTCGGCGCGCAGGCTCATGTCGAAGGCAATCTGGTCGGCCTGCGCCTGCCGTTCTTCGGCGAACTGCATGGCCTGGCGGATGTGGCTGCGTTGCGACTGCTCGTGCTGGTCCTGCTCATCCCACAGGTTCTGGAGCTCGGTCAGCGCGGCGCCAAAAGGCTGGGCGTCTTCAATTTCCTGCGCATTGAGGGCATTGAAGGCCTCGGTGACCGAATGGAAAAAGATGTCGAACTGCGGGCTGTGTTCGTCGTTGTATTTGAAGCTGCGCTGCGCCACGCGCTCCATCAGGCGGCGCCCGGGGTGGCTTTCCTCACTGAAGAAACGCGGGTCCACCATGGCCAGGCGCAGCAGCGAAGGCTCCAGCGCCACGATGGCCTCGCGCACCGGCATCAGCAGGCGCGGGTCCTGTGCCACCTGGTTCACCAGCTTCTTCACTACTTCCATGCCCAGCACCTGGCCGACACGGGTGGCGTCTTTTTTCAGCTGTGTGCGCACTAGCGCGCGCTCCCGCGCACGGCCGTAAACGCCCCAGACCTGCGAGCTGAGCTGGCTCAGCACATCCACAATGCGCGACGGGCCGCCTGGCCCTTCTTCCCAGGCCTTCGGCTCATCCCAGGCGTCGGTAGCCGGCAAGGTCGGGCGCCGGGGGTCGCTGCGGGTACCGTGGTAGCCGTGGTCGGGGTCGTCAGTGTCGTCGTCGCCAGGGTGCGGCTGGGGCTGCAGGGCCGCATGCGCCGAGTCCGAGGACGCCTTCAGCGCAATCAGCTCTTCCTCGATTGTGGCGTAGTAGGACGGTGCCAGGCCGTGGTTGGCATTGCTGCCGCCACGAAACAGGAAGTCCTGAAACAGCGCGTCCTTGACCTCGTAGTTGGACAGGTCGGCGTATTGCGACGGGGTTCTGGCGAGGGGCTCGTCCGAGACGTAACCAACGGGGCCACCGTCCGCCATGTCCTCGTCACCTTCGCCGTCAGGTTGCCCGCTGCCCGTTCCCGGCGCGGCCCTGCCAGCCGTCCGGCCCGTTTTTTTGTTGGTGCTGGCCGGTGTTTGCAGCACGCGGTAACTGGCGGCCTGTACCTGGGCCAGTTCCAGCATGTTGATCAGCCGTTCATAGACCCGCTTGAGTTCGCGCCCCAGCGGTTCGGCCAGATGTTTGATCCACAGGGCCTGGATGGCTGGCGCCACCGGCGCACTGGCGAGTAGCGCGCGCAATGTCTGCGTGTACACCTCGGGCCGCACCGGGTTGAATTCGGGGCTGACATTGACCAGGCCCTGCGCCGAACTCATCAGGCCATCGAGCTCGGCCAGCACCTGCTCGACCACGGGCAACACCTGCTGCAGCAGCCGCGAAGACTCGATGCCCTCCTCGACCTCGGTGTCGTCAACCAGCGAAAACATGTCGGCCCCGGCGAGGGCGGGCGCGCGGGCAGCTGGCGCCGCACCCTGCGCGACCACGAGAGCCGGCCGGTTGAAGGCGGCCAGCAGGTCCACCGGGTATTGGGTGCACCAGCCAGTGCGCAAGCGCAGGAGTTCGCGCCAAGCCTGAGCCAGCTCGTCCCGCTCGACGACCTTCATGCTTTGGGTTTCAGCCACCTGAAGCGCCGCCACCGCATGGTCCATGCAGCGTTCGAGCGCAGGTTTGGCGGCCGTCGCGGCTTCCTGCAGACAGCGGTTAAAAACGTCGGCTTGCAATGCCATAGGGAGAGGCGAGGTCTGTAATTAAGTGGTGGTGAAAAACACGTCAAGCGAAATTTTTGGGAAAAAATTCCAACTCGCACGACCATGAAGTGTGGGCTGAACTGGCGACCTGCTGCAAGAAAGGGTGAAGTATCTTGTAACGATTTCTAACTAACCTGGGGTCAAAGAGACGCTAATTACATCCAGTCGAGCATAGTCAGGCCCCGTGATCGGCTACTGGGGTGGCGCGATGGGCAGTTGGCAGAGGTGCCCGGATCCGGCACTCACCCAGACCCAGTGCGCACTGATTGCTATGGTTTATATAGCTATGGGGGACTAGGCGGTTACCGGGCGACATCCGTCCGCCAATGCAGGCCAAATTGCGCTGAAAGCCTCTTCGCAGCCTGGGCTCCAACAAACCGTTGCAGTTTGTCGAGGTACGCCTGTTAGGGAGCCGCTTGGGTCGACGACGGCGGCGGTGAGGGTCGCGCGATTGGCGCGAAGCAGAATGGAGGCGATGCGCAGCGCAGGTTAGCGTTAACATCGCCGGGTGGAAACGCCGCCATCCAGCCCTAAAAAGAAGAGCCGCGCCGCCCGCCCCGGTACAGGGGGCATCACCTTGGCCGACGTTGCCAGGCTGGCGGGCGTTTCAGCCATCACCGTGTCGCGGGCGCTCAACACGCCGGCGGCGGTTTCACCGCAAACGCTTGAGCGGGTGCGGGGTGCGATCTCGCGCAGCGGCTATGTTCCCAACCTGGTGGCCGGTGGCCTGGCGTCCAACCGCAGCCGGCTGGTAGCGGCGCTGGTGCCCACCATCGCCGGGCCGGTTTTCCTGGAAACCATCCAGGCGCTGACCGATGCACTGGCCGAAGGGGGTTGCCAGCTGATGCTGGGGCAGAGCGGCTACACCGGGTTGCGCGAAGACGCGCTGATCGACGCGATTGTCGGGCGGCGGCCCGATGGGATTGTTCTGACCGGCATCATGCATTCGGCCGAAGCACGGCGCAAGCTGCTGGCCTGCGGTATTCCGGTGGTTGAAACCTGGGACCTCACACCCACACCGATTGACATGATCGTCGGGTTTTCCCACGAGAAAATTGGCCGCGCGGTGGCCGACTTCATCTACGAACAGGGGCACCGCCACCCGGCCATCGTGACGGCGGACGACCACCGCGCCGGCCTGCGCCGGGCCGGCTTTGAGCAGCGCTTGCGCGAACTCGGCATGGCGCCCGCGGCTGCCAGCGTGGTGCCCGCGCCATCATCGCTGGGCAACGGGCGGGCCGGCTGGGCCGATCTGCGCGCGCGGGACCCTCGCATTGATGTGGTGGTTTGCAGCTCCGACATGCTGGCCCATGGCGTGATGACCGAAGCGCAGGCTGGCGGCCTGGTGGTGCCTCGGGATGTGGCGGTAATGGGTTTTGGCGACATGCTGTCTGCCAGTCATACCCACCCGCCACTCAGCACGGTGCGCGTGGACGGCGCCGAAATTGGCCGGCAGGCGGCGCGTTTCATCCTCGACCGGGTCGAACACCGTGACCCCGGCCCCAAGGTCCGCGACCTCGGGTTTTCCATAGTCAAAAGAGCCAGCGTCTAGCTTGACGCTTGGCCCGCAACACCGCTAACATGGGATTGTTAGCGCTAACATTACATCGACGCTAATCTATTTATTTTTCGTCTTTCGCCAAAGGGCGCGCCGCGCCTGCCACCAGGAGACTCCCATGAGCATTCGTACCACCCGCCGCGCCGCCCTTCAGGGGCTGGCCGGTTTCAGTCTGGCCGCCGCCTTGCCCCTATCGCTACGCGCCCAGAGCGCATCACCGGCCACACCCGGCTGGCCGACCAAACCCATCGCCTATATCGTGCCCTTCACGCCCGGGGGTTCGACCGATGTGATTGGCCGCACCCTTGCGCAGAAGCTGGCAGAGGTGCTGGGCCAGCCTGTGGTGGTTGACAACAAGCCGGGCGCAGCCGGCGCGGTAGGTGCCACCGCGGCTGCCCGTGCCAAACCCGACGGCTACACCCTGTTCGGCGGCACCATCAGCACCCACGCCATCAACGCCAGCCTGTACAAGAACCTGCCTTACGACCCGGTCAAGGACTTTGAACCGGTGGCGCTGGTGGCCATGTTGCCCAATGTACTGATCGTCAACCCCGAACTCGGCGTCAACTCCGTGGCAGAACTTGTTGCGTTGCTCAAGCGCGACCCGACAAAGCGCAGCTTTGCTTCATCCGGCGCGGGCACCTCCACCCATCTGGCCGGTGAAATGTTTGCCGACCAGATTGGCGTGCCGCTCACGCACATCGCCTACAAGGGCACGCCGCCGGCCATGATGGATGTGTCTTCTGGCCAGGTGCCTTTCATGTTCGACCAGATGACGGCCGCAGTGTCGCTGGTGCAGGCCGGCAAGCTCAAGCTGCTGGCCGTGACCACCGGCAAACGCATTGCCCTCGCGCCGGAACTGCCGACCATGATGGAGTCGGGCATGCCCAAATTCGAGATGTCGTCCTGGCAGGCCGTGTATGCGCCCAAGGGAACACCGCAGGCGATCGTGCAGCGGCTCAACGCCGAGATCGTCAAGATTCTGAAAATGCCGGATGTGGTGGCCAAGCTCAATGGCCAGCTTGGCATGGAAATCATCGGCAGTTCGCCGGAACAGCTGGCAACACACATGAAGTCCGAAATCGCCCGTTGGGCCGACCTTGTCAAAAAATCCGGAGCAACTGCCAGCTGAACATGAGAAAAGACATTCGAATCGCGCAGGTGCGCATCACGCCGATTGCGTTTCGCGACGGCCCGCTTCTCAACGCCAGCGGCATCCACGAGCCTTGGGCCCTGCGCAGCATTGTTGAAATCGAAACTTCAGATGGCCGGGTCGGGATCGCCGAAACCTATGGCGACGAACCCATGGTCAAGGTGCTGGAGCAGGCCCGAGCCTTGGTCATCGGCCTGTCGCCGTTTGATCTGAACGTGATGGAAGAAAACGTGCGCGCTGCCATCAAGCCGGGCCACAAAGCCGACGGCAGCATTCAGTTTGAACTCGCCCCCGGCTCGCATACCGCCAAAAACGCAGACAAGGTCATCAGCGCCATGGAAGTCGCCATGCTTGATCTGCAGGGGCAGATTCTTGGCTTGCCGGTTTGCGATCTGCTCGGCGGGGCGGTGCGCAAGGAGGTGCCTTACAGCGCCTACCTGTTCTACAAATACGCCGAGCACGCTGAAAAACCGTATGCACCCGACGCTTGGGGCGAAGCGGTGACGCCGGAGCAGGTGGTGAAGCAGGCGCAGCGCATGGTGGATCTATACGGCTTCAAGAGCATCAAGCTCAAAGGTGGTGTCTTTCCACCTGATCAAGAAATCGCCGCCATGAAAGCGCTGGCCCAAGCATTCCCCGGCGTGCCGCTGCGGCTGGACCCGAACGCCAACTGGAACCTGGAAACCAGCATCGCCGCAGCCAAAGAACTGGACGATCTGCTGGAGTACTACGAAGACCCGGCCCCCGGCCAGGAAGCCATGGCCGAACTGGCGAAACATTGCCGCGCGCCGCTGGCCACCAATATGTGCGTCACCACCATGGAGGAGTTCAAGCGCAACGCCTCCACGCACGCGGTGAAGATCCTGCTGTCAGACCATCACTACTGGGGCGGCCTGCGCGCCACTGCCGCACTGGCGCGCATGTGCAGTGTTTTCGGCATGGGCATGTCCATGCATTCCAATTCGCACCTCGGCATCAGCCTGATGGCGATGACGCACGCCGCCGCTGCCATTCCCAACCTCACCTACGCCTGCGACACGCATTACCCGTGGCAGGAGGAAGAAGTCATCAAGGGCGGCCGCATTGCCTTTCAGGACGGCTCGGTCAAGGTGCCGACCACGCCGGGTCTGGGCGTGGAGATCGATGCGGCGCAACTTGCGAAGCTACACCAGCAGTACCTCGACTGCGGCGTGCGCAACCGCAATGACCTGGCCCAGATGCGCAAATACGACCCGGGATTTTCGGGCATCAGTCCGCGTTACTAGCCGGGCCGGGTTTCGGTTGCCCACAGCACCTGCGCCGATATTGAGTAGTCAAATCTAAGCTTCCCCCATATCTGGTGGGCGCAAGCAGCTATGAATTCAGTAGCGAATCAGGTGGTCCGGACACCCACGGCAACTCGCCGCGCTAGAAATGTCACAGCTCCAGGTTCGCGCCCCGTTGCCGCAGCCACTCTTTTCGCTCACGGTAATTTGGTAGCACCTTGTCCACCTCATTCCAGAAGGCCTCCGAATGATCACGGTGGCGCATGTGGCAAAGCTCATGCACCACCACGTAGTCAATCACGGTGAGCGGAGCCATCAGGCATTTCCAGTGGAACTGCAGATTCCCGTTCGGCAGGCAGGCTGCCCAACGGTAAGCCAAATCCTTTACCTGTACTTTTCCCGGCACCACACCCACGCGGCTGGCAAAGTGGGCGACGCGTGCGGCGATGCGTGGCAGCCCCTTGGCCTGAAAGAAGGTCTCGAAGGCCTGTTGCGCCCCTTCCCGCCCAGAGGATTCAATGACCGACCGCAGCAACTGAAACCGGCCATCCTTGAGCTTGACGGGTTCGTCCTGCTCGTTGACGAGCAGCAAGCGATAACTACTGCCAAGGTACAGAAACGATTCGCCGTTCACCCACTCGCGCACGACCCGCGTCGCATTCAGGTCGCGCCATTGCGCCAGGTTGCGGTAAATCCACATGCGCTTGGAAAAAACCGTTTCATCCACCTGCTCAGGTGTCATGTGCGCGGGAGGCCGCACCGTGATCAGTCCATCGCGTTCGATGACAATGTCTGTTGTCTGCCGCTCGGCGCCGGGCAGCAACTGGTAATGGATGTCGCGCACCTGGCGCAGTTGCGCGGTCATGGCTGGGCCTTCCTAAACGCCCCGACCAGCGCATCGTGCCGGTTCTTTGCCAGCTTCATGACTTCTATGGCCACACGCTCCCGGTTGGCCTTGAGTTCGTCGATGCCTGTCTTCGCAATTTCAGTCTTGATGAGGCTGCGCACCCGTTTTTGCTTGTCCGGGTTTTGCCAGAAGTCGATGCTGCCTATGGTTTCCTGCAGTACGTCCACCGCAGACTCCATCAGCAGCTTGAAAGCGGGTTTGTCGGCAGGCGCCAGCTTACCGCTGGCAAAACCCACCTGAATGATGTGCGCGTAGAAGGTGGTCGCCTCGCGGCTCATGCCGCCTTCGCCTTGTTGCCGGCCCGCGACTGCTTCCGCACGCAACTCTGTCAGTTTCTCGGCCAGCAGGTCCCACTGCCCTTGATGCTTTTCTATCAAGGCATCCACTTTGGCGGAAAGGCTTTTGAAGAAGGCCGGGTCTTCGTCGTGGTGCACCGTGCAGTGTTTGCGCAGCGCATGCTCCATCTCGCTGGCCTTGGCCTCGCTGTTCCCGCCGGAGTGGCCGGCCAGTTTCTCAAGAAAATCCGGCGCCAGCAGCTCGACGGGTTGCACCTTGGGATTGATGCCCAGGCTGATCAGATGCTCGTTAATCAGCGCCTTGACCTTTTCCCCGGCGTCCCCCAGGTCCAGGCTGGTGTCCTTGTAGCGCTCCTTCGCGACCTGCAGGATATAGCCGAAGCGCTTCGCAGGCACCCGGTAAGCCTGCGCGGAGGCATGCGGCAGGACGATGTCCATGCTCATCAGAAATTTCTTGAGGTAGACCTCGAAGTCGGCCCGCTGCTTTTCGTCCTTGAGTGCCTTGACGGCCGCGCTCACCACCGCAGCGTTGGTTTCCATCGTCGGCAGCGCGCCTGTGACAAAGGCCTTGATCTGCGCTACCCCCAACGCTTCAAAGTGCTGCAACAGGCGCTGGTAACGTTCGTCCAAAATCGGCAGCTCAGACGTGATGTTTTTCAAGCCGTCATGCAGCTCCTGTATTTCGTCGCTGGCGGCGTACAGGGTCAGGGCGTCGGTGAGGTGGTTGGCCAGACCGATGTAGTCCACGATATAGCCCCTCTTTTTGCCCTGCTTCACCCGGTTGGTGCGGGCGATAGCCTGCAGCAAGGTGTGCTCACGCAGCCGCTTGTCGATGTACATCACCTGCTCCACAGGGGCATCAAAACCCGTCAGCAGCATATCGCACACGATCAGGAAGGCAATCCCGGTGCTTGTCTTGTCCGGGTCTTCCAGATCAAAACTTTTGCAGAAGTTGTCCACGGCCTTCAAGCGCATGGCTTCCTTGCGGGCATGTGTGATGAAGGCGGCCTCGTTGGTGCCGTCGGATGAAATAACCACGGCCGTTTTCAGAAACTGCAGGCGCTGGATTAGTTCGGCATCGGGTTTGGCCTGGCCTCGCTCCAATGCAATGCGCTCTGCCAGCGCGGCCTTGATGCCGTTCTGGTAACGCACGCAGGCCAGCTTGGAGTGGCACACCACCTGGGCCTTGAAGCCATTGGGCAGAATATTGTCCACATAGTGCTTCACTAGGTCGCGGGCGATGGCGTTGATGCGGTTTTCCGCTTCCAGAATGTCGCCCGTGGCCCCATACTTTTTCTTGATGGCCAGCAACTCTTCCGGGCTGCGGTCCTTGAACAGGTCTTCAAACTTGCCGTCAAACGCAGCTTTTTCGTTCAATGCGCTGTCTGCCGTTTTGCCTTCGTAAAGAATCTGCAGCGTCGCGCCGTCGTTCACCGAATCCATCAGGCGGTAGGTATCGATGTATTCGCCAAAACGCTTATGCGTCTTCTTCTCGCCGTGGCGTTCCGTCAGCAGTGGCGTGCCGGTGAAGGCAATACGTGTGGCGTTCGGAAAAGCTTCAAACAGGTTGTCGCCCAGGTCCGAGCTTTGGGTGCGGTGCGCTTCGTCGATCAGCAAAATGATGCGTTCGGACGTGTTCACCACGCCAAAAGTCTTGCCCGCCGGCATGGCCAGGTAAGTGCCCAGCGCTTCGGCCACGGTGTTGCTCAGTGTTTCCTTGTGCTCCTGGAACTTGTGCACCATGACCATGTTGATGTCGGAGGTGTCGGCGGCCAGGTGCTGGCGCAGCGACTGGCGGGTTTCGATCACGTTCACGCGCCCGCCAATCAGTGTGGCGGTATCGCCCAGCTGGTCTTCGAGGTCGGTTCGGTCATTGACCAGAATGATCTTGTAGTCGTTCAGGTCAGTGCCGGCGCGCAGCATGCGCGCCAGAAAAACCATGGTCAGCGACTTGCCCGAGCCCTGGGTATGCCACACCACCCCGCTGCGTTCCATGGCCGTCGCGCCGGTACGCAGTCGCTGCGTAATCTTGTGCGCCGCGCGAAACTGCTGATAGCGACAGACTACTTTGATGCGCGGCCCGCCGTCGGTGTCCATGAACACCGCGCTGGTGCGCAGGATCTGCAGCAGGTTGCGCTGGTTGAGCATGCCGGCAATGAGTTGCTGCTGGGCGTTTTTGTCCTGCAGCCCGGTGTCGTCCTGCGGGTGCAGCGTCTTCCAGGCATAAAAATGCTCCTCGCCCGAGGTGATGGTGCCGTAGTCGGCGTGTGTGCCGGAGCTGCGAATCAGCAGCAGATTGCTGTGAAAAAGCCGGGGCTCGCCTTCTTTCAAGCCATCCCGCTCGCTGGCAACACGCTTGCGCATATAACGCTGCAGCTGCACGAAGGCCTCCTGCATCGGGTTGGCGCAGGTTTCCGAGCCCTTCTTGCACTCCACCACCGCCACTGGAATGCCATTGATGAACAAAACGATGTCCGGGATGATGAAGCCGCGCACGCAGCCCGGCGTGTCGATGCGGAACTGGTTGATGGCGTGGAACTGGTTGTTCTCGGGGTGCTGAAAGTCAATCAGCCGGACCACAGGGTCGCTCTCACCCGTCATTTCGTTCACATCCACCTGCGCTTTGAACAGCAGGGCCTGCACGGCTTCGTTGGCCTCCAGCAGTGTGCGGTTGGGCTGGCGCAGCAATTGGGTTCGCAGGTCGTCCAGTTGCCGGTCAGTTAGCCAACTGCTTCCGTCGGGCGTTGTGTTGATGCGCCGTACGGCGTCATCAAACACCTGAGGCAGCAACCACTCCCTGAAACTGCTTCGCCGGCTGAGGCTGGCATCTTGGGGAACCGAGGTTCCCTGGTCTATCACCGTCCAGCCTTGCAAGCCAAGCTGGTGCAGAAACGGTTGTTCTACCTCGGTGTATTCCGACATGGCGCGCCGTCAGGCGGCAAGAGCCGGGCGCGGTGGATTAGTCAGGCGCTCCAGGGCAATGGAGATCGCTTCATCATGGAACAGTGCGGACTTGCGTTTCCCCGCGCCTGGCACAGGCCAACGCTGAAGCCCTTCACGTACGGCTTCGACAGAAGGCGTCACCTGCTCTTTGGTCAACAACCAGTCCACGGTGGCCAATAACTCCATGCCGAAGGGCGACTCGAATCCATCAATCAATGCCGCTGTTTCTTCAAGCGCTGGGGCGTAAGCCTTGGCCTCGCTTTGCAGATACGCTTGAACAAACTCCTTGCGCTGGTCATCAAACCAAATGACATCAAACGGATCTGAATCGGCTATTCGCTTGTCGCTGCGCAGATAGCTGCCATCCAGGCTGTTCAACAGATGGTTCAGGTTGGGCGCAAAGGGCCCAAACTTGTTGGCCTCAAACTTCAGGTTGAGCGGGTTGCTGCCCGGCGTCAATCGCTCAACAGACTTCTCAAGAAACCATGCGAGTTTTTGAATCTCCAGCAGGCTGCACTCCATGCCTAATACCCAGTAACGGCGCACCAGTTCGGCGATCAGTGCACGTGCCGGCGTCAGCTTTTCCACACCTGCACGCTTGGCCACATTCTGGTACTGCTTGGTGGGCTCAAACACGGTGATTTCGACGCCTGGCAAATCGCCCAGCGCGCGTTCAATCTCGGGTTTGACCAGTTCCCAATCCAGCCCGCCATTGCCCGCACCCAGTGGGGGTATAGCGACAGACTGCACCTTGTTCTCAACCAGAAAACGGCGCAAGTCCTGCAGGCCGTCAATAACCCATTCCAATTGGGACGGTGACCGCCAGTGCTGCTTGGTAGGGAAGTTCACGATCCAGCGCGGACCATCGAGCTCGGCAGGCTCGGTGATGAACATGGCGCCGGTGCGCACCAGCTTGGCTTTGCAGGCGGCGGCGTATTGTTTGTAGTTGTCGTCAAAGCGCTCTTTGAACATCAGCGCAATGCCTTTGCCCATCACGCCCACGGTGTTCACTGTGTTCACCAACGCTTGCGCGCGGGCTTCCAGCAAATTACCTGTCGTGAAATTGAGCATCAGAAATACCACCCCGGACGTGAATGAACGGACAAATTCAGCCCTCGGGCCTGAACCTGCGCTTGAGCCTGCATTTTGCCCTTTTCTGAATGGCAGACAACCCCTATCAACCCCGACACCGGGCAGTGCTGGTGAATCAACGCCTCGGCCTGGTAACGCTCGAATTTGGCCGGGTCATTCTCATCACGCCGGAAGTCGCGGGCCTGCAACAACTTCCAGTCCACCTTGTCCAGGTGCGCCAGGTCATCGTAATAGGTGGCCCACGCGTAATAGGCATGCATGTCGGTGAACAGAAAGGGCAGACCTTGCTGGGCAATGTGCCGCAAGCTGGACACCAGAATCACTATCTCGTCATTCTCACGTAACTGCACCCCGCCGCGCCCGGAGCGGATGTTACGCATCATCACTGAGAAAGGCGTGAAGTAAAAAGGCACGTAGTCGTTGAGTAGACCACCTGGCGGCATGGGGACGGGGTGGCGTGCGCGTTTGTCTATCAACTCCGCATTGCCAATGCTCACCCAGTTGGGCGACCGCTGTGCGCTATTGCCTGAGTGAAGGCCATGTTCCAGTACCCACGGCAGGTTATCGCGGTGGATGATGCGCCAGATCAATGCCTTGTCGGGGTTGAGGCTGGTGTAGATATCAACCATCTGCGAACCCCGTCGGTTCCTTATTCAGTTTCACCTCGACTTTGCCCGTAAGCAGGTCCTGCATGAGGCCGATTTTTTGTTGGCGAAGTTTCTTCTCGTTAGCGGATTGCTTCTTTATGGCAGTCATCACAGCGTCAAAGCGATTTTCGATAAATATCTGTTCACTTGAATCGGGAGTGGGGACAAGTAGGTCGCGTACTCGACCTATGCTAACTTGAGGTAAAGCTTGGCCCATAGTCATATTTTTGCTTTGACGCGTCAGACAGTCACTTCGCAAACTGTGAAAAAGATAACTAGCGCTAATAGTTTTCGGATTGATTACACACAGTGAGTCAAGGAGTGCAAATCGAATGCCGACGGGTAAGAATCTAATTTCTCCGATCGTCCCTTTTCTGGAAAAGCCAATGGAGCTGCGAGTGAACTGGCAGCGGCGCTCTTGCTCTTCGACAATTTCTTCGACGACGCGACGTGGTGTATTTGTCTCAACTTCGTCGCTTTCGATGAACTCCACGGTGGAAATAAATGGGAAGCCAGCGGGGTGATAGATGGGATTTCGGTGGCTAGGGTTAGGGTCAATGACATCGGCCACATTGTCTAAACGTTGCAATGTCCATCCCCTCGGAATCCAACCAATCGCCGTTTCCTGATACAGGTCCGGCGCCTGTTCGCGGGGCGGGCGGGGCTGGCCGTTGGGGAGCACACCACGGGTAAACAGGTCGTGCATCAGACCGGCCTTGATCTGCTCGTATTTGGCGATCAGGGCTTCGGTTTTTTCGATGGCGGTGTCGATGCTGGTGAGGATGGTGGCGATCTTCTGCTGCTGTTGTTTTGGCGGAAGCGGAATGCTTATCTTGGCGAGCTCGCCAAGATACAAACCTGCTTGAGCAGTCACATTGCATCGCCGTTCCAGTTGTCGTGAGAAATCCTCGGAGCAGCTTGCTTGAAAGAGGTAGCAGGGAAGTACAGCGTCGCTACTGCGAACAAATGCCACACTTCTCTGAAAGGCCACCCTCGAGCCGTCAAACACGGCAGAACGTCCAATACTTCCTACGACGGTCAGCAACAGATCTCCTGCTTTCGGTGCGAACGTCGAAGTTAGCGCCGCGTAGTCAGATTCGCTAATCAAGTCGTCACTTTTATCCCATTCGAGACGACCACGCCGCCCAACATTTTTTGCGCTTAGAAGCGGAATGCCTGACTCCACTCTCCGGTGTGTTCCATGCGTACCATCCTTAATATGCGTCGATACATGACGCAAGGCGACGCGGCGCCACTCATTCATATCCCAACTCCACCAAGAACCTCTGCAGTTCCTGCGCAGCCTCATCGCGCTCTATCTCAATCTGCTTGGCCGTTATCGCGTACTTGTTCCAGAGATTTTCAACTGCCGCGACGCAGGCGCGTTGATCGGCGCGCAGGTACTGCCGGTAGCTGCTGAACAGCACCTGGCCCAGGCGTTCGATGATGGCTTTGCGTGCCTCGTCGGTGCTGATTTTCAAACGGGCCTGCTCGACCAGTTCGGTTTTCTTCGCTTCGGTGGTCTTGATGGTCGCCTTGAGTATTCTGGCTTCGTCTTCCAGCGTCTTGTGGCGGGCCAGCTGCTTGTCCAGCCGCTCCGCCGTGGCCTGGTGTTGCTGCCAGTCGCCCAGCGATGGATCGCGCTTGGCGAGTTTGGCCATGCCTCTGGCTTCCTTCAGCTCAGCCTTCAGCGCCTTGACCTGCTCGGCAGGCAGAACGCCGGTGTCGTCCGTGTCTTCAAAGTCCTCTTCGCTGGCGGCGGCAAACAGGGCCTGCAGTTCGGCCAGGCGTGCGTGCTGGGTTTCCAGCTCAGCCAGCACCTGCGGAAACTGGCTTTGCAGAATATCGTCGTCAGGAATCAGCTCCGGCCCCCAGCCGCTGGCGGCAATGGACTTGAAGTCCGAGGCCAGCAGCTTGAAGTAGTTGGCAAAAGCGCCCCTGATTTGATAGCGCGTCAGCAAGGTCTGACAAGGGCTGACGGCCGATTCGGTGCAGAAAAGCCGCTCCAGGCTGCCCAGCAGGGCGGCGCGCACCGCATAGACATTGCGGTCGGTGGCGTGCTGGTTGTCGGCGTCGGGCGCCAGCGCCTCGACGACGGGCAGGTGCTTTTGCCACCAGGCTTGCAGCTCACCCATGAACTGCGCGTGGCGCTTCGTCACGCCGGGGTGTTGCCTGACGAGATCGGCAATGGCCCGTTTGTCCTGCAAAGCCGGTGTGAAATCGGCGTAGTGTGTGCCATGCTCGGGTGCGGGGCGGAGGGCAAAGCAGCTGTCGATCAGGCCGCCATAGTTTTGCCAGAAATGCGTCAGTGTGCCGAGTTCATTGACCGGCACGCCGCCGTGCAGGTGGGCGCGCACGTCGTGCGGTTCGGGCGGCGGGGCGTTGTCCACGTAACGGCGGATGTTGCAGTTGTAGTCTTCGGCCTGGATCTCGGCCACCGGCACGCACCTGGCGTAAGCGGGTATGTTGCCCCTAGCGCGGTAGGCGTGCACGATCTTGTCGATGTCCTCGGCGCGCAAATGGTTCTGGGCTTTGCCTTCGCGGTATTCGCGGTCAGCGTTGATAAAAAGCACCTGTTTGCGCTGCGCCGCGCCGGCTTTGTTTAGCACCAGGATGCAGGCCGGGATACCGGTTCCGTAAAACAGGTTGCCGGGCAGGCCGATGACGGCTTCGAGGTAGCCGCTGTCGATGAAGTGTTTGCGCGCCTCGCGCTCCTCGCCTCCCCGGAACAACACGCCGTGCGGCATCAC
Source organism: Polaromonas sp. (assembly GCF_039930745.1). Lineage (GTDB taxonomy): Bacteria > Pseudomonadota > Gammaproteobacteria > Burkholderiales > Burkholderiaceae_C > Polaromonas. Next base: position 9,401 of record NZ_JBDTTH010000057.1, on the reverse strand, counting down.
GGTGGCCATGCGGCCGTCGCTCTTGAGCACGGCCAGCATGTGCTGCACAAACATGAGGTCGGCTTTTTTGCCTTTCTCGGGCATCCACACCGGAAAGCGGCCAGGAAACTTGATGTCTTTCTTGATGTAGTTCTGGCTGAACGGCGGGTTGGCCAGCACGCGGTCAAAGCGGCGCAACTGGCCGTCTTCGGCCTGGTGCTGCGGGTCTGCCAGGGTGTCCTGCTGGCGAATGTCGGCGTCAGGGATGCCGTGCAGCAGCATGTTCATCTTGCAGATGGACCAGGTGGTGCCAATGCTTTCCTGGCCGAACAGTGCCACCTTGGTGGCGTCCTGGCCTTTTTCGCGCATGTAGTCGCGCACCTGGATCAGCATGCCGCCCGAGCCGACGGTCGGGTCATACACCCGCATGTCTTCAGCCGGGTCGCAGATTTCCACACAAACGCGCACCACCTCGGCCGGTGTGTAGAACTCGCCGGCCTTTTTGCCAGCTGAATCGGCGAAGTTCTTGATCAGCCATTCGTAGGCGGCACCCAGCAGGTCAGGAAACTCGAAGTCGCTGTCCTTGAGCGGAATGCGGTCAAAGTTCTGGATGAAATTGGTCAGCGTGTCGTCTTTCAGAACGTGCTGGCCAATTTTCTTGTTGAAATTGATGGTGCCCTTGAGCACGTCCTGCAGCGCGTCTGCGTTGGCGTCTTCCAATGCCTCCAGCGCCTTGTTGAGCATGGAGCCGACGTTTTCCTTGGTGTGTTTCAGGGCCGGCTGGCGCTTGCCGTTTTCGTCCGTCCACTCCTCGCTCCAGCGGGCGCGCGGCGGCACATAGAAGTATTTGCCGGAGTACTGGTCCGGGTCATCCAGTTGCGCGTTGATGTCGGACTGTTTCAGCCCCTGAGCCTTGCCGTTGGCCCAGATCTCTTCGCGCCGCTGATCAAACAGGTCGCTGGCGCGCTTGAGAAACAGCATGCCAAAGACGTATTCCTTGTACTCGCTGGCGTCCATGTTGCCGCGCAGGTCATCACAGGCGGCAAGCAGCAGGTTTTCGAGGCGGGCGAGAGTGAGTTTGGCAGCAGACATGGTGGTCGATGGTACCAACTTGCCCACTTACAAACCAAATTGGCCTCCAGCCCTTATGAGGCGGGCGCAAGCAGCTATTAATTCAGTAGCGGTTCGCGCCCCCGGGCCAAGCCCGGCATGACATTCTGAAGAATCAGGCGCCGGCCTTGACCTTCAGCCGCCACGCATGCAGCAGCGGCTCGGTATATCCGCTGGGCTGCTCCAGGCCCTTGAAGACCAGGTCGCAGGCGGCCTTGTAGGCAGCCGAGGTTTCGAAGTTACCGGCCATCTTTTGGTACGGCGGGTCGCCGGCGTTTTGTCCGTCCACGACAGCGGCCATGCGTTCAAAGGTTTCCTTCACCTGCGCCTTCGTCACCACGCCATGCAGCAGCCAGTTGGCGATGTGCTGGCTGGAGATGCGCAAGGTGGCGCGGTCTTCCATCAGGCCGACGTTGTGGATGTCGGGCACCTTGGAGCAGCCGACGCCCTGGTCAATCCAGCGCACCACGTAACCCAGGATGCCCTGGGCGTTGTTGTCGAGTTCCTGCTGCTTCTCTGCGGGCGTCCATTTGGCGTCTGGCGAAACCGGCACCTGCAGCAGCTCGGGCAGCAGGCGGGCGATTTCGGAGCGCAGATCGATCTTCTTTTCCATTTCCTTTTGCACCGCCGCCACGTTCACCTGGTGGTAGTGCAGCGCGTGCAGCGTCGCGGCCGTGGGTGAGGGAACCCACGCGGTGTTGGCGCCGGCCTGCGGGTGCGAGATTTTGGCCTTGAGCATGTCGGCCATCAGGTCGGGCATGGCCCACATGCCTTTGCCAATCTGCGCGCGGCCGCGCAGGCCGCAGGCCAGCCCCACCAGCACGTTGCTGCGTTCGTAGGCGCTCAGCCAGGCGCTGATTTTCATGTTGCCCTTGCGGATCATCGGGCCGGCCTGCATGGCTGTGTGCATCTCGTCGCCGGTGCGGTCCAGGAAGCCGGTGTTGATGAAGGCTACGCGGCTTTTCGCCGCGGCGATGCAGGCTTTCAGGTTGACGCTGGTGCGGCGCTCTTCGTCCATGATGCCGAGCTTGACGGTGCTGTCGGGCAGGCCCAGCATTTTCTCGACGCGGCTGAACAGTTCGGCGGCAAAGGCGACTTCGGCCGGGCCGTGCATCTTGGGCTTGACGATGTAGACCGAGCCTTTGCGTGAGTTCTTGATGCCGGCTTTGCCCTTGCGCTTGAGGTCGTGGATGGCAATGGTGGTGGTGATCACCGCGTCCAGAATGCCTTCGGGAATTTCGCGTGTGCTGCCGTCGGCGGCGGTGTACAGCACCGCCGGATTGGTCATCAGGTGGCCGACATTGCGCACAAACATCAGCGAGCGGCCGTGCAGGGTGACCGGTTTGCCCTTGGGGGAGGTGTACTCGCGGTCCGGGTTCAGGCCGCGGGTGAAGGTCTTGCCGTCCTTGGTGACGCTTTCGGTCAACGTGCCCTGCAAAATGCCCAGCCAGTTGCTGTAGGCCAGCACCTTGTCGTCGGCATCCACCACCGCCACAGAATCTTCCAGATCCATGATGGTGGACAGCGCTGCCTCTATCACCAGGTCGCTCACGCCGGCCGGATCAGCCTTGCCGATGGGTGTGCTGCGGTCAATGCGGATGTCGATGTGCAGGCCGTTGTGCTGCAGCAGCACCGACGATGGCGCGGAGGCTTTGCCCTGGAAACCAATGAACTGGTTGGCGTCGTCCAGCGTGGTTGTCTTGCCGCCTTTCAGGGCGACGACAAGCTTGCCGCCCTTGACCGAATAAGCGGTCGAGTCGATGTGCGAGCCTTTCTTCAGCGGCGTGGTGCGGTCCAGCACGTAGCGTGCGTACTCAATCACTTTGGCGCCGCGCACCGGGTTGTAGCCCTTGCCTTTTTCGGCGTCGCCGGTTTCTGCAATCACGTCGGTGCCGTACAGCGCGTCGTATAAGGAGCCCCAGCGCGCATTGGCCGCGTTCAATGCATAGCGCGCGTTCAGGATGGGTACCACCAGCTGCGGGCCGGCCTGTTTGGCCAGTTCGGCATCGACATTGCCGGTGGTGATGCTGACCTTTTTCGGCTGGAGCACCAGGTAACCCGTCTTTTCCAGAAAAGCGCGGTAGGCCTTCATGTCCGCAATCGGGCCGGGGTTGGCTTTGTGCCAGCTGTCCATCTCGGTCTGCAGCCGGTCGCGCTCGGCCAGCAGGACGAGATTTTTCGGCGCCAGGTCGGCCACGATAGCGTCAAAGCCTTTCCAGAACTTGGTTGGGTCCACGCCGGTGCCGGGCAGAACTTGTTCATCCACAAAACGTTGCAGAACCGTGGCCACCTGCAGGCCATGGAGGGATGTGCGTGGAGTTGTCGTCATGGTGAAACCTCAGAAAAAAGAAAAATAAGAGTGAAAAGGAGAAATCGAAATCAATCCGCCAAAGCAGCGGGGAAAAACCCAAGTACTTCGCGCAAGCTGGTGCCGGTGCGCGCGGGCTGCGTGCCCAGCTCTTCAAACGGCAGGGTGTAACGGTTAACCCACAGCGTCTGGTAGCCGTACCAGCTTGCCCCCAGCGCATCCCAGCTGTTGCAGCTGACGAAGGCAATCTGCCGCGCCGGCAGGCCGATGGCTAGTGGCCCGAGGGCGTAGGCGTCCGGATGGGTCTTGTATTTGCGGATGCCGTCCCCGCTGAGCACATGGTCGAGCAGGCCTTCCAGCCCGGCGGACTTGACGGCAACCTCCAGCATCCCCGGGTCGCCATTGGACAGGATGCCGGTCGTGATGCCGCGCGCCCTCAGCGCCTGCAGCACCTCCCGGGTTTCCGGAAAAGCCGAGAGGTGGCGGTACTGGTTCATCAGCCGCTGTTCATGCTCGGTGGTCAGGTCCAGACCCAGGCGTTTGCAGGCATAACGCAGGCCGGCGCGCGTGAGGTCCCAGAAGGGTTGGTAGAACTCGCCGCTGTTGCTGGTCGTCACCAGCCGGGTGTATTCAATCTGCTTGTCGCGCCAGAGAATGCCCAGGGCCTGGCCCTGGCCAGGAAACAACTGCTCCGCGAGCAGGCCGACGCTGTACACATCAAACAGCGTGCCGTAAGCATCAAAGAGAACAGCCCGCGGCACCACGTGCCCGGTTTTGGGTTTTTCCATGGCCCAACTGTATTTGATACTTCAACGGAGATTAATCGATCATAAATATAATTATCAGTGACTTTTATGATGGTAATGTGGGGCTGTTATCAGCGTCTGCTGCGGAAAAGCAGCCGCTAAAGGCCGCTGTCTACGCCTACCGTGCCCAGCGCAACACCAGCGGATCGAGTCGCTCGGCGGTGGCAATCAGGCCCGCCCGTGTCTCCGGGTGCAGTGCCGGCAGCGGATGGCGCGGCGCCTCGCAGGCGATCACGCCACCTTCCTTCATGAGGGTCTTGGCGGCCAGCAGGCCGGCCTGGCGGTTCTCGTAGTTGATCAGCGGCAGCCACTGCTGGTAGAGGGCAAAAGCCTTGTCATGTTCACCGGCACGGTGTGCTTCGATGATGGGGCGGATGCCGTCGGGGTAGGCACCGCCGGTCATGGAGCCGGTTGCGCCGGCGTCCAGGTCCGGCAGCAGGGTGATGGCTTCCTCGCCGTCCCACGGCCCTTCCACGGCCGTGCCGCCCAGACGGATGAGGTCGCGCAGCTTGGCCGCGGCGCCAGCGGTTTCGATCTTGAAATAGGCAATGTGCTCGATTTCGCGGGCCATGCGCGCGAGGAAGGCAGCCGAAAGCACCGTCCCGCTGGCGGGGGCATCCTGGATCATGATGGGAATGTTCACCGCATCCGACAGCCGCGCGTAAAACTCGTAGATCTGCTGCTCACTCACGCGAAAGGTAGCGCCGTGATACGGCGGCATGACCATCAGCATGGCGGCGCCCATGTCCTGCGCGCGGCGGCTGCGCTCGGCACAGATCTTTGTTCCGAAATGGGTGGTGGTGACGATCACGGGCACGCGGCCGGCCACATGTTCGAGGATGCTGCGGGTCAGGATTTCGCGCTCTTCGTCCGAAAGCACAAACTGCTCCGAAAAGTTGGCCAGGATGCAGATGCCGTCGGAGCCGGCATCGATCATGAAGTCGATGCAGCGCTTCTGGCTGTCCAGGTCAAGGGCCCCGGCTTCGGTGAACGTGGTGGGGGCTACCGGAAAGATGCCGCGATAGCGCGGCTGAGGGGAGGTGATCATGGGGCTGGGTCAAACAGTGAGGGTAAAGGGTCAGTGGGAATGGCGAGGCACTTCAGAGCCGCGGCAGCCGACGAGGAAGTCGAAGTCGCAGCCCTCGTCGGCCTGTAGCACATGGTCTACATAAAGGCGCTGGTAGCCGCCGCGCATGCCGGTTGCAGCGGTGCCTTCCAGGGCGGCGAGGCGCTCGGCCAGTTCGGCATCGCTGATGTCCAGGTGCAGGCGGCCGTGCTCGCAGTCCAGCTCGATCCAGTCGCCGTCGCGTACCGCCGCCAGCGGTCCGCCGGCGGCGGCCTCGGGCGCCACATGCAGCACCACGGTGCCGTAAGCGGTGCCGCTCATGCGCGCGTCCGAAATACGCACCATGTCCTTGACGCCCTGGCGCAGCAGCTTGGGCGGCAGGCCCATGTTGCCCACCTCGGCCATGCCGGGGTAACCCTTGGGGCCGCAGTTTTTCATGACCATGACGCAGCTCGCGTCAATGTCGAGATCTTCGTCAACAATGCGTTCCTTGTAGTGCTCCAGGTTCTCGAACACCACCGCACGGCCGCGGTGCTTGAGCAGCTCGGGCGAGGCCGCCGAAGGCTTGAGTACCGCGCCGCGCGGTGCCAGGTTGCCGCGCAGGATGCAAATGCCGCCATCGGCGATCAAAGGGTTGTCGAGTGGGCGGATCACCTCGTCGTTGTAGCTGGGCGCTTCGCGCACGTTGTCCCAGATCGACTGGCCATTGACCGTCAGCGCGCCGGGGTACGGCAGCAGGCCGTTCTCGCCGAGGCGGCGCAGCACGGCGGGCAGACCGCCGGCGTAGTAGAACTCCTCCATCAGGAAGCGGCCGGAAGGCTGCAAGTCCACGATGGTGGGGGTATTGCGGCCGATGCGGGTCCAGTCTTCCAGGTCCAGTTGCACGCCCATGCGGCCCGCAATGGCTTTGAGGTGAATGACCGCGTTGGTAGAGCCGCCAATGGCCGCGTTGACGCGGATCGCATTTTCGAAAGCCTCGCGCGTGAGGATTTTCGAGAGCGTCAGACCTTCGCGTGCCATCTCGACAGCCCGCGCGCCCGACATCTGCGCCAGCACGTAGCGCCGCGCATCGACGGCGGGAATGGCCGCATTATGCGGCAGCGAAGTGCCCAGCGCTTCGGCCATGCAGGCCATGGTGGAGGCTGTGCCCATGGTGTTGCAGGTGCCGGCCGAGCGCGACATGCCGCCTTCGGCCGAGAGGAACTGGTGCAGATTGATCTCACCAGCCTTGAGCGACTCGTGCAGCTGCCACACGGCCGTGCCTGAGCCGATATTCTTGCCTTCGAGTTTGCCATTGAGCATCGGCCCGCCGGTCACCACAATGGCCGGGATGTCGCAGCTCGCCGCCCCCATCAGCAAGGCGGGTGTGGTCTTGTCGCAGCCGACGAGGAGCACCACGGCGTCAATGGGGTTGCCGCGAATGGCTTCTTCCACGTCCATGCTGGCGAGGTTGCGCGTGAGCATGGCGGTGGGGCGCAGGTTCGACTCGCCGTTGGAGAACACCGGAAACTCGACCGGGAACCCGCCGGCCTCGGAAATACCGCGCTTCACATGTTCGGCGACTTTGCGGAAGTGGGCGTTGCAGGGCGTGAGCTCCGACCAGGTGTTGCAGATGCCGATGATGGGGCGGCCGTCAAACTCATGGTCGGGAATGCCCTGGTTCTTCATCCAGCTGCGGTACATGAAACCGTTCTTGTCGGCTGAACCGAACCACTCGCTGGAGCGCAATTTTTTCTTGGGGTTTGTCATGGGAAAGATCTGGTCAGGAAAGTCAGGGGGATTTGGCCCGGCGGCTTCTCAGCAGGCGCTGCAGCAGGCAAAACACGAAAAGCAGTGCCCCAACGACGATGCGTGTCCACCACGAACTCAGGGAACCGTCGAAGGAGATCAGTGTCTGGATGATCCCGAGCATCAGCACACCGAACAGTGTGCCGGCCACATAACCCACGCCGCCGGTGAGCAGCGTGCCGCCAATGACCACGGCGGCAATGGCGTCGAGTTCCATGCCGGTGGCGTGCAGGCCGTAGCCCGAGAGCATGTAGAAGGTGAAGACCACGCCTGCCAGTGCTGAGCAAAAGCCGGAAAGTGTGTACACCCCCACCAGCGTGCCACGAACCGGCAGGCCCATCAGCAGCGCCGACTGCTCATTGCCGCCAACCGCGTACACCGCGCGGCCGAACGGGGTGCAATGCGCAATGAACACCGCCGCCAGCAGAACTGCAATGGCAATCACTGCTCCGACGGAGAGCGAGGCGCCCTCCCACAAGGGAACGCGCCACTGCGACACCTCCGAATAAAACTCGTTGGTCATGCTGATCGAGTCGACGCTGATCAGGTAACACAGGCCACGTGCGAGGAACATGCCGGCCAGCGTCACGATGAAAGGCTGCAGACGGAAGCGTTCGATCAGAAAGCCCATGAAGGCGCCGAAGGCCGCGCCCATGAGCAGCACCAGCGGAATCACGACGGCCGGGCTCCAGCCGCGGTGTTCCACCAGCGCGGCCGACACCATGGTGGTGAGTGCCACCACGGATCCAACGGACAGGTCAATACCACCGGAAAGAATGACAAACGTCATGCCCACGGCGATGATGATCAGGAAGGCGTTGTCAATCAGCAGGTTGAGAAAGACCTGCGCCGAGAAGAAACCGGTGTAGAGCACCGAGCCCATGGTGGCCATGGCCACGAACAGCGAGATGGTGGCTGCCAGCGGCAGGTATTTGGGATTGAATCGAGCGCCCGGCACCGCTGGCGCCGGTGGCCGTGCCGCGTTTGCAGCACCGGATCCGGTGACAGCCGTGCTCATGGCAACATCCCGTGCGTTGCGGGCCGGCGCACCAGCGCGCCCACTTGGGTGCGGAACTCCTGCGACTGCAGCAGCATCACGACAAACACCACCACGGCTTTCACCACGAGGTTGATCTCGGGCGGTACACCCAGGGAGTAGATGGCGTAAGTCAGGGTCTGGATGATCAGGGCGCCGATCACGCTGCCGACCAGGCTGAAACGGCCGCCGGTGAGGAGGGTGCCGCCCAGCGTTACGGCCAGGATGGCGTCGAGCTCAAGCAACTGGCCCGCATTGTTGCCGTCAGCGCTTTTGACGTTGGAGCTGATCAGCAAACCCGCCATGCCCGCGCACAAACCGCAGAAGGCATAGGCGGCGATGATCAGCCGCCGGGCCTGAACGCCGGCCACGCGAGCGGCCGTCGGGTTGATGCCTACCGCCTGGATGAACAGGCCCAGGGCCGTGCGCGTCACGGCCAGGTAAAGCGCAGCGAACACCGCTGCCACAATAAACAGCGAAAACGGCAGACCCAGAAAGTAGCCACCGCCCAGGAAGAAGAAGGGCGCATAGTAGATGGTGATGATTTGCCCGTCGGTGATCAGCTGCGCGATGCCGCGGCCCGCCACCATGAGGATCAGCGTGGCAATGATCGGTTGCATGCCGACCTTGGCCACCAGCAGGCCATTCCACAGCCCGCACAGCAGTGCAACACCCAGTGCCCCCAGAATGGCCAGGGGCATGGGGAAGCGGCTGACGCTTCCCGAGACCGACCCGCCTATCATCCAGGCGGCCACCGCGGCCGCAATGGCGACCACGGCGCCCACGGAGATGTCAATGCCGCGTGTGGCGATCACCAGCGTCATGCCCAGCGACACCAGTACCAGCGGTGCCGCGCGGTTGAGAATGTCGATCAGGCTGCCATACAGGTGGCCATCGCGCCACTCCATGTGCAGGAAGCTGGCGTTAAAAGCCGTATTTACTGCGAGCAGCAGAAACAGTGTCAGCAGTGGCCAGGCCAGGCGGTGCCGCAGCAACGTCGTCAGGGGGGAGGGAGAAGTGTCAGACATGTTCAGCCGCAATCAGTTCATAAACGGTGTCTTCGTTGCTGCCCGCGGGCAGCTCGCCCACTTTGCGCCGGTCGCGCAGCACGACGATGCGGTGTGCCACCCGCACCACCTCGCTCATTTCGGAAGAGATGAAGACCACGGCCATGCCGGCCTGCGCCAGCCGCAGGATCTGTTCCATGATTTCCTGCTTGGCAGCCACGTCGACGCCGCGTGTCGGTTCGTCCAGGATCAGCAGGCGCGGTTCGGTCGCAAGCCAGCGCGCAATCATGGCTTTTTGCTG
>NZ_JBDTTH010000056.1:0-29615 GCF_039930745.1 Polaromonas sp. | reverse complement strand
TCACGTCGCCCATGGCCATCTGGCTCACGTCGAGTTCGATCGGCAGCGCGCCGGAATCTTCCATGGTGTTGTAGAAAATCGGAGCGATCTTGGAGCCCAGGCAGACGCCGCCGAAACGTTTGTTCGGCACGTAGGGGATATCCTGGCCGGTGAACCACAGCACCGAGTTGGTGGCTGACTTGCGCGAAGAACCGGTGCCAACCACATCGCCAACATAAGCGACCAGGTTGCCTTTGGCCTTGAGTTCTTCAATGAATTTGACCGGACCGCGCTTGCCGTCTTCCTCGGGCGTCACGCCAGGGCGTGCGTTCTTGTGCATGGCCAGCGCATGCAGCGGAATGTCGGGGCGGCTCCAGGCGTCGGGTGCGGGCGACAGGTCGTCCGTGTTGATCTCGCCTGCCACCTTGAAAATCGTGAGCTTGATTGACTCCGGCACTTCCGGGCGGCTGGTGAACCATTCGGCGTCGGCCCAGCTCTGCAGCACGGCCTTGGCGTACTTGTTGCCCTGGTCGGCTTTTTCCTTGACGTCGTGGAACTGGTCGAACATCAGCAATGTGTTTTTCAGGCCGCTGGCGGCCTGGGTGGCCACGCTGTCTTCGGCGTCGTCCAGCAACTCGATCATGGGGCTGATGTTGTAGCCGCCCAGCATGGTGCCCAGCAGCTGCGTGGCTTTTTCACGCGAGATCAGCGCGCATATTTCGGTGCCGTGCGCCACGGCGGCAAGATAGCTGGCCTTGACCTTGGCCGCGTCGTCCACACCAGCCGGCACGCGGTGCGTGATCAGCTCGACCAGAAAGGCCTCTTCGCCTTTGGGCGGGTTCTTCAGCAGCTCAATGACCTCGCCGGTCTGCTTGGCAGACAGTGGCAACGGTGGAATACCGAGGGCGGCACGCTCGGCCACGTGGTTGCGGTAGGTTTGTATGAACTCGGGCATCATGGTTTTCTTCTCCTGTACTCAAAAATTTGCACGCTCAACGCGTGCTGTCGCGGTCTGTTATTGGGCTTTGGCCGGGGCAGTTGCCGGCTGAGCAGAACCCGTGCCAGCCTTGGCAGCTGGCAGTGCTTCCAGAATGCTGGTTGGGGGGTTCTTTTTCATCTCGTCGGCAAAGGTCACCTGCGCCGGGCTCATGCATTCGTCGGCCAGGCGCTGGCCCAGTTTCTGGCTCATCAGCATGGACTTGTTGCCCAGCTGCAACCACATGGCGCCGGCGCGGCCGTCCTCCAGACGGATGGCGCCGGTGCGGCTTCCGACCGGATGCATGCGGAAACGCTGCTTGCCTGTCTGCACCAGGAAGAAACCCGGGCGTTTTTCGTTCGGCGTGATGGTGACGGAAGCACCCAGCTCGCAGGGGATCGTGCCGACATAAACCCGCTTGGCGAGCTCCAGGTCTTCCGGGGTCAGGGTGACAGTAGGGTCATCATCGATGGGGGTGACTTCTTCCACCGCCTTGGCGGCGGAGCGCTTGATCGGCGCGCGCTTGGGGGCCTGTGTCGGCTGCGTAGCCGAGGAGGATGCCGCAGCTTTGGGCGCCGGTTTAGGTGCAGCTGTCTGTGCCAGCAGCAAAGCGGGAGCGGCAAGCGCCAGGGCAGAAAGAAGAATGCGTTTCATGGGGTTTCCTTTGGAAAAGGTCGGCAAATAACTGAGCAGCGAATGGAAAGCAACTAATGAACTACGGCAGAAAAATAGGCCTGCGCCTCATGCGGTAACACGCGGCCGGTCCGGTGGGCTCGCTCCAACACCTGCCAGAAAAAGCGGTAACTGGCCCGGTCGTGGAGTTGACCCTCAAAACTGATGGGCGCCCAATCAGCGCGGGCGCCAGCAGCTATTATTTTTGTAGCGACTTCGATTTCGCCTTCGCTGGGCGCAAAAGCCTCCAGGATGGGACGGATCTGGGCCGGGTGAATGCTCCACATGCGGGTGTAGCCAAATTCGCGGGCGGCTTTTTGCGCAGCCGCCTTCATGGCCGCAGTGTCACTGAATTCGGTGACAACGCAATGCGAAGGGACTTTGCCATGGGCATGGCAGGCTGAAGCGATCTCGAGTTTTGCGCGCACCACCAACGGGTGCGCAAACTGTCCCTGGCTGCCCATGGCGTCGCCCGGGATGGCACCGCCATGGCTGGACACAAAATCCATCAACCCGAAGCTGATGGACTGCACGCGCGGATGCGCGGCAATCTCGAACGTGCGGTACACCGAGGCGGGCGACTCCAGCAGCACATGCAGGGGAAGACTGGTTTGCGCCACGGCGGCGAGCGCAGCGACTGCACGCTCAACGTCATCCACGGACTCAACCTTGGGCACCATGATGTGGCTCAGGCGGTGGCCGACCTTGCCGCCGATGGAGACGATGTCCATCTCGAAGGCCGGATGATCCACCGCATGAACCCGCACGGCGACGCGTGCCTTGTCGCCCGCCAGCGCTACCATCGCCACCACCAGGGCTGCGTGGTCTGCCTCGCCGCCCACAGGGGCACCGTCTTCGCAGTCGAGCGTGACGTCAAAAACGCAGGTGCCGAACTCTTCGGTCATTTCCGCCTGCAGTTGCAGGCTTTTGCGCATTCGCGCCTCGACGCCGCTGTAGTGGTCGCACACCGGAAGAAAACCGGTTTGCGCCTGGGCACCAAGCAGAACGTCGCGGGGATGTTTCATTGAATAAACGCAAGTTCTCGGGCCGTAGCGAGCGGCTCGCGGGCTAGGCGCGGGTGGCAGGTAACCGGAGTGCACTTAAGGTGCACGAGGATTGCCTGACGGGCCCCGCAACAACGCTCCCGAGTCGCGCAGTAGGCCATTACAGGAGGTGCTTGACGCCGTCTTGCTCGCCCTTGAGCTCGTCCAGGGTCTTGTTGATGCGTTCCTGGCTGAAGGCGTCGATCTCCAGGCCTTCGACCAGCTTGTACTCGCCGCCTTCGCAGGTGACGGGGAAGCCGAACATGATGTCTTTCGGAATGCCGTATTGACCGTCGGAAGGAATACCCATGGTGACCCATTTGCCCTTGGTGCCCAGCGCCCAGTCGCGCATGTGGTCAATGGCGGCGTTGGCAGCCGAGGCAGCGGATGATGAACCGCGTGCTTCGATGATGGCCGCGCCGCGCTTGCCCACGGTCGGCAGAAAGGTGTTGGCGTTCCATTCCTGGTCGTTGATCATCTTGGCGACGCTTTCGCCCTTGATGGTGGCAAAGCGATAGTCAGCGTACATCGTGGGCGAATGGTTGCCCCAGACGGTGAGTTTTTCGATGTCAGCCACGGCCTTGCCAGTCTTGGCGGCGAGCTGGCTGGCAGCGCGGTTGTGGTCCAGGCGCAGCATGGCGGTGAAGTTCTTGCGTGGCAGGTCCGGCGCGCTTTTCATCGCAATATAGGCATTGGTGTTGGCCGGGTTGCCGACCACCAGCACCTTGACGTTGCGGCTGGCGACAGCGTTCAGTGCCTTGCCCTGGGCCGTGAAGATGGCGCCGTTGACGGCGAGCAGCTCGGCGCGCTCCATGCCCGGGCCGCGCGGACGCGAACCGACCAGCAACGCGTAGTCCGCATCCTTGAAGGCCTTCATCGGATCGTCATAAGCTTCCATGCCGACCAGCAGCGGGAAGGCGCAGTCGTCCAGTTCCATCATCACGCCCTTGAGCGCCTTTTGCGGGCCTTCGACCGGCACTTCCAGCAGTTGCAGAATCACCGGCTGGTCCTTGCCCAGCATTTCACCGGAAGCGATGCGGAACAGCAGTGCGTAACCGATTTGACCAGCGGCCCCTGTAACGGCAACACGGACGGGTTTTTTGCTCATGATGGAGAACTCCAGGAAGGTTGTAAATCGGTTGGATGGGTAGAAATGAGGTAGCTTGCGCAGCTTGAGGCACCTGAAAACGCATGTGAACTGCGTCACACCGGGGCAAGCCTTGCGTTGACTCAGCCAAAGATTTTACGCTGGAAAACCCGGAGGCGTCAATTTGTCTTATGTCTTATATAAGATATGATTGCGGAGATTCATACCTCTCCCATGGCCGCCATTCCTACCCCGTCCGCCGATGATTTTGCAGGTGCCACGCCGGCCTTCAGCCCGCTGTACCAACAGATCAAGGGCCTGATCCTGCAGAGCCTGCAGTCCGGCGAGTGGAAGCCCGGCGAAACCATCCCCTCCGAGATGGACCTGGCAGCCCGCTACCGCGTGAGCCAGGGCACGGTGCGCAAAGCCATCGACGAGCTGGCCGCCGACAACCTGGTGGTGCGTCGCCAGGGCCGGGGCACTTTTGTGGCCACACATGCCGAGCAGCATGTGCAGTTCCGCTTTCTCAAACTGGTGCCTGACAGCGGCACGCCGGGCAGTGAAGGCCCGGCGCAGCGCGACATCATCGACTGCCGCCGCGTGCGCGCCAGCGCCGACATTTCCCGCGCGCTTGCGCTGCGCACGGGGGATGCCGTGCTGCAGGCGCGCCGCGTCCTGAGTTTTGCCGGCACCCCCACGATTCTCGAAGACCTGTGGCTGCCCGCCGCCCCCTTCAAGGGCCTGACCGCCGAGCGGCTGGCCGACTACCACGGCCCTATGTACGCGCTGTTTGAAACCGAATTCAACGTACGCATGGTTCGCGCTGAAGAAAAAATACGCGCCGAGCCCGCCACCGACGGGCGCGAACTGCTATTGAAAGTAGAGCACGGCACGCCGCTGCTGAGTGTTGAACGCATTGCCTACACCTACAACGATGTGCCGATGGAACTGCGGCGCGGCTACTACCGCACCGACACACATCACTACCGCAACACCCTGAGCTGAGGCCACACTTTATGGCCTTCCGGGCAACTCGCCGGCGCTTCCGCGCCACCTCCGCAGACTGCCTGGAACTGCCTGTCATGTTCATGTCAGCTTGCGCTACTCCACTTGCGGCGGAGGAAAGTTACTGGTTTCCCCTCTCGCTTTTCCGACAAAAACTTGCCGCCACGCTCCGCACAGACCGGACGGATGCTGCGTTGCAATAGAATCCGGATGTTTTAGTTGTAATTGCGTCGCGCTTGCCGGGCAGTTACCAGGCAGTTACAAGACCTCTCTCCCACGAAAGCCCCACAATGACAGAGCTGGCATCCAAACAGCGTCCCAAGCGGCCCGAGTTCCGCAACATCAACGCCTTCAAGGACCTGACCACCTACCGCATGACAGCGGCGGCCTGGGTCTCCATCCTGCATCGCGGCAGCGGCATCATCATGTTCATCCTGCTGCCCTTCATCATCTGGATGTTCGACACTTCGATTTCTTCCGAAATCTCCTTCGAAAAATTCAAGGCTGCTTTCGGTGTCGGCATGCTGGGCTTGCCTGGTTTCATCTGGAAGCTGGCGGCACTGGCGCTGATCTGGTCCTACCTGCATCACTTCATCGCCGGCCTGCGCCATCTCTATATGGATGTCACGCACTCCCTGAGCAACGAGTTCGGCAAGAGCACCGCGCTGGTCACGCTGGGCCTGAGCATTTTTCTGACACTGGTGCTGGGCGCCAAGCTGTTCGGTCTTTACTGAAAAAGGAGCAAGACATGTCTGTGAACTACGGCTCCAAACGCCTCGTTGTCGGCGCGCATTACGGCACTCGCGACTGGCTGGCCCAGCGCATCACCGCAGCCCTGATGGCTCTCTTTACCGTGCTGTTGCTGGTACAGGTCATCTTCAGCAAAGGCCCGATCGGCTACAACCAGTGGGCCGGTATCTTTTCTTCGCAGTGGATGAAAGTGTTGACTTTCACCGTGATCCTCGCGCTGGCCTACCACGTGTGGGTCGGCATGCGCGACATCTGGATGGACTACGTCAAGCCCGTGTGGCTCAGGCTGTCCCTGGAAGTGTTCACCATCGTCTGGCTGGTCGCCTGCGCCGGCTGGGGCATTCAAGTCCTGTGGCGCTTCTGAGCCGCATCTGACCCACGACTGAAAAACAAAACATGACTGCATCCTCCAAGCTTCCCAAACGAAAATTTGACGTGGTGATCGTCGGCGCCGGCGGCTCCGGCATGCGCGCCTCGCTGCAGCTGGCGCGCGCCGGCCTCAACGTGGCCGTGCTCTCCAAGGTGTTCCCGACGCGCTCGCACACCGTTGCTGCCCAGGGCGGCATCGGCGCCTCGCTCGGCAACATGTCCGAAGACAACTGGCACTACCACTTCTACGACACCGTCAAGGGCTCCGACTGGCTCGGCGACCAGGATGCGATTGAATACATGTGCCGTGAAGCGCCCAAGGTCGTGTACGACCTTGAGCACATGGGCATGCCGTTTGACCGCAACCCTGACGGCACGATTTACCAGCGCCCCTTCGGCGGCCATACCGCCAATTACGGCGAAAAGCCGGTGCAGCGCGCCTGCGCCGCCGCCGACCGCACCGGCCACGCCATGCTGCACACGCTGTACCAGCAGAACGTCAAGGAAAAAACCAGCTTCTTCGTCGAATGGCTGGCCATGGACCTGATCCGTGATGCTGCCGGTGATGTGGTTGGCGTGACCGCCATCGAGATGGAAACCGGCGACGTTCACATCTTCGAAGCCAAGACCACCTTGCTGGCCACCGGCGGCGCCGGCCGTATTTTTGCCGCTTCGACCAACGCTTTCATCAACACCGGCGACGGCCTGGGTATGGCGGCGCGCGCCGGCATTCCGCTGGAAGACATGGAGTTCTGGCAGTTCCACCCGACCGGCGTGCATGGCGCCGGCGTGTTGCTGACCGAAGGCTGCCGCGGCGAAGGCGCTATTTTGCGCAACAGCAATGGCGAGCGTTTCATGGAGCGTTATGCACCGGCCTACAAAGATCTGGCGCCGCGCGACTACGTGTCGCGTTGCATGGACCAGGAAATCAAGGAAGGCCGCGGCTGCGGTCCGAACAAGGACTACATCAACCTCGACATGACCCATCTGGGCGCCGAGACCATCATGAAGCGCCTGCCCTCGGTGTTCGAAATTGGCCACAACTTCGCCAACGTCGACATCACCAAGGAACCGATTCCCGTGGTGCCGACCATCCACTACCAGATGGGCGGCATCCCGACCAACATCCACGGCCAGGTGGTCACGCAGGACGCCAGCAACAAGAGTCAGGTCGTCAATGGCCTTTATGCGGTCGGCGAATGCGCATGCGTCAGCGTGCACGGCGCCAACCGCCTGGGCACCAACTCGCTGCTCGACCTGCTGGTGTTCGGCCGCGCGGCCGGCAACCACATCGTTGAATACAACAAGACCACCTCGCACAAGGGCCTGCCTGCCGATGCAGCCGATGCCACGCTGGCACGTATTGCCCGCCTGGACAACGCAACGGACGGCGAATACGCACAAGATGTGGCCAACGACATCCGCGCGGCCATGCAGCAACACGCCGGCGTGTTCCGCACCCAGGCCATCATGGACGCCGGTGTCGCCAAGATCGCCGAGCTGCGCAAGCGCGTGAGCAATATCGGCCTGAAAGACAAGTCGAAGATTTTCAACACGGCGCGAATCGAGGCGCTGGAAGTGGAGAACCTGATCGAGGCCGCCCAGGCCACCATCGTTTCTGCCGCCGCCCGCCACGAAAGCCGCGGCGCGCATTCGGTCGATGACTACGGCGACACGCCTGAACACCCGAACGGCCGCAACGACACCGACTGGCACAAGCACACGCTCTGGTACAGCGAGGGCAGCCGCCTGGCTTACAAGCCCGTGCAGATGAAACCGCTGACCGTCGACTCCATCCCTCTGACCGTTCGCTCCTTCTAAAAGACAAGCGGAAACCCCATGACCAAACGCACTTTCCAGATTTACCGCTACGACCCCGATCAGGATGCCAAGCCCTACATGCAGACCATTGAGGTCGAGCTCGACGGCAGCGAGCGCATGCTGCTCGACGCCCTGATGAAGCTCAAGGCGCAGGACCCGACGATTTCCTTCCGCCGCTCCTGCCGCGAAGGTGTCTGCGGTTCGGACGCCATGAACATCAACGGCAAGAACGGCCTGGCCTGCCTGACCAACATGCGCACACTGCCGGGCACTATCGTGCTCAAGCCCCTGCCCGGCCTACCGGTGGTGCGCGATCTGATCGTCGACATGACGGACTTCTTCAAGCAGTACAACTCGATCAAGCCCTACCTGATCAACGACAACGTGCCGCCCGAGAAGGAACGCCTGCAGAGCCCCGAAGAGCGCGACGAGCTCAACGGCCTGTACGAGTGCATCCTGTGCGCCAGCTGCTCAACCAGCTGCCCCAGCTTCTGGTGGAACCCGGACAAATTCGTCGGCCCGGCCGGCCTGCTGCAGGCCTACCGCTTCATCGCCGACAGCCGCGACGAAGCCACTGCCGACCGCCTGGACAACCTGGAAGATCCCTACCGCCTGTTCCGCTGCCACACCATCATGAACTGCGTCGATGTGTGTCCCAAGGGCTTGAACCCGAGCAAGGCCATCGGCAAGATCAAGGAAATGATGGTGCTTCGCACTGTCTAGATATGGCCCCCACGCTTGTCGCTTCGCGTACTACGCTGCCCCCCGGGGGGGCGCGTTTCGCCTTGGGGCGGCCCGGCGGCGAAACCATGGCCCCCACGCTTGTCGCTTCGCGTACTACGCTGCCCCCCAAGGGGGCGCGTTTCGCCTTGGGGCGGCCCGGCGGCGAAACCATGGCCCTCACGCTTGTCGCTTCGCGTACTACGCTGCCCCCCGAGGGGGCCGCTGCGCCTGCGGCCCCTGCTGGTGAAGAGGAAAGCTAGATCATGCAGACAAGCGACGAACTTCTTGGTGAACGGGCATTGAGCAAGCTCAAGTGGCGCTGCCGCCGGGGTCTGCTCGAGAATGATTTGTTCATTGAACGTTTTTTCCGCAAGCATGAAGCGGGCTTGACCGTCAGGCAGGCCAAAGGTCTGGATGATTTAATGGACTTGTCCGACAACGACCTGATGGATTTGCTGCTAAAACGTAAAGAGCCCAGCCAGCTGCCAGCCACCAGCGCTGCCACAGCCGAAGCACTGGAAGTGCTGACCATGATGCGGGTCCCATCGCCCGCCCACTGAACGACCTCCTTGAATTGATGTAGAAAGAAACCCTGAAATGAAACTCGCTGACAACAAAGCCACCCTCTCCTTCAGCAACGGCAGCCCCAGCGTCGAATTGCCGGTTTACCACGGCAGCGTCGGTCCCGATGTCGTGGACATTCGCAAGCTGTACGCACAGACCGGCATGTTCACTTATGACCCGGGCTTTCTGTCCACGGCGGCCTGCCAGTCGGCCATCACCTACATCGACGGCGACAAGGGCGAACTGCTGTACCGCGGTTACCCCATCGAACAGCTGGCCACCAACTGCGACTACATGGAGACCTGCAACCTGCTGCTGTACGGCGAGCTGCCCAATGCCGAGCAGAAAAAAGATTTCGTCAGCCGCGTGACCAACCACACCATGGTCAACGAGCAGATGCAGTTTTTCCTGCGCGGTTTCCGCCGTGATGCGCATCCTATGGCCATCATGACCGGCCTGGTCGGCGCCCTGTCGGCCTTCTACCATGACAGCACCGACATCACCAACCCAGAGCACCGCGACATCTCGGCCATTCGCCTGATCGCCAAGATGCCGACGCTGGTCGCCATGGCCTACAAGTACACCGTGGGCCAGCCCTACATGTACCCGAAGAACAACCTGAGCTACGCCGGCAACTTCCTGCACATGATGTTTGCCACGCCGTGTGAAGAGTACAAAGTCAACCCCGTGCTCGAACGCGCGCTGGACCGCATCTTCATCCTGCACGCTGACCACGAGCAAAACGCTTCCACCTCCACGGTTCGCCTGTGCGGTTCGTCCGGCACCAACCCGTTTGCGGCGATTGCTGCCGGCGTGGCCTGCCTCTGGGGCCCAGCACACGGCGGCGCCAATGAAGCGGCGCTCAACATGCTGGGCGACATCCAGAAGGCAGGCGGTATCGAGAAAATCGGCGACTTCATCAAGCAAGTCAAGGACAAGAATTCCGGCGTTAAGCTCATGGGTTTTGGCCATCGCGTCTACAAGAACTACGACCCACGCGCCAAACTCATGCAGGAAACCTGCAAGGAAGTGCTGCAGGAGATGGGCCTGGAAAACGACCCGCTGTTCAAGCTGGCCATGGCCCTGGAAAAGATTGCGCTGGAAGACGAATACTTCGTGTCGCGCAAGCTCTACCCCAACGTCGATTTCTACTCCGGCATCGTGCAGCGCGCCATCGGCATCCCGGTGCCGCTGTTCACCGCAATTTTTGCACTGGCCCGCACCGTCGGCTGGATTGCGCAGCTGAACGAAATGATCGGCGACCCCGAATACAAGATCGGCCGCCCGCGCCAGCTGTTCAACGGTTCGATGACGCGCGATGTGAAGCCCCTCGCCAAACGCTGATCCGATTCATCGACCCGTTCGCATGAATCAAGCCCGCCCGTGGCAACACCGGCGGGCTTTTTTGCGACCATTGACGTCAGGAGCATTTTTTGAAAACCATTCAAACCGCCGATGAACTGCGCCAGGCCATTGCCGGAACAGCGCCGCCCCGCGCCTGCAGCTGCGCACTCGGCGCCTGCGCCGGCTGGGAAAGCCTGGCCGAATACCGCTGGGAAACCAAACAGATGACCCAGGTTGCCACCCTGCGCAACCCAGCCGTGGACGAACCGACCCTTGAGGAATTCCATCCCCAGGGCACACGCTACGACTCGCCCAAGGCGCCGGTGGCTGTCTCTTTCTTTCCCTACAACCGCTGCGATGTCTGGCACTGCACACGTTGCGACCGACATTTGCTGCGCTACACCGAGTTCGGCGGCTACAACGTGGATCCGCGGGTTCGGGCACTGGATCCCGGCAACATGGTGGACTGAAGCATTAGCTACTGTTTTGATAGCTGCTTGCGCCCGCCCCATAAGGGTTGGAGCCCTAAAACACTCATAAATACGAGAAAACCCGCTGCCAAGGCCTCAACAGGGCGGCAAGCCACCCATCGCATATCGCGATGACAAGGTCTTCAATAAGCCTTCAAAATAGCAAATCATCGTGAACCGCGATGACTTTATTTCTTATGAAGACTTCGGAACGCAGTTTTGCCCGCCGCATTGACCTGACCTCGCTTCAATTGTTTGTCGCGGTGTGTGAGCTCGGCAGCATCGGCAAGGCGGCAGAGCGCGAATTCATTGCCGCCTCGGCGGTCAGCAAGCGCCTGTCAGACCTGGAAGCCGCGCTCGACACGCCCCTGCTCTACCGCCACACCCGTGGCGTGGACCTGACGCCGGCCGGGCAAAGCCTG
The DNA here is from genome assembly GCF_039930745.1 of Polaromonas sp. Lineage (GTDB taxonomy): Bacteria > Pseudomonadota > Gammaproteobacteria > Burkholderiales > Burkholderiaceae_C > Polaromonas. The sequence continues at coordinate 18,390 of NZ_JBDTTH010000056.1, read as the reverse complement.
CTGCACCACGCACGTTCGGTGCTGTTCAGCCTCGAAAAAATGCAGGGCGAACTCAGCGAATACGCCAACGGTGTGCGTGGCCACGTGCGGGTGCACGCCAGCATCTCGGCCATCGTGCAGTTTTTGCCGGAAGACCTGGGTGCCTTCATCGCCCAGCACCCCGAGGTCAAGATCGACCTCGAAGAACACCTGAGCACGGAAGTCGTGCGTGCCGTGCAGGAAGGCGCGGCCGACCTCGGCATCTGCAACACCGCCGACGGCAGCGGCGACCTGCAGACCCTGCCCTACCGGCAGGACCGCCTCGTCATGATCGTGCCGCGCGGCCACGTGCTGGGCGCGCAGCAAGCCATCGCTTTCGAAGACAGCCTCGACTTCGACCACGTCGGCCTGCATTCGAACAGCTCCATCTACCTGGCCATGCGCGACGCCGCAGCGCTGGCCGGTCGCACCATCAAGCTGCGCATCCACGTGACCGGGCTGGACGCGATGTGCCGCATGATCCACAACGGCCTGGGCGTCGGCGTGATGCCGCAACGGGCCTTTGAACTGATGCACGGCGTTGGCGAGCTCGAATCGGTTGCCCTGACCAACGACTGGGCGTCGCGCCAGATCGAACTGGTGGCACGCGACTTCTCCAGCCTGCCGGTCACCGCCCGGCTGCTGGTCGATCACCTCACCGACCGCGCAGTTGCCACCGGCCTGGCACCCGCAACTGCCTGACTTATTAAAATCAAAGACCACGAAGGAAAAACCACATGGGACGCACCCTCTACGACAAGATCTGGGACGAACACGTCGTCCACACCGAGGAAGACGGCACCGCCATCCTCTACATTGACCGACACCTGGTCCACGAGGTCACCAGCCCGCAGGCTTTTGAAGGTCTGCGCGAAGCGGGCCGCAAGGTCTGGCGCATCAGCTCCATCGTGGCCACTGCCGACCACAACACGCCTACCACCGGCTGGGAGCTCGGCTACGACGGCATCACCGACCTGGTGAGCAAGGAACAGATCACCACGCTGGACAGCAACATCGCCGAGTTCGGCGCGGCGGCCTATTTCCCCTTCCTGTCCAAGCGCCAGGGCATCGTGCACGTGATGGGGCCGGAAACCGGCGCCACCCTGCCCGGCATGACGGTGGTTTGCGGCGACTCGCACACCTCGACCCACGGCGCCTTCGGTGCGCTGGCCCACGGCATCGGCACCAGCGAAGTCGAACACGTGATGGCAACGCAAACCCTGCTCGCCAAAAAAGCGAAGAACATGCTGGTGCAGGTGGACGGCAAGCTGGCGCCCGGCCTGACCGGCAAGGACATCGTGCTGGCCATTATTGGAAAAATCGGTACAGCAGGCGGCACCGGCTACACCATCGAGTTCGGCGGCCCGGCCATCCGTGCCCTGAGCATGGAAGGCCGCATGACGGTCTGCAACATGGCGATCGAAGCCGGCGCCCGTGCCGGCCTGGTGGCTGTCGACGAAAAAACCATCGCCTACGTCAAGGGCCGCCCGCTGGCGCCCACCGGCGTCGAGTGGGACCAGGCGGCGGCGTACTGGAGCACCTTGCAGTCCGACCCGGACGCGAAGTTCGACACCGTTGTCAAACTCGACGCCGCGCAGATCCGACCACAGGTCACCTGGGGAACCTCGCCCGAAATGGTGTTGTCTATCGACGACCGCGTGCCCGACCCCGACAAAGAAAAAGACGCCAACAAGCGCGACGCGATCGAACGCGCTCTGACCTACATGGGCCTGCAGCCCGGCAAGGCCATCAACGACATCCTGGTGGACAAGGTGTTCATCGGCTCCTGCACCAACAGCCGCATCGAGGACATGCGCGAAGCCGCCGCCATGGTACAGAAGATCGGCCAGAAGGTTGCCGGCAATGTGAAACTGGCCATGGTGGTGCCCGGCTCCGGCCTGGTGAAGGAACAGGCCGAACGTGAAGGCCTGGACAAGATTTTTGTCGCCGCCGGTTTTGAATGGCGGGAACCGGGCTGCTCCATGTGCCTGGCGATGAACGCCGACCGGCTCGAGCCCGGCGAACGTTGCGCCTCGACGTCCAACCGCAACTTCGAAGGCCGGCAAGGCGCAGGTGGACGCACCCACCTGGTCAGCCCAGCGATGGCTGCCGCTGCTGCCGTGCACGGCCACTTTGTTGACATCAGAAAATTCTCTTAAGAGGTCACGTCATGCAGAAATTCACCGTTCATAAAGGCCTGGTCGCGCCCATGGACCGCGAGAACGTCGATACCGACGCCATCATTCCCAAGCAGTTCCTCAAGTCCATCCGCAAGACCGGCTTCGGCCCCAATCTGTTTGACGCATGGCGCTACCTGGACGCGGGCTTTCCGGGCCAGGACCCGGCCAGCCGCAGGCCCAACCCCGACTTCGTGCTGAACCAGCCGCGCTACAAAGGCGCATCCATCCTGTTGGCGCGCAAAAACTTCGGCTGCGGCTCTTCGCGCGAACACGCGCCCTGGGCGCTGGACCAGTACGGCTTTCGCGCCATCATTGCGCCCAGCTACGCCGACATCTTTTTCAATAACAGCTTCAAGAATGGCCTGCTGCCTATCGTGTTGAGCGAAGCGCAGGTCGGCCAGCTCTTCGACGAAGCGCTGGCCTTCCCCGGCTACCAGCTGACCATCGACTTGGAGCGCCAGGTGGTGATCAAGCCCCAAGGCGAAGAGCTTCCCTTCGAGGTGCAGGCCTTCAAAAAGTTTTGCCTGCTCGGCGGTTACGACGACATCGGCCTGACCCTGCGCCAGAGCGACAAAATCAAGGCGTTTGAGGCGGAACGGCTGGCGACCAAGCCCTGGCTGGCCCACACGCTGGTTTCCTGATTCCCTTCATTTTTTAAACAAAGTATGCTTCCAGCCCTTATGGGTCGGGCGCAAGTAGCTATCAATAAAAGAGCAACCATGAAAATCGCAATTCTCCCCGGTGACGGCATAGGCACAGAAATCGTCGCTGAGGCCGTCAAGGTGTTGGGTGCACTGGACCTGAAATTTGAAACCGAAACCGCGCTGGTCGGCGGCGCCGCCTACGAAGCGCACGGCCATCCCCTGCCGGAAGCCACTCTCAAACTCGCGCAAGCCTCCGACGCGGTGCTGTTCGGCGCTGTTGGCGACTGGAAATACGACAAGCTGGACCGCCCGCTGCGCCCCGAACAGGCCATCCTGGGCCTGCGCAAGAACATGGGCCTGTTCGCCAATTTCCGACCAGCCATCTGTTACCCGCAGCTGGTGGACGCCTCCAGCCTGAAGCGGGAGCTGGTGTCTGGCCTGGACATCCTGATCATCCGCGAGCTGACCGGCGACATCTACTTCGGCCAGCCGCGCGGCCGCCGCACCGCCACCGATGGCCACTTCCCCGGCAGCGAGGAAGCGTTTGACACCATGCGTTATTCGCGCCCCGAGATCGAGCGCATCGCCCACGTCGCCTTCCAGGCAGCGCGCAAACGCGGCAGCCGCGTGACCAGCGTGGACAAGGCCAACGTGCTGGAGACCTTCCAGTTCTGGAAAGACATCGTCACTGAGGTTGGGGGTCAGTACCCCGACGTCGCGCTGGACCACATGTATGTCGACAACGCCGCCATGCAGCTGGTCAAGGCGCCAAAGAAGTTTGACGTGGTCGTCACTGGCAACATGTTCGGCGACATCCTCAGCGACGCCGCCGCCATGCTGACCGGCAGCATCGGCATGTTGCCCTCGGCCAGCCTGAACACGAAAAACCAGGGCCTGTACGAGCCCAGCCACGGCAGCGCCCCCGATATCGCCGGCAAGGGCGTGGCAAATCCGCTGGCAACCATCCTGAGTGCAGCCATGATGCTGCGCTTCAGCCTGAACCAGGCCGAAGCCGCAGTGCGCATCGAGAAAGCCGTGGACGCCGTGCTGACCCAAGGCCTGCGCACACCCGACATTTACAGCGAAGGCACGACCAAGGTCGGCACGGTGCAGATGGGCGATGCGGTCGTCCAGGCGCTCAAGAAGGCCTGATATCCCCTGCCAGCCAGCGTCCAGACGTTGGCTGGCAACCACAGACCGAGGCGGCCCATGGCGTCCCCATGCGCCGAGCCCGCCACCCATGATTACAATAGGCTTCATGCGTAAAAACCCCGCACTCACCCGCTTTGTCGCCGCTTCGCGCGCGATCAGCGCTGCGCCGGTTTTTGCCCAGATCACCAAGACGACGACCATTAAAGGCTAGCAAGCCCGGTTCGTCGTGCCCTGCTGGCCCGATGGGCCGGGTCAAAAAGCATATTTTTGATAAAAAAGGGCAATCCAATGAAACTCGCAGGCAATCTCACAGGACTCGTCGGTTGGCGCGGCATGGTCGGTTCGGTGCTGATCGACCGCATGCAGGCCGAAGGCGATTTCGACCTGATCGAACCGGTTTTCTTTTCAACCTCGAACGCGGGCGGCAAAGCCCCGGCCCAGGCCAAAAACGAAACCACGCTGAAAGACGCGTTCGACATTGCGGCCCTGAAGAAATGTGACGTCATCCTGACCGCCCAGGGCGGCGACTACACCACGGAGGTTTATCCCAAGCTGCGAGCCGCCGGCTGGACCGGCCACTGGATCGACGCCGCCTCCACGCTGCGCATGAATAACGACGCCATCATCGTGCTGGACCCGGTCAACTTGCCGGTCATTCAGAAAGCGATGGCCGAGGGCGGCAAAAACTGGATTGGCGGCAACTGCACCGTCAGTTGCATGCTGATGGGCGTGGGCGCGCTGTACAAGGCCGACTTGGTCGAGTGGATGACCAGCATGACCTACCAGGCCGCGTCCGGTGGTGGCGCTCAGCACATGCGCGAGTTGCTGACGCAGTACGGCACGCTGAACGCCGAAGTGCGAGCACTGCTGGACGACCCGAAATCGGCCATTCTCGAAATCGACCGCCGCGTACTGGCCAAACAGCAATCACTGTCATCCGCCGAGACCGCCAACTTCGGTGTGCCACTGGGCGGCTCGCTGATCCCCTGGATCGACAAGGATCTGGGCGATGGCATGAGCAAGGAAGAATGGAAAGGCGGCGCCGAAACCAACAAGATCCTGGGCCAGGGCGCGAGCTTCGGCACCGCTGAAACACCGGTGGACGGCTTCTGCGTGCGCATCGGCGCCATGCGCTGCCACAGCCAGGCGCTGACCTTCAAGCTCAAGAAAGATGTGCCGCTGGCCGACATCGAAGCCATGATTGCCGCCGACAACGAGTGGGTCAAGGTCGTGCCGAATACGCGCGAAGCGTCCATCACGGACCTGACGCCGGTGGCGGTAACTGGCACCATGAACATCCCGGTTGGCCGTCTGCGCAAGCTGGCCATGGGGCCCGACTACCTGGGCGCTTTCACGGTTGGCGACCAGTTGCTGTGGGGTGCGGCCGAACCTTTGCGGCGCATGCTGCGCATCCTTTTGCAAGGCTGAAATTACGGACGGATGGCTGCTTGTATGCAGCCACCATCCGTAACCAGATGTGACATCTCGTTGTCGTCAGACAACAAGATGAAGTTGTAAGTTGATGCTAATCCAGCGTGTCAAAACTTAAGTGCTGTCTTAGCTTGTCAGCCTAATGCCTTGATGTTAATGTTGTTTTGTCGAAAATTAGCGTTGAGGTTTTTGTGCGGACCAGCAGAATAAAATTTAATGCAACCCGGGCACCGGAGGCTCCAATTCCCATGAAACAAGCAGGCCGTTGGCGTAAAGGTGGCGTGGCAGCCGCCATGGTCTTGTTGGGGAGTCTTTCCAGCTTGCCGGCGCATGCTCTGGGACTGGGCCGGGTAACCGTTCAGTCCGCCCTGGGTGAACCGCTGCGGGCTGAAATCGATATTGTCGAAATCAGCGCCGACGAAGCGTCTTCCCTGCAAGCCAGCGTCGCCAGTGCCGATGCATTCCGCGCAGCCGGCCTGGAATACACGGCGGCGGTGACCAATGTCCGGATCAGCCTGCAAAAGCGAAGCGATGGCCGCTCCTACCTGCGCCTGAGCAGCGACAGGCCCGTCAGCGAACCTTTTGTGGACCTGATCCTGGAAGCCCGATGGGCATCCGGGCGCATCGTGCGCGACTACACGATGCTGTTTGATCCCCCGAACCTGCGGGCCACAGCACCTGCCATGGCAGCACCCACCGCCCCCTCCGTTTCGCGACCGCCGCCTCCCCCCGTGGCCGCCCTGTCCGCGCCACCTGCTGCGTCGGCACCGTCCGCCGCGCCTGTCAGTCCGCCGCCTTCCAGGCCGGCTCCAGTCACCCAGGCACCCACCGCACAGGCAGCCCCCGCCGAAAGGGCGCCAACGACCGACGGACAAAAAATTGTGGTGAAACCCGGCGACACCGCCGGAAAAATCGCGGCGCAAGCCAAGCCAGCCAGCGTTTCGCTGGACCAGATGCTGGTGGCGCTGCTGCGCAGCAACCCCGATGCATTCGCAGGCGGAAACGTCAATCGACTCAAAGCCGGTGCCGTACTTGATGTACCGGCTGGCGATCAGGCGGAATACATCCCTGCCGCCGAAGCAAGCCGAACCATCGTTGCCCAGAGCAAAGACTTCAATGAGTTCCGCCGCAAGCTGGCAGAGGGTGCGCCGGCGACCCAGGTCACCAGCGCGGACCGTCAAGCCTCGGGCCGGGTCCAGGCCAAGGTTGAAGACAAGGCGCCTGCCGCAGCCACCCCCGACAAGTTGACCCTCTCCAAGGGTGCGATTCAAACCAAGGCCGCGGAAGAAAAAATCGCGCAAGACCGCCAGGCCAAGGAAGCGGCCGACCGCGTGGCCGAACTGTCGAAGAACATCAGCGAGCTCAACAAGCTCTCCGCCGCACCAAGCCCGCCGACGACACCCGCCAGCCCTGCAGCCACCAGCAGCCCCTCTGCGCCAGGTATTGCCGTCACCACGCCGGGAACGCTGTCCGCGGCATCGCCAGCGACGCCCGCCGCATCAGCGCCTGCGAGCCCCGAAACCGGTGCTGTTGCGCCAGCCATGTCGGCAGCAAGCAGCCCGGCCGAGGCCACAGCGCCAGCAATGGCAGCCAGCGCACCGGCAGCGGCCCCTGCACCTGTCAAAAAACCGGTAGCAGTGAAGCCCCCACCGCCCCCCGAGCCCAGCCTGATTGACGAACTGCTTGAAAACCCGTTGATGCTGGCTGGCGGTGCCGCCTTGCTGGTGCTTTTGGCCGCCTTCGCCGCCTACCGCGCGCGACAGCGTAAAAATGCCGTGTCAGTGGACAGTTCCTTCCTCGAAAGCAGGTTGCAGCCAGATTCTTTTTTCGGCGCCAGCGGCGGCCAGCGCATAGACACCAATGAAGCCAATGTCACGGGCTCATCCATGGTGTATTCGCCTAGCCAGCTCGACGCCGCTGGCGACGTGGACCCTGTGGCCGAAGCCGATGTCTATCTGGCCTATGGACGTGACCTGCAAGCCGAGGAGATCCTCAAGGAAGCCATCCGCGTAAGCCCCATGCGCGTGGCCATCCACGGCAAGCTGATGGAAATCTATGCCAAACGCCGCGACACCAAGGCCTTTGAAATAGTAGCGGCCGAGGCTTTCAACCTGACCCACGGCCAGGGCATTGAATGGTCACACATGGCCGAGATGGGCCGTGAACTGGACCCAGCCAACCCCATGTACCAACCGGGCGGACAGCCTGCCGCCGCCGGCCATGTGGCCATCGCCAGAGCCATGGCACCCGCCGTGCAACCCCAGCACCACGCCGCCAGTCCATCGCCCGAACCGGCGTCCTCCGCGGTTGACTTCGATCTCGACCTAGACTTTTCACTGGGTGATGAACCGGAACCCGCAGCGCCAGCACCGGCGCCCGCTCCCAAGCCGGTAGCACGCCCAGAACCCACGATGGCCATGCCAGCGATGGCACCCGCCCCGGTTGACAATGGCATGGACTTCAGCTCCGCCACGATAGCCATGCCCGCCGCAGTTGCACCCGCGCCCGTTAGAGCGGCACCGGCCCCTTCGCTGGCCGGTGGCGATCTGAATTTCACCGCTGAACCTCCGGTGACAACCGCTGCAGCCAATCTGGATACGTCCGGCGGCATGCTTGAGTTCGATCTGGGTGCCCTGTCGCTCGATCTCGAAGAACCGACCACCGAAAGCCAGAAAATCACCGCGGCACCGGCCGCTACCGCCGCCGTGGACAGCGATGACCCGATGGAAACCAAGTTTGCCCTGGCTGAAGAGTTCCGTGCAATTGGTGACGTTGATGGCGCTCGTTCACTGGCCGAAGAAGTGCTGGCGCAATCCAGCGGTTCACTCAAAAGCAAGGCCCAGGCCTTCCTCAACGCCCTGGCCTGATTTGCATCTTTCCCCCGAGGGTTGCCCGTGAGGATCGCCCTCGGCCTGAGTTACAACGGTACCGGTTACGAGGGCTGGCAAAGCCAGCTCTCGGGCAACACCGTGCAGGACCAGCTGGAAAAAGCGCTCGACAAGTTCACGGCCCAGCCCGTACGTACCCTCTGCGCCGGGCGCACCGACGCCGGGGTTCATGCGCTGATGCAGGTGGTGCACTTTGACACCGGGCTTCAACGTGACTTCCCATCCTGGGTGCGCGGCACCAATGCTTTTTTGCCGCGTGATATCGCCGTGCAATGGGCGCATGAAGTCCCCGACGAATTTCACTGCCGCGGCAGCGCCATCAGCCGGCGCTACGCCTACGTGCTGCTGGAGTCGGCGGTGCGTCCCAGCGTCGAAGCCGGGCGTGTGGGCTGGGTTTACCGGCCCATGGACGAAACGGCCGTACGCGCTGCGATTGCCCACCTCATCGGCGAGCACGACTTCAGTTCCTTCCGGGCTGCACAGTGCCAGGCCAAGTCACCTGTCAAAACCATCAGCCGGATCGAAGTCTCGCGGCGCGCCGGCTACTGGCGCTTCGAATTCGAAGCCAATGCCTTTTTGCACCACATGATCCGCAACATCATGGGCTGCCTGGTTGCTGTGGGCCAGGGCAGCCACGCGCCTGACTGGCTTGGGGAGGTTGTGGCCGCTCGCAACCGGGACGCAGCCGCCCCTACCTTCTCGCCCGACGGCCTGTATTTTCTCGGCCCCCGTTATGAAGCCCGTTACGGCCTGCCGGAACGCACACCAGCCTATGATTGGCTTCCATGATGGCCCCCACGCTTTTCACTTCGTGTAACACGCGAGGCCTTGCAGGCCGCCGCTCGCCAGAGGCTTCGCTTCTGTCGCCTGTCCAAACCTGCTCAAGCAGGTTTGGAGCCGCAGGCTCCAGCCCCTCGGGGGTCGTTGCGCCTGCGGCCCGGCTAAGCCGGTTCCGCGGCCTCGGCTTGAATAAAGAACTCCTGTGCCGTCTTCCAACCGAGGGGGGTTTGTGACTTCTTCCCCGCTACTGCGTACCCGCATCAAGATCTGCGGCCTCACCCGCGAAGAAGACGTTGATGCCGCTGTCGCCGCGGGCGCTGATGCCGTCGGTTTTGTCATGTACGAGGCCAGCCCGCGTTATGTCACTGCCGAGCGTGCCGCCGAGCTGGCCAGCCGTCTGCCGCCTTTCGTCACGCCCGTGCTGCTTTTCGTCAATACGTCCGCTACAAAAATAACAGCTGCCTGCGCCCGCATACCAACGGCTTTGCTGCAATTTCATGGTGATGAAACTCCCGAGACCTGCCTGCAGGCAGGGCGGCCCTTCATGCGGGCGGCCCGTATTCCCCTGAATGAATTTTGGACCCCCACGCTCTCCGCTGCGCTTGATTCGCTGCCGCCCGAGGGAGCGCAATTCGCCTTGGGGCGGCCCGGCGGCGACCCCCCTGCTGGCTCTCCCGGTTTTGATCTCGTAAAATACGCTCAGAACTTTAAAGCCGCCCAGGCGATCCTGCTCGATGCCCATGTCGAGGGTTTTGGGGGCGGCGGAAAAACATTCAATTGGTCACTTCTTCCTCCAAGCGTCAACGCTCACCTCGTTTTGTCTGGTGGATTGACGCCTGCAAACGTGACCGATGGCATTTTGCAAGTCCGGCCGCGTTGTAAAACGCTGGCCGTTGATGTCAGTTCGGGCGTCGAGGTTTCCGCTAGCGGAGGGACCACCCTCAAGGGAATCAAAAGCGCCGAAAAGATCCATCAATTCGTCGCGGCCGTTCGCGCTGCCGACGAGCAATTTGCAAAGAATCCAAACCATCATGTACGAGTACCAGCAACCTGACGTTTCAGGCCATTTCGGAATTTACGGCGGAAGTTTTGTTTCAGAGACGCTGACCCACGCGATCAACGAGCTGAAAGCCGCTTACGCCCAATACCAGCACGATCCAGAGTTCCTCGCAGAATTCCACTCCGAGCTCAAGCATTTCGTTGGTCGGCCCTCCCCCATCTACCACGCCGCCCGCATGAGCCGCGAACAGGGCGGCGCGCAGATTTACCTCAAGCGCGAAGACCTCAACCACACCGGCGCGCACAAGATCAACAACACCATCGGCCAGGCCATGCTGGCCAGGCGCATGGGCAAACCGCGCGTGATTGCCGAAACCGGCGCCGGCCAGCACGGCGTAGCCACCGCCACCATCTGCGCGCGTTATGGCCTGGAATGTGTGGTCTACATGGGCAGTGAAGACGTCAAGCGCCAAAGCCCCAACGTCTACCGCATGAAGCTGTTGGGCGCTACCGTGGTGCCGGTCGAGTCCGGCAGCAAGACGCTGAAGGACGCCCTCAACGAAGCCATGCGCGACTGGGTCGCCAACGTGGACAACACTTTCTACATCATCGGCACGGTGGCCGGCCCGCACCCTTACCCGATGATGGTGCGCGACTTCCAGAGCGTGATCGGCGAGGAATGCCTCGTGCAGATGCCCGAAATGACCGGCGGCAAGCAACCCGACGCAGTGATTGCATGCGTGGGCGGCGGCAGCAACGCCATGGGCATCTTCCACCCCTACATCGCGCACGAGAATACGCGCCTGATCGGCATTGAAGCCGCCGGCGAAGGCATGGACAGCGGCAAGCACTCCGCTTCGCTGCAGCGCGGCAGCCCGGGCGTACTCCACGGCAACCGCACCTATGTGCTGCAGAACGAAGACGGCCAGGTGACGGAGACGCACAGCATCAGCGCCGGCCTGGACTACCCCGGCGTCGGCCCCGAGCACGCGTTTCTCAAGGACATCGGCCGTGCGGAATACATCGGCATCACCGACGCCGAGGCGCTGTCAGCTTTTCATTACCTGTGCCGCACCGAAGGCATCATTCCCGCACTGGAGTCCAGCCATGCCGTCGCCTACGCGATGAAGCTGGCCAAAACCATGCGTACCGACCAGTCCATCCTGGTCAACCTTTCCGGTCGTGGCGACAAGGACATCGGCACCGTCGCCGACCTGTCCGGCGCGGACTTTTATGACCGGCCCTCCATGCGCGGGCATACCGTGAAGGGTGCCGCCGGTTCTGATGCCAGCGGCGCCAAGGGCGTGGGGACACGGTCATGAGCCGCATCAGCCCTACCTTTGAAGCGCTGAAAACGCAAAACCGCAAAGCGCTCATTCCCTACGTCACCGCAGGCTTTCCCTACGCCGACATAACACCCGAGCTGATGCACGGCATGGTGGCCGGTGGCGCCGATGTGATTGAGCTCGGCGTCCCTTTTTCTGACCCAAGCGCCGACGGCCCGGTCATCCAGAAGGCCGGCGACCAGGCACTCGCAGCCGGCATAGGCTCGGTGCAGGTACTGGAGATGGTGCGCACCTTCCGCCAGAAGGACAGCAAAACGCCGGTGGTACTGATGGGTTATGCCAACCCGATCGAGGCCTACGACCTCAAGCGCGGCAAAAACGCGTTCGTGCGCGACGCATCGGCAGCGGGCGTGGACGGCGTGCTGGTGGTGGACTACCCGCCCGAAGAATGCGAGGCCTTCGCCGCCACCCTGCGCGCCCATGAGATGGACCTGATCTTCCTGTTGGCGCCGACCTCCACGCCGGAACGCATGGCGCAGGTGGCCCAGGTGGCCAGCGGTTACGTGTACTACGTCTCGCTCAAGGGCGTGACCGGTGCCGGTACGCTGGACCTGGGCGCGGTCGAAGCCATGTTGCCGCGCATACGTGAACACGTCAGTGTGCCTGTCGGCGTCGGCTTCGGCATCCGCGACGCAGCGACCGCCAAAGCCATCAGCCGCGTGGCCGACGCCGTGGTCATCGGCAGCCGCATCATCCAGCTGATTGACGGCCAGCCGCGCAGCCAGGTAGTGCCTGTGGTGCGCGATTTCCTGGCCGGCATCCGCCAGGCGCTGGACGGCCCGGCAGGGCCTGGAGACAGCGCATAATCCCCTTTCTTTTCCGGTTTTGCCCCCGCCGGCACCCTGCGTGCCGGCCCGGGCAGCTCTCCACAAGGACGAACCCATGTCTTGGCTAGAAAAACTCCTCCCGCCCAAAATTACCCCAACCGACCCGACCGAGCGCCGCAGCGTGCCGGAAGGCCTGTGGGTGAAATGCCCCAGCTGTGAAGCCGTGCTCTACAAGACCGACCTGGAGAAAAACCAGAGCGTCTGTCCCCAGTGCAGCCACCATCACCGCATGGACGCACGGGCCCGGCTGGACGCCTTTCTGGACGCCGAGGGCCGTTATGAACTCGGCCAGGAAGTGCTGCCGGTTGACCCGCTCAAGTTCAAGGACAGCCGAAAATACCCCGAACGCCTGAAAGAAGCGCTGGAGAACACCGGCGAGACCGACGCCCTGGTGGTCACGGGCGGCGCCGTGCACAGCATTGGCGTGGTGGTGGCGTGCTTCGAGTTTGACTTCATGGGCGGCAGCATGGGCAGCGTGGTGGGCGAGCGCTTTGTGCGCGGCGTGCACGCCGCCATTGAACAGAAAGTGCCTTTCATCTGCTTTACCGCCACCGGCGGCGCGCGCATGCAGGAAGGCCTGCTGAGCCTGATGCAGATGGCCAAGACCAACGCCGCACTGACGCGCCTGGCCAAAAAAGGCCTGCCCTACATCAGCGTGCTGACCGACCCGACCATGGGCGGTGTGAGTGCCGGCTTCGCTTTTGTCGGCGATATCGTCATTGCCGAGCCGAAAGCGCTGATCGGTTTTGCCGGGCCGCGCGTGATCGAGTCCACCGTGCGGGTCACCCTGCCGGAAGGTTTCCAGCGCGCCGAGTTTCTGCAGACCAAGGGCGCCATCGACTTCATCTGCGACCGCCGCGAGCTGCGTAAAACCGTTGCCAATTCACTGGCCATGCTGCTACGTCAGCCGGCCGACGCTGTTGCCTGAAAAAAGGCTCTCCCCTCAGCGATGGCGGCCTGATTTGCTATTTAATTCATAGCTCCTTGCGCCCGTCCAGCAAGGGCTGGAGCCATATTTCATTAAAAAATGAAGCGCTGAGGCAGTTTTCAGCCATGGCTTGAGCATGGGAAAACGGGATCGTGGGAAGATGTTGCCCAGCCAGAACTTTTTCGCAAATTCCCCGTCCTGCATTGATGCCTGAAGCCCTCACCCTCTCCTGCCTGCCGCTGTTCCCGCTGGGCACCGTGCTTTATCCCGGCGGTCTGCTCTCGCTGCGCATCTTCGAAGTCCGCTACCTCGACATGATCGGCAAATGCCACAAAACCGGCGCGCCTTTCGGCGTGGTCGCACTGACACAAGGCTCTGAAGTGCGCAAGCCGGAAGATGGCCCCAGCGGCGGCGGTTTTGCCAGCGAAGCCTTCCATGCCGTCGGCACCCTGGCCACCATCGACAGTTTTTCAGCACCTCAGCCGGGCCTGATGGTGATCCGCTGCACCGGTGCCCAGCGCTTCGAGATTTCCAGCCGTGAAAAGCTCAAGCACGGCCTGTGGATTGCCGACGTCACCCGGCTTGAAGACGACCAGTCCATCCCGGTGCCTGATGACCTGCGTGCAGCGGCCAACGCACTGGGCAAGCTCATCAAAGCCCTGCAGGAACGTGCCGTGCCGCCGGATCAGATGCCGCTGCAGCCGTCCTACCGGCTGGACGACTGCGGCTGGGTCGCCAACCGCTGGTGCGAGCTGCTGCCGATGCCGCTGGAACTCAAGCAGCGCCTGATGCAGCTGGACAACCCCCTGGTCCGGCTGGAACTGGTCAGCGACATCCTCGAGCGCACCGGCATCGCCATGTGAGGCCGGCGGCCCGGCGCGGTGTGCCGGTAACCTAAAATCAGCACTTTGCCGCTTTTGCCGGCCGGACGCGCGCCCCGTGTCTGCGGGCAAGGCGTTGTTGCAGTGGCTCCGCGCATTGCCCTTTTTTCAATACTGCTCTCCATGTCCAACAACTCGACCCCTTCCTCGGCTACCCCGGCCACTGCAGCCTCCGCCACGCCCACCCATGACGAGAACCAGCTCATGGCCGAGCGCCGCGACAAGCTCAAGACCCTGCGCCAGCAGCAGGCCGAAGGGCGCGGGGTGACGTTTCCCAACGACATCAAGCCTTCACACCACGCCGCGGAACTGTTCGCCGCCCACGGCGACAAGACCAACGAGCAGCTAGAACCACTGGCCCTGAAAGTCAACGTGGCCGGCCGCATGATGCTCAAGCGCGTGATGGGCAAGGCCAGCTTCGCCACGCTGCAGGACAGCTCCTTCGGCCCCTCGGGCGGGCGCATCCAGCTTTACATCAACAACGAAGGCGTGGGCGAAGAAGTACACGCCGCATTCAAGCATTGGGATTTGGGCGACATCGTCGCCGCCAGCGGCACTTTGTTCCGCACCAAGACGGGCGAGTTGTCGATTCATGCCACCAGCCTGCGGCTGGTCACCAAAAGCCTGCGTCCGCTGCCCGACAAGTTTCACGGCGTGGCCGACCAGGAGGTCAAGTACCGCCAGCGTTATGTGGACCTGATCACCGACTCCGCCGCTCGCCAGCGCTTTGCCAACCGAAGCAAGGCCGTGTCCACCATGCGTGGCTACATGGTTGACAACGGCTTTCTTGAAGTCGAAACCCCCATGCTGCACCCGATTCCGGGCGGCGCCAATGCCAAGCCTTTTGTGACCCACCACAACGCGCTGGACCAGCAGATGTTTTTGCGCATCGCGCCCGAGCTTTATTTGAAGCGCCTGATCGTCGGCGGCTTCGAGCGCGTGTTCGAGATCAACCGCAGCTTCCGCAACGAAGGCATCAGCGTGCGGCACAACCCCGAGTTCACCATGATGGAGTTCTACGCCGCGTGGTGGAACTACCTGGACTTGATGACTTTCACCGAAAACCTGATCCGCCATGTGGCGCAGCAAGTTACCGGTGGCACGGTGTTGACCTACCAGGGCAAGGCAGTCGATCTGAGCCAACCGTTTGAACGCCTGACCATTCGCGAAGCCATCCTCAAACACACCGAGGCCGGCGCCCATGTAGACGACGCCGCCTGGCTGCTCACCGCGTTGAAGAAGCTCGGCAAGTTCAGCGCCAAAGACAGGCTGGACACCCGCTCGCTGCCCAGCCTTCAAGTCACCTATTTCGAAGAGCTGGTTGAAGAAAAGCTCTGGCAGCCCACCTTCATCATGGAACACCCAACCGAGATCTCGCCGCTGGCCCGCGCCAACGATGCGCGGCCCGAGGTGACCGAGCGCTTTGAGCTCTACATCACCGGCCGCGAGTTCGGCAACGGCTTCAGCGAGCTCAACGACGCCGAAGACCAGGCCGCGCGCTTTCTGGCCCAGTCAGACGCCAAGGACGGCGGCGACGAAGAAGCCATGCACTACGACGCCGACTACGTGCGCGCCCTTGAATACGGCATGCCCCCCACCGGCGGCTGCGGCATCGGTATCGACCGCTTCATGATGTTGCTGACCGACAGCGCGAGCATCCGCGACGTGATCCTGTTTCCGGCGCTGCGGCACGAGGCTTGAGGGCGCAGACCACCGTTGGCGCGCCCGCTTGACTCAATAGTCAGGCCTCACAGTGTTGGCCATACGGAAACGACGCCGTAGAGATGTACCAAGCCGATGAGAAGGCAGATGCTCGACGAGACCAGCCAGAAGGTGCGGGAGTTCTCCGGGAAGGCCGGTTTGAGCAATGGAAACGCGACGGCGCGGCCCAGATAAACAGCGCAGATGGCGGGAAGTGCAAGCTTGCTCAACGGCAGCAAACCGATGACACCGGCACCGCCAAGCGCATACGCCGCCCAGACCAGCAGAACACCCGAGATTGCGAGGGTGACCCCTGTTGGCCGGAGCTTGCCTGCCTCGACAGCGCACGCCATCTTCTCACCAGCCCCCATGAACCGGTAGGCCGGCGCACCCAAAACGATACAGGCAAGATGGGCCAATGCGGCAGCAGCGCTGAAAAAAGCGCCGATGATGAGGGCTTGCGCGCCGGAGATGAGCATGGGTGTCTTTCGTGAACGAGATATGGTGAGTTTCACCCGGAGCAGGAAAGCTCAAGCTTTCTTCTTCTCGGGAAGTCCGGCGACATATTCCAGGCACCAAACTACCCACGCCTTCAAATCCTGATCCTCAGCCACGGCAGGGGGATCAATGTAGACGTAGCCTTTCATGGCACGTCCGGTGAAGTCCATGACCCTGACGTGCGGCATGGCCAACGCATCCTGGTGGTGTTCAGGGCCAACCCGTGCCATCAGGCTTGAGTTACGAATGCCCATGAACATCTTGCCGTGAACAAGAAAAGCCAGACCGCCGAACATCTGGCGTTCCGTGATGCCAGGTCGAGGGCCAAGGGCTGCCCGTACCCGTTGAGCCAGAAATGTGTCGAAGGCCATGATCAGGGCGGCAAGCAAAGTAAAGATGACGGGACCACAAGCACCTGCGGCAAAGCCGCCTTGTGCAGATGGGGGGCGGTGTCGATTGGCATGTTATCCCGCTGCACCAGGCGGCTCTGCGACTTCAATCCCGTTCTCCGCGGCCCACGCGCGCAACGCTTCATGCGTGCTTTGTAACTCGTACGCGTACCAGGAATCAAGCTGGCCGGCATCTCCCAGAAGTTGCTTGAACCGCGAGTACGCGCCAGCTTTTGCAAAAAAAGACCGGACACGTTCAAGGCTCTCAGGCATGTGCTCCTCAACATATCGGAGCGCGAGGCTTTTGCCTAAATCCAGTTCGGCTCTGCCTGGTACAGGCAGGTACAGCAACTCGTCCTCAATGTCTTCAGGAGGCTTCTCCCCCGTGTCGTCAAAATCAGTGGTTAGCCAGATTCGTCCGGTTGCGCGACACACATACGCTCCATTCTCGAAGGGGCCAGCGGCGCTCGCCCAATCGAAGGCTTCAACAAGATCGGCAAGTGCGACGGAGGTACTCATAGGTGTTGTTGCTTGCCCCAGCTTCATGAACTTGCCTTCTTTCGCTTGTCTTTGGCTTTGGCTTCGGCCGCATCTTGCTTGACTCGCAGCGCAGTGATTCGGCCGATCAGATCGTATGGGACTGGCTTGGCGAAGGGAAACCGAAGATTGCCTTTCTCTCCTGCGTAGGGAGCAATGGCTTTCTCGATGCCTTTGTCTCCTGTGACCGGCGGATAGAGGCCAATGTGACCCTTGAATGCTGCGAAATAGACAAGTACTCCATTCTGTTTAAAAGCCGGCATCCCGTAGCTGATGACTTCTTGCGCCAGTGGTGCCGCTTCGCGAACTACCTGGCGCACTCTCTGAAGAATGGCCTGAACTTCAAGTGAGAAGCCTTCGATGTACTCGTCAACGTTTGTTGGCGTGGTTCGATCTTGTTTCATGGCTGCACGATCATTGCGAGGAGCGTTTGCGACGCCTAACGAGGTTGTAAGAAAACTGCGTGCTCACACAAAATCGCCATTTTTGGGGGTCCCTTTGGCCTTGCCGA
This sequence comes from Polaromonas sp., assembly GCF_039930745.1. Classification (GTDB taxonomy): domain Bacteria; phylum Pseudomonadota; class Gammaproteobacteria; order Burkholderiales; family Burkholderiaceae_C; genus Polaromonas. The sequence goes on along the minus strand of NZ_JBDTTH010000056.1, from coordinate 680 downwards.
TGCCGCGATCGTCCGATAGAGAGCGATCTGAGAGGTGCATTTTTCCATGTACATGCGGTCACTTCCTAGGTCGGCGTTTTTTTACAGCCTCAACGTCGCCGCTCAGTCGACGCCGAAGGCGGTCGGATGCAGCGCCTTGTTGGACCGCAGGAAGGCGGCGCGAAGGACATAGTGCCCTTTCGGTGACAACGCTGCGGGCGGGTCCGCAACAACCGATCCAAGATCGATGGAGCCATTTTCACGGTATTTCACCGCCCGCAACTTTGCTGGCCACAAACTGAACAAGACCATGGTTGCTCCGACTTGTTTGGCCTGCGCCCTGGCTTCCTCGCCCACGCCCAGAAATCCCTTCCCGACGAATTCGCACCAACCAACGACTTCTTGATCTCGTTCTAAATACTCCGACACCTCACTGTCAAGATCGCGCGCCATTTGTACCTGAACGTCGGGGATAGAAATGGCGTTCGCACCGAGCACCGATAGCCCCGGAGTGGGCCGAAATGTCTCGGCAAAAAGCGAGTGCGTGATGATCTGCATTTGCGGTTCAACGTTTGACATGAGCGGCTCGCGGAGGCGGCGCGGGCTTGGCCCAGAATGAAATGAGGGCCAAGCCTGCGCCGCCGGAGCGAGTCCGCTCGATGGGAATACGAAGGGACTTCCCACTTTCTGGAAACGGCATC
>NZ_JBDTTH010000055.1:0-30023 GCF_039930745.1 Polaromonas sp. | reverse complement strand
GTGTTGGCGCCGGCGCCCATGTCGGGCACGTTGGTCTTGGCGGTGACGATGGCGCCGGCCGCGCGCAACCTGGCCACCAGCGCGTTATCGGCCGCTGGCACATTGCCGCGCAACCGCACATTGCCGTAGGTGGTGAGCAGGCCCTCTGTGTCCTGCAGGTCCTTGACGCCCAGGGGCAGGCCGTGCAGCGGGCCCAGCGGTCCGCCGCGCATCACCTGTGCCTCGGCCTGGCGCGCAGCCTCGCGGGCGCGGGTGAAGTCGGTGGCGCAGATGGCGTTGATGGCCGGGTTCAAGGATGCGATGCGTGCGATGCAGGCATCGAGCAGCTCGACTGGCGAGAGCTGGCGGCTGCCAATCAGGCGCCGCAGTTCGACGGCCGATGTTTCGACGAGAGTGGTAGTCATCGTCAGTCTATTTTGATCTGCGAGCGCTCTGCAATGGCTTTCATGCGGGCAATGTCGGCGGTGACCATGCCGGCCCAGTCGGGCACGGCGCTGTAGGCGGGCTCAAAACCGGCAGCCTTCATTTTGTCCTGGGTGTCGGGGCTGGCCATCAGTGTGGCCAGAGCTTTGTCCAGCCGGGTCTTGACGTCAGCTGGCAGGCCGCGCGGCGCCACCAGCGCGAGCCAGGCCGTCATGTCGAAACCGGGGTAGCCGGCCTCCGCCACGGTGGGCACGTCCGGCATCACGCTGGAGCGCTTGGGCGTGGCGACCGCCAGCACCTTGATCTTGCCGGCTTTGAGCTGGGGCGCCGCCGCCACCACGGTGTCGAAGCTCACCGGGATTTGCCCGCCTATCAGGTCGGTCATCAGCGGCGCACTGCCTTTGTACGGAATGTGCAGCATCTTCAGGCCGGTGGCGTTATTGAACATCGCACCGGCAAAGTTGGAACTGGTGCCGTTGCCGAAGCTGCCATAGACAAACTTGTCGGGGTTGGCCTTGGCGGCGGCCACCAACTGCGGCACGTTGGCAGCCGTCACCGACGGATGCACCAGCACGGCCAGCGCCACCGAGCCGACCATGCCAATGGCGTCAAAGCCCTTGACCGGGTCATACGGGAGCTTGGCTTGTATCGCGGGGTTCAGCGTGAAGGTGGAGTTGGAGCTGACGAGCAGGGTGTAGCCGTCGGGTTTGGCGTTGGCCACAGCTGCTGCACCAATGGCGGTGCCGGCGCCCGGCTTGTTTTCCACCACAACCGGCTGGCCCAGTTGCTCTTCAAGTTTCTTGCCGAGGATGCGGGCCAGTACGTCGGCCGCGCCACCCGCGGGGTAGGGCGCCACCAGCGTGACCGGCCGGTCGGGATAACCGGCCGCGCAGGCCAGCCCGGCAAAAAGCAGGCTGCTGGCAAGGAGTGCACGGCGAAATGTATTGACGGTGTGTTGCATGGTGGGCCTCGTTTAAAAAGAAAAGGTGGAAGGACGGTCAGCGGGTGGTGGGAATCCGGGCACGGCGGCCGGCAACAGGGAGCTGCGCGCGGCGACCACTGCCTCCATCGCCGCAACAAATTCATCGGCTTGCGCATCGCCGAAAGGCAGCGAGAGTGCGACCAGCCCGCGCCGCGCCAGGAAGATGCCGCGCTCCAGCTGGTCGAAAAACAGCAGGGCCTTGACGCGGTCATCGGCACCGGCCAGATCGGCCGCATTGCGCAGCGGCCGGTCGGTGGCGTGCAACTGCATGACCGAGCCCAGTCCGGTGAACTGCAGGCCCACGGCATGGCGCTGGAACACGGCATTAAGCTGTTCGCGCAGGCGCTCGCCGCGCTGGTTCAGCGCTTCAAGTGCGGTGGGAGTGAGTACCTGGGTCAACCCGGCCAGGCCAGCGGCCATGGTCAGCGCGTTGTTGTTGAAGGTGCCGGCATGGCCCAGCGCATCGGCGCGCCGCGGATCGAACCTTTCCATCACGTCGGCCCGGCCACCGAAGGCGCCGAAGGAGAGGCCGCCGCCGAAATATTTGCCCAGCGTGGTGAGGTCCGGCGTCAAGCCCAGCAAGGCCTGTCGCCCACCAGCGGACAGGCGCGAGGTCATGACTTCATCAAGAATCAGCAAGGCGCCGCATTCACTGGCCAGCGTGCGCAGGCCGTGCAGGAAGGCGGGTTCGGCGGGAATGCAGCCACCAGCGCCCAGCATGGGCTCAACCAAAATGGCCGCCAGTTGTGCCCCGTGGGTCTGCGCCAGTGCGCGGACTGCATCGATGTCGTTGTAGGGCGCAACCACAAAGTCGTGCGGCACATTCACGGGCGAGCCGCCACCGCCAAACGACAACACACCGCCGTGGTAGGCGCCGTTGAAAACCAGCACCTTGCGCCGGCCCGTGTGTGCGGTGGCCGCAGCCAGCGCCATCAGGTTGGCTTCGGTGCCCGAGTTGGTAAAGCGCAGCAGCGCCATGTCGGGAAAGCGGCGCTGGATCTCATGCGCCAGCGCGGCCTCACGCGCGGTGTGTGAAGACAGGCTCAGGCCGTCCTGCAACGCGGCCACGATGGCTTGCTGGATCACCGCATTCGAGTGGCCGTAAATGCCCGCGGTGAACTCGCCCAGCGCGTCCAGATAGCGGTGGCCGTCGGCGTCCCAGAGCTGACAGCCTTCGCCGCGTGCCATGTAGAGCGGAAAGGGCGAGTAAAACAGCACGCTGCGTGTATTGCCCGCCGGCAGTACGTCGGAGGCTTCAAGCAGCAGCCGCTCGCTGGCAGGGTTGTGCGCGCGGTAGCGGTCGGTGGCCTCGGCCAGGGCCGCATCGAGTTCGCTGGAAGGAAGGGCGGGGCTGCGCATGGGAGGTGTCTCTGTTGGTCAACGCAAGCGGGCCGGTGACAGCGCGGCCGCGTTGACCCCATGTTGAACCAGTTCGGCCGGCAGGGCTACCTCGCGCAGCAGCGCATCGGCCAGCGCACTGGCGCCGGCGGCGCTCTGGATGCCGTAGCCCCCCTGCGCTGCGAGCCAGAAGAAATCGGGGCAGGCAGCGTCCTGGCCAATCACCATCTCACCGTCGGGCACAAAGGAGCGCAGCCCGGCCCAGGTGCTGGTGGGGCGGCGGATGCTCAGGGTGGTGACCGACTCGATCTGGTGAATGCCCATGGCAATGTCCAGCTCCTCGGGCACCACGTCGTGCGGCACGGTGGGGTCGGCATTGGCGGGCGAGCCCAGCAACTGGCCCGCGTCAGGTTTGAAGTAGTAACTTTCATCCATGCCCCCCACGACCGGCCAGCCGGAGACGTCTACGCCCTCAGGTGCCTTGAAGGTGAAGGCGCTGCGCCGGTGCGGCATCAGCCCGATCGGGGCAGCGCCGAACAGGCCCGCCAGTTCGTCGGCCCAGGCGCCGGCGGCGTTGACGACCATGCGGGCGCGCAATGTTTGGCCATCGGCGAATTGCAACGTCCAGCATTGCCCGTCGTGCGTGGCTTGGGTCAGGGTGGCACTGGTGCGCAGCTCGCCCTCGGCACCGGCCTTCTGGCGAAAGCCGCGCAGAAAGCCCTGGTGCAGCGCGTGTACGTCGATGTCCTGGGCACCGGGGTCGTACAGGGCGCCATGCACCATCTCGGGCCGCAGGCAGGGCACGCGCGCCAAGGTGGCGCGGGCATCCAGCACTTCCAGGCCGGGGCAGCTGGTGGCCAGCTCGGTGCGGGTTTGCGCCATCAGCGCTTCCTGCCCCGGGGTGGCCACGTACAGCGCCCCGCGCGGATGCATGAGGGGCGCTGTGGCGAATCCTTCGGGCGGCTGTTCATAAAAAGCGCGGCTGGCGCAGGTCAGCGCACGCACGCCCGGCGGGCCGTAACTTTCCATGAACATGGCGGCCGAGCGGCCGGTCGAGTGGTAGCCGGGCTGGGTCTCGCGCTCCAGCAGCAGCACGCTGCGCTGCCCGGCCAGGCGCCAGGCCAAAGAGGCGCCCGCAATGCCGGCGCCAAGGATCAGGATGTCATATTCTCGCATTTGAGAATTCTCACATGCGAGAATCATGCCTGTCCAGTGCCGTCTGTCTGCTTTTATTTCAAACAAGGGAAAACGCCATGCCCACTCGCTCTGCCGGCACCCCTGCCGCAGCCCCCGAGGCTGACCGGGCGCAGCTTGGCCTGCAACTGCGCGAACACCGCAAGGCGCGGCGGCTGACCTTGAAAGACCTGTCCGGCCATTCGGGCGTGGCGCTGTCCACGCTGTCCAAAATGGAGCTGGGCCAGATATCAGTGAGTTACGAAAAACTCGCTGCCGTGGCGCGCGCGCTGGCGCTGGACGTGGGGCAGTTGTTTGATGCGCGCTCCGCTGCACCGGTTGGCGCAAAAGCGCCATCGGTGGTGTGGTCTTCGGCCAGCACTGCACCGGCCTACAGCTCGGGCAACTACGACTACCGCATGCTGGCCACCGGCTTCCCGGGCAAACGCATGACGCCGCTGTATGGCCGCGTTGTGGCGCGCAAGCGGGACGAGTTTCCCGACTTCATACGGCACCAGGGGCAGGAGTTTGTCATGGTGCTTGCAGGCCGCGTGGCCATTCATTTCGAAACCGGTGAAACCGTAGAGCTGGGCCGCCACGAAACCGCTTATTTCGACAGCGGCGTGGGCCACATCTACCTTTCCCTGGGGCGCAGCGACGGGCAGGTGGTGGTGGTGATGAGCGAGTAGTAAGCGGCGGACGACTCGCTTCGTCTTCCTGCTGCTTGTCGCAGCCGCGCCGGGCGACGCTGCCATGTTGTTATAACGGACCGCATGATCAAACTCTACCAATACCAGCCCGCGTTCGGCCTTCCCAATGCCAGCCCGTTCTGCATGAAGCTGGAAACCTACCTGCGCATGGCCGGCTTGCCCTTCGAGGCCCCGCCGGTTTCCTTGCGTGAACTCGGCCGCGCGCCCAAGGGCAAGATGCCCTATATCGAAGACAAGGGCTGCACGCTTGCAGACACCACTTTCATCATCGGCTACCTCCAGGCGGGTTACGGCGACCGGCTCGACAGCTGGTTAAGCGCCGAGCAAAAAGCCGTGGCCTGCGCATTCCAGCGCCTCATGGAGGAAAACCTCTATTGGGCCGTGGTCTACACGCGCTGGGTGGAAGCGCAGGGGTGGGAAGAAACCAGGGCCGCTTTTTTTGCCGCGCTGCCGGCGCCACTGAGGTGGGTGCTGCCACCGCTCGCCCGCCGCGGAATGCTCAGGCAGATGCGTGGCCACGGCATGGGCCGCCACACCGGGGAAGAGATAGTGGCCATCGGCAAGCGCGACATCACGGCACTGGCCGATTTCCTGGGCGTCAAGCCCTACCTGATGGGCGAAGAGCCTTGCTCGCTCGATGCGACCGGCTATGCATTTCTTGCCAACCTGCTCTGGCCGCCCGTGGAGTCGGCACTGAAGCAGCATGCACAGACCTATCCGCAACTGCAGGCTTATTGTGAGCGTATGCGAGTGCGGTATTACGCCTGATCGCGATGACTTTCATATTGGCATGCGGGCTCTTCCGGATGGCAAGCTGAAGTCTCGTAGAACACTCTTGTCTCAAAACAAATTTTCGCAAGTTATTTATTTACAAAGGCGAAGCCTTCCGAAAACTGGTTTGCGCAGCGTAGTTACATGCAAACACAACAGCAATGGAATTTCTGCGTTGGGCATGTCCTGTTTCGGTGGCAGGACGGCGGACAAACATTTGCACACACAAGTACGGGAACTCACATGCTAAGCTGAAAAAAAGACCCTGTGGCTCGATAAAAACATGGTGGGTCGATAGAAAGGAGCGCTGTGCCCACGGATTCTCACGGCGCTACGCCTGGCAAGGTTGTTGAACCATGGGGGGGGATGGCTTCCACTGCGCAGTCCGCTGTGACCGCAGAGTCTGGCGATGGCACGCCATCGTTTTTGCTGAAGGCCCCGCAGTTGTCGCTTCCCAAGGGTGGCGGCGCCATTCGCGGTATTGGCGAAAAGTTCTCGGCCAATTCCGCTACCGGAACGGGCAGGTTGTCTGTTCCGTTGCCGATTTCTCCTGGTCGCGGTGGATTCCAGCCGAACCTCTCCATTGACTACGACTCCGGGGCCGGCAATGGCCCCTTCGGTATGGGCTGGCGCCTTGGGTTGCCGTCGATTACCCGCAAAACGGAGAAAGGCCTTCCGCGTTATCTCGACGCCGAAGAGTCCGACATTTTTTTGCTCGGAGGCGTCGAGGACCTCGTCCCGGTGACTGTCACAGGTGGCAGCGGCGAGCGGGAAACGGCGAGCATTTTATTGGCAGGCAGAGCGTACCGGGTCCGTCGCTACCGTCCGCGTGTGGAAGGCCTCTTTTCGCTGATCGAACGATGGTCTGGCGCTGACGATCCGGCTGAATCGTTTTGGCGCGTGCTGGACCGGTCAAACATGACGCAGTGGTTTGGCCGCGCGCCTGCCAGTCGAATTGTGGATCCTTCAGATCCATCGCGAGTCTTCCAATGGTTGCCTTGCGAAAGTCATGACGACAAGGGCAATGCGATTGTCTATGACTATGTTGCGGACAACGCTGACGCGATAGACCCAAGCGCTCCGTGGGAGATACATCGTGCGGCCAGGCAGCGCAGTTCCCAGCGTTACCTCAAGAGGATTCGCTACGGTAACCGCACGCCCTACTTGCCGAACTTGCGCCCGAATGCGCCGCTTGATTCTCTGCCCTCCGAATGGCTGCTTGAACTGGTGTTCGACTATGGCGACCACACCGATTCGGACCCGCAGCCGGAGCCTGACCGGGTCTGGCCGTCGCGCCCGGACCCGTTCTCTAACCACCGTCCCGGATTCGAAGTGCGCGCCACCCGCCGTTGCGAGCGGGCCCTGATGTTTCACCACATCGCCGAGGCCTCCGAGGTCGGAGCTGCCGGGTTGATCCGCTCCATGCGTTTTCGCTATGCTGCCGCAGGGGCGCTGGATGACCCCTTGCAGCCCGGCTATAGCGTTATGGTTGCGGCCGAGCCTTGGTCGCATGAGCGTGGCGCTGGCGGCACGCTCGAGAGCCGACCATTGCCACCGCTGGAGTTCCGTTACAGCCTGCCGCGCGTCGATTCCGAGGTACGCACCCTGATGGCTGCCGACCTGCAGGGCCTCCCCGTGGGAATACAGGGCACGGGGGTCCAATGGGTCGATCTTGACGGTGAAGGCGTTTCGGGTGTCCTGACCGAAGAGGCGGGTACCTGGCGTTATGCGGCCAATCTGGGCGGCGGCAGGTTTGAGCCCAGCCGTGCGGTGGCCGGCCTGCCCACCCGGCGAGCGCTAACAAGCGGCGGACAGCGTTTGATGGACCTGAATGGCAACGGTGAAATCGATGTCGTGGATTTCGACCGTCCGATGCCGGGGTTTTACGAGCGTGATCCGCAGGACGACTGGAAGCGCTTCATGCCTTTTTCATCGCTTCCCCAGATCCGCTGGGACGATCCGAATTTGCGGTTTCTGGATCTGACCGGCAACGGGCATGCGGACGCACTGGTGACTGAGGATGACGTTTTCACCTGGTATCCATCGCTGGCGGAGAGCGGTTTTTCCCAAGCTGAACATACCCGGCCTCCGCATGGCGAGGAGGGCGTGCGGCTTGTGTTTTCTGATGGTACGCAGACGCTGTTCCTGGCGGATATGTGTGGCGACGGTCTCACCGATATCGTGCGTATTCGAAATGGCGAGGCGTGTTACTGGCCCAATCTCGGCTATGGCCGGTTTGGCCGCAAGGTGAACTTCGGCAATCCGCCGCGCTTTGACCATGATGACCTGTTTGACCCACGGCGCATCCGGCTCGCCGACATTGATGGAAGTGGACCCGTCGACATTCTTTACCTTGGCCGGGAGGGCGTGCAGCTCTATTTCAACCGGTCCGGCAACACCTTGAGCCATGCGCGGAAAATTCCTTTTCCGCTGGCCACGCACAATCTGGCTGCCGTGCAGCTTGTTGACCTGTTCGGGCGAGGTACCGCGTGCCTGGTGTGGAACTCACATTTGCCGGCAGACAGTGCCAACCCGGTTCGCTACATCGACCTGATGGGTGACACCAAGCCTCACTTGCTGGTCGAGTTGCGCAATAACCTCGGCGGAAGCACCGAGATCGAATACACGCCGTCAACACACTTTTACCTGGCAGACAAGGCAGCGGGCACGCCCTGGATCACGCGGCTTCCTTTTCCGGTGCAATGTGTCAGCCGCGTGACAGTGCGCGATATGTGGCGCGGTACGGCGTTCAGCAGCACCTACAGCTATCACCACGGTTGCTTCGACGGCATCGAACGCGAGTTTCGCGGCTTCGGCCGGGTAGAACAGATTGACGTCGAAGACTACGGCCGGTTCGAGCAGACCAATGGGAGCAGCCCCTGGATTACCGATGACCATCGCCTGTTCCAGCCGCCGGTGAAAACTGTCACCTGGTATCACACCGGCGTGGCAACGGATGGCCACGGCCTGCTCACGCAATTCCGGCATGAATACTTTGTTTCCCGTTACCGCATCGAAGGTTCTTTTCGCGAGCGTGACTTGTCCGAGCTTCTTCTTGACGAAGACCTTGGCGCCGACGAGCGCAGGGAAGCGCTGCGGGCCCTCAAGGGCATGGTGTTGCGGCAGGAGGTCTACGAGCTCGATCTTGAGTCACTTGTCCAGGATAGTTCGCCGCACCACGCTGTGCGGCTGTACAGCGTTGCCACCCACAGCTGCCGCATCCAGCGCCTGCAGCCCAGGGGCCAGAACCGGCATGCCGTGTTTCTGGTCACCGAGAGCGAGGTTTTGAACTACCAGCATGAAATGCCATTGCCTCTGCCGGGTGGCGTGGTGACACCCGATCCGCGCATCGCACATACGCTCGCGCTGCGCGTGGACGAACACGGCCAGCCACTGCAGACAGTGGCGGTGGGCTATCCGCGCATCGGCCGTTTCGAAGACGACACCCTCGATGAGGCGGACCTGCATCGTGTTCGTGCGGTGCAGGCCGAGGCACATCTGGCCTATACCGAAGCGCGTTTCACCCAGGATGTGCTGCTCCACGCAACGATGGATCCCGGCTCTGTGTTGCGCCACCATCGCCTGCGCCTGCCATGCGAGCTGCGGAGCTTCGAACTGACGGGCATCTCCCACGCAGAGGCCTTCTACTATCGCCTGGAAGACTTTGCCGGGCTGGAGCTGAGCGATCACTATTCACGAGCGAATGAAGCAGCGACGCCTATCGGCATGACCGCGTTGCCATACCACCGACCAGCCAGCGGTACAGTGCCGCAGCGCCGCTTGGTCGAGCATTTGTGCACGCTTTACTTTGACGACTCCGGCGATGCCGTGGCCCCGACCGTATCTCTGCCATGGGGCCAACACGGCCCGCGCGGTCTGAAGTACGAGGACTACAAGCTTGCACTGACGGATGAACTTCTGGATGCCGTATTCCAGACGCCGGGCGGTGTGCCCGGTATGTCGCCCGCCATGTTGGATTGGGAGCTGCAGCCCGGCGTTAGTGCGCGCAGCCTGCTGGATAACCCGCAGCGTAGCGGCTATGCGCGCGGCGAGGATATCGCGACCCGTTTTGCACCGGATGCAACTTCCGCAGATATGGCGGGACAGTACTGGCTGCGTTCCGGCACAGCTGGTTTTGCCGGTGACGCTGCCCGGCATTTCTACTTGCCGGAGCGCTACACCGATTCCTTCGGTGCTGTAAGCACGCTTGAATACGACGTGCTTGATCTGTACGTCCGTAGCGTCACGGACGCACGCCAGAATCGCAGCGAAGTTCTGCGCTTCGATCATCGTGCGCTGATGCCTGTGGAAATGGTCGATGCCAACGGCAACCACACCGAAGCCTGCATTGACATTCTGGGTCAGGTGGTCGCCGTGGCTGTCAAGGGCAAGCCAACGGATGACGGGTGGCAAGGGGACGATCTCGAGACCTTTCATGCAGAACCCGCCTTGCGCAACCCGGCGGTGGAAGCCGTGCAGGCCTTCTGTACCCAGCACGAGCTGGATGGTGCCCAGGCCCGCACTTGGCTGGCCCGCGCGGGCGGACGCTTTGTCTATCACTTTGGCGAGGCTCGAGCAACTGACGGCAGGGTCACCACCTGGGCGGTACGCCCTGCCATGGCCTGTGCCATAACGCGCGAGGTTCACGCCGGTCGGCCCGGCGGCGACAACTGCCCCCTGCAAATTGTTCTGCAATGTTCCGACGGGGGCGGAAACGTTTTGATGGCCAAGCAGCAGGCCGAGCCGGAAGTCGAGGGTGGACCGCTGCGCTGGATCGTCAACGGCCTGGCCATCCTCAACAACAAGGGCAAACCAGTCAAGCAATACGAACCCTTTTTCAGCAACCGCTTCGGCTGCGAACTGCCGCGCGAAGAGGGTGTCACCCCCATCCTGTTTTATGACGCGGCAGGCCGAGTGATACGCACCGACTTGCCCGACGGAACTCTCAGCCGAATCGAGTTCTCGCCCTGGTACGCGCGCCAGTTCGACGCCAGCGACACTGTGCTGGAAAGTTCCTGGTATGCGGAGCGCTTGGCTGTCGATGCCAGCGCCGAGGCCCGCCGCGCCGCCCGCCTGAGCGCGCTGCATGCCAACACCCCGGAACTCCGCGTGCTGGACAGTCTGGGGCGTGAAGTTATTGCCATCACCCACAATCGCAGCCCCAGTGAGGCCTCGGAATTCGGCAATACCCCGTTGATCGAGCGCCCCTGGCTGGATGAACGTCACCTGACTCATACCTGCCTCGACGCGGAAGGAAAGCCTTTGTGGGTACGTGATGCGCGTGGCAACCTGGTCATGCAGTACATCTGCCCGCCCAAGCCCAATAGCGACCACGGTGACGACTTGCCGCCTGGAAGTGTTCCTGCTTATGACATTGCAGGCAACCTCCTTTGCCAGCACAGCATGGATGCGGGTGACCGCTGGATGCTGAGCGACTCAGAGGGCAAGCCAATGCTCCATTGGGACCTCAACGACCGGCTCGAAGCCGATGGCCAGCTTCGACCGGAGGCACGCCTGGCATACACCGAATACGATTTGCTGCACCGTCCCTTGCGGCAATGGCTGCGTTTTGGGACAGCTTCTGCCGCCGTGGTGGAACGTTTCGACTACCGCGATACGGCCGACCCGGACCCGGACGAAGCCCGGGCGCTTAACCTCATCGGCCAGGCCGTGCGCCACGACGATCCCAGTGGTCGCATCGAGTTGCTGCGCCTGGGCTTTACCGGGCAGGTGCAACACGAGAAACGCCGCATGGCGCGCCACCACCCGGCAGTGCTTCCCGACTGGCAGGGTGATGAGGTTTCGCGAGAAGCACTGCTGGAGCGGGAAACCTTCGCACGCCTTACGGAGCACGATGCGCTCGGCCGCATGACCCAAATGATCAACTGGCACCGCCATGCGGGCCGTGTGGCGGTTTACAGACCGCAGTACAACGCCCGAGATTTGCTGGAGGCCGAGAACCTCAGTATCGGCGCACGCCTGGTCGAGGGGGTACCCCAGGGGGGACGCATCTCGCGTGCGGTGCATGGCATCACGTACAACGCCAGGGGCCAACGTACGTGTCTGCGGCAAGGCAACGGCACCGAAACCCGCTATGCCTACGATAGGCGGAACTTTCGCCTGATGCAGCTCCGCACCGCACGCCCTGCAGCTGATTTGCCCTTCCCGGGTTTTCGTTCGAATCTCCGCGATGAGAGGGTGGTGCAGCAACTGCACTACACCTACGATGCTGCAGGAAACGTGGCCGAAATTCTGGACGAAGCCTGGGCGCCCGTCTTCTTCCGCAACCAGGCTGTCGAGCCGCGCAGCCGCTACGTTTACGATGCGCTACATCGCCTGCTTGAGGCCACCGGCAGGGAAAGTGCGCAATTCAGCGCTGCACCCGATTCCCTCAGCGAGGTATTCGGCGTTGATGCTTTTCCGGCAGACCACGCGCTGAGAAATTACCTCCAGCGCTATCGCTACGATGCCGTCGGCAACTTCATCACCATGCAACATAGCGCCGAGGGGGGCAGCTGGACACGCCATTACCATACCGCCACAGACAGCAACAGGCTGTTGCGAACGTGGACCGGCGGCGATGAGGCTGCAGCTGTGCGTTATACCTACGATGTCCACGGGTCCATGCTGAACACGGCCAATGTGCCCGACCCGGCGCGCATCCGCTGGGACTGGCGCGACATGATTGAAAGCCTGGATCTCGGGGGAGGCGGCCGCGCCTGGTACGCCTATGACATGGGCAAACAGCGCACGCGAAAACGCATCGAGAAACCGGGCGGCGTTGTCGAAGTGAGGCTGTACCTGGGTGGCATGGAGCTGTACCGGCGGTACGCCCCATCAGGCGATGTGATGGAGGAAATCGAGACCCAACACTTGTTTGTTGATGATCAGCGTGTGCTTCTGGCTGAGCAGGTTGTCAGCACAGACAATCCGCGGCTTGGCGCAGGTGTGCTGCTGCGTTATCAATATAGCAATCACCTGGGCTCGGTTGCGCTGGAGCTGGACGAAACGAGCCGGATTATCGGAAGCGAAGAATTCCATCCGTATGGGACAACGGCGTATCACCTGAGCAGCCGATCAGCCGATGCAACGCCCAAACGATACAGGTATACGGGCATGGAGCGGGACGAGGAGACGGGATTTAGCTATCACACAGCGCGATACTACGCACCGTGGTTGGGTCGTTGGGCAGGTGTAGACCCGCTTGGCACGGAGGATGCCCTCAATGTGTATTCCTACGCGAGAGCATCGCCAATCAACCGTCTGGATGTCAACGGCATGCAGAGTTCGTCTCCCGAATATCGCATGCCGCTACCGCCAGGTGGTGTGGACCGGGTTTCAGGCGAGGACTATGGGCCTCCGATACCACCTCCCCCACCCCTGTCCCCGTCAGGACCGGACCTGTCTGAACGGTTGGGGGCCTACGTCGATGCCGATGCGGTGAATGCAGAGTATGAGGCCGTGCTGGCCGGCCGGTCTCCGGAACTAAGAGCTTCATTTCTGCGTTTTGTAACCGAAGTGTCATTTGTAACGCTTGGGCCGGAGCGCGACTACGCGGCTGAAGGTCGAACGACCGACATCATTGATGACAGGTCTGAAGTGCATGAGGATGCGGTTCTTTTCATCCTCCACTCGGCCTTGGACAATGCCTACAACTACCTGCAGGAAAGCGGTCAGGCATTCACCCTGTTCAATGTGCTGCTGCTGGCACGTGAATTCCTTACCCAGGTGCGCCGATACGACGACCTGACATCCCAGAACATTACGCTGCGCGATGCACAACATTACTTTGCAGGGCGCATAGCCCAATGGAGAATCATGTTTGACTCGTCATCCGTGAGCAGTCCTCCCTCGTGGGCCAGCAGTCTTCTGAGCGACGTCGCCACTGTCGCGTGGGATGCATTAAAGCTTGTTGCGCCAGATTGGACCGAGACTTCGAGCTTTCATTCATCGCCGGTTGGAGGCGAGCATTGGGCATCGCGCGGAAGTTCGGACTACCGGCAGCTCGATTTGGAACATGCCAGTGAGGCCGTGAGACCCGAGGATCCAGCCCGCGGGCGATAGTACCGCTGTACGACCGACTACAAGCACAGATAGTCGGACAGAAATAGGCGGAGTAGAGAAAGCAGGTTCGACAGACATGGGAGCCATCAAATGCACTTCATCGTATTTCCTCTGAAACCAGGCGATAGCGGCTCATACGTCGGTGACTTGATAGACGCACTGTTGCTCTATGTCGAACGTGGGGTGCTACAAGGCTTCGATTTGCCTCAGCACCCGAGCGCCGACGACTTGAAGGAGATGGTCTACCGGCTACGCAAGGAACGCACCGTCTCCAGCTACGGGGAGGCCACGCAGCAGCTCGTTCTCCATTTTCAGATTCAACAGAAGTTGGGCGACAGCCTCGCTGGTGTGGTCGAAGAAAAAACAGCGGCACGGATGAACGAACTGTTGCAAACCCTGGGTATTCAATTCAATGCGAATGACCATGAGGTTTTCGGTGTAGTGATGGATTCCCTCGGCCGGCGTCTGCCCGGCCTTGTCATTCGCGCTTTCGACCGTGACTACCAGCGCGAGTCAGTACTGGGCCAGGGCATCACAGACGGCTCAGGGACGTACCGCATCGCCTTTCCTGCATCGTTGTATCGCAAGACCGCTGCCGAGCGCGGCGGCCCGGATCTGGTCGTGCGCGCTTTCGACGACCAGGACCTGCTGCTCGCCCAGTCGGCCATGGTTCCCAACGCGAGCGTACGCACTGAACTGAACCTGAGCCTCGATGCTGACCTGCGCCTCGTCAGTGGCACCGTACGTGATGGCGCAGGACTGGTACTGAAAGGTCTTCGCGTGAGCGCTTTTGACCGCGACTTGCGCAGTGAGCAGCGCCTGGGAGAGGCCCTGACCGATATCCAGGGGCATTACCAGATCCGTTACACGCACGCGCAGTTTCGTCGTTTGGAAAAAGCTGCGGCGGACTTGTACCTGCGTGTGTTTACCGCGGACGGGAAGACGGAGCTGGCCGTGTCGGAAACGGTGTTCAATGCGCCGCCGCGCGCTGTGGTCGATCTGCGCATTAACGCAGGCGTTTTCCACACGGATTCGGAATGGGTGAGCTATCACCATGAGATCAGACCGCTGATGGAAAAGCTCGAGCCCTACCGGTTGACTGAGGACGACCTGCAGTTTCTGGGAGGCGAGACAGGCATAGATGCCTTGCACCTGCGTTTCCTGCGGCAAGATGCGATCTGGCGCAAGCAGCAAGCCCGGCACAAACTGCCTGCGGCTGCGTTCTACGGTTTGTTGCGCCAGGGCCTTCCTGACGAATGGACAGCGCTTCTCCGCGCCGGGCCCAGGCAATGGCGCAATTCGCTGAAGCAGGCCATCGTGGATCGGCAGGTGCCATCGGCGCTTGGAAAAAGCATTGAGGCATTTGTGGCGAAGCTGACCGAGCTGGCGATTGATCTGGCATTTGTGCCGCCCACCGAAGGTGCTGGCGGACAGACACCCATCGGAGTGCTGCTCGCCGCGAGCGGCATCAGTGTCGATGCGCAGCGCCGGATTGTGGATGTCGCGCTGGATTTTTCACCGGAAGATGACCCGCTGCAACTTTGGCAGATGCTCACGCAAGCCGGTGTACCGCCGGATGCGGTGCGTAGCGCACGGTTCGCGATCGAGGCACACCATTTTGTGCAAAAGCACATTCCTACGCTTGCAGCGCTGCAAAGTTCGCTCGCGCGCGGCTTTGGTTCGGGCGCCGATCTCGCCAGGCTCAGCCGGGCGCAATGGCTCAACGTGGCACAAACCGTTGCCAGCAAAGGGACCAAGAGCTTGCCTGAAGGTTTCGACTCGCCGGAGCTGTATGCCGCATCTTTGGCCGACACCGTGGAGTTGGCATTTCCAACCGCCGTTGTGGCGCATCGCCTGGCGGACGATCCGGAGGATCTCAGGCGTGAGGTGGGTGTTTTGCTGACGCTCAATCCGGCGTTCGACCTGCTCCGCACGCCGGTAGGTGAGTTCATGCAGACGGTTGGCCTGGGTCAGCTCACGACGGATCGCGAAACCCTGACAAAGCAGCTTTCTGCCGAGGTACGTGTGGCCCGGCTGGTGCCCGGCACGAACCGCGCAGCCCATATGAAGGCGCTGCAGGATCAGGGGTTCGATTCCGCCATCAAGGTTGTCATGGCCGGGGAGTCGGTGTTCAGGACGCGCATGGAAAAGATCACGGGGTCGACGGTGGCAGAGGAAATTTTCCACTCTGCCAGGGAGCGGGCGCAAGACATTACCTTGCATGCCGTGCGGCTGCGCGACTATTTCGAAACGCCGCTTCCTGTGCAGCCAAAGCCTGCAGTGGTGCCAGGTGGTGGTTTGGCCACCTGGATCGAGATGTTTGGGGCCGGTAGCGGTTGTTTTTGCCCGCCCTGCGAATCGGCGTATGGGCCGGCAGCCTACCTGATGGATCTGCTGGAGTTTTTAAAGGACATGAAGGCAAGACCGGCCAGCGGGATGGCTGTGGGCCCTTCATTGCTCGACGTGTTGAAGGCGCGGCGGCCCGACCTTTGCCATCTGAAGCTGAACTGCGCAAATGCTGAAATCCCCTTGCCTTACATTGACCTGGTGAACGAGTTGCTGGAGCGCCAGATTGCTGGCGTCGCAGCTGATGCCATCTCGACGCCGCAGACCTTCGATGAACCCGAAGGCAGCGAAGCAGCAGAGGTAGCCACCCGGCTGCGTGCCTTACCCGATGAGCGCAACGCCATTGCGTCTGTGTACGCACCGGACGGTCCGCTACAGAGTGCCCGTTACCCGCTGCAACTGCCTTTCGAACGTACTTTTTTACAGAAAGGAATTTACTTCGACCTGATCGGGTCGCCTGCGGCCGAAGTGCTGGCACTGGCCATGGACCCAGGTGATGACCTGTACCGGGCAAGGCTGGGTTTGAGTCCCGCGAATTGGACACTGTTGCACAACACCGCAGTCCGGGATGGGACTGCGGTGACGCAGGCCTGGGGGTTGTCCGGTGCCAGCGCACTGGATCCGTTGCTGCAGTTCGGCGGAGAACGGGGGCTGCTGGCTCGCAGCGGACTGGCTGTGGACGAGCTGTTTGCGCTTGTCGAGTCGCCTTTGTTCGCGGGTTGGGCGCTGTATATTGATCGCCGTCCGACGCCTGAATCAGACCCCTGCAACATTGAGCACACGCGGCTCAGGCAGCGCATTGGCGGTGCAGGAGCAACGCCAAGCGAGTTGGACGCGGAGGCGAAAATTGAAGTGTTCGATCTCATGCATCGTGTCCTGCGCTTGCGCCGGGCGCTGAAATGGCCCTTGGCCCGGTTACAGATTGCACTTCAGGCCTTGCGTGTCGGAAGAGACGCGCAAGCCCTCGATCTGGTGGCGCTTTCACGCCTGATGTCGCTATCGGCGCTGCAAGGTGTTTCCCAGGAGCGATTGTCCAGGCTCTTGCTGGCCCTCGATTCGGCATCGTCAGGCGAGGTCGCGGAGTCTCATACGCGTTCTGATTTCCTGGCCTTGCTGCAGCTGTCGGCCGCGGACCACGTGTGCTGGCATGCGCTGGGCCTCGTTGATCCACTCGAACCCCAAGCGCCCGCACAGCGCCTCGAAAGACTGGAGACCGCACTGGAGCGACTTGGGCAGCTACGCACAGCAGCGCTTGATCCCGCCGAGCTGTGTTACCTGTTGCGCCATGAGGACCTCGTCCCGGCGGTCTTTGCCCCTCGCGAGGATGAGTTGCCAGTCCAGCTGGAAAGTCTGGTAGAGGCGATTCAAACTTCGGTGGCAGATCTTTCGACTGATGCGGGTCCTGACGCGATCATGGAGCGCCGCGTTGCTGCCGCTATCGCAGGCCTGGGCGGCATCGCTGGTACAGCATTCATGGCGGACATGGTTGCCGATGCTCCAGCTTCTGTGCCACCGGTGCAAGCGCTGTTGGCCGCAAGCCCGCCTGGTACCCCGGGCGGGGTGGTGCATGATTTCATCGCACTGGCTGCCGTTTTGCCCGGCAATCCGGGCCGCGGGGCATTGCTTGAACAGGCCAACCGGTCCCTGCGGCGTGTGTTGAAGACCTCTCGCCTGCTTGGCATGCTGAAGCTCACCATGGCCGACATCAAGGCAATAGCCCGGCTCCCGCGCGACAACACACTGTGGCTGGACTTCAACGCCTTGCCCGTGATGGCCAGCGATGCCCCCTGCAACTTGTCTGCCCTAATGGGTTTGGTGCGGGTCAGCGTCCTCCAGAAACTGATGCCAAAGTCCGATCGCAGCCTGTTGCAGGTTATCGCCGACGCATCCAGCGCCAATGCAGCGCGAATGGACCTGGAAAACATCACCGGCTGGGGCCGGTCGATAGGAGCTGGCACCGACGGTTCCCAGGCCTTGCTTGACCTGGCCCAAACGCTGAGTTTTCCCTTCGCTGACGGTGCCGCCTGGCAGGCCCCTGACATTTATGCGCACTTGCACGCGGCCACGCACTGGCTGCAGCGACACCGGTTGACCATTGCTCCCGACAACGCCCTCCATACGCTGTTGCAGGCCGCACGGCCAGAGTCCGCAACCACGGAACTCCAGGCGCTGGCCCGCAGCCGCTTTGCAAACAGTGGTGACTGGTATGAGGCACTGGCCCCGGCCATGGATAGCCTGCGTATCCAACAGCGAGACGCCTTGCTCGCGCATATCCTGCACAGCAACATACACGCACCGCGCTGGAAAACGGCCGACGACGTATACGCGCATCTGCTGATTGATGTGCAGATGGGCCCGTGCCAGCTGAGTTCGCGCATTGTGCAGGCGCATGCGGCGATCCAGCTTTTCGTGCAGCGTTGCCTGATGAACCTGGAGAAGCCAGGCGACGTACTGCTCGGTGATGTCTCCGACATCACCCAATGGCGGCAGTGGCAATGGATGAAGAACTACCGCGTGTGGGAAGCCGGCCGAAAAGTTTTCCTGTACCCGGAAAACTGGATAGAGGCTGACCTTCGCGACAACAAAAGCCCGTTCTTCGAAGACCTGGAAAACGAGCTTCTTCAGGACGAAATTACCCCGGACACTGCGGAGCGGGCCATGCGCGGGTACCTGGGAAAGCTGCATGAGGTGGCGCGCCTGGACATCCGAGCGCTGTATGAAGAGAGCTATGCTGAAAGGAGTGGCGCTGGAAAAGAGCTTACCCGCAAGGTCATTCACATGGTGGGGCGGACACAGTCCATGCCGCACCGGTATTTCTACCGGCAGAGATCCGATGGCCTGTGCTGGACGCCTTGGCAGAAGATTGAACTGAGCATCGACTCGGACCACTTGGTACTGGTGGTGCAGAACCGGCGGCCCATGCTTTTCTGGCCGCAATTCAGCGAAGTCCAGCTGGACCGCAATGACCCTCCCAAACGCGCCTGGGATATGCAGCTCAATTGGTCGATGCGTGAGTTCGACCAATGGACAGCACCCGCCAAAACAAGGGAGTCCGTACGCATGGGGCTCCATGACCGTTCCAGCATGATGCTGCGTCCGGAGGTTTCTGCCACCGGCATGGCGCTGCACATTTACCATCTTCTGCGCATTTCTCGCCCGCGTACCGACTGGCCCTTGGGGTATGCCATTGCCTTGTCTTCATTCCTGATGGATTCCTGCACAGGGCAAATGACATTGCAGCGGTATGACCGGGCGAAAGTGCTCCGGCTTCCTCGGGCGGTGCTTCCGCAGGGTCAGCTATTGCACGAAGGCATGGATGGGCCGTCCGCTACCTTCCTCAGGCTTGCGGATGAATCCGAACCAACCGGATGGCTGGATGAAGAGATGGCGGAACTTGCGCGGGAGCTCGCCGAGACGGGAGGTTTGGGCGGCGCGATTTTTGGCGCTTTTTTCGCGGCGGCGGTGGTGAATGCTGATGCGGCTGCGTTCGGCGTGCGATCTCTCGCATTGCTCGAGGCGCCAGTCGAAGGCTTCACGGTACTACCTGCGCACCAGTTCTCGCGCCTGAGCATAGGTCACCCTTACGTGCTTACCCATGGCGACCGGCCTCTTTACGCTTTCAGAACAATGGGGTCGCTTCGCTTCCTGCCCCAATATCTGCTGGAGGCCGGGCACCATGCCTTTGTATGCGATCTGCTTGAAGCCGTTCGTGCGGAAGGGTTGGCTGGCCTGTACAGGCCCGCCGAAAAGCTGGTTCCCATACCGTCGATACCTCCTCGATGGGAGGTGACACCTGCGCGTCCCGGGCAGCATCCGCGCCAGCTTACGGTGGCTTCGCGCGACTGGGTACGCGACACGCTGCGGCCCAGCCCTTGGCTGGTAGCTGCGCCATATCCTTGTGACGAATTCGACTTCTCGGCAACGGGTGCCTACGGCCTGTACAACTGGGAGGTGTTTTTCCATATTCCGTTGCTGCTGGCAGACCGGCTAAGCAAAAACCGGCGCTTCGAAGACGCACAGCAATGGTTTCATGCCATCTTCGATCCGACAGATGTCTCGCCGCACCCGGCCCCCCAGAAGTTCTGGCGTGTCAAGCCGCTTTTCCGGGAGGCCGAGTACTGGGCAAGCCGGGGAACGATTGAATCGCTCGAAGCCATGATGCGGCGCTTGTCAGACGGCGCGGACGACCTGGAAGCGCAGGTGGCGGCCTGGCGGAACGATCCGTTCAATCCGCACCTGGTCGCGCGCCTGCGTCTGGTGAGCTACATGAAGACAGTGGTGCAAAAATATACCGAGAATCTCACGGCCTGGGCCGACAGCCTGTTCCGCCGCGACACCATGGAATCCATCAACGAGGCGACTCAGTTGTATGTGCTTGGCAACGAAATACTGGGCACGGCCCCTGTCGTTCTGCCGCCCGTACGGCGCGAAGCACGAAGTTATGACGAACTCGCGCGCGGGGATGCGGTGGATGATTTTTCGAATGTGCTGATGGATATCGACACCAGTTTACCCATGCCGGCCGGGGCCGCTAGCCCGGCGGACCGTGTTGCTCCGGGCATATCGATGCTCTATTTCTGTATCCCCGGAAATCTTCGGCTGCATGAATTGCGAACCACGATCGCGGATCGGTTGTTCAAAATCCGGCATTGCATGGATATTGATGGCCGCACGCGGCAGCTTGCCCTTTTTTCTCCACCCATAGACCCAGCCTTGCTGGTACGCGCACGTGCTGCGGGCCTGGATATTGGCGCGGCATTGAGCATGGCCCTGGATACGCGTCCTTCGCATTACCGTTTCCAGCCCATGCTGCAGAAGGCGCTTGAGTTCTGTAACGAGGTTCGTTCGTTCGGTGCGGCCTTGCTGTCGGCACTCGAAAAGCGTGACAGTGAGCAACTCGCGCAACTGCGCGCGCAGCATGAAGTTTCGACCTTGAAATTCATGTCCCTGCTCAAAGCGCAGCAGGCCGAGGAGGCAACAGCGGGCCTTGAAGCGGTCAAAAAATCGAAAGAGGTTTTGCAGGCCCGTCTGGATTTTTATCAATCCAACCTGGATCAGGGAAAATCCACCGCCGAAGATGCGCAAATTTCAAATTTGCACCTGGCGCACGGCTTTGAACTCGCCAGTTCAGCCCACCAGATTGCAGCATCCATCTTCCACGCGTTGCCGACGGGTGTCATCGGATTCCCGAACAATGGCATCGAATGGGGAGGCCCCAACCTTGGCCATGCCACCCAGGCTGCGGCCGCCTCCTTCAGCTTGATTGGGCAGCAGTTCGCCTTCGAAGCGTCGATGGCGGGCTACAACGCAAACTACCAGCGCCGAGACGAGGAGTGGCGTCACCAGATTGAATCAGCAACCCGCGAGCTCGCGCAGATCGAACAGCAGATCATCGCCAGTGAGATTCGCGTGGCTATTGCCGAGCGAGACCAAGAAAACCACGAACAGCAAATCGTTCAGGCCGAGGAAATCCAATCAGCGTTGCGCGGCAAATTCTCCAGCGACCAGCTTTATAGCTGGATGTCTGCACAACTTGCCGCACTTCACTATCAGTCATACCGCATGGCTTTTGATCTGGCCAAGCAAGCGGAGGCTGCGGCTCATCGCGAACTGGGAACCGGAACATCCCTGATCCGGTTCGACCATTGGGATGGGGGAAAAAAGGGGCTGTTGGCGGGAGAACGCCTTGCCCAGGACTTGCGGCGGCTGGAGCTCGCCTACATGCACCGAAACATCCGTGCACTTGAAATCGCTTCCCACGTCTCGCTGCGGCGTCTTGATCCGCAAGCGCTGTGGGCGCTGCGTGTCACCGGTGAATGCATGTTTGCCTTGCCTGCATGGGTGTTCAAGCTTGACTTCCCCGGCCATCATCAACGGCGTATCAAATCCGTCAGTCTCTCTGTGCCTGGTGTGGTGGGCCCTTATGGTGGCGTCAATGGTGTGTTGCAGTGCATACCAACCGGCGAATCTCCGCGCAGCATAGCCACCAGTTCCGGCCAGAACGACGCCGGCATATTCCAGCTGGATTTTCGGGACGAGCGGTATTTACCTTTCGAGTCAATCGATCTTGACGTGGATACTCGCTGGAGGTTTTCCCTGCCGGCTGTATTTCGGCCCTTCGACTACGACACCATTGGTGACGTGGTGCTGCATTTGCACTATACGGCGCGGGAGGATGATGCCGGAGAGAGCGGCAGAAGGCGTGAGGTGATCGCCACCCTTGCGGGTACAAGTCCGGCACCACTGCAATTGCTCGTCAGTGTGCGGCATGACTTTCCAGTCGCCTCGCGCCGGCTCCGGGAAGGAGCGGCGAATGAAGTGACCGTCGTGATTGATGATCGCCTCTTTCCCTACTTTGCGCGCCATCGCGTTCGTCCGCTGGGCCTCTATCGGTTGCCGCTTGACGCGGCGTCGGGTGGCGCCTTGCCTGCATGGTCGGCCGCCGATGATGGCGTCAGGCTTGTGCTGGGCGTTCCTGACGCGGAGAGTTATCTTGTGCTCGCGTACGCTCTGGAGAGCGCATAGAGCAGGACTTGTTTTTACAAGTTCATACACGGTTCATAGAAAAGACGCACACGATCTGCCTGGTTCGGAGGGATTCTCCCCTGGAAACTGCCATATAAAAGCTCGTTCCACAAAGGCCATCGGCCTTGTCCTACAGGCTAGGGTTGTCCCGCTTGCGTAAAGTTTCAACAATCAGCAGAAGAAGGATTGTTTTATGGCTTATGCCGAAACGGGGTCGGGCTTTATCCGCGCAAATGACGACAGGGTGCTTGAGGGCGCAGAGTATGGCAAATGGGCCAGTGATTTTGCCCACGCCTACTACGCGCTGGTCAAAGGTGAGGCTGACCTTGGTGACCTGATGGACCGGGGTTACGAGTTATGGCCAGAGCGTATGAATGACTCGCCTCTTGACGTGGCTCAGGAGCGGTTCGATGCCATTCCGGAGGCGCTGCGCAGGCGCTACCTCGCCGAAGGTGAGGCTTATGAAGCCTTTGAGCGATGGCAGGCCTCTCTTGCGGACTGAGGCCCTGAGCCAAGGTCTGGCATGAGCGCGGTGACTTCCCTTCATCGCTGCTTGTTCTCTCTGGGCGTGCCGGCCCTGTTGTGTTTGCATGTGGCGCCCGCCAGGGCGGACATCTGGGGCTACGTTGACGCCGACCGAATGCCGCACTTCGCCAGCAGCCGCCTTGACGAGCGTTATGAACTCCTTCTCAAGGACAGCGACACCGTAGAGCCGTTTCGGCCCCTGTTCGGCGCACGCCCAAGGCCGGTGCAGAGGGAAGCCGCGCAGACAGCCGAGGTGGGATCCCCCGAAATTGTTCCGGTGGTGGCAAGCGCCAGCAGTGCACTTAATGTGTCCCCTCGCTTGCTGGAATTTTTCGAGCAGTCCAGCCATTACAAAGCGGTCAGCCCCTTGCTGCGCGAGGCATCGAAAACCCACGGCATTGACTACTCGCTGCTGCAGGCCGTGATCAGCACCGAATCGGGCTTCAACGCCTATGCCGTTTCACCGAAAGGTGCAGTCGGCTTGATGCAGGTGATGCCGCCGACTGCAGAGCGCTACGGTGTGACCGCTGGCAAGAACAGCACAGTCGCCAAAAAGCTCACCAACCCAAAGCTCAACATCAAGACCGGTGCCAGGTATCTGGTTGACCTGATCAAGATGTTTCCGGGCCGGCTGGAACTGGCGCTGGCTGCCTACAACGCGGGAGAAGGCGCGGTCCAACGCGCCGGGAACAGAATTCCCAACTACCCCGAAACCCAGAAGTATGTGAAGACCGTCATGCAGCTTTATACCGGCCTGGCGCCGGCGCAGCAGCCGTTGAAGACGGCGGCCGGCCGTGTTCGCGTCGAACTGAAGGGCGCCGCCACCGCACCGGGCAGCAAGCCAGCTTCCCTACCAGAACAGAGGCCTGCGCCATCTGTTCTGTCGGCTGCGGATTCACCGCAGGACTGAGCTGGCTGCTGCAGAGGACCGCTACCGATACGTTTGGTCCGAAACCTTGCGACTGGTCCACAGGCGCTGCGGGCCCGCGCCCTGGTCGCAAGCAGGAACCTCTACGTGCGCTTGCCTAGTTGCGGCCGGCGGTGAGGCGGTGAGGACATTCCTGTCCCGCGAAACATAACTGTGCCGGAGCGGCACGCTGATGCTTCGCGCGCGGGACACAAGATTTGCGTTCAACGCGCCTTGAGCTCCCATAGCGCGTCGAGTACACGCTGCGTCGCGCGTTCGACATGGCCCGATCGATGGGCAATGCCCAACTCCCGCCAAAGGGCCGGGCGGAGAGGACGCATCACGATGCGCGCGTCCGGCTGCAACGCTCCCGCTTCGTGCGGCAAGAGCGTCGCACCGTAGCCTGCTGCGACCAGGCTCTTGATGGCATCGTTGTAGTTGAGCTCGATCCGCGGTACGGGTCGGTGCCCGCCTGGCGCGAACCATTCCGTGACGAGGCGCGACAGGCGGGTGGTGGTGTCGTTGAGGATCAGCGGCTGCGCCGCGAGCCAGTTTGGCGCGATCTTGGCGGGAGAGCGCCAGTCGGCTGGCAAAAAGGCCATGACGGGGTCGCGACGCCAGGGCCGGATCGCCAGTCCCGCTACCGGCGGCTGTGGTAAGGCGACCAGCCCGACGTCCAGTTTGCCTTGCGCGAGGCGCGCCAGCGCGTCCTGCGAGGTAAGCACTGCGACCTGCACGTCAATGTCCGGATGATCCGCGCGAAGCCGCGCGATGGCCTGCGGCAACAGGTGCGAGATCGCGCCGGTCGAGGCGCCAAGCCGCACGCGTCCGGCCAGCCCCAATACCTGCCGACTGACGTCGTCCAGCGTCGACTCGATCTCGACCAGCAGTCGGCGTGCACGTTCCACCAGCAATTCGCCCACTGCTGACGGTCGCACGTTTCCGCGGCGTCGGGACAAGAGGGGAGCGCCCACACGTCTCTCCAGTTCGGCGATGTGCAAGCTGACAGTCGGCGGCGCGAGATGCAGCAGCTGCGCTGCGGCCGCGAAGGATCCGTGGTCCGCAATTGCTACCAGCGTGCGCAAGCGGTCGAGGCTGATTTCGCGCATCTGAAATCCTTCCTTCAGAAAATATGAACCAGAAGGTTAACAAATTCAACTTTTCATATTTTACTGGCCGAGGAAAAATGCGGCATATCCATCCAGAGATCTAATCAGGAGAACGTGACGTCATGAGTCTTCCGACCATATTCATCGACGGTGATCAGGGCACCACCGGGCTACAAATCCATGACCGTCTGCACGATCGCACGGACCTGCAGCTTCTGACCTTAACCGCAGCCGAACGCAAGGATCCACGGCGTCGCGAGGAGGCGATCAATGCGTGCGACATCGCTATTCTGTGTCTTCCGGATGCGGCCGCACGCGAAGCGGTCGGCTTTATCCGGAATCCGGATGTGCGCGTGATCGACGCGAGTTCAGCGCACCGCACGCACCCGGAATGGGTCTATGGCTTTCCTGAGATGACCCAAGAGCATGCACAGCGGATTGCACAAGCCCGGCGCGTCACCAATCCGGGCTGCTATCCAACAGGTGCTATTGCCCTGTTGCGGCCATTGGTGGAAGCGGGTTTGCTGCCGCGCGATTACCCGGTGAACGTCTATGCGACCTCTGGCTATTCAGGAGGGGGAAAGGCAGCGATCGAAGCGCACGAATCGAGCGACATGCCGATCGTGGCGCTGTCCCGGGTCTATGGCCTGGCGCTGGAGCACAAGCACACGCCTGAAATCCAGGGATACGCCGGACTTGCGCACCGTCCGTTCTTTGTGCCGGCCTATGGCGCCTACAGGCAGGGAATTGTTCTTACTGTGCCGGTCGAGTTGCGCTTGCTGGCAAGCGGTGTCGATGGTGTTCGGCTGCAGGCATGCCTTGCGCATCACTACTCGAACGTGCGCCACGTCAAGGTCATGTCACTTGCGCAGACAAAGGCGATGACCTACCTTGATCCGCAAGCGCTGAACGGAACCAACGATCTACAGTTGGGAGTGTTCGCCAACCCAGACCACAGCCAGGTACTGCTATCCGCCGTCTTTGACAACCTGGGCAAAGGCGCCTCCGGCGCGGCCGTCCAAAACCTCGATTTGATGTTGAGCGCGTAGGCCGGCAGCCCCCCCCCCGCATTCCGACGGAGCAGCGTGTCGGGAATCAGGCGCCGCTACCGCGCCAAGCAGCAAGCCAGCCTCCGTACCAGAGCCCAGACCCACGCCGTCTGTTCTGTCGGCTGCGGATTCACAGCAGGATTGAGCTGGCTGCTGCAGCCGACCGCTACCGTTACGTTCGCGGCGCGGCGCGGCTCGTTGAGACTTCCATCAATCATGACAAGCTCAGGACAGGCTTCGACAAGCTCAGCCCGAACGGGGAAGTGTCATGAATGACGAAATCATCAATAGTCCGCAGCTTTGCGGCGGATCCACAGGCGCTGCGGGCCCGCGCCCTGGTCGCCAAGTTTGTCGTAGGGGTTGCGCAGCCGGCATTTGTCAATCGACAGGCAGCCGCAGCCGATGCAGTCGTCCAGCGTGTCGCGGAGTTTTTTGAGTTGTGCCATGCGGTCGTCAAGATCGGCGCGCCAGGCGGCCGAAAGGCGCGCCCAGTCTGCGCGGCTGGGCGCGGCCTTGGCGGGCAGGGTGGCCAGGGCGGCCTCAATGTCGGCCAGCGCGATGCCCACGCGCTGCGCCACCCGCACAAAGGCCACGCGCCGCAGCATCTCGCGCGCATAGCGGCGCTGGTTGCCCCCGGTGCGGCTGCTGCTGATCAGCCCTTTTGTTTCGTAAAAGTGAAGGGTGGACACCGCCACGCCGCTGCGGCGCGCCATGTCGCCCACCGAGAGGGTAGGGAAGATGCCGGCGTGTTCCAGTTCCGTGCCCATGGGGATGTCCTTGAAAAAGTGCTTGACCTCAACTTTACTTGAGGTTTTACGCTCCTGTTTCCGCAAGCTAACCCGGCTTGCACATTCAAAGGAGTTGTTCCCATGGCCAGTGAACCCTTGCCCAGCGCTTCCACATCCGTCTTCCGCGTTGATAAATTCGTCGTGCCTTCGCAGTCGATGGACGCGTTTGTCGAGCGGATTCGTCAGGTACAGCAAACCCTGGGCAGCTTGCCGGGCTGCCTGCAGAAGCATGTGCTGACGCAAACCGGCGACAGCAGTGAATTCGATGTGGTGACCGTGGTCGAATGGGCCAGCGCAGACGCCGTTGCGGCCGCCCAGGCAGTCATGCAAAAGCAGCTTGCCAGTGAGGGCTTTGACATTCAGGCTTTTCGCAAAAAACTCGGTGTGCGCGGCGACTCGGGGATGTACAGCAAGGCCTGAGCCCGAAGATGAAGCCGGCCCTTGCTGCTTTTCCGTGAGGAATTCCGTCGTCAGTATCGCATGGGCACCCGGAATTGTACCGATAAATAGATACATAATGCCATTATTTGTGCTACTATATCGGTATGTCAAAAGCGACAAGAGCTATCCAGCAGCTGCCTCCGGCCACCTTGGGCGCACTCCAGAAACTGGGTGCCGATCTGGCGGTGGCCCGCTTGCGCCGCAAGGAATCTTTGCGCACTTGGGCAAAGCGCCTGGGCGTCACCCTCTCCACGCTCCAGCGTCTCGAAGCCGGCGACCCGGCGGTGAGCATCGGCATCGTCGCAAGTGCCTTGTGGCTTATCAACCGCGATGGCGAGCTGGGAAACCTGGCCTCGCCGGAACATGACCAGGGCGCTCTCGAGCTGAACGTTCGGGAAGCGGTGGCGCTGGGCCAAGCCCGTGCGCAGGCCTCTGCAGACGCCCACATGCGTGCAGCAAGCTTCAACAAGGACTGACATGCGCCTGGATGACTTGTATCTTTGGTACCTGGGAGACCCCGCACCTCGCTACGTGGGTGCGTTGAAGCTGGTTGCCGCCGGCAAGGGTGTCTCGCTCCACTACGCCGGGGACTGGCTGGCCAACGGGTTCGCGCTCAGCGAGGACCTGCCCCTTGTGGACAACGAGTTCTCTCCGCCCGGGCGGCTGAGCGCCAATGCGCCGCGCGCAGTCGGTGCCGTGGACGACGCGCGCCCAGACCGCTGGGGTGAAAAAGTCATCCGGTTCATCGACAAACCCAAGCGCACGTCGTTAATGGAGATGCTCTACTACGCGGGTGACGACCGTTTCGGTGCCTTAGGGGTCTCAACCTCGCCCACCGTCTACCTCCCCCGACAAGGCGGCCCCCTGCCACGGTTGGCGCAAGCCCAGGAACTCAGCGAGGTTGTGGCCAAGATTGAAGCCGGCGATGCCGTGACGCCTCTCGAGGCCAAAATCATTGAAGGAGGTGGCAGCCCTTTAGGCGGCGCGAAGCCCAAGGCGCTTATCGACATCGACGGCGAGCAGTGGGTCGTCAAGTTCTTCAACAACGAGCACGTTGACGCCCCGCTCATCGAACACGCCACCATGACCTTGGCCGCCCGGGCCGGCATCTCTGTCGCACAGACCCAGGTCATTCGCCTGGTGGCGGCGAATGCCGTGGCCGTTCGGCGATTCGACCGCGTCGATGGCCGGCGGATTCACAGCATCTCGGCGGGCACCGCTATCCGGGCGGCCGCTCCGGCTGGAACAGAGCCAGAAATGGGCTACCCGCAGCTCGCCAGAATCCTGCGCAGGGTCGGTGTCAGCCAGGGCGACGCGCATCTGGCCGATGCCCAGGAGCTGTTCCGCCGAATGGTGTTCAACATCCTGGTCGACAACACCGACGACCATGAGAAGAACCACTCGCTTCTGGTGGTGAACCCCACCGCCAATGGTCGGCTCAGGCTGGCGCCGGCGTATGACCTGCTCCCCACCAACTCCGGCCAGGGCTATCAAGAGTTCATCTGCGGGGACGACGGACAAGAGTCCACGCTGGCCAACGCGATGTCCCAGTGTGATGCGTTTGGGCTCCAGCCGGCCCAGGCTGCCGCGCAAGTTGCCCAGGTCGTCGAGGTGGTCAACACCTGGCGCACTCACTTTGAATCCATCGGGGTATCAAAAAGCGACCTGGACAGCCTGGCAGAACGCCTCGACGGCGACGAACTGCTGAGCCAACGACAGTCGTTTGACGCAGGCCACTACCAGGGGGCACTGCCCAAACGAAAGTCGACAAGCCCGTTTCGCAGGGCCTGACGCGCCTCAGCCCAAATGTAAAAGTCCCCCGGGACCCGCCCTCAGGGGCCGACGACAGGCGCATGTTGCGCCATCAGCTCAAGCACCCAGTCAATGAACACGCGCAGCTTCGCGCTGACGTGCCGGTTCGGCGGGAAGGCCACGTACAGCGGCATCGGGTCCATGCGCCAGTTTTCAAACAGCTGCACAAGCTCGCCGCGCGCCAGGTGCGCCTTCGCCATGTAGTCCGGCAACCCGAGAACGCCCATGCCGGCCAGGCCGGCTGCGAGGTAGGCATTGCCGTCATCGACCGAGAGCACATAGCGCCCCTGAACGGTGATGCTTTCGCTGCCCAGGTGCATGGCGTAGGGCATCGTCTTGCCGGTGCGCGCCCAATGGAGGCCCACGATGCGGTGATGCGTGTCCTCCAGCTCTCGCGGGTGCATGGGTGTGCCGGCACGCGCCAGGTAGCTTGGTGCAGCGTGAACCCCGAGCTGCAGGTCGCCCACGTGGCGAGCCATCAGCGACAGGTCGGTGAGTTCACCGCCGCGCACCACGCAGTCCACGTTTTCGCCAATGATGTCTACCATGCGGTCGCTGACCCCCATGTCGAGCTGGATGTCGGGGTAGCGCGCGTGAAACGCCGGCAAGGCCGGCACCAGAATCATGGTCGCCAGCGGGCTGGGCACATCCACCCGCAGCCGGCCGCGCGGGGAGGTTGACGCGTCAGACAGGCTTGTCTCGGCGTCGTCCACATCGGCCAACACGCGTATCACCCGTTCGTAATAAGCAGCGCCATCGGCCGTGACGTTGACCTTGCGTGTGGTGCGGTTCAGCAGCCGCACGCGCAGCCGCGCCTCCAGCTGCTGCACCAGCTGCGTCACGCTGGTCTTGCTCATATGGAGTGTTTCGGCCGCCTTGGTAAAGCTGCCTGTTTCCACCACGCGGGCAAAGGCCTGCATTGCATCAAAGCGGTCCATATCAGCCTCACATCCTATGGGTCTTGTTTTCACCCTCGCCCTTTGGGAGAGGGCTGGGGTGAGGGATTTGGAAGATTGTTTGGATTTTACGAACAGTGATGGGTGGCCTTGCCTGTTTATCT
>NZ_JBDTTH010000054.1:0-30329 GCF_039930745.1 Polaromonas sp. | reverse complement strand
GTCAAGGGCCGTATCAACCAGGTGCTGACTTTCCAGGGCCTGGAGCGCGTGCAGACGGACGAAGCCGGCCCCGGCGAGATCGTGCTCATCAACGGCCTGACCGACATCGGTATTGGCGTCACTATTACCGATCCGGTCACGCCGGCACCGCTGCCCATGCTCAAGGTCGATGAGCCGACGCTCACCATGAACTTCTGCGTCAATACCAGCCCGCTGGCCGGCCGCGAAGGCAAGTATGTGACGAGCCGCCAGATCTGGGACCGCCTGCAGAAGGAGCTGCAGCACAACGTGGCGCTGCGCGTCAAGGAAACCGACGAGGAAGGCATTTTTGAAGTCATGGGCCGCGGCGAGTTGCACCTGACCATCCTGCTGGAAAACATGCGCCGCGAAGGTTTTGAGCTTGCTGTGTCCAAGCCACGCGTGGTGATGAAAGAAGTCAATGGTGAAAAGCACGAGCCGATTGAGCTGGTGACGGCCGACATCGAAGACCAGCACCAGGGCGGCGTGATGCAGGCCCTCGGTGAGCGCAAGGGCGAGTTGGTCAACATGGAGCCGGACGGCCGCGGCCGCGTACGCCTTGAATACCGCATCCCGGCGCGTGGCCTGATCGGCTTCACCAACGAGTTTCTGAATCTGACGCGCGGTTCCGGCCTGATCTCCAACATCTTCGACAGCTACGAAGCACACAAGGGCGACATTGGCGGCCGCAAGAACGGCGTGCTGATTTCCATGGACGATGGTGAAATTTTCACCTACGCCCTGGGCAAGCTGGACGACCGCGGCCGCATGTTCGTGCGTGCCAATGACCCGGTGTACGAAGGCATGATTGTCGGCATTCACAGCCGCGACAACGACCTGGTGGTCAACGCCACACGTACCAAGCAACTGACCAACTTCCGCGTGTCTGGCAAGGAAGATGCGATCAAGATCACGCCACCTATCGAGCTGACGCTGGAGTACGGTGTCGAGTTCATCGAGGACGACGAACTGGTCGAGATCACGCCCAAATCGGTCCGCCTGCGCAAGCGTCACCTGAAGGAAAGCGACCGCAAGCGCGCTGGAAGATAAGCCCCCACGTTCGCTCACTGCGTGTAGCTCTCTGCCCCCCGAGGGGGCGCTGCGCCTGCGGACCGGCAGAGCCGGATCCGCGGCCCCTGCTTGAATGGGGAAGCGGTGTTGCAAGCGAACGGGGTGAACGCTTGAATATGGCCGCTGTGCGCTTTGCTCGCAGCGGCCTTTCCAGTTAAATGCACAGAGATCTGACTGAACCTGCCATGAAACTCACGCATTCCAAAGCCGTCCTCCTGATGATCGCGATCACGCTGATGTGGTCCATTGCGGGTGTGGTGACGCGTCATCTCGAATCAGCAAAAAGCTTTGAAGTGACCTTCTGGCGCAGCTTTTTCACGCTGTTGTCGCTGTTGGTCATCCTGCCGCTGTTCCAGGGCCGGGAGGTGTTCACCAGGATTCGCGGTGCCGGCCGCTTTCTGTGGTTGTCCGGTGTTTGCTGGAGCATCATGTTCACTGCCTTCATGCTGGCATTGACGATGACCAGCGTGGCCAATGTGCTGGTGACGATGGCGCTGGGTCCTTTCCTCACGGCCCTGATCGCTCGGGTGTTCATTGGCCACCGCATTCCGCCCCGGACCTGGGTGGCCATTGCCGTGGCCGGTGCAGGGATTGCGTGGATGCATGGCAGTCAGGTCAATTTGGACGGCGGGGCAGGGCAGTTTGCCGGGACCCTGGTGGCCCTGCTTGTGCCTATGGCCGCGGCCGTGAACTGGACCGTGGTGCAGCGCAGCCAGGTCCACGGCGAAAAAATCGACCTGGTGCCGGCCGTGATGGTGGGCGCCGCGATCTCCTCGCTGCTTACCTTGCCGATGGCTTTTCCGTTTGCCGCGACGCCGCACGACATCGGCTTGCTGGCGCTGCTGGGCTTGGTCCAGCTGGCAATTCCCTGTGTGCTCTCAGTCGTTTGCGCTCGGGTGCTGAAAGCACCGGAGATGGCTCTGCTGGCGCTGCTGGAAATTATTTTTGGCATCCTGCTCGCCTGGGTAGGTGCCGGTGAGGTGCCTGCTGCTACGGTGCTCACCGGTGGCTCGCTGGTTGTCGGGGCGCTGGTCATCAACGAGATCATGGGATGGAGACAAAGAGCATGAACCAGGCATATCAGCCGAAAACGGCAGGGGACGTTCTGACCGAAGTGCGCGGCCAGGTCGGCTTCATCACGCTGAACCGGCCCAAGGCGCTCAATGCGCTGTCGCTGCCCATGGTGCGCGAGCTGGCTGCTGCCCTGACCGCCTGGAAGGACGACCCCACAGTGCTGGCGGTGGCCATACGTGGCACCAACAAGGCCGGACGTCCCGGTACGCCTGAAGCCTTGTTCGGCGGTTTCTCTGCCGGCGGCGACATCCGCTTCTTTCACGAAGTGGCGCTGGCCGGCAATCTGGACGCGTTGGAGGCTTTTTTCACCGAGGAATACAAGCTCAACCACCTGATCCACAGCTACCCCAAGTCCTACATCGCCTTCATGGATGGTGTGGTCATGGGCGGCGGCATGGGAATTTCTCAAGGCGCCAAAGTCCGCATCGTGACCGAGCGCAGCAAGCTCGCCATGCCCGAAACCAACATCGGCTTGTTCCCGGATGTCGGCGGCGGCTACTTCCTGAGCCGTTGCCCGGGCAGTGTCGGCGAGTACCTGGCGCTCACCGGCGTCGTGATAGCCGCAGACGAAGCCCTGGCGTATGGTTTGGCTGATATCAAGCTGCCGGCAGCTGCCTTGCCGGATGTCTGGCAGTCGCTGGGCGACCAGGGTTTTACTTCGGCAGCCGAGGTGGATGCGTGGATTGCTACGCAATTGATAGCTGTTTATCCCCGCCCGGAAAGGGCTGAAGGCCAATTTGATCAATATTTTTCACTGGCGCGGGTGAAACACATGGTCGATGCGCTGGAGGCCTCGACAGACGAAGCGGCGCGCAAAATCGGCGCCATGCTGCGCAAGCGTTCACCGCTGATGCTGCATGTGACGCTGGAACAGATCCGCCGCGCGCGCAGCATGAGTCTGGCCGACGACCTGCGCATGGAACGTGACATCGTGCATCACTGCTTTCACCTGCGTCCCGGCAGCGCCAGCGAGACCGTCGAAGGCATACGCGCGCTGGCCGTGGACAAGGACTACACGCCGAAGTGGAACCCGGCACGCATCGAAGACGTGAAGCCGGGGATGACGCAGGCGTTTTTTGCCAGCCCCTGGGCGGCAGAAACGCACCCCTTGCGCGACCTTCTTCCCTAAAGCTGCTGGTACACCAGCTCGGCCAGGCGCATCAGCTCCTCGCGCGCGACCGCGCCGCTCAGGGCATAACCGAATCCCTGGTCCGTCCAGTAAAAGGCCGGTACCGGGCCGTCGGTGCTGTAGCGAAAAGCCGTTTCGGTGCTTGCCGGTTTGCCGGCGGCGGGTGAGCTATCTAGCGCACCCAGGTACAGTGTGACGCGCACGCCTGCGCTGTTCTGGAACATGAACTGCGCACGGGCGCTGGCATCGCCGGGGAGCAGGCGGCCGCCGACAAGTTCGTAGCCCTGGGTAGTCAACAGGGGCACCTTGAGAGGCCTGCCCAGGCGCTTGGACAGCCATTGCACCAGATGCTCCTGCTGCGCCGCGCTGACTTCCACCGGATGTCGCATCTCAGGCGCAAACACGGCGTGGGCCAGCGTGGCCTGATGTGCAAAAGCCTGGCCGGCGCGTGCTGTATGGCCCGCGGCAAAAGAAGCCGTGTTGGTGAATTGCCCACGAGCCGTCCAACCCACGGCAAAAGCCAGCAGCACACCGGCGGCCATGCCACCCCAGCGCCACCACGGATC
Organism: Polaromonas sp.; assembly: GCF_039930745.1. GTDB lineage: Bacteria > Pseudomonadota > Gammaproteobacteria > Burkholderiales > Burkholderiaceae_C > Polaromonas. Next base: position 26,471 of record NZ_JBDTTH010000054.1, on the reverse strand, counting down.
CAGCACCTGCCGCCCGCGTGTGTTGCGTTGCACGGTCGCCTGCAGGGTTTCAGGAATGGGTTCGTCGAGCAGTTCGCGGTGCAGGCTGCGCAGCGCCTCGCGCTGGTCCTGCCAGGCCTGCAGCGTGACACTGCCTGGGGGGTCACCTGTAGCGCGCATCATTGCGGCTGCCCGCTGCCCGGCTGTCAGTTGCCCGTCGACCAGCGCATTCAGCTCGTCGTGGGTCAGGGAAGGTGTCCTTGAAGCGTCCATGGCGTAAGGGTTGTTATTGGAGGCGATGCAAGTTCGCAACGTTCCCAGGGCTGCCCGTCATGGCCTGGGGCTGCGCCGGTTTGTCCATCAGTTCGCGCAAGCGGCTGCGTGCCCGTGACAGGCGTGACATCACAGTGCCCAGCGGCACACCCACCACACGGGCGACCTGCTCGTAACTCATGTCTTCCAGGCTGACCAGCAGCAGCACGGCGCGTTGGTCGTCCGGCAACCGCAGCAGGCAGCGTTGCAGGTCCAGGGCCTGGTCCTGCCCGCCGTCGGGCGCAGCCAGCGTGTGGGCCAGCTCATCCACGTCGAGCGCAGGGCCAGCCTGCGTCTGGCGCGCCGCACTGCGCCGCTGGTTCATGAACAGGTTATGCATCAGCGTGAACAGCCAGGCCCGCAGGTCGGAGCCGGCCGTCCAGAGGCGCCACTTGTTGCAGGCGCGTTCCAGCGTGTCCTGCACGAGGTCGTCGGCGGCCCAGGCATTGCCGGTCAGCGCACGTGCGTAACGCCGCAGCCCGGGGATCTGCGCAATCAGCTCAGAGCGGTCCATGGGCCGGGGCGGTCAGGGGCCTGGAATCAGGGTTTGACCACGTGCCAGACGTTTTGCACACCGTCGCCGGTCTTGTCGCCGGCCTTGGTGTCCTTGATCCAGTAATACAGCGGCTTGCCCTTCATGGCCCACTGTTTCTTGCCGTCATCGCGCGTGATCACCGTGTAGTCACCCGAGGGCTTGTCCATCTCGGCTGCCATCAGCGGCGGCCAGTTGGTGGCGCAGGGGCCGTTGCAGACGGACTTGCCGCTGCCCGTCATATCGCGGTCAAAGGTGTACAGCGTCATGCCGTTCGGGCCGACCAGCACGCCGTCGGCGACTTTGGTGGGCTGGCTGGACATGGCGGCACAACCGCCGAGGAACAGGGCGGCTGCAAGGGCGGCGGTGGTCAGGATTTTCATGAGGTGCTCCGGAAGATGAAGTTAGGCAGACGATCTCTGCAAACAGGTAAACACCTTTCAGGGCCCGTTTATTCCCTGCATCCCAAAAAAAGCCTGTTTTTCTGGCGTGGCGTCAGCGGCTGCGCGACTTCATCGCACGTTCGACTTCCCGCTTGCCTTCCCGGTCCTTGATGGTGTCGCGTTTGTCGTGTTCACCCTTGCCCTTGGCCAGGCCGACCTCGCATTTGACCTTGCCCGCCTTCCAGTGCAGGTTCAGCGGCACCAGGGTAAAACCCTTTTGTTCGATCTTGCCGATGAGCCGCCGGATCTCGTCCTTGTGCATCAGCAGCTTCTTGGTGCGCACCGAATCCGGCCGAACATGGGTGGAGGCTGTGCCCAGAGGATTGATCTGGCAGCCGATGATGAAGAGCTCACCATTGCGGATCACGACGTAGCCGTCGGTGAGCTGCACCTTGCCTTCGCGCAGTGACTTCACCTCCCAGCCTTCGAGCACCATGCCGGCTTCGAAGCGCTCTTCAATGTGATAGTTGAACAGCGCTTTTTTGTTGTCCGCAATACGCACGGCTGCGGCTGCGGCCTTGGGCGTCAGGTTGATCGCGGGCTTGCCCGCGGATTTTCCGGAAGAGGCTGCGGCCGGTTTTTTGGAGGATGCTTCTTTGGTGGCCATGATGAAAGGTAAGGGCAGCGCCGGGGCCTGTGCACCCTAATTTTTGCAAGTGCGAAAGGAGTTAAAACAGCGCCAATCAAGACGCGAGACGAAGGCCAGACCGGGCGTCTGGGTTAGGAGTGCAACGCCGAGTGGCGCTGTTTTAACCCCTTTCCCTTCGGGTTGCGGCCGAAAAAGCCATGCGCGGCGTTGCAAAGCCTCGCTGGAGTTCACTCCAGCTTCATTTTGCGCCTTGCTCATGGCTTTTTTGACTCGCAACGCATCTTGTAAAAATAGGGGTGAACAGGCCCAATACAATTGAGCGCAGCCCATGATTGTATGAAAACCGTTCACAAGTCCGTTCTGATCTGGTACAGCGCAGCCGAAATGTTTGCCCTGGTCACCGATGTCGCCAGCTATCCGCAGTTTTTGCCGTGGTGCGACCAGGCCGAGGTGGTCGAGGAAGGTGCGCAAGGCATGACAGCCAAGGTCGGCATTGCGTTTGCCGGCATTCACCAGAGTTTTACCACCCGCAATACCCATGTGGAAGACCGCAAGGTTTCGCTCAAGCTGGTGGACGGGCCTTTTTCAAGGCTGGACGGTGCCTGGGACTTCAGTCCGCTGGGGGACGGCAGCCAGCGCGCCTGCAAGGTGGACCTGACCCTGCGCTATGACTTCGACAACGCCGCGCTGGCCGCGCTGGTGGGCCCGGTGTTCGACAAGATTGCCGGCAGCCTGGTGGATGCCTTTGTCAAAAGGGCAGCCCAGGTGTACGGTGAGGCCGAGGCCTGAGTCCGGTGAGCGTGTTGGCCATCTTGCTGATTTATTCGCCGGCGCCGCGGCAGGTGCGGCAGTGGGATCTCAGCCTGCCGGCTGGCAGCACCGTGGCGCAGGCCCTGGCAGCCAGCGGCATCCTGCTGGAATTTCCGGAACTGGCAGAAGGCCGCCTGTCAGTGGGCGTCTGGGGACGCAAGACCGGTTTGCGGCAGTTGTTGCACCATCAAGACCGGCTCGAAATCTACAGGCCTTTGAGGGTGGACCCCAAGATTGCGCGGCGGGAACGCTTCAGCAAGCAGGGGATAAAGAAATCGGGCCTGTTTGCCACCAAGAGGGCAGGCGCAAAAGCCGGGTACTGAGAACCGGTAGCTGCCTATTTGCAGTCGCTGTTCATGATGTCCTGCAGGCGTTTGCTTTCGGTAGCGCGGGCATTGTCGTCCATGAACTCGCGCTCACCCTTGGCATTGACGGTCGCTATCCTGGATCCGGACTGGAAGGACGCCAAGCCTTTTTTTGCGCGCTCACAATTGTCAGCTCGGGCTTTGGCCACCTTTTCTTCCTCGGCTTTTTTCTTGGCAGCTTCTTCTTCCTCGAGCTTTTTCTTTTTAGCTTCGAGTTCGGAATCCTTGCCGGAAATTTTCGGGGTATTGGCCTTCGGGGCCGACACTACCGTTGCAGCGGGTGCGGCACCCTCGCCTGGCTCGGTGGTGGCTACAGGCGCCTTGGCGGATCCGCGTCCGCCTGGGTGTTTGAGGATGTCCTTTTCCTGAATTTCTGCTGGCGGCGGACGGTCGCTGAACACCTTGCGGCCATCCTTGCCAATCCACTGCCACTGGGCAGCCGCGGACAGGGCGAAAGACCAGCCGGCAAGGAGGAGGACAAGGTGTTTGGGCGTCATTTTCAGTTCCATGCGATCAGTGTACCGTTTGCACCCGCTGAAGGCGAAGAAGCGGGGGATGGGGCGTGGCCTTTTTGTAACGCGGGACAAGGGGCTTTTGGCGCTAGGGTTTGTACCGACCGACGCGGGTACAATCGTGTTTTTGGAGCCATCCCTATGCGCCTACTCGGCAAAGCGCTCACCTTCGACGACGTATTGTTGGTGCCAGCGTTCTCCCAGGTCCTTCCCAAGGACACCTCGCTTTCCACCCAGTTCTCAAGAAACATCCGCCTGAACCTACCCTTGGTCTCGGCAGCGATGGACACGGTCACCGAAGCCCGGCTGGCCATTGCCATTGCCCAGGAGGGCGGTATAGGCATCGTCCACAAGAATCTCACAGCGCAGCAGCAGGCCGCCGAAGTGGCCCGGGTCAAGCGTTATGAGTCCGGCGTGGTGCGTGACCCGGTGGTCATTACGCCGGAGCACACCGTGCTCCAGGTCCTGCAACTTTCGGAGCAGCTCGGTATTTCCGGCTTTCCGGTATGCGATGGCGGCAAGGTGATCGGTATTGTGACCAGCCGCGACCTGCGCTTTGAAACGCGTTACGACGTCAAGGCGCACCAGATCATGACGCCGCGCGAGAAGCTGATCACGGTCAAAGAGGGTACTTCGGCTCTGGAAGCCAAGGCCTTGCTTAACAAACACAAGCTCGAGCGCTTGCTGGTGGTCAATGACGATTTCGAGCTCAAGGGGCTGATCACCGTCAAGGACATCACCAAACAGACCAATTTCCCCAATGCCGCGCGCGACGCCTCAGGCCGCCTGCGCGTGGGCGCCGCCGTCGGGGTGGGCGAGGGCACGGAAGAGCGTGTTGAAGCACTGGTCAAGGCCGGTGTGGACGCCATCGTGGTGGACACCGCCCACGGCCACAGCCATGGCGTGATCGAACGCGTGCGCTGGGTCAAGAAAAATTATCCGCAGGTTGATGTGATCGGCGGCAACATTGCCACCGGCGCCGCCGCACTGGCGTTGGCCGAAGCCGGTGCTGACGCGGTCAAGGTAGGCATAGGCCCTGGCAGCATCTGCACCACCCGTATCGTCGCGGGTGTCGGCGTGCCGCAGATCATGGCCATCGACAATGTGGCCATGGCTTTGCGCGGCAGTGGCGTACCGCTGATTGCCGACGGCGGCATACGCTACAGCGGCGATATCGCCAAGGCGATTGCGGCTGGTGCAGGCACGGTGATGATGGGCGGCATGTTTGCCGGCACCGAGGAGGCGCCAGGTGAAGTCATTCTGTTCCAGGGGCGCAGCTACAAGAGCTACCGTGGTATGGGCAGCATCGGCGCCATGCAGCAGGGCAGTGCCGACCGTTATTTCCAGGAAGCCACCACCGGCAACCCGAACGCGGACAAGCTGGTGCCCGAAGGCATCGAAGGTCGCGTGCCTTACAAGGGTTCCATGGTCGCCATCATTTACCAGATGGCCGGCGGCCTGCGGGCCAGCATGGGCTATTGCGGTTGCGCCACCATCGAAGACATGCGCAGCAAGGCCGAGTTTGTCGAGATCACGACGGCAGGCATACGCGAGAGCCATGTCCACGATGTGCAGATTACCAAAGAAGCCCCCAATTACCGGGCAGACTGATCCTGCTGGAGTCCAAGGCGTCTGGAAGAGACGCCTTTTTCATTTTTGCCTGAAACACCTCTCATGCAGCACCAAAAAATCCTCATCCTCGATTTCGGTTCCCAGGTCACCCAACTGATTGCGCGGCGTATCCGTGAAGCCCATGTGTTCTGCGAGGTTCATCCCTGCGATGTGAGCAGCGACTGGGTGCGCGAGTATGCGAAAGACGGCAATCTCAAGGGCATCATCCTCTCTGGCAGCCATGCCAGCCTGTGGGAAGACGAAACCTTGCGTGCGCCCGATGCGGTGTTCGAGCTGGGCTTGCCGGTGCTGGGCATCTGTTTCGGCATGTATGCGATCGCCCATGCCCTGGGCGGCAAGGTCGAAGGCGGCCACAAGCGTGAGTTCGGTTATGCCGAAGTCCGCGCCCGCGGCCATACCAAGTTGTTCGACGGTATCCAGGACTACACGACACCTGAAGGCCACGGCATGCTGCATGTCTGGATGAGCCACGGCGACAACGTGACCGAGATGCCGCCCGGTTTCAAGCTCATGGCTTCCACCGACTCCTGCCCGATTGCGGGCATGGCCGACGAAGAGCGCAAGTATTACGCGGTGCAGTTTCACCCGGAAGTCACGCACACCACCCAGGGCAAGGCCATCATCGAGCGTTTTGTGCTGGACATCTGCGGCACCCGGCCCGATTGGGTCATGGGCGACTACATCAGCGAAGCGGTTGAGAAAATCCGCCAGCAGGTGGGCAAGGAAGAAGTCATCCTCGGCCTGTCCGGCGGCGTGGATTCATCGGTCGCCGCAGCCCTGATTCACCGTGCGATCGGCGACCAGCTGACCTGTGTGTTTGTGGACCATGGCCTGCTGCGCCTGAATGAAGGCGACATGGTCATGGACATGTTTGTCGGCAAGCTGCACGCCAAGGTCATTCGCGTCGACGCCGCAGACCAGTTTCTCGGTCACCTCAAAGGCGTCAGTGAACCCGAAGCCAAACGCAAGATCATCGGCCGCGAGTTTGTTGAAGTCTTCAAGTCTGAGGCCGGCAAGCTCAAGGACGACCAGTCACGCCATGTGGCATGGCTTGCGCAGGGCACGATTTACCCCGACGTGATCGAGTCTGGCGGTGCCAAAAGCAAAAAAGCCGTCACTATCAAGAGCCACCACAATGTGGGCGGCCTGCCCGAGCAACTGGGCCTGAAACTGCTGGAGCCCTTGCGCGAACTGTTCAAGGACGAAGTCCGCGAACTCGGCGTGGCGCTCGGCCTGCCGCACGACATGGTCTACCGCCACCCGTTTCCGGGCCCCGGCCTCGGTGTGCGCATCCTCGGCGAAGTCAAAAAGGAATATGCGGACCTGCTTCGCCGCGCTGACGCGATCTTCATTGAAGAGCTGCGCAACTTCAAGGACGCGGAGACCGGCAAGAGCTGGTACGACCTGACCAGCCAGGCCTTCACCGTGTTTCTGCCCGTGAAAAGTGTAGGTGTCATGGGCGACGGCCGCACCTATGACTACGTGGTGGCTCTGCGCGCCGTGCAGACCAGCGACTTCATGACCGCCGACTGGGCCGAATTGCCTTATGCGTTGCTCAAAAAGGTCTCGGGCCGCATCATCAACGAAGTGCGCGGCATCAACCGCGTCACCTACGACGTCAGCAGCAAGCCGCCGGCCACGATTGAGTGGGAATAAGATCAGCCTCGGTGCCCGGGCAATCGCTCTTGCCCGGTTTTGACGCCGCTCCCCAACCCACGGACCGGCTGTTTTTCGCGATATTCCCGGATGCCGCGGCAGCAGCGAAGATTGCCGGGTTGGCGCAGCAGTTGCGGGAGGAACATGGCATCAGGGGCAAGCCGCTGAAAACGGAGCGTTTCCATGTCACGCTGCATCACTTGGGCGATTACGCCGGGTTGCCGCAAGATCTGGCCGATGTGGCCTGTGCAGCGGCCGCAAGCATTACAGCTACACCATTCGACGTCACATTTGACCGCGCAGCCAGCTTCTCCACAGCGCCGCGCAACAGGCCCTTTGTCTTGCGCGGCGGTGACGGCGTCGCTTCCTTGATCGCGTTCCAGCAGACGCTCGGGGATGCGCTGAAAAAGACCGTGCTCGGGCGCTGGGCCAAGCCGGCATACACGCCTCACGTGACTCTGCTTTATGACGACAGCAGCGTTGCAGAACAAGCGGTGCCAGCTGTTTCCTGGACGGCCGGCGAGTTTGTCCTCGTCCACAGCCTGATTGGCCAAACGGTGCATCTGTCCCTCGGGCGCTGGCCGTTGCGGGCCTGAGCTTCGGCTTGCCCCACAGGGATCAATAGATCAGTGCTGACGCGGCAAGGGCTCAAGCGCCAGGGCCGCCTCGGGTGCCAGTCGTTCGATCAGATGCCGGGCATCAAAGGGCGCGCGCACCTTTTTGTCGTTGTCAAAGTAGCAGAACACGTCTCGCGCCGCACGTCGTCGCGGCGCCTTCTCGAGGAGTTTATGTGCGTCGCTTGGCTCGCCACCAGCCGACCAGGTTTCAATACGCTCAGCCCAGCGGTCCAGCGCCGCATCGCTGTATTGGCCACCATAAAGCGTTTCGGGTCCATGCAGCCGCAGGTAGACAAAATCCGCGGTCAGGTCTTCCATATATGGCCAGTCCATGACGGAATCCGACACCACCAGTGCAGCGCGATATTTGCGCAGCAATTTCAAAAACGCTTCATCGCAAAAGCTGGCGTGGCGGATTTCAACGGCATGCCGCAGGTGGCGCTTGCGGCCGGGCGCCAGGCAGGGGCGCTTGACGTGCGCGTCATTTTTTTTGCCAGTGCTGCCGCTGCTTCGGTGTCTCTGGGCAGTTGCTTCAGGAGGGTTTCAAAGACATCGGGCTTGAAAGGCATGCTGGGCGGAAACTGCCGGAGGATGGGACCCAGCTTGGCGCGCAGATTGAAAAGATCTGACGCAAAAAAAAATTGCCAGAGCCACCGTTATGCCTTCGCCTTCCAGCCGGAGCATGTGGGTGATGTAGCGTGGGCTTTTGACGCTGAAGCTGAAGGTTTTAGGCGTGGCGTCATGCCAGTGTTGGTAGCTCGCCGGTGTCTGCAGCCATAGTGCGAGCCATTGATCTCGATGGTCTGCACTGCGCGCGAGGCGAATTCGAGCTCACGCGCCTGTACCAGCCCTGGCGGATAAAAAACGCCGCGCCAACCAGCGTACCGCCAGCCTGAAATACCTGTACGGATGAGGCGCGAAGCGGCTGGTTCGAGGGTCGAGCTCATGGGTAGGGCGGCAGTTGATCTACCAGCTGCCCAGTTCCGGCCCTGCCGTGTGTAGGTCAGCTCCGCATGGCGCTGTAGCTGTGTCCGAGCGGTTGGAGCGGAGCCGGTTTTTGTCCGATACCGTGATTTACCTCAGCGGGTTCATGCTGATGAGATTGAAGCGGCGGATCCCGGCTTTATGGCCAAACGCCCTGCGTTGAATCGTCTTTAATCCCCGCGACTCATCGTCCGGCGCACGAATCGCCCGATGGTCAGGCCTTGCACAAGAACCGAGAAAACCACCACGCAATAGGTCAGGGCAAGAACGTTGGCGCGTGCCGACGACGAGGCATCCGCTTGGGGCAGCGATAACGCCAGGGCGACGGATATCCCGCCGCGCAACCCGCCCCAGGTGAGTACGCTGGGAGATCCCCGGGGCAAGCGGAAATGCCCGCTGAGCGCCATGACCGGAAGCCCTACTGTCAACCCCCGGGCAAGTAACGTGACGACAATCGCAACTGCCCCGCCTGCCAGCAATGGCATCGTGAAGTCAATCAACATCACTTCCAGGCCGATCAGAACGAAAAGCACAGCATTCAGGATCTCATCCAGGAGTTCCCAGAACATGTCAACGTATTTTCGCGTTTCGTCAGACATCGCCAGCGCTCTGCCGGCGTTGCCGACCATCAGTCCACAGACCACCATCGCCAGCGGCCCCGAGACATGCAGATAGTTGGCCAGGGTATAGCCCCCCATGACCGCCGCCAGCGTCAGCAACACCTCAACCTGGTACTGGTCGATGCTTTTCAGCAGCCGATAAGTCACCCAGCCGAGAACGAGGCCGAATGCGATGCCGCCGCCCGCTTCCCGCAGCAGCAAACCCATGGCCTCGCCGGTCGTAGGCCAGGCGCCGTTGACCGACACGCCAAGAAGAATTGAGAAAAGAACGACGCCCACGCCGTCATTGAACAGCGATTCGCCGGCGATCACCAGCTCCAGATTGCGCGGGGCGCCGGCCGTTTTGAGGATACCCATGACGGCGATGGGATCGGTCGGTGAGATCAGCGCACCGAAGAGAAGGCAGTAAATCAGCGGCATCGTCATGCCGACCAGCGGCAGCGCTAGCCACATTCCGAACCCAACGGCTATTGTCGAGACCAGCGTTCCGACAAGCGCCAGACCGCCGACTTGCCACCGATATGATTTCAATGCACTCAGGTCAACATGCAGCGCTCCGGCGAAAAGCAGCAGTGAAAGCATGCCGCGCATCAGCACGTCGGAGAAATCGATCGAGCGAATGAATGCTTCCTCGTATTGACGCAAGCCCTGGTCGAGTCCCAGCGCATCCAGCGCAACGATGGCAAGCGACAGCATCAGCGCAATCACCATGACTCCGATCGTCATGGGCAGCCGCACAAAGCGGTGGTTCAGGTAGGCCAGCAGCGCGGTCAGCGTCAGGCAGATGGCGGCAATATTCAGCATCTGAGGTGAGCCTTGTTGTGAAATGGAACGCATCCACTGAGACGAGCACAACTGCAACAACGGCTCCGTATGCTGGCGAAAAAAATGCTGGAGTCGAGCGTGCGTTCTGAGACTATAGCGCCTGGACGTATGGGCTGGCGGTCGGGCGGTCTGCTCCATTCAGAGCACAGCGGCAAGCGGCAGCAGGGATCCGCCAGGTCGGCCTGATATCATGGATTTTCGAACAACACCCGCCAGACATCTCGACGGGCGCTGCGTTTGTCGCGTCGCTGAATGAACCTGGCCATCTGTTTACGTCCATGGCTCTTCCCATCGCAGACTATGCCTTGATCGGCGATTGCCATACGGCAGCGCTGGTCGGCCGCGACGGATCCATTGACTGGCTGTGCCTCCCGCGGTTCGATTCGGGCGCTTGTTTCGCGGCACTTCTGGGGGAGCCGGGCCATGGACGCTGGCTCATTGCACCCTCAAAAACACCAGGCAGTACGCGGCGCAAATACCGCGACGGTACCCTTATTCTCGAAACTGAATTCGATACCGAGGAAGGCAGCGTTCGCGTCATTGACTGCATGCCATTGTCGAACCGGCGGTGGGACGTACTGCGTATTGTCGAAGGACTGAAGGGCCGGGTGGCGATGCGCATGGAGCTCATCATTCGTTTCGACTATGGTTCCATAGTTCCCTGGGTGACACGGGCCGGCGCCACACAATTCGCAACGGCGGGACCGGACACGGTGGAATTGCATACCGACGTGAATGTACGCGGCGAAAATATGAAAACCGTTGCCGATTTTTTTATCGGCGAAGGCGAACGTGCATCCTTTGTGCTCAATTACCGTCCCTCGCACGAAGCGCCTCAACAGGGAATAGATCCTGAAAAGGAACTGAGGACAACGGAAAAAAAGTGGCGCCAATGGTCAAACCGTTGTACTTACCGCGGTCGATGGCGCGAGCCGGTCGTGCGTTCGCTGATTACGCTGAAAGCACTCACCTACACGCCGACCGGAGGAATCATCGCGGCGCCGACCACCTCTTTGCCGGAGCAACCTGGCGGTGTACGTAATTGGGACTATCGCTACTGCTGGCTGCGCGATGCCACGTTTACGTTGAATGCATTGCTGCTTGCCGGCTATCACGAAGAGGCAACCGCTTGGCGTGAATGGTTGTTGCGCGCCGTGGCGGGGTCTCCCAAGGATATCCAGATTCTCTATAGTGTGACGGGAGAGAGGCGCCTCGATGAGTACGAAATTGACTGGTTGCCGGGGTATGGAGGGGCTGAACCTGTCCGGGTGGGCAATGCGGCCGCCAGGCAGTTCCAGCTCGACGTTTACGGTGAGGTCATGGATACGCTGCATCTGGCGCGCGCCGCTGGGCTCGAACCCGAGCCGGCGGCCTGGAACATTCAGATTGAATTGCTCAAGTTCCTCGAATCACACTGGCAGGATCCGGATGAAGGCATTTGGGAAGTCCGTGGGCCGCGCAGGCATTTCACCCACTCCAAAGTCATGGCGTGGGTGGCTTTCGATCGGGCCGTCAAGGATGCGGAGAGATACGGGCTTGACGGTCCAGTCGAGGTCTGGCGACAGAAGCGCGATGCTATCCACGCGCAGGTGTGCGACTCTGGTTATGACTCGCAGCGCAATACTTTTGTGCAGTCATATGGTTCGCCGCATCTGGATGCAAGCCTGTTGTTGATACCCCAAGTCGGGTTTTTGCCGCCGGACGATCCTCGTGTGCGCGGCACTGTCGATGCCATTGAGCGTGAACTCGTCGTCGATGGCCTGGTGTTACGCTATTCCACTGCAACCGATGTGGACGCGCTGCCTGCGGGCGAAGGAACTTTTCTGCCGTGTTCGTTCTGGCTTGCCGACAGCCTGATATTGACTGGGCGCCGTGAAGAGGGAGAAGCACTGTTCGAGCGATTGCTCGCGCTCGGCAGCGACCTAGGGTTGTTTGCGGAGGAATACGCCCCCCGAGAACGGCACATGCTCGGGAATTTCCCGCAGGCGCTGACACACATGGCATTGGTCAACACGGCGCGCCTTTTGTCCATTCCGGAGAAACAGGCAAAAACCGCCAGCGAGAAGGGCGAGCGTCCGGGCTCTGCCGCAGAGCCACCAGCAGGCCAGTGAATCAGAAGCGATAGTGAAATTGAAATCCAACTCGGGCTCCTCGATTTGCGCCAGTTGCAGGTTTTCTTCGACGGTCAAACTTGGGATGATGTGTCTGTCCTCGGGTACCAGCCCCACGCATAGCCAGCGGCAGCCCTGAAAGCGAAAGACACCGCGGGCGGGCACAATTGAGCCATGTACCAGCCACCCCAATTCAAATCAAGGGACGATGCGCTGGCTGATGGCTTGATGCGCTCGCATCCGCTGGCCAGCCTGATTTCGGTCGACGACGCCGGCTTGCCCTTCGTCTCGCACCTGCCGCTGCATCTGGAACTGCGACCGGCACCATTCGGTGAAGGCCTGCCTGACCGGGTGCTGCTCGGCCATTGCGCAAAACCCAACCCGCACTGGCGCTACCTGCAGGCCAGGCCGCAGGCTGTGGTGACCTTTCTGGGCCCTCACGCCTATCTCTCGCCCAAGGTCTATCCTGACCTGGCACGGGTGCCGACATGGAACTACCTGGCCGTGCACTGCACCGTGCAGGCCACATTGATCGAGGATCCAGCGGGCAAGGATGCCTTGCTGAAAAAGCTGATCGGCGACCACGAGCCGCCTTATGCCGAGCAGTGGCGCGGCTTGGGCGAGGAGTTTGCCCACAAGATGCTGGCCGGCATTGTGGCCTTTGAGCTCCAGGTGACCGATCTGCAGTGCAAGCTCAAACTCAACCAGCACCGGCCTGAAGCACACGCTGCCATGAAGGCCATGTATGCGGCCGGCACGGCTGATGAACAGGCGCTGGCCGTCTGGATGGATGAGTTGGGCATGAACCCCGCGCCCGCACACAAGGAGAGCTGATATGCGTGCCGTTTTTGGAGTCCTGAGCTTGTTGATCGTGGTGCTGATCGTCGGCTTGCTGGTGAAAAAGCAGCTGTCCCCGGCACCCGTGAAAGTTGCCCCGGCAGATGCTGGCGTCATCTTGCCGGCGCCCGCTGCGGGAGCGACACCGCAGCAGCAGAGCCAGCAGTTGCAGCAGCAGGTGCGCCAGCAGCTCGAAAGCACCCTGCAGCAAGCCAGGCCCATGCCCGAAGACAAATAAAGCACCAAATCGGCCTCCAGCCCTTATGCAGCCTTGGGGACCAGCTATCAATAAAGAAGCAATCAAGAGTGACGCCGACTTCATGAAATTGGCGCTGGCACAAGCGCGGCAGGCCGCCGAGGCCGGCGAGGTTCCGGTGGGTGCCGTGCTGGTGCGGCAGGGGCAGGTGCTTGCCACCGGCCGCAATGCACCGATTGACACGCTGGACCCGACAGCCCATGCAGAAATGCGAGCCCTGCGGGCGGCCGCCCATGCGCTGGGCAACTACCGGCTGGACGAATGTGAACTGTTCGTCACGCTCGAACCCTGTGCCATGTGTTCCGGCGCCATGCTGCACGCCCGGCTCAAGCGGGTGGTGTTCGGCGCGCCGGATCCCAAAACCGGTGCCGCCGGCTCAGTGATTGACCTGTTTGCCAATTCCCGGCTCAATCACCAGACCCAGGTGCAGGGCGGGGTGCTGGCAGAGGAGTGCGGCGCGGTGCTGCAGGGCTTTTTCAAAGACCGGCGTGACCGGCAGCGCCAGGAGAGTCTGGCGGCGCATCCACTGCGCGATGATGCGCTGCGCACGCCTGACAGCGCGTTTGCCGCTGTGCCGAACTACCCTTGGGCGCCGAATTACATCAGCGATCTGCCCGCACTGGCCGGCCTGCGCATGCATTACCTGGACGAGGGCCCACGCGGTGGGATGACCTGGCTTTGCCTGCACGGCAACCCGGCCTGGAGCTACCTGTACCGCAAGATGATTCCCGTGTTCCTCACGGCAGGGCACCGCGTGGTCGCGCCCGACCTGGTTGGATTCGGAAAAAGCGACAAGCCCAAGAAAGACAGTTTTCACAGCTTCATCCTCCATCGGCAGATCCTGCTGGAATTTGTGGAGCGGCTCGAACTGAACAACATCGTGCTGGTGGTGCAGGACTGGGGCGGGCTGCTCGGGCTGACTTTGCCAATGGCCGCGCCCGAACGATACAAGGGCCTGCTGGTGATGAACACCACGCTGGCTACCGGCGATATGCCTCTGCCGCCGGGCTTTTTGGCCTGGCGCGAGATGTGCTCCAAAAATCCTGAATTTGACGTGGCGCGGCTGCTGGCGCGTGGCAACCCGCAAATGAGTGCTGAGGAATGCGCCGCCTACAACGCGCCTTTCCCGGACCGAGGCCATCGCGCGGCGCTGCGCGCCTTTCCCGCCCTGGTGCCAGAGTTTGAAGATTCACCTGGCGCCGAGGTGTCGCGCCAAGCCCGGGATTTCTGGCGCGAGCAATGGCAAGGCCGGACCTTCATGGCTGTCGGCCAACAGGATCCGGTGCTGGGCGAGCCCGTCATGCGCGGGCTGCAGACGCTCATTCGTGCTTGCGGTGAACCGCTGCTTCTCCCGCAGGCCGGGCATTTTGTGCAGGAGCACGGCGAGGAGATCGCTGAGCGGGCGATGAGCCACTTTCGCTGACAGCCACCGAACGTCCGTTCATTTCTTTCCGGTTTACCCCTCGGCTGCGTCTTTCTCCCAGGGGCTGGGGCCAACGTTCGGGCCGTCCGGCTGCGCTTGGGAGTCTACTGGTACGCCGGTGACCGACGGGCCGCGAAGCAATTCCCCTGGAGAGGTCAGCAGGTCCGAACTGGCCGCGGTATCCGGCGGCGAGGAAGGCGAAGCGCGGTCGGGTCCGGATTCCGCGCCCATGGTCTTGCTGGGCCGGTGGTCCGGCGCTGGGTTTTCGTTGTCGTCGTTGGCGGTGCCGGATCCAATGCTTGTGTTGCTGCTCATGCAAACCTCCTTGGGTGTTAACCCACTCTAGGCAACGGTGCGCGCCCGGACTGTCGGAGAGCCAACGCGCGTTCTGTAGGACGCTCCCCGTAGCAGTCGGCTTGGGGCGCAGCAGGAAGGCAATGCGATACTCGGCCGGTGAAAAAACATATCTATATCTACTCGCCATGCAGTGCAGTGCGCGACAAGGCGGCGTTCCGGCGCGGCGTGAAACGCCTCCAGGCACTCGGCCATGAGGTGGAACTCGACGAAGCTACGCTCGCCAGCCACCAGCGTTTCGCCGGCGATGACGAGACCCGGCTGGCCGCCATCCATCGGGCGGCTGCCAGCGGTGCCGATGTGGCACTCATTTCGCGCGGCGGCTACGGCCTGACGCGCATCCTGCCGGGCATCAATTACAAAGCGGTCGCCAAAGCGGTCGCCAAGGGCACAAAATTCGTCGGCCTGAGCGACTTCACCGCACTCCAAATGGCGCTGCTGGCCAAAACTGGAGCCGAAAGCTGGGCCGGTCCGGCCCTGGGCGAGGACTTTGGCACAGAAGGTGAGCCCGACGACATCATGGAAGCCTGTTTTGACGATCTGATCACCGGGCAGGGCGAAGGCACCGGTTGGCGCTTGCCGAAAGTTGCTACCAAATCAGTAGCTGGCAGCGCAGAGCCTGCAAGGGCTAAAGACGTATTTGAGCTAAAAAATGCTGTTCTGTGGGGCGGCAACCTGGCGGTGCTGTCGTCCCTGGTCGGCACGCCCTACCTGCCAGCCGTCAAGGGCGGCATCCTGTTCGTGGAGGAAGTGCATGAACATCCCTACAGGCTGGAGCGCATGTTGACGCAGCTGCTGCATGCCGGTGTGCTCGCGCAGCAGAAGGCTGTGGTGCTGGGCCAGTTCACCAATTACAAGCTGGTGCCCCACGACAAGGGCTTCAAGCTGGCGACGGTGGTGGCGTGGTTGCAGCGCCAGATCAAGGCGCCGGTGCTGACCGGCCTGCCGTTTGGGCATGTGTCGACCAAGGTGTTGTTGCCCGTAGGGGCTAAGGTGACGCTGGCGGTCGAAGACCGGGACGCGTTTTTACTCTGGGGTCACAAGCACTGAAAGGCCGGAGGCCGGCGAACAGGCCCTAGTTGAGGGTCAGCGAGCTGCGGCGCGAGCCCAGGCTGCCGGGCAGCAGGCCTTCAAACATCTTGGTGATGCTGCTAACCTTCTGACGGGCGATGGTTTCACCCTGCATTGCCGAAATCACGGCCATCACGTCGCCGCGGGCGTACCACAAGCCTTGCGCATCTTGGGCGTAGCGGATACGCAGCGCGATTTTGGGGTAATGCTTTTCACCGAACTCGCCGAGCTCGTTGAGCATCAGTTGCCGTATGCCTTCGGTCCGTTTTTCCAGGCTGGAAGGCGTCACCTCCCCACCATTGAGCAAACCCAGCAAGCTGCTTTTTAGATGAGGTTTAATCCAACGCATAGAGTTGAAGCTTTCAGTAGACGGGCAACGGGAAAACGTGTGGTCTGGTAGATTAAGGCTCAGCGGGATCCGGCGCAAGATCTATCGTGTGACTTGGTTAACGCAAAACAACAAAGAAATCAACGCGTTAGTAACCAGATGTCATGTCGATTCTCTGATTTTATTATGTTTTTAATACTTTTTACCTAGTTCTTTTCGTAAAGGCATGCGAAAAAGTGTACCGATTTATTGTGTGATTTATTTACATTTTTTGCCTAATTTTTTTCAAGTTTATTTTTTAAAGAGTCTTATGTCCACTTATGCCTCGCACTACATCAACGGTCAATGGGTCAAGGCCCAATCCGCAGAGACCTTGCCCGTTCATGACTCCAGCACCGAAGAGGTCATGGCCACCGTCCCGGCCGGAACGTCGAAAGAGGCCGAGCAGGCAGTGTTGGCGGCGCGCGCTGCCTTCAACAGTTGGTCAAGCCTTCCCGTTGAAACACGTGCGGCTTACCTCGACAAGGTCGCAGCCGGCCTGAAGGCGCGCGCTGAGGAGATGGCGCTGGCGATTGCCCGCGAAGTGGGCATGCCGCTGAAAATGTCGCGCATCGTGCAGGTCGGCGGCCCGACCTGGCACTGGGGCAACTACGCCAAGATCGCCCGCAGCTTTGAGTGGGAAAAGCGCGTGGGCAACTCGCTGGTGGTGCGTGAGCCTATCGGCGTTGTGGGCTGCATCACGCCATGGAATTTTCCGTTGAGCCAGATCACCCTGAAAATCGCGCCGGCACTGGTCGCCGGCTGCACCGTGGTGCTCAAGCCCAGCGAGATCGCCCCGGTCAACGCCATGATCCTGGCCGAAATCATCCACGAAGCCGGCCTGCCGCCGGGTGTCTTCAACCTGGTCAACGGCATGGGCCCGGTGGTGGGCGAGGTTCTGGCAACCCACCCTGAAGTGGACATGGTCAGCTTCACCGGCTCCACAGGCGCGGGCAAACGGGTGGGCCAGCTGGCCAGCCAGTCGGTCAAGCGTGTGGCGCTGGAACTCGGCGGCAAGTCGGCCAGTGTCATCCTGGACGACGCCGACTTCGAAGCGGCAGTCAAGGGCACGGTGTCGGCCTGCATGCTCAACAGCGGCCAGACCTGTTCGGCCCACACCCGCATGCTGGTGCCGGCCAGCCGTTATGACGAAGTCAAGGCGCTGGCCCAGGCCGCGATTGCCAAGTTCAGCGTCGGCCCCAGCCTGGAAGAAACCAGCCGGCTCGGGCCGCTGGTCAGCGCCACCCAGCGCGACCGCGTGCTGGGGTTCATCCGCACCGGCATCAAGGAAGGCGCCGACGTGATTGCCGGCGGTGCCGAGCCGCCCGCGTTCGAGAAGGGCTACTTTGTGAAGCCCACCATCCTGGGCATCAAGTCCACCGATACGCTGGCGCAGGAGGAGATCTTCGGGCCGGTGCTCGTCGTCATTCCCTACCAGGACGAGGAAGAGGCGGTAGCCATTGCCAACAGCACCATTTACGGCCTGGCCGGTGGCGTCTGGAGCGGCAACGACGAGCATGCGATGAAAGTGGCGCGCCGCATTCGCACCGGGCAGGTTGACATCAACGGTGGCCCTTTCAACGCCAACGCACCCTTCGGCGGCTACAAGCAGTCGGGCAACGGCCGCGAAGCCGGTGTGTACGGGTTTGAAGAGTTCCTGGAGTTCAAGGCGCTGCAGCTCAAGCCGGCTGCGGCCTGATTCTTCCTCAAGCCGAGGACCGTATTCGGGTAGGCTATCGACCACAACGAAGAGGAGTGGTCATGGTCTGGATCAAGCGGTTTTTCTGGGTGCTTCTGGCGCTGGGGGTGTTGCTGGCAGCGGCGCTGGCTGTTTATGCCAGCCGGGCATTGCCCGCCCTGGACGGTGAGCTCAAGCTGCCTGCGCTGGCAGCCCCCGTCACCGTGTCGCGCGACGCGGCCGACGTGACCCACATCCAGGCCCAGTCCCCGCGCGATGCCTGGCTCGCGCTCGGTTATGTGCACGCGCAAGAGCGCGGCTGGCAGCTTGAATTCAACCGCCGCGTCATGCATGGCGAGTTGTCCGAGGTGCTGGGCGAAGCCACGCTGGACACCGACAAGCTGTTGCGTACCCTGGGCATCATGGAGGCGGCCGAACGCCAGTGGCAGGCTCTGCCGGCCGACGGCAAGGTGGTGCTGCAGGCCTACAGCGACGGTGTCAACGCTTTTTATGCCACCAGCACCCAGGCGCTGTCGCCGGAATTCCATATCCTGGGCGTCAAGCCGGGTGGGCGCAAAGGCCAGCCCTGGACACCGCAGGACAGCATGGGCTGGTCGTTGATGATGGCGCTGGACCTGGGCGGCAACTGGGGCAACGAGTTTGCCCGCCTGTCCGCGGCCAAGGTGCTGACGACCGAGCAGCTGTGGCAACTTTTCACGCCTTATCCGGGCGAGGCACCGGCCTCCAAAACCGACTTCGCCAAGCTGTATGCCGGTCTGGGGATTTACAAAAATACCCCGGATGCTATTAAAACGGGAGCTGCTGGCGCTGATGTACCAAGGGCTGGAGCTATTTTTGACTCAGAAAATGCGCAAAACATGCGCAGCCTGCTGGCCAAAAATATCAACGACTGGTCAGCCAACATCGGCAACGTCGAAGGCAAGGGTTCCAACAACTGGGTGCTGGCTGGCGGCCACACGCAAAGCGGCAAGCCCTTGCTGGCCAACGACCCCCACCTGGGCCTGTCGGCGCCCGCCATCTGGTACTTTGCGCACCTGCAGGCGCCGGCCGGAATGGGCGGAGCAGCCTTGAATGTCATTGGCGCCACCTTGCCCGGTCTGCCTTTCGTCGTGCTGGGCCGTACCGACAAGGCCGCCTGGGGCTTTACCAATACCGGGCCCGACGTGCAGGACCTGTACCTGGAACAGATCAACCCCGGCAACCCCCGCCAATACCGGTTGCCGGCCCCTGCCGGCCAGTCGCCGCAGTGGGCCGAGTTCAAGACGCGCGAGGAAACCATTGCCGTCAAGGGCAAGCCCGATGTCAGCCTCACCGTACGCTTCACCCGCCACGGGCCGGTTCTCAGCGATGCGCAAAAAACGCACGACGAGCTGCTGGACACCGGCAAATACGTCCTGGCGCTGCGCTGGAGCGCGCTGGAAACGGACAACCGCACGGTGCTGGCAGGCGTACATTCCAACCGCGCGCAGTCGGTGGATGACCTGCTGGCCGCTTATGCCGACTATCACTCGCCGATGCAGAACGTTGTGATGGCCGACGTCGCCGGCAAGGTGGCCTACAAGGCGGTGGGCAAAGTGCCTTTGCGTCAGCCCGACAACGACATCCGCGGCGTGGCGCCATCGCCGGGCTGGGAGGCCCGGTACGACTGGGCTGGGTGGCTGCCTTATGCGCAGACACCGCAAGCCGACCCGCTGACCATTGGTAAAAAAGGCTGGTTTGCCAATGGCAACCAGAGTGTGGTGCCGCCCAGCTTCGACTACTTCATGGGGCAGGACTGGCTGGCGCCGCACCGCTTTGACCGCATCGAAAAGCTGCTCGCCGACGTACCGCGGCACGATCTGGTCTCCATGCAGAAAATCCAGAGCGACCAGCTCTCACTGGCCACACTGACACTGCTGCCTTTCCTGCAAAAGACGGTGTCGCAGCATGCGCTGGCGCGCGAGGCGCAGGCGGTGCTGGCCGGCTTTGACGGCACCATGGCCGCTGGCGGTGCAGCGCCGCTGATCTTCTCGGCCTGGGTCGACGAACTCACGCGCGGCGTCATCGGCAGCCGGCTCGGCGAAGAACGCCTTATGACCATGTATGGCAAACGCCATTTCCGCAGTGCCGTCGAAGGGATCGTCGAGAGAAACGATGTCTTCTGGTGTGGCGCCGCAGGCTGCGCCGCGCAGTCTTCTGCCGCGCTGGACCGCGCGCTGGACCGCCTGCAGGCCAGCTACGGCAAGGTGCCCGCGCAATGGAAATGGGGTGACGCGCACTACGCGCTGTCGGTGCACCGGCCGTTTGGCAGCGTGCCGCTGCTCGCTCGCGTGTTCGATGTCCGAGTGCCGAGCGGCGGTGATTCCTTCACTATCAATGTCGGCCAGTACTGGCCGAACGACGCGAAAATTCCGTTTGCCAACCGGCATGCGGCCTCGCTGCGCGCGGTGTACGACCTGGCCAATCTGGAGAATTCGCAGTTCATTTACCAGACAGGGCAGAGCGGCCTCGTGTTTTCAAGCCGGTACCGCAACATGAGCCAGGCCTGGGCCGCCGGCGGCTACCGACCGCTGCAGATGAAGCCGGCGGCGTTCACGCACCAACTGACCCTGGCGCCCTGATCTTCAGGCCGGGACGGCATCCACATTGAGTCGGTCCCAGTGCCGGTGGCTGGCGATGGCGGCAATGAAAGCTTGCGAAATCTGGCCCTCTTCGGCCTTGCGTGTGTCGGCCATCAGCACTCCCGGGGTCGGCTGCATCAGCGCACCGCCCTGGGCCTCGAGCGCAAAGCCCAGCGTGCTCAGTAACTGAACACCCTCGTTGAGCGCGCACAGGGATTTGCAATGTTTGTAGGCCTCCAGCACAAAATGAACCGCGTCGCCGAGTTGTGCCAGTGCCGCAGCGCTGTCGGCCCCGCCGGGAATCAGGACGGCATCAAACATCACCGAAGGCATGTTGGAAAACGTGTGGTCAGCTGCCAGCTGTTTTCCCGATGAGGTGGTCACCGGGCCCAGCTGCGGCGCGATGATCCTGCACTGTGCGCCCACGTCCAGCAGCTCCTGCTGCAGCCGCTTGAAGCTCAGCAGATCCACACCGTCGGCGACCAGGACGGCAACCTTGCGCGTCTTGATGTCGGCGCCCGGCCGGGCTGCCATGCTCAGCGCGGCATCGTCTTCCACGGTCTGGACAATTTTGTGGTCGCGGAACCCGAGCCGCCCGGCGGCGGCCTTGGCATCAGGTGCGGCGATGCCCAGCGGCGCAGCCACCCGCGCGGCCAGTTTGGCGTCCACATGGGCAAGGTTGTCCACCATGCGCTGGCGAATGCCGGCTACCTCGACCTTGGACAGCTCAAACCGGAAGGCCGCCACGATGTGGTCTTTTTCGGCCGGGCTCTGGCTGTTCCAAAACAGCGCGGCTTGCGAAAAATGGTCGTCGAACGAAGGGCTGCGCCGGCGAATTTTTGGCGATTCGAGGGCCTGCGGCTGCGTGTGAAAACCCTGCGCGCCGCCATCCACGCGGAACTCGGCCCCTGTCCCGAGGGTATTCGGCTCGTAGGCCACGCGCCCCTTGCTGATGCCTTGGCGGTGCATGCCGTCGCGCTGGAAGTTGTGGAAAGGGCAGACCGCCTTGTTGATCGGGATTTCGTGAAAGTTGGCACCGCCCAGCCGCGACAGCTGCGTGTCGGTGTAGGAAAACAGGCGGCCCTGCAGCAGCGGGTCGTCGCTGAAGTCAATGCCCGGCACCAGGTGCCCGGGATGGAACGCCACCTGCTCCGTTTCCGCAAAGAAGTTGTCCGGGTTGCGGTTGAGCACCATCTTTCCAATCAGCTGCACCGGCACCACCGATTCGGGAATCAGCTTGGTCGGGTCGAGGATGTCAAAGCCCAACTTGTTTTCCTTGCCTTCCTCGATGATCTGCACACCCAGCTCCCACTCCGGAAAGTCGCCGTGCTCGATGGCTTCCCAGAGGTCGCGGCGGTGAAAGTCCGCGTCCTTGCCGGCGATTTTCTGGGCTTCGTCCCAGGCCAGGCCGTGGACGCCGAGTTTGGGCTTCCAGTGAAACTTCACAAAATGCGAGTCACCCCGCGCATTGATGAAGCGGAAAGCGTGCACGCCGAACCCTTCCATCATCCGGTAGCTGCGGGGAATGGCCCGGTCCGACATCGCCCACATCAACATGTGGGTGGACTCGGGCATCAGCGAGACAAAGTCCCAGAAGGTGTCGTGTGCGCTGGCTGCCTGCGGCATCTCGTTGTGCGGTTCGGGCTTGAGCGCGTGCACCAGATCGGGAAACTTGATGGCATCCTGAATGAAGAAGACCGGGATGTTGTTGCCCACCAGGTCGTAGTTGCCTTCGTCGGTATAGAACTTCACCGCAAACCCGCGCACGTCGCGCACCGTGTCGGCTGACCCGCGTGAGCCGGCCACGGTGGAGAAACGCACAAACACCGGTGTTTCCACCTCCGGGTTCTGCAGAAAGCCGGCGCTGGTGAACTGCGTCATCGGTTTGTAGAGCTTGAAGACGCCATGCGCCGCGGTGCCGCGTGCATGCACCGCTCGCTCGGGAATGCGCTCATGGTCGAAGTGGGTGATTTTTTCGCGGAGGATGAAATCCTCCATCAGGGTCGGCCCGCGAACGCCCGCTTTTAACGAGTTATGGTTGTCGGCGACCTGCAGTCCCTGGTTCGTCGTCAGCGTGCCGGCCAGGTCGGTGGTGCTGTTCTGAAGTTGCTTTTGTTTTTCTGTGGCGCCGGGAGAAAGTTTCGGTGAAGTGCTGGTCGCGCTGCGCTTGGGTTGCGGCATCTGGGGTCCTTGAAATCGGGGCAAAAAGAGGCCATGCGGCCGGGCGGAGGACTAGTCGCTAGTCGCGCTCACAGTCCAGCAGGCGTTCCAGCCCGCGAACAATGGCCATCACGCCAAGGGCAGCCACGATGCCAATGATCAGCCAGCCGATCACGGTTTGCAGCGCTTCGGCCATGCCGTCCGGCACAAGTGCAAGGAGGCCCGTCAGGCCAACAACGGCGGCCAGCAGCCACACCCAGAACTCCGGGCGATGCTGAGGCCTGGCGGACACCCGGCGGTTCGGGGACTCCGTAGGGGAAGAGGCTGCATGTGTCATGTTGAATCCTCAAAAACAGAGACCGCTGCCGGGAGCAGGGGAGCGAACAGTGAACTGCTCACAGCTTACAAAACATGCCTGTGAAAGCGCGTAGCCGGGTGACGCCAGCCGCTGTAAGGGCAACCGCTGGCCCCTGTAAGACCCGTCTTACGGTTGGCTTGGGGTGAACTGCGCTGTCGCTCCGGCGCCCCCGGCGCGTCCTCCTACAGACCCACAACCGGCTATCCCGCAGGAGGTCCACGCCAAGGCTTTTAAAGTTTCTGATGTTTGCCAGTCGAAAGTTTTGAGAAAGTTTTGTTTATGTCCACACCTTCCCTCCACGAAGAAGAGTCCAGATCGCCGGATGTTGCCAACCGGCACTTGGGAGACGATGTGTTGCAGTCTGCAGAAGAAGCCGTGCTGAGCAACCCCGCTTCATCGGCCGAGGCGCTGGCGCCCGGTGCGTTCGATCCTGGCGCGCCGGCAGGTGATGCTCTGTCGCAGCGCCAGCGTCTGCGGCGGTATCAGGAAGAACTGGCCGCCTATGTCGCCCGAAAGCCCGCCCAGTCGGCCCTGATGGCACTTGCAGCCGGTGGGGCGTTGGCTGCCCTGTTGCGGGCTGCGTTCAGTCGCCGCCGGCATTGAATTCTTCAGACATGGCTGCAGGCCAGCCTTGTGTCCTTTGTACCTTCTACGGAGACTTTCCATGAATTCCCCGACCTTTGCAACCGCGCCCGAAACGGGCACCCAGATTCCGCCCGAGATGCCGCCACCGGTGATGCCGCCTTCACCGGAAGTTCCGCCCGAAGAGATTGACCTGCCGCCCGGCGAACCGGCCTTGCCGGTGCGCGAGCCGGGCAAGGTGACACCGGTCCACGCTTGAGGGTGGCCGCGTCGCCGCCCCACCACGCCTGACACTCGCCTGACACGCCGCTGGATTTTTTTGCGATGATGGTCGCATGAGCCTTCAGTCTGCCCCTTCCCACGCCCCGTTGCATGTCGCCCTGATCGGTTATGGCTTTGCCGGAAAAACCTTTCATGCCCCGCTGATTGCCGGCGTGCCCGGTCTGCAGCTGAGCTGTGTTTCAAGCAGCAAGCCGGCGCAGGTACTGGCCGATTGGCCGCAGGTGCGAGTGGTGGCCGAGCCCGGTGCGGCGTTCGCTGATCCGGCTATTGATGTGGTGGTGATTGCCACCAGCAACACCTCCCACCATCCGCTTGCCAAAGCCGCCTTGCTGGCTCGCAAACACGTGGTGATTGACAAGCCCTGCACCGTGACGCTGGCGGAAACCGAAGAGTTGCTGGCGTTGGCGCACACACAGCAACGGGTGTTGACGGTGTTCCAGAACCGCCGCTGGGACGCCGATTTCTTGGCGCTGCAGCAGGTGCTGGCGCAGGGTGTCCTGGGCCGCATTGTTCATTTCGAGTCGCACTTTGACCGCTACCGCCCAGAGGTGCCAGACCGCTGGCGTGACCAGGCCTTGCCGGGCTCGGGTCTGTGGCTGGACCTGGGGGCACACCTGGCCGACCAGTGCCTGCAGTTGTTTGGCTGCCCCGACGATTTGCTGTTGGACCTGGCGCAGCAGCGCGACGGTGCCCGCACCAATGACTGGTTCCATGCCCAGCTGCGTTACGGCAGCACGCACCCGGGCCTGCGCGTCATCCTGCATGGCAGCGCGCTGGTGCCTGTACGCGGGCCACGGTTTGTGGTGCATGGCACGCAGGGCTCGTTCATCAACTACGGCCTGGACACGCAGGAAGACACGCTCAAAACCGGGCGCCGGCCCAGCCTGGATTCGCTTGGTGACTGGGGGCGTGACCCACTTCCCGCCGAGGTGCTTGTTTACCGGGACGGGCAGGCCCTTCCCCTGCCTGCGCCAGAAACGACAGGCAACTACCTGACTTTTTATGCGCAGCTACGCGACCACCTGCAGGGCCGTGCCGCTGTACCCGTCACCGCTGCACAGGTGCACCAGGCCATGGGCTTACTCGTGCTGGGCGAGCAAAGTGCCCGCGAGGGCCGGTTTCTGTCTGCGGCGCACTTGCTGGCGGTTGTCGCGCCGGCCGTCTTTTATCCCATACCTGACAGGTAAATGATGGCGCGCAGGGCGGAGAATTCGTAGTCCACGAATTCGCTGAACTCGCGGCCTTTCAGCAATGAAGGCGTCCATTTGTTGGCTGTCATGGCGTCGGTCCAGGTCTTGGTCCTGGTGGCCTCCACCACCATGTTGGTCAGCGCTTCGCGTTGTTCGGGCGAGATGCCGGGCGCGCCGTAGACACCGCGCCAGTTGCCGATAACCACGTCAAAGCCCTGTTCCTTCATGGTGGGTACAGCCACGCCGGGCAGGCGTTTTTGTGAGGTGACACCGATGGCCTGCATCTTGCCGGTGTTGATGTATTCGGCAAACTCGCTGTAGCCGCTGCCGCCCACCGTCACGTTGCCGCCCAGAATGGCCGCCGTGGCTTCGCCGCCGCCGCGGAAGGCGACATAGTTGACCTTCTTCGGATCCACCCCCACGCTGCGCGCCAGTATGCAGGCGGCGATGTGTTCGGTGGAGCCTCGTGAGCCGCCGCCCCATTTCACGCTGCCAGGGTCCTTTTTCAGTTGCGCCACAACGTCCTTCATGCTGGTGAAGGGTGAATTTGGCGGAAGCACAAACACGTTGTATTCGCTGGTAAGCCGGGCAATGGGGGTCACCTGGGTCAGATTGACAGGGGGCCGGCCGGTGATGAGGCCGCCCAGCATCACGGCGCCCATCACCATGAGGGCGTTCGGGTCGCCCTTGCTGCTGTTGATGAACTGGGCCAGGCCCAGAGCGCCAGCGGCACCGCCCTTGTTCTCATAAACCACGGCGTCGGCCAGCTTGCCGTCCTGCAATGCTTTGCCCAGGGCCCGGCCAGTCGTGTCCCAGCCGCCGCCGGGGTTGGCCGGGATCATCATTTTCACAGTGGGGGCAGCACGTGCCGTCAGGGGCAGGGCGCCTGCAGCGGCCAGTGCGGCCATGGATTTCAGGAAGGTGTCGCGACGCATGGTTGTCTCCTCTTTGGGTGGTGGTGAGCTTTCATGCTGCGCGGCGAGGCTGTCACTCGGCTGTCTATCCTCTAGGTGAAAACGCGGGGGAGGCTCGCCGCGGACAGGTTTCGCCAAATAGCCCCGCGGGTGGCTTGAACAGGTACAAAGGCCTAAAATACAGGGTTCCCCCCAAAGTCCGCATGAACGCCCCCATCGACGTCTCTTTTTTCGCGCGCGCCGCAAAACCGCTCACCAGCTACCGCAAGTACTGGGCTAGCCGCTTCGGCACGTCGAAATTCCTGCCCATGAGCCGGGCCGAGATGGACGTGCTTGGCTGGGACAGCTGCGACATCATCATCGTCACCGGCGACGCCTATGTGGACCACCC
>NZ_JBDTTH010000053.1:0-30548 GCF_039930745.1 Polaromonas sp. | reverse complement strand
ACTCTTCCTGGATGATGCGCAGGATTTGCAGCGCCGAGCTTTCGGTGTCGCGGATATGGCCGGAGCCGCCGCAACGCGGGCAGGGAATCGAAGCACCTTCGTTAAGCGCCGGACGCAGGCGCTGGCGGCTCATTTCCATGAGGCCGAATTTGCTGATGGTGCCGAACTGCACGCGCGCGCGGTCCTGGCGCAGCGCATCGCGCAGGCGGTTTTCAACGTCGCGGCGGTTGCGCGACTCTTCCATGTCGATAAAGTCGATGACGATCAGGCCGCCCAGATCGCGCAAACGCATCTGGCGCGCAACTTCGTCGGCGGCTTCGAGGTTGGTGCGGGTGGCGGTTTCTTCAATGTCGCCGCCCTTGATGGCGCGGGCCGAGTTGACGTCCACCGACACCAGCGCTTCGGTGTGGTCGATCACGATGGCGCCGCCAGAAGGCAACTGCACGGTGCGTGCATAGGCCGACTCGATCTGGTGTTCGATCTGGAAGCGCGAGAACAGCGGTGCGTCATCGCGGTAGCGTTTGACGCGGTGCTCGTGCTCGGGCATCACGTGGGCCATGAACTGGCGCGCCTGCTCGTAGACGTCGTCGGTGTCGAACAGGATGTCGCCGATGTCGCTGTTGAAGTAGTCGCGGATCGCGCGAATCACGAGGCTGGATTCCTGGTAAATCAGGAAAGCGCCCTTGCCGCCTTTGCCGGCACCGTCAATCGCGGTCCACAGCTTGATCAGGTAGTTCAGGTCCCACTGCAGTTCGGCGGCACTGCGGCCAATGCCGGCGGTGCGCGCAATGATGCTGGAGCCGGCCGGGTATTCCAGCTGGTCCATGTTTTCCTTGAGCTCGGCCCGGTCTTCGCCTTCGATACGGCGGCTGACGCCACCGCCGCGCGGGTTGTTGGGCATCAGCACGACATAACGGCCGGCCAGCGAGACAAAGGTGGTCAGGGCGGCGCCCTTGTTGCCACGTTCTTCTTTTTCGACCTGGACCAGGATTTCCTGGCCTTCGCGGATCACGTCCTGGATGCGTGCCTGGCTGACGGATACGCCCTGGGCGAAGTATTGCTTGGAGATTTCCTTGAACGGCAAAAAGCCGTGGCGGTCTTCACCGTAGTCGACAAAACAGGCTTCGAGCGAAGGCTCGACGCGTGTCACGACGGCCTTGTAGATGTTGCCCTTGCGCTGTTCGCGGCCTTCAATTTCAATTTCGTAGTCGAGGAGTTTTTGTCCATCGACAATGGCCAGGCGGCGTTCTTCCGACTGGGTGGCATTAACCAGCATGCGTTTCATGGGTTTTCCTTCGTTCTTCTGTTCTCAAACATCACTGCCCAAAAATTGGGCAAACGACGCCGGAGCAGACGCTGTGCGAACGTGGGGAATTGCCGGAGAGCTTTTGACGAAGCTACGGCGACTGAAAAAATCAGTCGCTGAACAGTCTGGGCGTAGGCGCGTGGATGGGGTGAGCCGGGGTCTGACAGGTGTTCGCTACCAAAACAGTAGCTGCTTGCGCCCGCAGGACAAGGGCTGACGGCTGATTTATGCCTGAAAGCGGGGCAAAAATGCGCCGCAGGCATAAAAAAATCAGTGCTGCCAGTGTTGTCAAGAGGCTACCCATGTATAGACCAGATTTCACCTGGATCCGTATGCAGCCTGCGGGGCTGCACACATCGTATTCCGTAGTTGTATTCGCATAACGTCGACTCGTCTGCACTGCATATTTCCGCCGCGGGGTGCCTGGCACCGTGCGCTTGCGGGTATCTGCCGCCAGTGGCATCGACCTTCCAGCAAGGCTGTTGGCAGTGGCTTGATGAGTGTGTGGACTAAACTCCCAGACAAATCAACCACTTACAGCTTGTCGCTAGTGAAACACATTATAGGCGCAGGTTCAGCCAAAACACGGCGTCCGGGTAAACCCCCGGCGGCGCCAGTGGCTGTCCGCGCCGCTGCTCCCGCCTTGTCTCCCGCACTGCCGGTGCTGCCCGAAAAATCGGAAGATCCGGCCGGCAAAACCGCGCCCCAAGCCACACTGGTGACCGTGGACGCCGATTTTGCCGGCCAGCGCCTGGACAATTTTTTGATCCGCCAGCTCAAGGGCGTGCCAAAAACCCATGTTTACCGCATCATCCGCAGCGGTGAGGTGCGCATCAACAAGGGCAGGGCGCATGCAGACACCCGGGTGGAAGCCGGCGACGTGGTACGCCTGCCGCCGGTGCGTACTTCGGAGCGGGCCGATGACAAGGCGCGGGCCATGGCGATGGAAGTGGCCCGGCACGGTGCTGCCTCCACGGTGGGTGGTTTTGCGCCTTCGCGTGAATTTCCCATCCTGTTTGAAGACGAACACGTGCTGGCGATCGACAAGCCTGCCGGCGTGGCCGTGCACGGCGGCAGCGGCGTGGCGTTTGGTGTGATCGAGCAGCTGCGCATGGCGCGGCCGGAGGCAAAATTCCTGGAGCTCGTGCACCGGCTGGACCGCGAAACCAGCGGTGTTTTGCTGGTGGCCAAAAAACGCATGGCGCTGAAAAACCTGCAGGAGCAGTTTCGCGAGCGCGAAACCGACAAGATTTACCTCGCGCTGGTCAGCGGCGTCTGGGCGGCCAACAAAAAAGTGCTGGATCAGCCGCTACAAA
Source organism: Polaromonas sp. (assembly GCF_039930745.1). Lineage (GTDB taxonomy): Bacteria > Pseudomonadota > Gammaproteobacteria > Burkholderiales > Burkholderiaceae_C > Polaromonas. The sequence continues at coordinate 27,926 of NZ_JBDTTH010000053.1, read as the reverse complement.
AATACCTGCTTCCTGATGGCGAGCGCCGCGTTCGCGTGGTGGCCAAAGAGCATCCCGACGCCATGCGCGCGGTGACGCTGGTCAAGGTCGGCTCCGCGCTGGGCTTGGCAGGGCGCGACTTCACCCTGCTGGAAGTCACCATCAAGACCGGCCGCACGCACCAGATCCGTGTGCACCTGGCCAGCGCCGGCCACCCGATTGCCGGCGACGATAAATACGGTGATTTCGAGCTGAACAAGGCCTTGCAAAAAGAAGCGGATGGCGCGTTCCTCAAACGCATGTTTCTTCATGCCTGGCGGTTAAAGTTCACCCATCCATCCAGCGGCAAACGCATCGATTTGCTGGCCGCGCTGCCCCTTGATCTCGAGAGTTTCATTGCCCATGCCAAACCCCAAGCCTTCGACCTTTGACCTGATTGCCTTCGACTGGGATGGCACGCTCTTCGATTCCACCAAAATCATCGTGCGCTGCATCCAGGCGGCGGTGCGCGACGTGGGAGGCGCCGTGCCCACGGACGAGGCGGCCGGTTACGTGATCGGCCTGGGCCTGATGCAGGCGCTGGCGCATGCCGCACCGGACGTGCCGCCTGAAAAATACCCCGAGCTCGGCGCGCGCTACCGTCACCACTATATGGGCCACCAGAACGACATCGTCCTGTTTGAAGGTGTGCTGCCTCTGCTGGACGCGCTGAAGGCACGCGGCCATCTCCTGACCGTGGCGACGGGCAAAAGCCGCCGCGGGCTGGACGAAGCCTTGCAGGCTGTGGAGCTCAAGAATCGTTTTGACGGCTCGCGCACCGCGGACGAAACCGTAGGCAAACCGCACCCGCGCATGCTGCACGAATTGATGGAAGAGTTTGGTGTCAGCCCCGAACGCACATTGATGATTGGCGACACCACGCACGACCTGCAGATGGCACTGAACGCCGGCTGCGCCAGTGTGGGTGTCAGTTACGGTGCGCACGAAACCACCGGCTTTAATGCGCTCAAACCGCGGTTTGTGGCGCCCACCGTTGGCGATCTGCACGCCTGGCTGGTGGATAACGCTTAGTTGGTGCCTGGTTTTCCACCGTCCATGCCCCATCCCGCCGCCAGCCTCATTCCTCTGTGCCTTGCGGCAGAGCTTGCCGACAGCGGTGATGCTGTGCCCTTCGACGTGAACTATGCGGGCCAGACCTGCCGCGCCTTTGCCATCCGCTTCGAGGGCCGACCCCATGCCTATCTGAACCGCTGCACCCATGTGGCGATGGAGCTGGACTGGCAGCCCAACCGCGTGTTCGACGCCAGCGGCCAGTGGCTGCTTTGCGCCAGCCACGGCGCCGCCTACCGGCCGGACACCGGAGAATGCAGCGGCGGCCCCTGTCAGGGCGGGCTGGTCACAATTGATGTTTCTGAAGCGGACGGCCTTGTTTTCTGGCACACGTCCTACAAATTAAAAACCGTGGAGTTCTAAACTACCCTTATGAATGATTCAAACCGCACCGACCCTTCCGACGTTTCCGACTTCGATCCAAATCGGGCTTCAGCCCTTGAGGGACGGGCGCAAGCAGCTCCTGAAACCATAGCGGGTCGCAGCGCTGGCGTTGATGTTTCCAGCCCCGGCTGGGAGCGCGTGACGCTTGAAAAATTGGCTTTTGCGGCCCTCAATGAGCAAAAAGCCACGCGCCGCTGGAAGACCTTTGTGCGTCTGTCCTGGCTGGCTTTTTTCATCTTTCTGGTCTGGTTTGCACTGTCTCGCGGCGCATCGTCCAATAACGTCAGCGTGCCACATACGGCGGTGGTCGAGATCAAGGGCGAAATTGCAGACGGTGCCGACGCCAGCGCCGAATTTGTCAACGCAGCCCTGCGCGCCGCCTTTGAGGACGAGGGCGCCAAAGCCGTGGTGCTGCTGATCAACTCCCCCGGTGGCAGCCCGGTGCAGGCCGGCATGATGAATGATGAAATTGTTCGCCTCAAGGCCAAGCACAACAAGCCGGTGTATGCGGTGGTGGGGGAAACCTGCGCCTCGGCGGCGTATTACATCGCCGCTTCAGCCGACAAGATCTTTGTGAACAAAGCCAGCATTGTCGGCAGCATCGGCGTGCTGATGGACGGCTTTGGGTTCACCGGCCTGATGGAGAAGCTGGGCGTGGACCGCCGCCTGATGACAGCGGGTGAAAACAAGGGTTTCCTGGACCCGTTCAGCCCGCAGACCGAGCAGCAGCGTGCCTATGCGCAGACCATGCTGAACCAGATCCATCAGCAGTTCATCGCCGTGGTGAAGAATGGACGCGGCAAGCGGCTCAAGGAAACGCCAGAGATGTTCAGCGGCCTTTTCTGGACCGGCCAGCAGGCCATCGAGCTGGGGCTGGCTGACCAGTTGGGTTCGCTCGATTATGTCGCGCGCGAAATCGTCAAGACCGAAGAGATCATCGACTACACGCGCCGCGAAAACGTGGCTGAACGCCTGGCCAAGAAATTTGGTGCTGCCATAGGCGCGGGCGCCATCCAGACGCTGAAAGCGATTCCCTCGATTCGTTGAATGGCCCCCACGGTCGTTCGCTTCGCGTAACTCCCTGCCCCCGAGGGGGCCCCTGCTTGAAGTGAAAGCCCCAAGTTCGCTTGCTTCGCTACCTGCCCCGAGAGTGGTTGCTGAAGCTGGCCTTCACCTCCCCACGCTTTCAGCGCCCAATACAAAACACTGTTGGCAAGGCTAGCGGCGCGGTAGGTTTGTCGCGTTTCCAGGTGCTCGCTGAAGCGCTGCGCGACCATGCGCCAGGCAGGCTCAGGCCGCAGCTCAAGGCCAACCGCGTACCCGGCTGCAGCGTCTGCAGCAGCGCCTGCAGCAGCGCGGCATTGCGGTAAGGGGTTTCAATAAAAATCTGGGTCTGGCCAGTCTTCAGGGCCAGCGATTCCAGCTCGCGTATGCGCTGGCTGCGCTCGCCCCCGTCCTGCGGCAAGTAGCCGACAAACGCAAAGTTCTGGCCATTCAGGCCGCTGGCCGCCAGTGCCAGCACCAGCGACATGGGCCCGGCCAGCGGCACGACCTGCAAGCCCAGGTCGTGCGCGGCACGCACCACTGACGAGCCAGGGTCGGCAATGGCTGGCATACCGGCTTCGCTGACCAGCCCCATGTCCTGCCCTGCCAGGGCCGGCGCCAGCAAGGGCCGTGCGTCGAAATTGCCGCCGTGGTCGCCCTTTTTGTGCACTTCACGCGGCAACTCCTGGATCTGCTGTGCCTGGATGGGCTGCTGCAGCGGCTGCACCTCGCCTACCCGCTTGAGGTAGGCGCGCGTGCTCTTGGCGTTCTCGCAAATCCAGCAGGAAAGCGTCGCGGCGATCTGCAGCGTGCCCAGCGGCATGACGTCTTGCAAAGGAGCTTGCGTGTCGCAACCGAAGTCCAGCGGCGCAGGAACCAGGTAAAGCCGTCCTTTGGGCGCGGCTGTCATGCGGGCTCCTGGCGGGCCGGCAGCAGCGCAATGCCTGCTGCCCGGAGCATGCGACAGGTGCGGATCAGGGGCAAGCCGACCAGCGCGGTGGGATCGTCGTTTTCAATGGCTTCGAGCAAGGCGATGCCCAAGCCCTCGCTTTTGGCGCTGCCGGCACAGTCGTAAGGCTGTTCGGCCTGAAGGTAGTTTTCAATGTCCTCGTCGCTGAGCGTGCGGAACTGCACCTTCACTGCCGCCAGGTCGGTTTGCTCAAACCCGGTTTGCAGGCACACCACAGCAACGGCAGTCTGGAACACAACACTTTGGCCGCTCATGCGGCGCAACTGGATCACGGCATTGGCATGGTTGCCAGGCTTGCCGAGCGGCTGACCCTGCAGGTCCGCCACCTGGTCGGAGCCGATCACCACAGCCTCCGGGAAGTTGGCGGCCACTGCCCTGGCTTTGGCCAAGGCCAGTCGCCGGGCCAGTGTCGCGGGGGCTTCACCCGACAGGGGGCTTTCATCCACGTCAGGCGAAACGACCTCAAACGGCGTCTGCAGGCGTTGCAGCAATTCACGCCGGTAGGGCGAAGTCGAGCCCAGTATCAGCGGGCGTTTCGCGATGGGGGCGATACCGGTGCGGGCATCGGGGAGAGGTGCAGGGTTCATGCTGCGATTCTCTTACACTGCCTGCATGTCCAGACATCTTCATGCCCAGCGCCTCAACATGCAGGCGTTTGCCCAGGAGGGCAAGCCCCTCATCGAACTTACCCCGCTATCAACTTTGGAGCGCCTTGCGCAGGAGTTGCATGCGCCGGAGCCCGATCTGGCTGTCAGCTGGCAAGCCAGGGCCGAATTGCGCCCTCATGCTGGCGCTGAAGACGAGGTTTGGCTGCATCTGCAAGCCCAGGCAACACTGCCGCTGACCTGCCAGCGCTGCATGGGCGCGGTTCCCGAAGCGCTCCAGGTGGATCAGTGGTACCGCTTTGTGGCAGATGAAGACATTGCTCTGGCTGAGGATGACCAGTCTGAAGAAGACCTGCTGGTCATGGTGCCGCAATTCGACTTGCTGGCCGTGCTGGAGGACGAGCTGCTGATGGCTTTGCCCCTGGTTCCCATGCACGAAACCTGCCCTGTGACGCCGGTGTTCAGCGCGGGCGAGAGTGAACTGGATGGACAAGAAGACGCCAAACCCCACCCCTTTGCTGCCTTGGCCCAGCTGAAAAAGGGCAAGTAGGCCTTTTGGCCTCGTCTGGTCCCGCAAAACCTTTGTCTGGGATGCTTTCAAGCGGTTCTGGTGCTGACTCAAAACTGCCTTGGCAGAGGGCAACTGGAAAAATTGGCCGTATCAGGCTATAATCAAAGGCTTGGCGTCGCATCCCCCGTGGGGCTTGCAGCGTAATTACCAACCCTATACCCCCTCAGGAGCGGATCATGGCCGTCCAGCAGAACAAAAAATCACCTTCCAAGCGCGGCATGCACCGTGCACATAACGCTTTGACCGTTCCGGGCATTGCTGTCGAATCCACCACCGGTGAGACGCATTTGCGCCATCACATCAGCCCCACTGGTTTTTACCGTGGCCGCAAGGTGCTGAAAACAAAATCCGAAGCGTAATCCCGCGCTTTAACGACTGGCCCGCACTCATCCTGCGGGCCTTTGTTTTGTTGAATTCCCATTTTCTGACTGCGCCGGTCCTGCCATGATCAGGATAGCTGTCGACGCCATGGGCGGGGATTTCGGCCCGTCTGTCACCGTACCGGCCAGTCTGGCCTTTCTGCAGGCTCACCCCGAGGCCGCAATTTTGCTGGTGGGTCAGCCGGCAGCCCTGTCCGGGCAGACGCAGTTCTCCCGGCTCCAGGCCCATCCGCGTTGCCAGGTGGTCGCCGCCTCTGAAGTGGTGGCCATGGATGACCCGATTGAGGTCGCTCTGCGCCGCAAAAAAGATTCGTCCATGCGCGTGGCCATCACGCAGGTGAAAGAGGGCGCAGCCCTGGCGGCCGTTTCTGCCGGTAATACCGGTGCGTTGATGGCAATCGCCCGTTACCTGCTCAAGACCCTGGAAGGGATTGATAGGCCGGCGATTGCTGCGCTGATGCCCAACGCCAAGGGCGAGGCCACCACTGTGCTGGACCTGGGCGCTAATGTGGACTGCACGCCCGAACACCTGCTGCAGTTTGCGGTCATGGGTTCGGCGCTGGTTTCGGTGCTCAAACACAACGATACCCCTTCGGTGGGCTTGCTCAATATTGGTGAAGAGGTCATCAAAGGCAACGATATCATCAAAAAAGCAGGCGAATTGCTGCGATCTGCCGGTAATTCTGGAGATCTGAATTTTTTCGGAAATGTCGAGGGAAACGATATCTTCAAGGGAACAACAGATATCGTGGTTTGTGACGGCTTTGTGGGGAATGTGGCGCTAAAAACCAGTGAAGGTTTGGCGACGATGATTGTCGGATTCCTCAAGGCAGAATTTTCGCGCAACATCTTCACCAAAACCGCTGCCATCATGGCCTATCCGGTTCTAAGTGCGCTTAAAAATCGCATGGATTACCGGCGTTACAACGGTGCGGCCTTGCTGGGGCTTCGCGGCCTGGTATTCAAGAGCCACGGATCCGCTGATGCCTTCGCTTTCGAGCAGGCCTTGAATCGGGCTTATGATGCAGCTCGCAACAATTTGCTGGACAAGGTGAGAGAGCGCATCGCCCACGCGGCGCCGCTGCTGGCAACCGCAGAGGCGGCAACGGCAGAAGTGCCCGCCGCTTTGGCGCCCGTCGAACTTGCCGCTCCTACTGCCGCACACTGAGTTATTTCATGAGTCCCTATTCACGTATCACCGGTACGGGCAGCTACCTGCCGCCGCGCCGCCTGAGCAATGCCGAACTGGCTGCCGAGCTGGCGACGCAAGGTGTTGAAACGTCTGACGACTGGATTGTCGAGCGCACCGGTATCCGGGCTCGCCACTTTGCCGAGCCTGGTGTCTGCAGCAGCGACCTGGGGGTCGAAGCCGCCAAAAACGCCCTGCAGGCCGCCGGACTCCAGCCCGCTGATATCGACTTGATCATTGTGGCCACGTCAACACCCGACATGGTGTTTCCTTCGGCAGCCTGCATCTTGCAGAACAAACTTGGCATCGCCGGCTGCCCGGCGTTTGACGTACAGGCGGTTTGCAGCGGCTTTGTCTATGCATTGACCATCGCCGACGCCATGATCAAGACCGGTTCGGCCAGCAAGGCGCTGGTCATAGGCGCCGAAGTGTTTTCGCGCATTCTCGATTTTTCAGACCGCACCACCTGCGTGCTGTTTGGCGACGGCGCCGGTGCCGTGGTGCTGGAGGCGTCAGAGACCCCCGGCATTCTGGCCAGCGACCTGCATGCGGATGGCAAACACGTCGGTATTCTGTGTGTGCCGGGCACCGTGTCCGGTGGCAAGGTGCTCGGCGACCCGCTGCTCAAGATGGACGGGCAGGCCGTTTTCAAGCTCGCGGTAGGTGTTCTCGAAGATGCGGCGCGCGCGACCCTGGCCAAGGCCGGTTTGCAGGAGAGCGACATTGACTGGCTGATTCCCCACCAGGCCAACATTCGCATCATGCAGGGCACCGCGAAGAAGCTGAAGATGTCGATGGACAAGCTGATCGTCACGGTGGACCAGCATGGCAATACCTCCGCCGCGTCCATCCCGCTTGCGCTCGACGTGGCGGTGCGTAGCGGCAAGATCAAAAAAGGGGAGACGCTGATGCTCGAAGGTGTGGGCGGCGGCTTCACCTGGGGCGCGGTACTCCTGAATCTATAGCAACTTGCGTCCGTCCCATAAGGGCCAGAGGCTGTTTTCATCGATAATTTTATGAAACCTTTTGCTTTTGTTTTTCCCGGACAGGGGTCGCAGGCAGTGGGCATGCTCGACGCCTGGGGTGACCACCCGGCTGTGCTAGAGGCCATGCGCGAAGCCTCTGACGCACTCGGTGAGGATTTGGCCCAACTGATCAACCAGGGCCCGAAAGAGGCGCTGGGTCTGACCACCAACACGCAGCCAGTGATGCTGGTGGCCGGCGTGGCGACTTACCGCGCCTGGATGGCCGAGACCGGTGTTGCGCCGGCGGTGGTCGCCGGGCACTCTCTGGGTGAATATTCCGCGCTGGTCGCGTCCGGTGTGCTGAGCCTGACGCAGGCCGCGCCGCTCGTGCGTTTTCGTGCCCAGGCCATGCAGGACGCGGTTCCCGTGGGCATGGGCGCCATGGCGGCGATTCTGGGGATGGACGCCTCCGGTGTCATTGAAGGCTGTGCCGAGGCCGTACGCAGCTTTGGCCTGGGCACCGCTGAAGTGGTCGAAGCCGTCAATTTCAACGACCCGATGCAGACAGTGATCGCTGGCAGCAAGGCCGCCGTGGAAAAAGCCTGTGAAGTGCTCAAGGCCAAGGGCGCCAAGCGCGCCTTGCCGTTGCCCGTGTCGGCGCCGTTTCACTCCAGCCTCATGAAGCCCGCCGCCGACAAATTGAAGGAGAAACTCGCAGCAACCGCTTTTGCGGTACCGCAGATTCCCGTGATCAACAACATTGAAGTTGCGGTCGAAACCGATCCCGACCGCATTCGTGCGGCCTTGCACGAGCAGGCCTTCGGCCCGGTGCGATGGGTCGAGTGCGTGCAGGCCATCAAGGCGCGCGGTATCGCCACCATCGTCGAATGTGGTCCGGGCAAGGTGCTGGCCGGCATGGTCAAGCGTATCGATGCTGAGCTGACAGGGGTGGCGATGTTCGATCCCACCAGTCTGGCGCAAACCAGGGAGATGCTCGAATGAGTGATATCAAATTTGAAGGACAGCTTGCGCTGGTTACCGGCGCCTCGCGCGGCATCGGCGCTGCTATCGCACTCGAACTGGCGCAACGCGGCCTGAAAGTGGTCGGCACTGCCACCACCGACGACGGCGCCGCAAAAATCAGCCAGGCACTTGCGGCCTTTCCTGGTTGCGCCGGAAAAAATCTCAATGTGAACGATGCGGCCGCGGCGGAAGCGCTGATTGACAGCATCGTCAAGGAGCATGGCGGCCTGCAGGTGTTGGTCAACAATGCCGGCATCACGCGCGACATGCTGGCCATGCGCCTCAAGGACGAAGACTGGGACGCGGTGCTGGACACCAACCTGAAAGCGGTGTTCCGCATGAGCCGCGCCGTGATGCGCACCATGATGAAACAGCGTTATGGCCGCATCATCAGCATCACTTCCGTGGTCGGTGCGTCAGGCAATGCAGGTCAGGCCAACTATGCGGCGGCCAAGGCCGGCGTGGCCGGGATGACGCGTGCGCTGGCGCGCGAACTCGGCAGCCGCAACATCACGGTCAACTGTGTGGCTCCGGGGTTTATCGAAACCGACATGACCGCCGGTCTGCCCGAAGAACAGCAGAAAGCCTTGCTCGGCCAGATTCCGCTGGGCCATCTGGGCAAACCGCAGGATATTGCACATGCGGTAGCCTTTTTGGCGAGCCCGCAGGCGGGCTACATCACGGGGCAGGAACTTCACGTCAACGGCGGGATGTATATGTAAACCATCCGGCGGCTGCCGGCATGCCTCGCGTCACCAGCATCATGAATAATGGTGACGCATGCAGCCTGCAGGCACCGGACCACAAGCCGGGTTTTATCCGTCCGGCTGGCGGGTTAGGGAATCAACCCCAACAACGCTAAAATCACGGATTAATTCACAACCCTCAGAGGGAACTATGAGCGATATCGAAGCACGTGTTAAGAAAATCATTGCCGAGCAACTTGGCGTGGAAGAAGGCCAGGTCACCAACGAAAAAGCCTTTGTGGCCGATCTGGGCGCTGACTCGCTTGACACCGTAGAACTGGTCATGGCTCTGGAAGACGAGTTTGGCATCGAGATCCCCGACGAAGATGCGGAAAAGATCACCACGGTCCAGAACGCGATTGACTACGCGAACACCCATCAAAAAGCCTAAAGACTCCGGTCTTTTTTCAGCCCGCTCGAAAGACCTTTCCCGGTCTTTCGGGACTTTCTTCAGGATTTGCGCATGAGCCGTCGTCGCGTTGTTGTGACAGGTCTGGGGTGTGTCAGCCCGGTGGGTAACACCGTCGCCGACTCCTGGGCCAACCTGCTGGCCGGAACGCCCGGCATTGACCTGATCAAGCAATTTGATGCGAGCGGCCTGGCCTGCAAGTTCGCGGGTGAGGTCAAGGGTTTCAATATCGTGGATTACATCCCCGAAAAAGAAGCGCGGCACATGGACCGATTCATCCACCTGGGTTTAGCTGCCGCCTGCCAGGCAATTGCCGACAGCGGACTGCCGACGGGCGACGCGCTCGGTGATGAACTGGCGACGCGTATTGGCTGCAATATTGGCTCGGGCATCGGCGGTTTGCCGATGATCGAGCAGACGCACACCGAGCTGACCAATCGTGGCCCGCGCCGCATTTCGCCGTTCTTTGTGCCGGCCTCGATCATCAACATGATCTCGGGCCATGTATCGATCAAGTTCGGGTTCAAGGGTCCCAACGTAGCCGTGGTGACGGCATGCACCACCGGCCTGCATGCGATCGGACTGTCGGCGCGCATGATCGAATATGGCGACTGTGATGTCATGGTTGCAGGGGGTGCCGAGGCGACGGTGTCGCCCCTGGGCGTGGGCGGCTTTGCGGCAGCCCGTGCATTGTCGACCCGCAACGAAGACCCGAAGACGGCCTCGCGTCCCTGGGACAAGGACCGTGATGGCTTTGTGCTCGGGGAGGGCAGCGGTGTGGTGGTGCTCGAGGAGTACGAACACGCCAAGGCGCGCGGCGCAAAGATTTATGCGGAGGTGTCGGGCTTCGGAATGAGTGCCGACGCGTACCACATGACCGCGCCCGACGTCGACGGCCCGCGCCGCTCCATGGTTATGGCCCTGAAGAATGCGGGTGTGAATGCGGACGAGATCCAGTACCTCAATGCCCACGGCACGTCCACGCCGCTCGGTGACCTCAATGAAACCAATGCCATCAAGGCGGCTTTTGGCAACCATGCCAAGCGCATGGTGGTCAGTTCCACCAAGTCCATGACCGGCCATTTGCTTGGGGGCGCCGGAGGGATTGAATCTGTCTTTACGGTGCTGGCCCTGCACCATCAGAAAATTCCGCCGACCATCAATATATTCAACCAGGACCCTGAATGCGACCTGGACTTCTGCGCGAACACGGCGCGTGACGCCAAAATAGACGTGGCTGTGAAAAACAACTTCGGTTTTGGCGGCACCAACGGGACGCTGGTGTTCAAGCGGGCCTGATGTTTTTTCACTATTTGCCTGGCTGCACCTCCAATCCCAGTTGCGTACTGTCTTGACCATGCATAGCGCCCCGCCGGTTACTTACCCGATGGGGCGTTCGCATTTTCAGGGCCTCGCTTTGTTGGCCCTCTGGGTGGCCGGGGCGACTGCGCTGGTCTTATGGTGGCGGATTGCACAGAGCGTTGACTGGCGCTTGTGGGTCATGCTGGCAGGGGTGTTGGCTTTTGGTCTTGCCGCTGGGCGGGGCTGGAAGAACTCGCCAGTTGGCCATTTGCGCTGGGACGGTCAGGACTGGTGCTGGGAAAGCCAGGGCTACCGGTCGGGCATGCCGGCGCGCCACCTCACGGTTGCGCTGGACCTCCAGCGCTCCCTGCTGCTTCGGCTGGAGAACCATGACCATGCCACCTTGTGGCTCTGGGCCAGCCGGTCTGCCATGCCTGAGCGCTGGCTGGATTTGCGCTGTGCTGTCCACTCGCGGCGCCGCCCGTCCGCGTCCGACGGAGCAACGATGCCGGCGGATATTCTGGCCGGCGTCGTTGTTGCAGCGGATTTTTCAGCAGAGCCACCTCGGCGAGCCGCGCCATGAGCACGGTGGACGAAGGTTTGCAGGAGCCCGCCAGGGCCAGTGACAGCGATGCGATGCTGGTCGAACGCGCCGTTGCGGGTGACCAGAAAGCTTTTGAGTTGCTGGTTATCAAGTACCAGCGCCGCATCCAGCGCCTGATCGGCCGCATGGTACGTGATGTGGACCTCGTCGAGGACATCGCCCAGGAAACCTTTATCCGCGCTTACCGTGCGCTCGCCCAGTTCCGCGGCGAGGCCCAGTTCTACACCTGGCTGTACCGGATTGCCGTGAACACCGCCAAGAAGGCCTTGATGGAACTCAAACGGGATCCGACGGTCTCCGAGAATTCCTTTAAATCCGGCCAAAGCGATGAAAGCGATGAAACTTCCCCGCTGGAAAACGAACTAACGAGTTCCGAGACGCCCGAAGCTGTGTTGGCAGGTAAGGAAATTGCGCAAATGGTCAACGCGGCCATGGAGGCTTTGCCTGAAGAGTTGCGGCAGGCGATCACTTTGCGGGAAATTGAAGGTTTGAGCTATGAAGAGATTTCTGAAGCGATGAACTGCCCGATTGGCACTGTGCGTTCCCGTATTTTCCGCGCGCGGGAAGCGATTTCAGCGCGAATCAAGCCCTTGCTGGAAAACCAGTCCGGTAAGCGCTGGTAGCGGCCGGCGCATTGCAAGAGTGAACACAGGAACAACGTTTGAAAAGTACCACCCAGCCGCTGCAAGCCCGAGCAATTGACTGAAACCGGCAGTACAAGCTGCCCTGGACACCATGACATCGACGACAACGCAACCTCGTGAATTGATATCTGCCCTGGCTGATGGCCAGTTGGCGGGCGACGATTTTGCCTGTGCGGTAGCGATGTGCGAGCTTGATGCGCAGGCGCTGGACAGCTGGAATGTCTACCATTTTGTCGGAGACGTGTTGCGTTCACCGGAATTGACCGCGCGTGCGGCAGATACCGCTTTTGTCGCGCGGCTGCGTGAACGCCTGAGTCAGGAGCCGGCGTTTGCCGCGGCGCCCGTTGCGTTGGGCGAGCCGATGCCGGCGGGCCGTGTGTTGGCTGTTCGGGGGGGAGATGAAGCGGCCAACGATGCCCTCTTTCCCTGGAAGCTTGTGGCGGGGTTCGCATCTGTCACGGCCGTGGCGGCCATTGCCTGGAATGCCGGAACTGGTCTTCTTTCGACATCGGCCGCGCCGCAACTCGCGCGCTCTGAGCCAGCTACCCAGCAGGTGCTGGTGGTGTCGGGGCAGGGCACGGTGGTGCGCGATGCGCGGCTGCAAGAGCTGCTGGCTGACCACAAGCAGTTCGGGGGGGCATCGGCCTTGCAGGTGCCCTCGGGTTTCCTGCGTAATGCCACGTTTGAATTGCCCCAGGGCGAGCGTCGTTGATGTGGCGCGGCCCGCAATGACATGCCGGTTCCTTTCATGAGGCTCAAGCTTTTCCGCCTTTTCGCTTTGATGGGTTTTGCGCTGGCTGCCGCCGGTGGCGCGGCGGCCCAGTCGCCTGCAACCGCGACGCCTGGAGTATCTGCGGAGCCCAGGAACATCAACGACTGGCTGATGCGCATGCACGAGGCTTCCAGGAACCGCGCCTATGTGGGTACCTTTGTGGTGTCTTCCGGCGGTGTGATGTCCAGCGCAAGGATCTGGCACGTTTGTGATGGAACGCAGCAACTTGAGAAAGTTGAAACACTGACCGGCGCACCGCGTACCGTATTCCGGCACAACGACAAAGTCGTAACCTTCCTGCCGGACCAGAAGGTGGTGCGCACGGAGAAGCAGGAGTCGCTGGGCCTTTTCCCTCAGCTGCTTAAATCCACCGACAGCCATATCGCCGACTTTTATACGGTCCGGCAGGAGGGCAGCGAGCGTGTGGCGGGTCTGGAGTCCGATATCGTCGCCCTGATTCCCCGGGACACGATGCGCTTTGGCTACCGTGTGTGGGCGGAGCAGAAGAAGGGCATGGTCATCAAGCTCCAGACTCTGGATGCAGACGGCAAGGTGCTCGAACAAGCAGCTTTTTCGGAGCTGCAGCTGGATGCCCCGGTCAAACTCGACAAGCTGGCGCAAATGATGACCAAGGTCGATGGCTACAGGGTGGAAAAATCCGGCCCTGTCAAAACCACGGCCAGCGCAGAAGGGTGGGTGCTGAAAACACCGGTGCCCGGCTTTCAGTCCATGGGGTGCCACAAACGTCCGTTGGCTGGCCGGGCCAGAAGCGATCCCATGCAATGGGTTTTTTCAGACGGATTGGCGTCGGTGTCGATTTTTGTCGAGTCTTTTGATGCACAGCGCCACCTCAAGGAGTCCAGGATGTCCCTGGGTGCCACGCAATCGCTGACCCGGCGGGTCGATGCTTACTGGCTGACGGTGATGGGCGAGGTGCCCATGACCACCTTGGGCTTGTTTGCCGATGGCCTTGAACGCAGGAAATAGTGCCCCATCTCGGCAGTATTTCGCATTTGCAGGTGGGCCAGCCGGGTGTCCGGCTTCAGCCATCTGCAGGCCACCGATGCCAGATTTTCCGTGCATTTCCCGTTCCTCTTTTCACGTAATTTTTTCAAAGGCTGATGATGCGTACATTGAATTGGAAACAAAGTCGTTCTTACCTCGCAGCGGGCATGCTGGCGCTGGGCGCCACGCTGACCCTGATGCCCGTCGAGCCGGCTGTTGCCCAGGTGCGAGGACTGCCGGACTTTACCGAACTGGTGGAAGCGGTGGGGCCCTCCGTTGTCAACATCCGGACGCTGGAAAAAGTCAAGGCAGGTGCAGCGGGCAGTGCCGACGAGCAGATGCTGGAGTTTTTCCGGCGTTTCGGCATTCCGGTTCCGCCCAACATGCCGCGGGCGCCGCGACCTGACGGTGGCCAGCCGGACGAAGATCAGCCGCGCGGCGTAGGGTCGGGCTTTATCCTGACGGCCGATGGACTGGTCATGACCAACGCCCACGTCGTCGAGGGGGCCGACGAGGTATTGGTGACGCTGACGGACAAGCGCGAGTTCAAGGCCAAGATCATCGGCACCGACAAGCGCACCGATGTGGCGGTGGTCAAGATTGAAGCCACAGGATTGCCGGCTGTGAAAATCGGTGACATCACGCGCCTGAAGGTGGGTGAATGGGTGATGGCGATTGGCTCGCCTTTTGGCCTGGAAAATACCGTGACGGCCGGCATCGTGAGTGCCAAGCAGCGAGATACGGGCGACTACCTGCCTTTCATCCAGACTGACGTGGCCATCAACCCCGGAAATTCAGGTGGCCCCCTCCTCAATATGCGCGGCGAGGTCGTGGGTATCAACAGCCAGATCTACTCGCGCTCCGGCGGCTTCCAGGGCATCTCGTTTGCCATCCCAATCGACGAAGCCACACGCGTGGCAGACCAGCTGCGCAGCACTGGCCGCGTCACACGTGGAAAAATCGGTGTGCAGATCGACCAGGTTAGCAAGGACGTGGCGGAATCCATTGGACTGGGCAAGCCGCAAGGTGCGCTGGTTCGCGGTGTCGAGGCCGGATCCCCCGCGGAAAAAGGTGGTATCGAAGCGGGCGACATCATCACCAAATTTGAAGGCAAGGCGATCGACAGGGCGACCGACCTGCCACGGATGGTGGGCAACGTGAAGCCCGGTACCAAAACGGCCATCACGGTGTTCCGGCGCGGTACTGCCCGTGACCTTAACGTGACGATTGCCGAGGTCGAGGAAGAAAAGACGGTGCGCAGGACCCGGGCACCCGAAAGCAAGCCGCCGGTTGCCGGTCCCGCGCAGGCGATAGGCCTGATGGTCAGCGAGTTGCCCGAAGCGCTAAAGAAAGAGCTCAAGATCAAAGGCGGCGTCAAGGTGGATGCGAGCGAAGGCTCTGCCGCCCGAGCCGGATTGCGCGAAGGAGACATTATTCTTGCCATTGCCAATACGGAGGTCGCCAACGTCAAGGATTTTGAAGCGGTCCTGGCCCGCATCGACAAGAGCAAGGTAGTCAATGTGTTGTTCCGGCGCAGCGACATTGCGCAATATGCGCTGATCCGCCCGGCGCGCTGACGGCTGCGTGGGCGTGGCTCTCTTGCGTCCGTTGCCCCCTGAAACTCTCATACCGGGGGATTTTGGGGATTTTCTCCAACTGCTGCCGCTTGGGTGCTTACAAAAAATATTTTTCAATGCCACGGTTCAAATATGTTTGTGATCGCTAACATTTAACTCTGTCTAAGGACGAGTTTAGGTAGAATGGAGGAAGCATTCCGGAGCATTCGGATATATCAAGCGTTTAAAAATTTGCCCTGTTGCCTGAATTGGCACGATTCATTGCTGATCCACAGATCACCCACAAGTTGTCCATAGGTCCTTAGTTAAAATTGTGAATAAGTTGTGGATAAAATTCATGTTGCTGCCTTGCAACGGGAAAAATTTGGCAATTTCGAGGCTATGCGTGGTCGGCTTTTTGCCTACAATGAAGCTTCCAACTATCGCAGTTGCCATAGATTGTTGGTTCAGGGCGCGTCACAAGTGACGCGCCCTTTTTTATGGCTTTCGCGAATTGACTGCGATGTCTTCGCAATACTTTCAAGCACTTAGGCGTCCCCTTTGATGAATCACATCAGAAATTTTTCGATCATTGCGCACATCGATCACGGCAAATCCACGCTGGCTGATCGCATCATCCAGCGTTGTGGCGGGCTGCAGGATCGCGAGATGAGTGCGCAGGTTCTGGACTCCATGGATTTGGAGAAGGAGCGTGGGATAACCATCAAGGCGCAGACCGCTGCGCTCAAATACAAGGCACTTGACGGCCAGATTTACAACCTCAACCTGATCGATACGCCTGGTCATGTGGACTTCTCCTATGAAGTGAGCCGTTCGCTGTCAGCCTGTGAAGGTGCGCTGCTCGTTGTTGATGCAAGCCAAGGCGTGGAGGCACAGACCGTCGCCAACTGCTACACCGCGCTCGACCTCGGTGTGACGGTGGTGCCGGTGCTCAACAAGATGGATTTGCCGCAAGCCGATCCGGAGAACGCCAAGCAGGAAATTGAAGACGTGATCGGCATCGATGCGACAGACGCGATCCCCTGCAGTGCCAAAACCGGCATGGGCATCGACGAAATCCTGGAGGCTGTGATCGCCAGGATGCCGCCACCCCAGGGCAATCCGGATGGACCCTTGCGCGCGATGATCGTGGACAGCTGGTACGACGCCTATGTGGGTGTGGTCATGCTGGTGCGCGTGGTGGACGGGCGGTTGATCAAAGGCGAGCGCATCAAGCTGATGGCCAGCGAGGCGACCTACAACGCCGAGCAGTTGGGTGTCTTCACGCCGCACACTGAGCCACGCCTGTCTCTGGAGGCTGGCGAGGTCGGTTTCATCATTGCCGGTATCAAGGAGCTGCAGGCGGCGCGGGTGGGCGACACCGTGACGTTGATCCGGTCGGGTACTGGGGGCGCAGCGGCAACCGCCACCGAGGCCTTGCCGGGTTTCAAGGAAATCCAGCCCCAGGTATTTGCCGGCCTGTACCCGACGGAAGCCAGCGAATACGATTCGTTGCGCGATGCCCTGGAAAAGCTCAAACTCAACGACGCCTCGCTGCATTACGAGCCAGAGGTCAGCCAGGCGCTGGGCTTTGGCTTTCGCTGTGGTTTTCTGGGCCTGCTGCACATGGAAATCGTTCAGCAGCGGCTGGAGCGCGAGTTCGACCAGGACCTGATCACCACTGCGCCCAGCGTGGTCTATGAAGTGCTTCAGGCCGACGGTACGGTCATCAAGGTTGAAAACCCGTCGAAAATTCCCGACGCCGGCAAAGTCAACGAGATCCGCGAGCCCATTGTCACCGTGCATCTTTATATGCCGCAGGATTACGTGGGCGCCGTCATGACGCTGGCCAATCTCAAGCGCGGCGTGCAGCTCAACATGGCCTACCACGGCAAACAGGTCATGCTGACCTATGAAATGCCGCTGGGCGAGATCGTGCTGGACTTCTTCGACAAGCTCAAGTCCGTCTCGCGCGGTTATGCCTCCATGGATTACGAGTTCAAGGAGTTCCGGGCATCCGACGTGGTCAAGGTGGACATCCTGCTCAACGGAGAAAAGGTCGATGCCCTGTCCATCATTGTTCACCGCAGCCAGTCGGCCTACCGCGGCAGGGCGGTGGTGGCCAAAATGCGCGAGATCATTTCCCGCCAGCAGTTCGACGTCGCGATCCAGGCCGCTATTGGGGCCAATATCATCGCGCGTGAGACAATCAAGGCGTTGCGCAAGAACGTGATTGCCAAGTGTTACGGCGGCGATATTTCCCGCAAGCGCAAGCTCCTCGACAAACAAAAAGCGGGTAAAAAACGCATGAAACAAATCGGTTCGGTGGAAGTGCCCCAAGAGGCTTTCCTGGCCATCCTGCAGGTAGAAGAATAATGCTGGGGTTCATGAGTACGCTCACCGGGCTGGTGCTGATGCTGTTCGTCGGTTACGGCGGCGCCTGGTATCTGGGCATGGTGGAAGGCAACTTTTCCCTGCTGCTTTTCCTGGCGACTGTGGTCACAGGCCTTTACTGGCTGGCCGAGAAGTTTTACTTCTGGCCCCAACGCCGCAAGGCGGCGGAAATCATCGAGCAGGAGGCGGCCCGACGCCGCAGCGAACTGGCCTCCAGGGGCATCAGCCAGGTGGACGGCAACATCGAGGAGGCCAGGTCCCGGCTCCTCATGCAGCCCTGGTGGCTGGACTGGACCGCCGGGCTCTTCCCGGTCATTGTGGTGGTGTTTCTGCTGCGGTCTTTCCTGTTTGAACCGTTCAAAATACCCTCGGGTTCCATGATTCCGACCATGCTGGTGGGTGACCTGATTCTGGTCAACAAATTCCATTACGGCGTGCGCCTGCCGGTTATCAACCTCAAGATTGTTGACAACAACAGCCCGCAGCGCGGCGACGTGATGGTGTTTCGCTACCCGCCCCAGCCTAGCCTGGACTACATCAAGCGGGTGGTGGGGGTGCCGGGCGATGAAGTAGCCTACCTGAACAAAAAACTCAGCGTCAATGGCAAGCCTGTGCCCAAGGTGGCATTGCCTGATTTTTTTGACGAAGATGCCCTGCGTTATGCAAAACAGTTTCAGGAAACCAGTGGCAACAAGACCTACCGGATACTCAATGACGAGGACCGGCCGGCCTTTATTGCCGGAGCGGCTGACTTTTCCTACCGGCAAAATTGCCGTTACAGTAGCGAGGGCGTGGTGTGCAAGGTGCCCGAGGGCCACTATTTCATGATGGGCGACAACCGCGACAACTCGCTGGATTCCCGTTATTGGGGTTTTGTGCCTGAGGCCAATATCGTTGGCAAAGCCTTTTTTGTCTGGATGAATTTTGGTAATCTCAAGCGCATTGGCAAGGTTGACTGACGGGAACCCGGGCTGGCCATGTCGGCACGAGCGGGCCATTGGGCGCAATTAACTATCAAAAGCTGGGGAAACACATGAAAAATCGGCAACGCGGTATTTCTTTCATCGGCATTCTGTTTATAGGCGGGGTACTCGCTTTCACCGGCGTGATTGCGGCCCAGGTGTTTCCCACCTTGGTCGAGTTCCAGGCGATCTCCAAGGCTGCCCAAAAGGCATCAGAAGGCAATACCGTGCCTGAAGTGCGGCAGATTTTCGACAAAGCGGGCGCCATTGATGACATGAAGTCGATCGCCGGCAAAGATCTCGTCATCAGCAAAGACGGTGACAAGGTCATTGTCAGTTTTGCCTACAACAAGGAAATTCACATTGGCGGGCCGGCTTACCTGTTGCTCAAGTACACGGGCCGATCCAAATAAGTGCGTGCAAGTCCTCCACTGAGCCCTGACCTGCAGGCGCTGCAAGCGCGCCTGGAGCATGCGTTTTCAAACCCCCGCCTGCTTCAGCAGGCCTTGACCCACCGCAGCTTTTCGGCCGATCACAACGAGCGCGTCGAATTTCTCGGTGATTCCGTTTTGAACCTCGCAGTGGCCGGGTTGCTTTACGAGCGCCTGAGCGAACTGCCCGAAGGCGATCTGTCGCGGGTACGCGCCAACCTGGTCAAGCAGGACACCTTGCACAAGCTGGCCGTCCAGCTTGGCCTGCCGCAGCTCCTTCGCCTGGGCGAGGGTGAGGCTAAGTCGGGTGGCCAGAAGCGCCCGTCCATTCTGGCCGATGCGCTGGAGGCGGTGATAGGCGCCGTTTACCTCGACGCCGGGTTCGATCAGGCCGACCAGCTGGTGCGCCGGCTGTTCCAGGATGTCGAAATTAACCCGACGATGCAGGCTATTGGCAAAGACCCGAAGACCGAGTTGCAGGAATGGCTACAGGGCCGCAAAATGAACCTGCCCATTTACCGCGTGGTCGGCACGCAAGGCGCAGCGCACCAGCAGACCTTTGACGTGGAATGCGAAATCAGCGAGTACGGGCGGGCCGAGCGCGGCATTGGCGGGTCCCGGCGCGCCGGTGAGCAGGCAGCAGCGGCGGCCATGCTGGCCTACGTAAAAACGCTCGATTAAATTGAAACCGGCGCTGCAAGCGCAGCCGCCCACAGGCGACCATCATGACTCCCGCAAAAAAGACTCCCAAGAAACCGGCACGTCCGGCCGCACCTGCCGGCGCAGCCAAGGCAGAGGTGACTGTGCCCGCGCAGGATGCAGCGCTCGAGGCCATGCTGGCCAAGGCCATGAGCTCGCAGGCCAACAATGCGCCGCCGTCAGAAGGCCAGCGCTGCGGCCTCATTGCCATCGTCGGCAAGCCCAACGTCGGTAAATCGACCCTGCTCAATGCGCTGGTGGGCCAAAAAATCAGCATCACCTCGCGCAAGGCGCAGACCACCCGGCACCGCATCACTGGCATGCGCACTGTTGGTCCCACCCAGTATGTGTTTGTCGACACTCCAGGTTTCCAGACCCGGCACGGCAACGCGCTGAACCGTTCACTCAACAAGACGGTGGTTGGTGCCGTCAATGACGTGGACCTGATCGTGTTTGTGGTCGAGGCTGGGCAGTTCAACCAGGCCGACGCCAAGGTGCTGTCGCTGCTGCCGGCTGGCACGCCGGCAATCCTGTTGGCCAACAAGTTTGACCTGATCCACCGCCGCGCCGAGATTGCGCCCTGGCTCAAGGAAATGCAGGAGCGCCATAACTTCGCCGAGTTCGTGCCCATGTCGGCCAACAACGCCAAAGATGTCGAGCGGCTTTTCGGCATCTGCGAAAAATACCTGCCCGAGCAGCCCTGGATGTACGGTGCCGAAGAGCTCACCGACCGCAGCGAACGTTTCATGGCGGCCGAGATTGTGCGCGAAAAGCTGTTTCGCCTCACCGGCGACGAGCTGCCCTACACCTCCACGGTGATCATCGACAAGTTCGAGCAGGAGGGCGAGTTGCGCAGGATCGCCGCCACCATCGTCGTCGAGCGTGACGGCCACAAAGGCATGATCATTGGCGAAAAGGGTGAAAAGCTCAAGCGTATCGGCACCGAAGCCAGGCACGAACTCGAAGCGCTTACCGGTGGCAAGGTTTTCCTGGAAATCTGGGTCAAGGTGCGCTCCGGCTGGGCGGACGACGAAGCCCGCGTCAAAACCTTCGGGTATGAGTGATGTGGCCCCCACGGTCGTTCGCTCCGCGTAACTCCCTGCCCCCCGGGGGGGCCGCTGCGCCTGCGGGCCGGCAAAGCCGATGAACATTAGCCCCCACGGTCGCCCACTGCGTGTGGCTCCCTGCCCCCCGAGGGGGCGCTGCGCCTGCGGCCCGGCGAAGCCGGTTCCGCGGCCCCGGCCTGGATTCTTTTTCGGCGGTCGCGCGATGCGCTGCCGGTTTTCCGTCTGACACCTTCATCTTGGCCACCAAACGCATCAGTGATGAGCCGGCGTATGTCCTGCACCGCTACGACTGGAGCGAGTCCAGCCTGATCCTGGAAGTATTTACCCGCAGCTACGGCCGCATTGCG
Organism: Polaromonas sp.; assembly: GCF_039930745.1. Classification (GTDB taxonomy): domain Bacteria; phylum Pseudomonadota; class Gammaproteobacteria; order Burkholderiales; family Burkholderiaceae_C; genus Polaromonas. The sequence continues at coordinate 6,768 of NZ_JBDTTH010000053.1, read as the reverse complement.
CTGGTGGCGCGTGGAGCCAAGAAGCCGAGCTCGAACTTCAGGCCCATTTTGTTGCCGCTGCAGCCGTTGCATATTGCCTTTGGTGGCGACGCCGAGATCCGCATGTTGCGAAGTGCCGAGTGGCAGGGCGGCCACGTCATGCCGACGGGTGATGCGCTGCTGTCGGGCTATTACCTGAATGAGCTGCTGATGCGCCTGCTGGCGCGTGACGACCCGCACCCGGTGCTGTTTGACGCCTACGCCGCTACCGTGCAGCTTCTGGCAAGCCAGAGCACCGACACATTGCAGGTGGCGCTGCGGGCTTTTGAGCTGCGCCTGCTGCGCGATATCGGCCTGCTGCCCACGCTTGACGCCCAGACCGCGACGCTGGCACCGCTGGCGCCGAACACCCACTACGTGCTGGTGGCCGAGGCCGGCCTGCGCGAAGCGCATGACGACGACCGTGCCAGCCTGCAGGGCCAGCACTGGCTGGACCTGCAGGACACGCTTGGTGAGGAGGCCCCGTTTACCGATACCGTACAGGCTTGCATCAACCATTTGCCTGAGCTCAAAACCCAGCTGCGCTCGCTGCTGCACTACCATTGCGATGTGAAGGTTCTCAAAACCCGGCAGATGATGATTGATCTGCAGGCCCTCTAGGGCCGGCCTGTTCACACTATTTATGCAAGATGCGTTGCGAGTCAAAAAGGCCATGCGCGAGGCGCAAAATGCAGCCGGGCTGAGGCCCGGCCAGGCTTTGCAACGCTGCGCATGGCTTTTTTGGCCGCAACCCGGAGGGAACGTGGTGAAAACAGCGCCACTCGTTGTTGCACTCCTAGCCCAGCCGCCCAGGCTGGGCGTCGTCGCGCGCCTGGATTGGCGCTGTTTTTACCACGTTCGCACTTGCTACATAGTGTGAACAGGACCTAAGGAATCCCGCCCGCCATGCCCCCTGTACACGCCCCCGCCCCCCACCATCGTACGGCCCTGTCGGTCAACGTGAACAAGATCGCCTTGTTGCGCAACACGCGCCACCTGGGCATTCCCGATGTGCTGCGCGCCGCGCAACTGTGCCTGGAGGCCGGCGCCCAAGGCATCACCGTGCACCCTCGGCCGGATGAGCGGCATATCCGCAGCGATGACGTGTACGAGCTGGCCGCGCTGATGAAAGACTGGCCCGACCGCGAATTCAATGTGGAGGGCAATCCTCTTCAGAACCTGATGGAGTTTGTGCACAACCTGTCGGCGCGCGGCCTGCCGCTGCACCAGTGCACCTTTGTGCCCGACAGCGAAGACCAGTTCACCAGCGACCATGGCTGGAGCTTCCCCCAGGATGCCGAGCGGCTGAAACCTCTGATTGAAGAAGTTCACAGCCGCGGCGTGCGCGTCAGCCTGTTCATGGACCCGCTGCCCGAGGCTATGGCGGCGGCCAAAGAGGTTGGCGCTGACCGCGTCGAGTTTTACACCGAGACCTATGCGCGCGCCTGGGGCACCGCCGAGCAAGACAAGTTCTTGCAGCCGTTTGCCCTTGCTGCACGGGCGGCAACGGCTATTAATTTAGGAGTGAATGCCGGCCACGACCTGAACCGCGACAACCTCGCCGATTTTCTGCGTGCGGTGCCCGGGGTGCTCGAAGTGTCGATAGGCCACGCACTGATTTCCGACGCGCTGGAGCTGGGCTATAGCGCCACGGTCAAGGACTACCTGCGCTGCATCGACGATGCGACCCCGCCAGCGTAACCCCCGATGTCCCCACACTTCCTCCTCTTTGCCAGCCAGGGCCGCGGGTCCGGCTTTGCCGGCCCGCAGGCGCAGCGGCCCCCCCGGGGGGCAGGGAGCGACACGCAGTGCGCGACCGTGGGGGCCACCTCCACATGATCTACGGCATAGGCACCGACATCTGCGACGTGCGCCGTGTGCGCGCCAGCTTCGAGCGCCATGGCGAGCGTTTCGCCCAAAAGATCCTGAGCGACGCAGAACTTGCCACCTGGAAAGCCCGCAGCGCCCGCTGGCCCGAGCGCGGCCTCCGCTACCTGGCTACACGTTTTTCCGCCAAGGAAGCCTTCAGCAAGGCGATCGGCCTTGGCATGCGTTTGCCCATGACCTGGCGCCACTGCGAAATTGCCAAGGCCGCCAGCGGCAAACCCGAAATCGTTTTACACGGCGCCCTGAAGGAGTGGTTCGAGGCGAAAGGCCTCACCGCCCACGTCACCGTGACCGACGAAACAGATTACGCCGCCAGCTTTGTGGTGGTCGAGCAAAACCCTTCCCCTTGAACCCGGCGCCAGCCGAATCCTTTTTATCCAGAGACAGAGTTCCATGACCCAACACGCCCCCCTGATCATCGATATTGCCGGCCAGACGCTGAGCAAAACCGACAAGCACCGCCTGCAGCACCCTTTGACGGGCGGCATCATCCTGTTTGCCCGCAACTGGGAAAACCGCGCGCAGCTCACCGCCCTGTGCCGCGACATCAAGAAAGTACGTGCTGACCTGTTGATCTGCGTGGACCACGAAGGCGGCCGGGTGCAGCGTTTCAAGACCGATGGCTTCACCCACCTGCCGCCCATGCGCGCGCTGGGTGAGTTGTGGCTCAAGGATGCCATGGCCGCTACCAATGCCGCTACCGCCTGCGGCTACGTGCTGGGCGCAGAGCTTCGCGCCTGCGGTGTTGATTTCAGCTTCACGCCGGTGCTGGACCTTGATTTTGGTGAAAGCAGCGTCATCGGCGACCGCGCTTTCGCACGCGACCCGCGCGTCGTTGGCCTGCTGGCCAAAAGCCTGATGCACGGCCTGCTGCAAAGCGGCATGGCCAATTGCGGCAAACATTTCCCCGGCCATGGTTTTGTCAAAGCTGACTCGCACACCGACATTCCCGTGGACAGGCGCAGCCTCAAAGCCATCCTGGCAGACGACGCCGCGCCCTATGAATGGCTCAATACCACGCTCACCAGCGTCATGCCCGCGCATGTGATCTATCCCAAGGTTGATGCGCGCCCGGCCGGCTTTTCAGAAAAATGGCTCACCTACATCCTGCGCGGCCAGCTGGGTTTTGGCGGCGCCATTTTCAGCGACGACTTGAGCATGGCCGGTGCGCGGCTGATCGACGGCAAGGAAGTCAGCTACACCGAAGCGGCCATCACCGCACTCAACGCCGGCTGCGACATGGTGCTACTGTGCAACCAGTCCATCGATGGCGGCAAGGCGGTTGACGAACTGCTAGACGGCATGACGCAGGCCCAGCTCCGGCAGCAATGGGAGGCACTGGAAGCCAGCGAAGGGCGCCGGCGTGACCTGCTTCCCGCCACCCCCGCCATTGCCTGGGACGATTTGATGCTGCACCCGGCTTACATGCACGCACTTGGCCTGGTGCCCTAATTTATTGGTGTTTTAAGGCTCCAGCCCTTTCGGTACGGGCGCTAGCAGCTACCAATTAGATAGCAGCCTGCGTTGCTTCACCGGCTCACAGGCCACGGCGCTTCGCCGCCAGCGGCCATGTGTGTCAGGTACAGGCGCAAGTCCAGCTCAAACTGGTGGTAGTCGGGCTCCATGTAAGTGCACAGTTGGTAAAACGCCTTGTCGTGGGTTTTTTCCTTCAGGTGCGCCAGCTCGTGCACCGTGATCATCCGCAAAAACTCTATAGGCACTTCCTTGAACAGGCTGGCCACGCGAATCTCCCGCTTCGACTTGAGCTTGCTGCCCTGCACGCGTGACACGGTGGTATGCGTTCCCAGCGCATGGGCAATCACCTGCAGCTTGCTGTCAAACGCCACCTTGCTCAGCGCGTCGGTGTTGCGCAGAAAGTTGCTTTTGATGTCCATCACGTAGTCATACAGCGCCTTGTCGGTGCGTATGTCATGCGCGCTGCGGTATTTTTTGAGCAGCATGGCGCCCAGGCGGTTCTGGGCGACCAGTTCCCGCACCTGGCTCTGCAGGGTGTCGGGGTAACCCGTCAGGTAATTCATGGTGGTGCGTGGAGCGCGCGATGCAAACGTTGATTTTAGTTCCTGCCTGATTCTTGCTAAGCTCAATGAATGAACCTGCCTGTCGCTCCAGAGCCTGCTACTTCGCCCGACGACCACATGCCGCCGCGCATCAACCTGGCGCTGCAGGGCGGCGGCTCGCACGGCGCTTTTACCTGGGGCGTGCTCGATGCGCTGTTAGCCGATGGCCGGCTGGACCTTGAAGGCATCAGCGGTACCAGCGCGGGCGCCATGAATGCCGTGGCCGTGGCCCACGGTTTTGCCCAGTCCCAGGGCAAGCCACGCGCCGCGCGGCATGACGCGGCCCGGCAGGCGCTCGACAGCTTCTGGAACGGCATTGTCGATATCGGGGCGCTGTCGTCCTCGCTCTCGCAGTCAGTCAGCAAGATGCAGCAGGCGCCATTCGGCATCCTTTTTGGCCTGATGGGCGGGGGCAACTGGTCCAGCAAGCTCTGGACCGACGCCATGACGCGTTACTGGTCTAACGCGCTTTCGCCCTACCAGCGCAACCCCTTTGACATCAACCCCCTGAAAGACTTCCTGGAAAAACAGGTTGACTTTGAACGCCTGGCCGCGACTGCCGGCCATGACACACCCAAAGTGTTTGTGGTGGCCACACGCGTCAGCAGCGGTAAGGCCGAAGTGTTTTCCGGCAAGCGGCTCACCGCCAGCGCTGTCATGGCCTCGGCCTGCCTGCCCATGGTGTTTCAGGCGGTGGAAATTGATGGCGATCACTTCTGGGACGGCGGCTACTCTGGCAACCCGGCCATTCACCCGCTGATCTATCGCTGTGAGAGCCGGGACATTGTTCTGGTGCAGATCAACCCCATCCAGCGCAAGGAGCTACCCAAAAAACCCGGCGAGATCATGGACCGCATGACCGAGATCACCTTCAACGCCGCGCTGATTGCAGAGATGCGTGCCATCGATTTCGTCAAGCGCCTGTTGGCCGAAGGCAAGCTTGACCCGTCGCACTACAAAGACGTGCTGATGCACCGCATCGACGGCGGCCAGGCGCTCGAAAAATTCACGGCCGCCAGCAAGGCATCCACCGACAAGAGCCTGATTCATTCGCTGCGCGATTTGGGCGTGTTGTGCGGCAAAGAATGGCTGGCCAAACGTTTCGAGTCGCTGGGCGTGAAAAGCACCGTCAACATCGCGCGTGACTACCTGGACGACCTGCGCATGCCGGTGGAAAAGGCGGAGCCGGCGCCGCCTGTGCTCGAGCCGGTGGTTGCTGATGCGCCGGAGCCGCCACCGACGTTTTTGCCGGGGGCGGGGCTGCTTTAGCCGGGAGTGGCGAGGATAGGCATCCTTGAGACTGTTGGGCTGAGCCTGGCCTGTCCTGAGCTCGTCGGAGGGTCGAAGCCTTTCACAAACTCTGGGAGGCTCGATATTGCTCCTTATTTGATAGCTTTTTGCGACCGCCGATATTGGGCAAGCGGCCGATTTGATGCATGGGCGCCCGCATTTTTCTTGCTGTAAGCCTATTTGTTGCGTTGTTTATGCGTAAAAACACGCGCTAGCCCTTTAAACACGGGCGCCAGAAGCTACTGAATCAATAGCAAATCAGACGGCCAATGCATCCAGCGGGGCTTGCCGTGCCGCCTGCGGCCACCTTCAGCACGTGGGTGTAAATCATGGTCGTGCTCACGTCAGAGTGGCCCGGCAACTCCTGCACCGTGCGAATGTCGGTGCCCGACTGCAACAAGTCGGTGGCAAAGCTGTGGCGCAGCGTGTGCACCGATACTAAAATTCCTCGACCCCGAACGAATGGGTATTGGCAGCTCTACAAGTCGAGCGGCTTTCACAAAAGGTTGAATATGGAACAGAGTAGCGTTGCCGTTGGAGCTTCACACGATCATCAGATTCAACCGTCATTGCCAGCGACGTTTGGGTTGGGAGAACGCGTTCGAAAAAAGTCGGGCGCCTCGTGGCAAGGCCATATCGTCGGCCGGTACAGCACGAAACTGACACCAGAGGGCTATGCCGTCGAGTCCGAAGCACATCCAGGCTCGGTGCAGATTTACCCGGTCGCAGCGCTTGAACGCGTGGCCTAACGCTTCAATCGAGTGGACGTCACCCGGCAAGCCGGGCGCCGCCTCTCATCTCAAACGTCATTAGGAGAATCCCATGTCGAACCTGCCCGTCGAAGGTGGTTGTCAATGCGGTTCGCTTCGCTACCGAATCACCGGCAGCCCTGTATTAACCGCGTTGTGTCATTGCACTATGTGTCGCCGCGCGAATGCGGCCCCCGCTGTGGCTTGGGCGATGTATCAAGAGTTACAGGTCGAGTTTGTGAGCGCCTCGCCAACATTCTATGAATCATCTCCTGGTGCAACCCGTGGCTTCTGTCCCCGCTGCGGAACGCAGATTAGCTTTTCCGCTGAGTACATACCTGGGCTCATCGACATAACGATCGGAAGCCTCGACGAGCCGGGCAAGGTCCCACCCCAGTTGCACTACTGGGAATCCAAGCGCTTGCCGTGGGCGCACTTTTCCGATCAGTTGCCTCGGTATCCTGAGTTCCCGCCAACAGAATAGGCGGCGGAGCAAAAATGACGGTTAACCCAGATCGACGCCGACTCGTGTAATCTCGCTTATGGGACTTCTCCTTTCAAAGGTTTCAGATTGACTTCAACACATCAATCTTGGCACTCGATGCCGTTTCCAGAAAGTGGGAAGTCCCTTCGTATTCCCATCGAGCGGACTCGCCCTGCCGAGCCGAGCCGAGCCGCTCATGTCAAACGCTGATATGGCTTCTCTCTGTCAATAGGCCACAGCGATTTCTCTGCACCTTTACAGA
>NZ_JBDTTH010000052.1:0-30723 GCF_039930745.1 Polaromonas sp. | reverse complement strand
GCCACGTCGCGCAGGGCGTCAAGCGAGCCCTTGCGGTCGAACTTGTTGATGGCGACAAATTCGGCGAAGTCCAGCATGTCGATTTTTTCAAGCTGGCTGGCCGCGCCGAATTCAGGCGTCATCACATACATGGGCACATCGACGTGCGGCACGATGGCTGCGTCGCCCTGGCCAATGCCCGAGGTCTCCACCACGATCAGGTCAAACCCGGCGACCTTGCAGGCGGCAATCACTTCGGGAAGTGCCTTGCTGATCTCGCTGCCAAATTCACGAGTTGCCAGGCTGCGCATGAAGACGCGCGGCCCCTGCTGCCATGGGCTGATGGCATTCATGCGGATGCGGTCGCCGAGCAGTGCACCGCCGCTCTTGCGCCGTGAGGGGTCGATGCTGATGACGGCCACGCGCAGCTGGTCGTTCTGGTCCAACCGCAGGCGGCGGATCAGCTCGTCGGTCAGCGATGATTTGCCTGCGCCGCCGGTACCGGTAATGCCCAGGACCGGTATCTTTTTGATAGCAGCCTGCGCGCGAAGCGTCTCGACGAGCGCCGGATTTGCCTTGTCATTCTCCAGAGCGGTGATGAGCTGCGCCAGCGAACGCCAGGCCATTTCGCCATGGCCCTCAATCGCCTGGATGTCCGCAGGCGCGAAGCCGGTCAGGTCTTTGTCGCAGCGCATGACCATCTCGCCGATCATGCCGGCCAAACCCATTTTCTGGCCGTCCTCCGGGCTGTAGATGCGCGTGACGCCATAGGCATGGAGTTCGCGGATCTCCGGTGGCACAATCACGCCGCCGCCCCCGCCAAACACCTGGATGTGCTGGCCGCCGCGGCTCTTGAGCAGGTCGACCATGTACTTGAAGTACTCGACATGGCCGCCCTGGTAGGAACTGATGGCAATGCCCTGCGCATCTTCCTGGAGCGCGGCCGTGACCACTTCATCAACGCTGCGGTTGTGGCCCAGGTGAATGACTTCGGCACCCATGCCTTGCAAAATGCGCCGCATGATGTTGATGGCGGCATCGTGGCCGTCAAACAGGCTGGCGGCGGTGACAAAACGCACCTTGTGCGTGGGGCGGTAGCTGGCAAGGGCCTTGAATTCGGCGGACAGGTCGGTCATGGCGGCGCTCTCTGGGTGGTTGTCTCGTGGCTTGGATGCAGCAGGATTATTCGATTTTCAATCCGGCCAGCGCCGGATCATCGGGCGGATAGCACAGGTCCAGCGACTTCAGTTTGTCGCGCACCAGCGTGGCAATCATCAGGTTGCGGTGTGTCTTGGAGTCGGCGGGTATCACTGCCCATGGCGCCCACGGGGTGCTCGTCGCACCCAGCAGCGCCTCATAGGCCTTCTGGTACTCGGCCCACTGCTTGCGTACCTCCAGGTCGCCCAGGCTGAATTTCCAGCGCTTGGTCGGGTCGTCGACCCTTTCCTGCAGGCGCTTGCCCTGCTCTTCAAAGCTGACATGCAGCATGAACTTGAGGATCACCGTACCGGTTTCGGCTAGCAGGCGTTCGAACTCATTGATGTGCGCAAAGCGCTGCGCGGCCTGTTCGGGCGTGATCCAGCCCTTGACCACCGGGACCAGCACGTCCTCATAGTGGCTGCGGTTGAAGATCATGGTCTCACCCGCACCGGGCATCTGGCGATGGATGCGCCACAGGTAGTCGTGCGCCCGTTCTTCCTCGCTGGGTGCTTTCCAGCCCACGGTATGCACGCCCAGCGGGCTGGTTCGGCTGAACACGGCGCGGATGGTGCCGTCCTTGCCGGAGGTATCGGTGCCCTGCAGCACGACCAGCAACTTGTGGCGTTTGTCGGCATAGAACAGGTCCTGCAGGCCGTCAAGTTCAATGGCCAGCGCTTCCACGGCGGACTTGTCTTCGGCTTTGTCACCGGTTGAAAAGGGCTTGGCCGAGGCCTTGAGCCCGGACAGCCCAAACGGCCGCTCCCGACCGGCGGTGGGCGGTTGCCAGGGGGCCAGCAGGGCCGCGCGCTTGCTGTTGCCGTTGGACATGGCTGTCTCCGTGTGGATGATTGACGTTTACGTAAACGTCAATCTTACCGTTTTTCCATGAAACAGGGGCACTCGAGCCGCCCCTATGTTTCCCGACAGGTGGGCAGCACCCGCTTATTTGTACAGCAACTGCGGTAGCCACAGGCCGATGGCCGGAAACTGGTACAGCAACACAATCGCCAGCACCTGGATGGCCATGAAAGGCAACATGCCGAGGAAAATCTGGTTCAACGTGACATGTTTGGGAGCGACACCCTTGAGATAAAACGCGGCCATAGCCACCGGCGGACTCAGGAAGGCCGTCTGCAGGTTTAGCGCGACCAGCAGACCGAAGAACAGCGGGTCTACGCCGAAGTTGTCGAGCAGCGGGATGAAGATGGGCATGAAAATCACGATGATCTCGGTCCATTCCAGCGGCCAGCCGAGAACGAAAATAATCGCCTGGCTCATCACCAGGAACTGCGTCTTGCTCAGGTTCATGCTAAGCACCCAGTTCTCGACCAGTTCCTGCCCCCCCAGCAAGGCAAAAGCCGCGGAGAAGATGGCCGAGCCGACGAACAACCAGCAAACCATGGCCGAGGTCTTGGCGGTCAGGAATACCGATTCCTGAAGCACCGAGAGGGTCAGGCGTTTGTACGCGATGGCGAGGACAAAGCCGCCCAAGGCACCCATTGCGGCCGCTTCGGTCGGTGTGGCCAGCCCCATCACGATGGAGCCCAGCACCGCGACGATGAGAATCATCAGCGGGAAGAACGAGGTGAGGAGCATCTTGAAGATTTCCAGCCGCGCAAAACTCAGGAACAGGTAGAACAGTGCGACCAGCGCGCCGAAGATGGCGAAGCTGACCCACCACCAGGTCGGAGCATCGCGCGTGGTGGCTCCCGTAGCGGCTGCCGTTTCGGGGTCGGCGGGCGCAGCGCCAGGAGGCTCGACCACACCAGCTCCGACCGGCCCGGCAGGTGAGGTCGCGGTGCCCGGCGGCTCCTGGACATCACCCGATGGAGGCTCCTGCAGGCTGCCTTCCGCAGGCGGTTCCTGCAAGCCCTCTTCTTGGGGAGGTTCCCGCAGGCCACCGGCATCGGCCGCCGGTTCGGCTGACGGGCTGGACGCGCCAATCTGCTGGATGTCATAAACCGCCTCGGCTTCGACGGTGGTGACGGCCCGATAGCTGGTCAACAGCACCAGCAAAAAGAGCAGGCCCGGCAGCACCACAATGGTCAGCTGCCGCAGGATGTGGCCGAGTGGCACGTCGGCATTACGCTTTCCCTTGAGGGCGCCGAGCAGGCCCGTCGGTGCGTATTTGTCCGTGCCGGTGGTCAACTGCTGCGTCAGCGGGGGCAATGTCACAACACGATCTGCGGCCGACAACGGTGGCGCCCACTGCGGCTTCAGCTTGGCCACCAGGATGACGTAGAAGATGTACAGGCCGGTCAGCATCAGGCCGGGAAAAAATGCACCTGCGTACAACTGCACGACGGACACGCCGGCCGTGGCGCCGTACACGATCAGCAGCACCGAAGGCGGAATCAGGATGCCGAGGCAGCCACCTGCGGTAATGGAACCGGCCGCCATCGGGACGCTGTAACCCGCACGCAACATGGCCGGCAAGGCCAGCAGGCCCATGAGTGTGACCACTGCACCCACAATGCCGGTGGCCGTCGCAAAAATTGCACAGGTCACCAGGGTGGCGACTGCGAGCGAGCCCGGAATCCTGGCCATCGCCAAATGCAGGCTCTTGAAAAGTTTTTCAATCAGGTTGGCGCGCTCGACCAGATAACCCATGAAAACAAACAGCGGTATGGCTATCAACACGTCGCTGGACATGGTCTTGAACGCTGCTTGAACCATCAGGTCCAGTGTCTTGGTGGTGTCCCGGTTGTAGGCCAGCCATGTGAAAATCATGCCCATGCCCATCAGCGTGAAGGCGGTCGGAAAGCCCAGCATGATGGCCGTCACCACCAGCGACAGCATCAGGAGGCCCAAGTGGCCATTGGTGACTTTTTCGACGCTCAGCAACAGTGTGGCGGCGCCGATGATCACCAGTGCCATGAAGCTCAGGCCGAACCAGAGTTCCTTGCGGATCTTCATTTGCGCTCCTCCTTGAGGGCCATTTCGCGCTCCAGCGCGGCCATGTCTTCGTCTTTCACGTGCACCATTTCCTTGAGTTTTTCCACATCCACCTCTTCCACATCCCCGTCGCGGACCGGCCAGGCGCCGGTTTGAATGCACCGGATGCAGCGGATGATTTCCACGATGCCCTGCAACAGCAGCACAGAACCCGACACCGGGATCACGAACTTGAAGGGATAGACCGGAATCGGGTCAGCGTTGAAGGTCTGCTCGCGGATCGCCAGCGACTCATTGGCATAAGTCCATCCGGCCCAGGTCAGCGCGACGACGCCAGGCAGGAAGAAGAGGATGTACAGCGTCAGGTCGACGATGGCCTGCGTGCGCGGCCTGAGAAAGCCGTAAAGCACGTCGCCGCGCACATGACCGTTTTTGCTCAGGGTGTAGGCGCCCGCCATCATGAACAGCAGGCCGTAAAGCATGATCTGCGCGTCCAGCACCCAGGCGTGAGGCCGGTTGAGCACGTAGCGGCTGAATACTTCCCAACTGATCAGCAAGGTGAGCAGGACGACGCTCCATGCGCAAGTCTTGCCAATCCAGGTGGAAAAACGGTCCACCGCGAGTAAAAACGATTGCATGGCAACTCCTTGCGGCGCCCGACGGCGCTCCTGAAAAAACAAAAAGGGCACCCCTCGGGTGCCCCTTGGAGGCCAGGGCCTCGCTCAGGCTTTCTTGCCCGCGCCGAAATAATGGTTGTAGGCCATCTTGAAGTCCACGGTGTAGTCGTTTTGCCACTGGCCGGCACGCTGTGCAAAGGCTTTTTGCGAGTCAAGCACCTTCTTGAACAGCGCGTTCTCTGCCCCCTTCTTGACCATGATCTTGTCCCAGGAAGCGAGCTGGGCGCGCAGAATGGCGTCGGGCGTCTTGTAGAACTTGACGCCGGCCTTCTTGAGGTCAATGTAGTCTTTGGAGTTGCGCTCGATGGCCTTCCAGCTCATGTCGGCGCTGGCGGCCTGAACGGCGTAGTCGATGATGGCGCGCAGGTCCTGTGGCAGGGCGTTGAGCTTGGTTTTGTTGAAGAGGATTTCGAACTGCTCGCCGCTCTGATGGAAGCTCTGCAGCATGCAGTTCTTGACCACGTCGGGGAAGCCCAGCAGCTTGTCCGAAGAAGCGTTGTTGAATTCGGCGCCATCAATCAGGCCGCGGTCCAGCGCCGGTACGATCTCGCCACCGGGTAGCGGGTTCACGGCCGCGCCCATGTCGGTGTACATGTCGACGGCCAGACCCACGGTACGGAACTTCATGCCCTTGACGTCAGCGGCCTTGGCGATCGGTTTCTTGAACCAGCCGAAGGGCTGGGTCGGCATGGGGCCATAGAGGTAGGACACCACGTCCATATTGATGGACTTGTAGATTTCTTCCAGCAGGGCCTTGCCGCCGCCGTAGTTGTGCCAGGCCAGCAGCATGTTGGGGTCCATGCCAAAGGACGGGCCGGAACCCCACAGCGCGAGCGCTGAATTTTTGCCGTAGTGGTAGGCGACCACGCCGTGGCCGCCGTCCAGCGTGCCCTTGTTGACGGCTTCGAGCAACTGGAAGGCAGGAACAACCGCGCCTGCGGGCAACACTTCGATCTTGAGCTTCCCGCTGGCCATGTCGTTGACTTTTTTGGCGAAATCAGCGGCGTACTCGTGAAAGATGTCTTTCGACGGCCATGTGCTCTGGAAGCGCAGCGTGGTAGCGGTTTGCGCGGTAGCCAGCATGGGGGCGGACATCGCGCCGGCGCCGGCTGCTACAGCCGCTCCCTTGAGCAGGCTGCGTCGGCGAGGGGTCTTGATCTCGTTCATGGCTTTTGTCTCCGGTTGTGAAAAAGGTTAGCGCACTATCTTTTGTCATCACTGCTGCGCCTGTGAGAGGGTTTTTACCAACCGGGTTGCCAGGATTGGGCCTAATTGGGGTGAAACTGTTTTTCAGCCTCGGGCTCGGGCTGCGCGTCGTCGTCGGCTTTGTAAAACTTTGAAGCGGCTGTGAGTCGTCCCGTCGCGACCGGCCGGCGCACGAAAGTTTTAAACTTGCTTGAATCACTGTGTGCTTTTCAAGCCCTGTTTATGACCAACCGGAATTGATGATGAACCCCCTTCAGACTCCCGGCCCTGCCGGTAAAACCTCCGACACCGCAAGCGGCAGCCCCCAGACCGCGCAGCCTGAAATTCTGCAGGTGCACCCTGCTCCCGGATATGCCGGCAATGTGTCGCCAGAACTCGCTTTCCAGTGGTGGCATGCGGGCCAGGCTGTGCTGATTGACGTGCGCACCGATGCGGAGCGCGAGTGGGTCGGTTTTGTGCCGGGTGCGGTAGCGCTGGCATGGAAGCAGTGGCCTGGAATGGCCGTGAACCCTGCGTTTGACCAGAACCTGCAAGCGGCGGTGCCGGCGGGCATGAAAGCCCTGATGTTGTGCCGCAGTGGCGTGCGTTCGGTGGCAGCTGCGAGGCGCGCTGCCGAGCTGGGCATGGAGGCTTACAACATCCTGGAGGGGTTCGAGGGCGACCCTGACGCGCAGGCCCACCGCGGCATGCTCGGGGGCTGGCGCCGCCGTGGTCTGCCGTGGAAGCAGAACTAGAGCCAGAACTAGAGCCCCCACGCTCCCCACTTCGTGTGGTTCGCTGCCCCCCGAGGGGGCGCTGCGCCTGCGGCCCGGCAAAGCCGGTTCCGCGGCCCCTGCTTGAAAATGCAGTCCTTTGGCCGCGCATGTACTGCTGGGACAGCCGGGGCCGGTTCACATAAACTGGCCAGCATGAACAATGACAGCCTGCTCAAACGCATTGAATCAAAACGCGCTGAAGTGGTGGCACTGACGCAAGATCTGGTTCGCATTCCCACCATCAACCCGCCCGGCGACGCCTACGAAGCCTGCGCGCATCTGCTCGGGGAACGGCTGAAAAAACGCGGTTTTGCCGTTGAATACATCCGTGCCGAAGGAGCGCCGGGCGACCATGATTCCCACCCGCGAATCAACGTGGTTGCCCGCTACGAAGGGAAGTCAGCTGGCGAATGTGTGCACTTCAACAGCCATATCGATGTGGTCGAGGCCGGGTCCGGCTGGACTACAGATCCCTTTGGCGGCGAAATCAGGGACGGCAAGGTTTATGGCCGCGGCACCTGCGACATGAAAGGTGGGTTGGCATCCAGCGTGATCGCCTGCGAAGCTATTCTCGAGGAGGGGCTGGCATTTCCCGGAGCGCTGGAGATTTCAGGCACGGTCGATGAGGAGTCGGGTGGTTTCGCTGGCGTGGGCTATCTTGCCGAGCGCGGTTATTTCACGAAACCCCGCGTGCACCATGTCATCATCCCCGAGCCGCTGGGCGTGGACCGCATCTGCCTGGGGCATCGCGGTGTCTGGTGGGGCGAGGTCGAGACCCTCGGCCGGATTGCCCACGGCTCCATGCCCTTCTTGGGCGACAGCGCGATCAATCACATGAGCGCCTTTATCCATCTGCTGGAAACGCAGTTGCAGCCCCGGTTGTCGCAGCGCCATACTGCGGAGCCCGTGGAGCCGCCCGGTGCGAGGGTCAGTACCCTCAATATCAACAGCTTGCACGGTGGACAAGTGGAGCAGCTGTTTTCGCTGGATGCGCGCGGCCGACCAACCGGTGATTTACCGGCGCCTGTGGTGGCGCACTCATGCCGTGCTGTGCTGGACCGCCGGTTTATTGCCGAAGAAAGCCTGGAGGCCGTGAAAGCGGAAATCGTGGCCATGCTCGAACAACTCAAGCGCAGCCGGCCCGGCTTTGACTACGGCATCAAGGACATCATGAGTTTTGTGCCTACGGCCACGCCCAGGGATGCGCCGGTTGTACTGGCCACCGCGCGGGCGATTGCGCGCGTGCTGGGTCGCGAAGCCAGCTACATCTCCAGTCCCGGCACCTATGACCAGAAACATATCGTGCGCACCGGCAAGCTCGATGCCTGCATCGCCTACGGCCCTGGCATCCTGGATCTCGCGCACCAGCCCGACGAATATGTGGGCATCCAGGAACTGGTAGACAGCGCAAAAATCATGGCTTTGGCGGCCTTGAGCCTGACTGGGGCGGCCCGGTCGACCTGAGGACAGTAATACCAAGGTAGTGATTTAGTTGATTACTACACCTAAAGGCTTTTTTTTGGTCTGGACCCCTGTCAATCTTGACAGGGGTAGCGGTATCTAAATTGTTAAATTCAATTTCAATGGTGGTACTTTTTCACAAGGACCACCATGCAAGCCCAACTTCTCCTTCCTTCTCCCGCACGTTCTGTAACAAAGCCAGTTGCCAATCCTGGCTTGTCTTCGCATTTGCGGCAGCGCATTGCCCGCGAATTCACGCCGCGCTGGCAGCAGCAATGGGGCGGAAAGTTTGTCCTCCACGGCAGAATCGCCGGTCCCAATGCGGTTCGACTGGATGGCAATGATTACCTCAGTGTGACGGGGCATCCGGACATCGTGGGCGCTCAGGTGGCGGCTTTGCGAAATGATCGTGAATTCGTGATCCAGTCAGGTGTCTTTGTACATGGCGAACATCCGGCGCGCGCGCTGGAAAAATCCCTGGCTCAGTGGGTCGGAAAAGAAGACGGCTTTGTCTGCCAGTCGGGTTATGCCGCCAATGTGGGCTTGTTGCAGGCGATTGCCGATGCGCAGACGCCGGTCTATCTGGATACATTGGCTCACACCTCGCTGTGGGAGGGTGCGCATGCGGCGCGTGCACCCGCCCATCCGTTCCGGCACAACGACCCGGAACACCTGGACCGTGTGTTGTCTCGGCATGGCGCGGGCGTGGTGGTGGTCGATTCGGTCTACAGCACCACCGGCGCCCTGTGTCCGCTGCGCGAAATGGTGGAAGTGGCCGAGCGCCACGGTTGCATGATTCTGGTGGATGAGTCGCACTCCTTGGGGACGCATGGCCCGGGTGGGGCAGGCTTGTGTGCCGAACTCGGCCTGACGGACAGGGTTCACTTCATCACAGCCAGCCTGGCCAAGGCTTTTGCCGGGCGCGGTGGGTTTTTTACCGCACCGGCCGAGTTGCGCTATTACATCCTGAGTTCCAGCTACCCCAATATCTTCAGCTCCTGCCTCTTGCCCCATGAGATCGCCGGCCTGGGTGCCACGCTCGCCGTGATTGGCAAGCGTGATGAGCAAAGACAACGGCTACATGCGCATACCTTGCGGCTGCGCAGCAGCCTGTCTGACATGGGCTATCCGATCCACCAGGGGACGGAGCAGATCATTGCGCTGGAGGCCGGCACCGAGCCCGATACCATGGTGTTGCGTGACCACCTGGAAGAACGTGGCGTTTTTGGTGCCGTCTTTTGCGCACCCGCTACCAGCCGCAACCGGGCCATGGTGCGCCTGACCCTGCACGCGGCGCTTACCGAGGCGGAACTCTGCCATGTGGAGGCCGTCGCGCGGGAAGTGGCGCCCCGCGTCAAGCCCTGGGACTGGCCGATTGCCCGGCGCGCGCGGGCCGCTGAAGCGGCAGGCGGCTGATACTGCCACCCGGAAGTGGCGAAACAAAGTAGTGGCTTCGTGCCGGGGCAAGGATTGCAACCCCGCCAAGGGAGCGAAGACGCGCTTTCATGCTTCGATATTTTCGGGGCGCGGTACCAGGCATCAGTCCTGCACGGTGCGCTGTCCATGCTTTTTGAGCCAGTGGCTGTAGCCCGTCAATCCCGGGAGACTGGCGGCCAGTTCGACCGGAAACAGGGCGGCCAGCAGCGTGCCCTCGTGGCCAATGGAAAACGCGGGCATCAGCCGTGCCGGGCCGGTTTGGCCCAGCGCCTGCTGAAGTTCCAGGTCCACCAGGGTGCGGCCGGACCGGATATCGTCGGCAGCCGTCGCCTTCATGCCCTGGGATTCCGCCAGTTCAGCCAGGTCTGCCAGCCCCGAGGCAGATTCCAGTTGCAGCCAGCTGACACGTCCATCTGTGTCCATGCCGAGGATGCCGAAGGGCTGTCCGATGAGCACATGTTCAATCCAGTGGGTGCTGGCCAGGCTTGCAAGCTGCCGGCCGACCGACGGCACCTGCAACAGGGCGTGCTGCGGCTGGGTCAGCGCGCTGCGCCATATCTGCGAATGGCGCATCTGCGGCTGCGTCAGCATGCGCTGGACAACCGAGATCAGGTGCTGGGAAATGTCGGGCGTTTGTTTGGCGATGAACTGGTCGATCAGTCCCCGGTTGAAAGCACTGACCGCGACGTGTTCGTCGGCCTGCCCAGTCAGCAAGATGCGGCCGCCCTGCCAGTCGGTCAGTTCGCCCAGCGCTTGCAGGCCATCCATGCCCGGCATGGCGTAGTCGAACACACAGACGCGGGTCAGTCCGAAGCGTTCGGTGTGGGTAGCCCAATAACGCAGGATCTGCGGGATCAGCGGGTTGCCGGCGCGCCACTGGTCGATCATTTCCTGCTGGGCCCAGGCGTCAGCCTCGCACAGGGGCGGCTCCTGTTGCAGGTGGTTGATGCAGGTTTGGGGCCGCAGGTATAGCTTCACGTTCCATTGACGCGGCAACACCATGGCCAGCATCTCCAGGTACGCTTGGTCATCGTCGAGAAAAACAATCGCGCCGGGGCGATGGAAGAGGGGGAAAGTCATGGCTGCGTGAAGTTGACGTTAATCGATTGACGGGAGTTCGATGATGAAGACGGCGCCGCGCCCAGGCTCCGACTGGACGCGAATGCTGCCGCCGGCGCTTTCCACCACCTGCTGGCAGAAAGCCAGCCCCAGGCCATGGCCGGTCCCCCGGTCAGTCGAGAAAAATGGCTCGAAGACGCGTGCCTGCAGTTCTGGTGCGATGCCGGTCCCCTGGTCGGTGACGACAATGCGCCCGCAGCCATTGAGCACGCCCACTTCAATGCGCAGGTCCCCGGGTTTGGGGGCGGCGCTGGTAGCCGCCAGGGACCGGAAGGCATTTTTAAGCAGGTTGTTGATGACCTGCGCGAACAACCGGTAGGACGACTCGAAGGAAAAATCCTTGCGCAGCACCAGCGCGACGCTCTCGCGTTCGCGTGAGTTGCGGTAGGGGTAGTCCTTGACCACATTGCGCAACAGTGCTGCGGCGCCCACGGTTTCCTTGTGCGTTGGCAGGCGCATGAGGCGTGCATTGGCAATCTGCGTATCGATCTGCTGGTTCATGTTGCGCACCAGCATGTGCAACCGTACCACCAGTTGCTCCAGGCGCTGGGCATGGGCAAGCTCCTTGAACTGCTGGCTTTCATTGCGCACCGCATCGCCGATCAGCGACATCGTGGCCAGCGGCGTGCGCAGCTCGTGGGCCATGATGCCCATGGTGGTCAGTGTGTGCTGCAGGTGCTCGCGCCGCAGGTTTGCTGACGACAGCCCGAGCACCACGGCGCTGGCCCAGGTGAAGGCGATGACCACCGCATTGATGGAAAATTGCTGCTCGCTCAGGGGCGCCACGGTCGGGCCGAACCAGCGAAACAGCATCCACGCCAGCAATGCGCCGCTGAGCGTGCCCAAGGTCGCCGCGCGCCAGTCGGTCACATGGTAATAAATCAGCACCATTGCGCAAAAACTGGCCAGCCAAACTGTGTTGCCGTTGTTGCAAAGATACATCCAGCTGAAAAACAGCGGCAGCTGCAGCCAGAAAACGAGGGTGAAAATCCGCGCAGACAACTTGCTGGAGGGATCGTTGACAATGCTTTCCCAAATCAGCAAAAGACCCAGCGTGCCCATGACGGCCCGCAATGCGGGGCTTTCGTAAGGCTGCGGCAACCAGTGCCCCCAGATCCATCCAAACAGCGGATGACCCACGACGGTGAACAAGCCAAGCCAGCGCAGGCGCCACCGGGACGGGTGCAGAATAAGGTCCAACTGCTCCTGAAACAGTTCAGCCTTGATTCGCGCCTGCAGTCGGCCGCCCATGCCGGGGCGGCCCCACAGCGCGCGAATCTGTTGTTTGATCCTGGCGGGCACTACGGAAGTCATGAATAGAACTTGGAACATATCACAGCGCATTGTCACAGCTCCGGAGCAAAAATGAGCATGCAGCCCCCTGTCAACTTTGACAGTATTGCACTGGACAACATGCTCAGTGATTGGATCTCCGCACTGCGCGAATTCTCGGTTGAGGCGGTGGTCGTCCTGGGTCCGGACCCGTTTGGCCAGCGGCAGGACCGGAGGGTGGCGGCCGTTCATCCGCCACGTTTCCTGGACGCAGCGCTCGCCTTGGCTGAAAGTGAGGATTTCGGCGCACCGTGGCGGGAATCGGATGCGCCACTCGTGGCCTGGCAGCATATTGCCAAAACGGATCAGGCCAAAGTCCATGCCGAAGGAAGCCGCTGGCGCCTGCTGTGCCGGGCCCATGGCTTCCAGAGTGTGGTGCGGGTCGAATTTCCACTGCCTTCAGGACGCGCCTTTGAATGCTTCATCTTCAGTCCGCGCGAGTTCCATGACCGCGCCGAGGCTGCGGCCCTGGTCTGGTCGGCGCTCAACATCTGGCCGCTGTTCAAGCGCACCATGGCCGAGGCCAGCAGTCCCCTGAGCCCGCGCGAGGGTGCGTGCCTGGCATTGGCCTTTGAGGGGCTGACCGCACGCCAGGCCGCAGAGCGTTTGCAGTGTGCCGAGCGTACCGTCAATTACCACCTTTCCAATGCCATGGCAAAACTCAAGGTGGACAACAAGATGTCGGCAATCCAGCGCGCCTGCTGGCTCGGTGTGATCTGAATCTGCCCAGAGCCTGCGCCCGCGGCTGAAAGAAGGGAGAAGCGCGCGAGCCGGGCGTGAGGTTTTTGGGTTCATGCCGTTTCCGTGGATGGCTTGAATATTGCATCCGATGTATGGTTACAGTACAAAAGCCCTTTCAAGGGCCTTGCCAGACCGTTCCAACTCTTGTTCCAAGGAAAAATTGTCATGAAACGTCGCTCCCTTTTCACCGCGGCCGCTTCGGTGGCCCTGGTTTCCAGTTTGTTGTTGCCGCCGGCTGCGTTGGCACAGGCCAACACACTCAAGGTTGTACCGCACTCGAACATCACCATCCTGGACCCGATCTGGACCACGGCGTTTGTGACCCGTAACCACGGTTACATGATTTACGACACACTGTTCGGGACGGACTTGGCAGGCAAGGTCAAGCCGCAAATGGTGGACACCTATAGCGCCTCCAAAGACAACAAGGTCTGGACTTTCACCCTGCGCGACGGGCTGGAGTTTCATGACGGAAAACCCGTGACCAGCGAAGACGTGGTGGCATCGCTCAAGCGCTGGGCCAGCCGCGACAGCTTTGGCGGGGTCATGGCCAAGAGCCTGGCCAGTTATGAAACGCCCAATGCGAAAACTTTTGTCATCAAGTTCAACCAACCTTTTGGCGTGATGCTCGAAGCCCTGGGCAAGCCCTCGTCGAACGTGCCATTCATCATGCCGGCGCGCATCGCGGCCACCCCCGGCAGCGAGCAGATCAAGGAAAACATCGGTTCCGGCCCCTACAAGTTCGTCGCGGCTGAATATAAGCCGGGCGAAAAACTGGTTTATGTCAAGAATGAAAAGTACAAGCCCCGTGCCGAGGCGCCGGATGGCACCACCGGCGGTAAAAACGTCTACCTGGACCGCGTTGAATGGATCATCATTCGCGATCCGCAAACCCAGTTCAATGCCCTGCTGGCCGGCGAGGTGGATATCATCGAGCAACCCGCCTTTGAACAATACGCATCGCTCAAGGCCGCCAAGGACGTGCAGATCGTTGACGCCCAGCCGGCTGGCCTGCAGTACATCTTTCGTTTTAACCACCTGCATGCACCGTTTGACAACGTGAAGATCAGGCAGGCGGCCATGATAGCCATGGGCCAGGAAGCTTTCCTGAAAACCCAGGTCGGTGCACCCGGCATGTACAAGTTCTGCAGGAGCATTTTCCCCTGCGGCACGCCTTATGCCAGCGAAAACACCGGCATCTACACTGGCCTGGCCAACCCCGCCAAGGCCAAGCAGATGCTGGCCGAAGCCGGCTACAAAGGCGAGCCCATCGTGTTGATGCGGCCTACCGATCTGGCATCGATTGCCAAGCTGCCGCTGGTGGCCAAGCAGCAGCTCGAAGCCGCGGGCTTCAAGGTGGACATGCAGCAGTCTGACTGGGCGACTCTGCTGGCCCGCCGCGCCAAGAAGGATGCACCGGACAAGGGCGGCTGGAACGCTTTCATGACTGCATGGACGGCGGGTGACATCCAGAACCCGCTGACCATGGCCATGCTCAACGCCACCGGCGACAAGGGCTGGTTCGGCTGGCAGGACGACAAGATCATTGAAGAACTCAAGGTCAAGTTCGCCCAGGCCGGTACCGAGGCGGAGAAGAAAAAACTCGCGGAGCAGCTGCAATTGCGTGCCGTCGAGACGGCCACGCATGTGCACCTGGGGCAGTACAACAACCCTGCGGCGCTGCGGAAGAATATCTCGGGCCTGGTGCCTGGCGGTGCGCAGGTGTACTGGAACATCAAGAAGAACTAGTGCCCCCACGCTTGTCGCTTCGCGTACTACGCTGCCCCCCGAGGGGGCGGTGCGCCTGCGGACTGGCAAAGCCAGATCCGCGGCCCCTGCTTGAAAAGAGTGGTCACCACGTTCATTGGCGTCGTCGGCCATGCTGAGATTTTTGCTGCAGCGCTTGCTTGCGACCATTCCCGTCTTGCTGGTGGTGGCTGTCGTGGTTTTCCTGATCCTGCGGCTCACGCCCGGTGATCCCGCAGCGGTGATTGCCGGCAACAACTCGACCAATGAAGACATCGAGAAGATCCGGGAAACACTGGGTCTGAGCAAACCGCTGCTGGCCCAGTTCTGGATCTGGTTCACCAACGTGTTGCAGGGGGACCTGGGCTATTCGTTCTACCTGAACAAGCCGGTGACCGAACTGATTGCCCAGCGCCTGGAGCCAACGCTCAGCCTGGCGGTGGGCACGCTGGTGCTCGCGGTGCTGGTGGCGGTGCCCTTGGGCACCCTGGCTGCCTGGCGCATGGGCGGCTGGCTGGACCGGGTACTGTCGGGTTTTTCGGTTGCGGGCTTTTCGATCCCGGTGTTTGTCACTGCCTACCTGCTGATCTACGTGTTCGCCGTCCAGCTCGAGTGGTTTCCGGTACAGGGCTACCGGCGCCTGTTCAGCGCGGACGGCCAAGGTCTGTGGGCCTGGGCGCGACAGCTGGTGCTGCCCTGGCTCACACTGGCCATGATTTATGTGGCTCTCATTGCCCGTGTCACCCGCGCCAGTGTTTCCGAGGCGCTGACCGAGGACTACATCCGCACAGCGCGCGCGAAGGGGCTGGCTGAATCCGCGGTGCTGATGCGCCATGCGCTGGCGAACGCGGCGGTGCCGATTGTCACCGTGATCGGCATTGGCGTTGCGCTGCTGATCGGCGGTGTGGTGGTGACGGAAACCGTCTACGCCATTCCCGGCCTCGGGTCGCTGACGGTGGACGCGGTGCTGAACCGTGACTTTCCCGTGATCCAGGGCCTCGTGCTGTTTTTCAGCCTGCTCTATGTGGGTGTCAACCTGCTGGTGGATGTCAGCTATCTCTTTCTGGACCCGAGGATTCGTTACTGATGCAGGTCTGGCAACTTCTTTCGCAGCGGCTCTGGACCAACAGCGCCTTTCGTTTCGGTATTCTGGTGCTGGGTGTGCTTTTGCTGCTGGCCGCACTGGCGCCAGTGCTCGGCACGGTGGACCCGGCGGCCATGGACTCGGCCCATATCAACACCGCCGCCGGCGTGCGCGGGGAATTTGCGCAGCTCGACGGCACGGTGGTGATGCACACCTTCTGGATGGGCGCCGACAATTTCGGGCGCGATATTTTCAGCCGCGTGCTGTACGGCACCCGCACTTCGCTGCTGGTGGCAACTTTCACTGCGGCGGTGGCCATTGGCGTGGGTGCGCTGTTGGGCATGCTGGCCGGTTACTTTCGCATCGTTGATGCAGTGCTGATGCGTTTCATGGACGGGCTGATGGCCATTCCCGCCATCCTGCTGGCGATTGCGCTGGTGGCGGCGCTGGGCGCGCAGTTGTGGACCGTGGTGGTGGCGATCGCCATTCCCGAAATTCCGCGGGTCACGCGCCTGGTGCGAGCCATGGTGCTGACCTTGCGCGAAGAGCCCTTTGTCGAAGCGGCGCGGGCGCTGGCCACGCCAACGCCGGTGATTCTCTGGCGCCACATCCTGCCCAACGCCATGGCGCCATTGATCGTGCAGGGTACTTTTGTGGCCGCATCGGCCGTGCTGACGGAAGCCATCCTGAGTTTTCTGGGGCTGGGCCTGCCGGCCGACATTCCGACCTGGGGCAACATCATGGCCGAGGGCAGGGTGCAGTTCACCCAGTACCCGGGCAATGTGCTGTTCCCCGCGCTGTTTCTGGTGCCCACGGTGCTGGCCATCAACCTGTTGGGCGACGGGCTGCGCGATGTGCTGGACCCGAAATTCTCCAGGCGCATGCCATGAGTGCCAGCGTCCAGCCCGTCCTCGTGATCGACAAGCTGCACGTGGCCCTGCCGCCCGGCAGCGACCGGCCTTATGCGGTCGAAGAGATCAGCTTGAGCATTCACCCCGGCAAGACCCTGTGTGTGGTGGGCGAGTCCGGCTCGGGCAAATCGGTCATGGCCACCGCGGTCATGGGGCTGCTGGCCCGTGAGCTTCGGCCCGGCCCGGGCAGCGTCGTGTTGCAGGGAGAGTCCCTGCTGGTGGCCTCCGACCAGCGCCTGCGCGCCTTGCGCGGCCAGGCCATGGGCATGGTGTTCCAGGAGCCGATGACGGCGCTGAACCCGGTCATGACCTGCGGCGACCAGATTGACGAGCTGCTCCGGCAGCACACCGACTGGGGTGCGAAGCAGCGCAGCGAAGCGGTGCTGGACATCCTGCGGCGCGTCAAGCTGCCGGAGCCCGAACGCATGATGCGCAGCTACCCGCACCAGCTGTCAGGCGGGCAGCGCCAGCGCATCGTGATTGCGATGGCCGTCATTTTGCAGCCGGCCCTGCTGATCTGCGACGAACCCACCACGGCGCTCGACGTCACCACGCAGAAAGAAATACTCAAACTGATCGAAGAGCTGCAGGAAGACCGGTCCAGCGGCCGGCGCCAGGCCTGTGCGGTGCTATTCATCACGCACGACATGGGGGTGGTGGCCGAGATTGCCGATGACGTTCTGGTGATGCACCATGGCCGGGCGGTCGAGTACGGTCCGCGTGATGCGGTGCTGCAGACGCCCCAGGCCGACTACACCAAGGCGCTTCTGGCCGCAGTACCTAGCATGACGCCGCCGCCGGCCCGGCCGGTGCCTCGGGGTTCGCCGCTGCTCCGTGGCCTGGCGGTCAGCAAGACCTACAGTGCCCGTGACTGGCTGGGCCGCAGCCGTTTCACGTATGCGCTGAAGGCCGCGTCGGTGGCCGTGTCCGCCGGGGAAACGGTGGGCATTGTTGGCGAATCCGGGTCGGGCAAGTCGACCTTGGCGCGCTGCCTGATCCGCCTGATCGACCCGACGGACGGCCAGGTCTTGTGGCGCCAGAACGCCCAGAGCGAGGACGAAAGCCTACTCGACGTGGCCCAACTTGGCGAGGGCCACCTCCGGCCTTTGCGCAGCCAGGTGCAGGTGGTGTTCCAGGACCCCAACCGCTCGCTCAATCCGCGCCGCAAGGTGGGTGATTCCATCATCGAAGGCGCTATAAATTTTGGAGCTACCCGCGAGGAAGCTACGGCGCTCGCGGCCAGTTTGATGGACAAGGTTCGGTTGCCGGCCGAAGGCCTGCAGCGTTACCCCAGCCAGTTCTCGGGCGGGCAGCGCCAGCGCATTGCGATTGCCCGTGCGCTGGCCTGCAGGCCGCGCGTGCTGGTGGCCGACGAAGCCGTCAGCGCGCTCGATGTGAGTGTGCAGGCGCAGATCCTGAAGCTGCTGCGTGAGATCCAGGCTGAATTCGGCCTGGGCATGCTTTTCATCACCCATGACCTGCGGGTCGCGGCCCAGCTGTGCGACCGTGTGATCGTCATGCACCAGGGAGAAATTGTGGAGGAGGGTGCAACCGCCGGACTTTACGCGCACCCGCAGCATGACTACACCAGGCGGCTGCTCGCCGCCGCTCCCGGAGCCCTGTCTTGAAAAGCCTGAAAGTCCTTGTTGCTGGCTACCAGCATGAAACCAACACCTTCGCTCCCACCAAGGCCGACTGGGCGGCGTTCAACCGCGGCGACTCCTTTCCTGCCTTCATTCATGGCCGCGCCATGCTGGACAAGCTGGCCGGCATCAACATTCCCATAGGCGGCTTCATCGAGGCGGCGCGGACCATGGGCTGGCAGCTAGTGCCCAGCAGCTGGTGTGGCGCGATTCCCTCCTCGTATGTGACCGAAGACGCGTTTGAACGCATCTGCGCTTCCATCCTGGCCGATGTGGCCAAGGGCGGCTTTGATGCGGTCTATCTGGACCTGCACGGTGCGGCCGTGGCCGAACATGTCGCCGATACCGAAGGCGAGCTGCTGGCGCGCATACGCCGCGTGGTGGGGGCGGACCTGCCCATCGTGGCCAGCCTGGACCTGCATGCCAATGTCACGCGGCGCATGCTGCAGGAGGCCGATGCGCTGGTGTCTTACCGCAGCTACCCCCACGTTGACATGGCCGCCACCGGCGAGCTGGCGGCACAGTTGTTGGCGCGCCGGCTCAAGCTCGGGCGGCGCGAGGCGCTGCACTTCCGGCGCCTGCCTTTCCTGATCCCGCTCAATGCCCAAAGCACCTGGATGGAACCGGCCAAAAGCATTTACGAAGAGATCCTGGCTCTGGACCGCGATTTCGGTTCAGTGCTGAGTTTTTGCATGGCATTCCCAGCTGCAGATTTTGCGGAGTGTGCGCCCATGGTCTGGGGCTATGGTGAACATGCGGAGCAGGCAGTGCGGCGCCTGTGTGAGCGTGTGTCCGAGCCCTCGCAATGGCGGCTCAGCACGCTGGACGCCCCTGATGCGGTGGCCCATGCCATGACCTTGGCCTCGAAGCGCAACAAACCAGTGGTGATGGCCGACACCCAGGACAACCCGGGCGCCGGCGGCGACAGCAATACCACCGGCCTGCTGCACGCGCTGTTGCAACAGGGCGCGGGCCGGCGCTTTCCGGACCAGGTGGCGCTGGGCCTGATGTTCGACCCCGAAGCGGCAGCAATGGCTTTGGCGGCCGGCGTCGGTGCGACGATTTCCACGACGGTGGGCAAAGCGGTGCCGACCTTTACCGGGCAGCTGAGCGATCCGCCAGTGAGCGGCCGCTTTACCGTGCGTGCTGTCCACGATGGCAAGGTCACGCTCAAGGGGCCGATGATGACCGGGCTGACCGTGCACCTGGGGCCTTGTGCCTGCCTTGAGATCGATGGTGTGCTGGTGGCAGTGGCCAGCGGCAAGAAACAGATGCTGGACCGAGAGCTGTTCCGCATGGCCGGCATCACGCCCGAGGCGATGAAAATCATCGTCGTCAAAAGCTCCAACCATTTTCGTGCGGACTTCACACCGCTGGTGGAAAATGCCGCGACCGACATCCTGATTGCCAAAGCAGCCGGGCCGATGGCGGCGGACCCGGCTGATCTGCCGTGGAAAAACCTGCCCGAATCGATCCGGCGCCGGCCTTGAAGGACGGGTCGTCCGGATAACGCAACGACTGGAGTAGCTGATGACCACTTCCCCAACCTTGCCCGATCTGGCCGATTGCACCGCGACCGAACTGCTGCAGCTTTATAAAAGCGGCCAGGCCTCGCCGGTCGAAGCCACACGCGCCGTGCTGGCGCGCATTGATGCGCTCAATCCCGTCCTCAACGCCTTTTGCCTGGTGGCGCGGGAGTCCGCGCTGCAAAGTGCCCGGGACAGCGAAGCGCGCTGGCTGCGTTTTCGCCAGGGCGGCGAACCCTGCGGCGAACTCGACGGGGTGCCGGTCTCGATCAAGGATCTGATCCTCACCCACGGCATGCCGACCTTGCGTGGCAGCCACACGGTGGACGCCAGCCAGCCCTGGGAGGTGGACGCGCCCGCGACGGCGCGGCTGCGCGAAGCCGGTGCCGTGATCCTCGGCAAGACCAATACGCCAGAGTTCGGCTGCAAGGGTGAAACCAATTCCCCCCGCACTGGCATCACGCGCAACCCGTGGGGCCCCAGCAAAACCCCGGGCGGCTCTTCCGGCGGCGCAGCAGCGGCAGTGGCGTCGGGCATGGGACCGCTGGCCGTGGGCACGGACGGCGCCGGCTCGGTGCGCATTCCGGCGGCGTTCTGCGGCAACTTCGGCCTCAAACCCAGCTTCGGCCGCGTGCCGGCCTACCCGCTGTCGCCCTTCGGCTCGGTGGCCCACCTGGGGCCGCACAGCCGCAGCGTGCGTGATGCCGCGCTCATGATGAATGTGCTGAAAAAGCCGGATGCCCGGGACTGGACCTCGCTGCCTCCAGACGGCAGCGACTATCTGCAGGGTCTGGAAGACGGCATACGCGGCCTGCGCATCGCCTGGTCGCCCGCGCTGGGTTATGCGCGCAATGTGCATCCCGAAGTCGCGCGTTCGGTGGCGCAGGCGGTTGCCCTGCTGGCCGACCTCGGCGCCCACGTCGAGCAGATTGACCCGGGCTTTGAAGACCCGTTGGAGATCACCACCGGCCTGTGGTTTGCCGGTGCATGGACGGTATGGAACACCTTGAGCCCCGCGCAGCAGGCGCTGACCGACCCCGACTTCCGCGCCGAGGCGCTGCTCGGCGAAAAGTTCAGCCTGCTCGATATCCAGCGCCTGCACCTGCAGCGTGGTGCGCTGGGCAGCCACATGCGCCAGTTCATGCAGCGCTTTGACCTGCTGGTCACCCCCACTGTGGCCGTGCCCGCCTTCGAGGCGCGGCCCGCCGGCCATACCCCCATGGACCCGGCCGCCATGTTGGGCTGGACACCGTTTTCCTATCCCTTCAACCTGACCCAGCAGCCGGCCAGTACCGTGCCTTGCGGCCTGACTGCGGCGGGCCTGCCCATCGGCCTGCAGTTTGTCGGCCCGATGTTCGGTGACGCACTGGTGCTGCGCGCCTCGCGCGCCTGGGAAGCGGCGCGGCCGGTTGGGGTGAACTTCAAGCGACCCGTCATACCACCGCCCTGAGCGCACCGGCTGTCCGGCGCCTCCCGGGGGAAAACCTCTAGGCCTGCCGGCGTCCCGCTCACCAGAAGCTGTTCATAATCGGGTCGCATGACATTTCTAGCACTCGATGTGGGCAACACCCGGCTGAAGTGGGCGCATTACGCGACCCCGGCGGCCGGTTCCCCTTTGCTGGCCCATGGCGCGGTCTTTCTGGAGAACATCGACAAGCTGGCCGATGAGGAATGGTGTGACCTGCCCGCGCCCTCGCTGATTCTGGGCTGCATCGTGGCCGGCGACGCCGTCAAGCGCCGCGTGGAAGAGCAAATGGAGTTCTGGGACGTGGTACCACGCTGGGTCGTGCCCAGCGTCCAGGAAGCTGGCGTGAGCAACGGCTACGACCATCCGGCCCGGCTCGGGGCCGACCGCTGGGTTGCGATGATAGGCGCCCGGCAACGGCTGCTGGCGCGCGGTGTCAGGAAACCCTGCGTGGTGGTGATGGTCGGCACGGCGGTCACGGTCGAGGCGATCGACGCCTCTGGAAAGTTTCTCGGCGGCATCATCCTCCCGGGCCACGGCATCATGTTGCGCGCCCTGGAGTCCGGCACGGCCGGCCTGCATGTGCCAACGGGTGAAGTGAAGGACTTTCCCACCAACACCAGCGACGCCCTCACCAGCGGCGGCACTTTTGCCATTGCAGGTGCAGTGCAGCGCATGGTGGAAAACACCACGCGGCATTGTGGCGAAGCGCCTGAATGCATCATGACGGGCGGTGCGGGGTGGAAGATGGGGCCCAGCATGTCGATCGAGTTCGAACTGGTCGAAGGCTTGATTTTTGACGGTCTGCTGGAGATTGCTTCGAGGCGGTTTCCGGTCGAGGCCTGATTCCCAGTTCCATTCGCCTGGGTAGTCTTGCGGTGAATCAAGGCCACTGGGGATTTTGACCTGGGGTGTGGCCTGTGGCTTTCGCTTGGACTAAACTGGAACCGGGTTTGCGCTGCGCCCGCGCCCGATTTCTTACCACCCGCACTTCGGAGCATGCCATGGAACACACCAGCAAAGACAAACTGATCGTCGACATGAAAGTGGTTCTCGCCGACGTGGAAGAGCTGCTCAAGGCGGCAACCGCCGCCACCGGCGAAACCGCAGCTGCGCTGCGGGAGAAAGCGGCAGCCAAGCTCAAGCTGGCCACCGAAAAGCTGACCGGCCTGCAGGAAGCCGCATTGCTCAAGGGCAAGGAAGCGGCGAAGGTGACGGACGAATATGTGCATGCGCATCCGTGGAAAGCCGTGGGCATTGCCACTGCCGCCGGCTTCCTGATTGGCTTGCTGGTCAACCGCCGTTAAACAACGCCATGTGGGAAGCACCGGTCTGCCGGTGCACCTGCCGCAGCCATGAGCACGCCCCCATCTGATCGCACAGAGACCGGCCAGCCGCCGCGCCTGTTCGCGTCGCTGCGCCAGCTGGCCCTCACTGCGCTGGCCATGACGCACACGCGCCTGACTTTGGCCGGCATTGAGCTGGAAGAAGAACTGCAGCGCCTGATCGGTCTGCTGCTGAACCTGCTCGGGCTGCTGGTGTTCGGCCTGGTTGGCGTCCTGATATTCACCTTCATGATCGTGCTGGCGGTCGATGCGTCACAGCGTGTGGCGGTGCTGGCTTTTTTCGCGGCGGTGTACCTGGGCTTGGGCGGCTGGTTCTGGTGGCGCGTCCGGCACACGCTGGCAACGCGCCCGCCCTTCCTGCAGGCGACATTTTCCGAAATGGCGCAGGACCGCGACGCGCTGCAGGCCGTCTCTGCAAGTACCGCCTACCCCGATAAACACCATGAGTGACGCTGCCACCCAACGCGCGCTAAGAAAACAGCTGCTGCTGGTGCGTTCAGCCACGGAGCGCGCCGAGCTCGCGCAGGCCGTTCGTGCTGCGCGGCAGTCGGCAACGGCCTTCAAAAGCGGTGTCCCGGGGCTGGCCATGGGCAAGGGCTTGCCGCTGGCCCTCGGGCTGATCAGGCGCGCTCCGCTGATTAGCTCGGTGCTTCCGCTGGTGCTGGCCGGCGTGCGCCGCCCCCTGCTGCGTTACGCCTTGCTGGGTGCGGGCTCGGCGCTGCTAGTGTGGAAGGCTTACCAGTGGCTGGCCGAACAGCGCGGGCCTGCAGCGGAACCCGCCGAAGACGACAATCCTCCGGCCGCTGATTGATTTACTTCTGGAAAGGTGCGACGGCCTTGTCTGCGCCCGGCTGGCTACATGCTCCTGAATAGATAGCTGCTTGTGCCCGTTCCTATTGGGCTGGAGGCACTTTTTATATCTGAACCAAACGATCAGATTTCCAGGTTGTCGATCAACCGCGTGGTACCCAGCCTGGCGGCACCCAGCACCACCAGCGAGGTGTCGGCATTCTCCGACGGCAGCAGGTCGGCGCAGCGGCGCACGGTCAGATAGTCCAGTTGCCAGCCGCGTGCGGCCAGCGCCTGCATTGCGGCCGCTTCCAGGGCTTCCCGCTTTGGCAGGCCCTGCGCCTTGACGGCTTCGCCCAGGGCCTTGAGCGCCAGGGATAACTGAACCGCTTCGCTGCGTTCCTGAGCGTTCAGGTAGCCGTTGCGCGAGGACAGGGCCAGGCCGTCGGCCGCACGCAGGGTTTCGCCGGCGACGATGGTGATTGGCAGGGCAAATTGCTGCACCATGCGCTGGATGATCATTTGCTGCTGGTAATCCTTCTTGCCGAACAGCGCAATGCCGTCTGGCTTGCCCGCGAACACGCAGGAAAACAGTTTCATCACCACGGTGCTCACACCGACAAAAAAACCGGGCCGGAAGTGTCCTTCAAGAATGTCGGCGAGTTCGGCGGGCGGGTGCACCTTGTAGGTCTGCGGCTCGGGGTAGAGATCGGTCTCCCGTGGCGCAAACAGCACATCGCAGCCGGCGGCCCGCAGTTTGTCGCAATCGGCTTCCCAGGTGCGCGGATAGGTGTCGAAGTCCTCATGCGGCGCAAATTGCAGGCGGTTCACAAAAATGCTGGCCACGGTCACATCGCCGCGAGGCTTGGCCTGGTTGACGAGAGCAATATGGCCATCGTGCAGGTTGCCCATGGTGGCCACAAAGGCCGGGCACTTGTAAGGAGCCAGTTGCGCGCGCAAGTCGGCGATGGTGTGGGCGATTTTCATGCGGTGTTATGTGAGGTTGCAGTTCAAAGGAGGCAAACTATACAAGCGTGGGGGTTCCGGAGCCAGACCAGCCAGGGCCGCGGAACCGGCTTAGCCGGGCCGCAGGCGCAGCGGCCCCCTCGGGGGGCAGAGTAGTACACGCAGTGACAAGCGTGGGGGCCCTATGGTCACCACGCGTGCAGCGCATCGACCGGGAAGCGCCCTTCCTTGACGGCACGCACATAGGCCTGCATAGCGCCCTGCACGCTGTGCGCCTCGTTCATGAAGTTGTGCACGAACTTCGGCATCTTGCCCAGGTTCATGCCCAGCATGTCATGCAGCACCAGCACCTGGCCGGCGGTGCCTACGCCGGCGCCTATGCCTATGGTGGCGCAGTGCGTGAGCTCTTTGGTCAGCGTGGCCGACAACGTGGCCGGCACCATCTCAAGCACCAGCATGGACGCACCGGCATCTTGCAGCGCGTGGGCCTGGGCCTTCAGCAGGGCTGCGGCTTCGTCACTTTTTCCCTGCACGCGGTAACCGCCCAGGGCATGCACGGTTTGTGGCGTCAGGCCCAGGTGGGCGCAGACCGGGATGCCGCGCTCCACCAGAAAGCGCACCGTCTCGGTGGTCCAGCCGCCGCCCTCGAGCTTGACCATGTGGGCGCCCGCCTGCATCAGAACCACCGCGCTGCGCAGGGCCTGTTCCCGGGATTCGTGGTAGCTGCCGAAGGGCAGGTCGCCAATCAGCCAGGCGGTAGCCTGGGCGCGGCGCAGGCCGCGCGCGACACATTCGGTGTGGTGACGCATGGCCTCCAGGGTCACGCCCACCGTGCTGCTCAATCCCTGGCAGACCATGCCCAGCGAGTCGCCGACCAGAATGCATTCCACGCCGGCCGCGTCGGCCACCGCCGCAAAGGTGGCGTCGTAAGCGGTGAGCATGGTGATTTTTTCGCCTTGCGCGTGCATTTCGCGCAGGCGCGGCAGGCTGATCGGCTTGCGCGAGGCCGCCGATGGCGCAGCGGGCAGTGTGCCGTAAGGGCTGGCGCCGGTGTTTGCCGGTGAGGCGGGCGTCATGCGGGCACTCCGGGTGCAGAACGTGTCATTCCCAGGCGCTCCAGCAAGGCCACATCGGCGTCGGTGTCAGGGTTGCCGGTGGTCAGCAGTTTGTCGCCGTAAAAGATCGAATTGGCGCCGGCGAGGAAGCACAACGCCTGCACCGCATCGCCCATTTGCTGGCGGCCGGCCGACAGGCGAACGCGCGCTTTCGGCATGGTGATGCGTGCCGCGGCAATCGTGCGCACAAATTCAAACGGGTCCAGGTCCTTCTGGCTGGCCAGCGGCGTGCCTTCGACCTTGACCAGGTTGTTGATCGGCACCGACTCGGGGTAGGGCGACAGATTGGCCAGTTCGGCCACCAGGCCGGCGCGCTGGCGCCGGGTCTCGCCCATGCCGACGATGCCGCCGCAGCAGACTTTCACGCCCGCACTGCGCACGCGTGCCAGCGTATCCAAGCGGTCCTGGTAGTCGCGCGTGGTGATGATGTCGCCGTAGAAGTCAGGCGCGCTGTCGAGGTTGTGGTTGTAGTAGTCCAGGCCAGCGCTTTGCAGCGTTTGTGCATGGCCATCTTCCAGCATGCCCAAGGTGGCGCAGGTCTCCAGCCCGAGTGCCTTGACCGTCCGCACCAGCTCGGCCACTTTTTCAATGTCACGATCTTTCGGCGCACGCCAGGCGGCGCCCATGCAAAAACGTGTGGCTCCAGCATCTTTCGCGCGTTGGGCGGCCGCCTTCACCTCCTGCGGCTCCATCAGCTTGGTGGCTTCCACGCCAGTGTCGAAACGCGCCGCCTGCGGGCAGTAGTTGCAGTCTTCCGGGCAGCCGCCGGTCTTGACCGAAAGTAGCGTCGCAAATTCAACGCGTGTGGGGTCAAAATTTTCGCGGTGCACGGTTTGCGCCCGATGCATCAGCTCAGGAAAGGGCAGATCGAACAGTGCTTCGATGGCGTCCACGCTCCAGCGTTCGGGGCTGGCCGGGACGGTCTGGCGCGGGCGGTGCAGGGTGACGGGTTGTTCAAATACGCTGGACATGTCTAGGCTCCTGAAGGTGAGAGTGGCTCGACTCTGCTTTTTGACGGGTAGATGCGGCCGGCTCAAAGGCCTTGTACGGCAATCGTGGAGCGCTCTTCCTGGATGCGGTTGGCGCTGTCAACAAACACCAGTTTAGGCTGGAAGCCGGCCACCTTGTCTGCCGGCAATTGGCCAAAAGCGGCAATGATGATCAGGTCGCCAACAGTCGCCTGGCGTGCCGCCGAACCATTGACCGAGATGGTGCCGCTGCCGCGCTGCGCACGTATGGCGTAGGTCACAAAACGCGCGCCGTTGTTGATGTTCCAGATGTGGATCTGCTCGAACTCGGAAATGCCGGAGGCCTCCAGCAAGTCATCGTCAATGGCGCAGGAACCTTCGTAATGCAGCTCGCAGTGGGTGACGGTGGCACGGTGGATTTTTCCGGCGAGAAGGGTACGTTGCATCTGCGTATCTGGGCCTCAGGGCCTGGGTGAAAGTGTGGGTTTGGGAAACAGGGGGGGCGTGACAGGGAGGCTTTTCCGCCCGCGCTGCAAGGCTTCCTGCAGCTGCAGGATGGCTGCTTCAGGTGACGCCGCCGCCGTGATGGCGCTGATCACCGCCACACCAGCGGCGCCTGCGCGCGCCGCCTGCTCGGTCCGCGGTACATTCATGCCGGCAATGCCGACAACCGGTGTCGGCAGCAGCGCGCACCAATAGGCCAGGTTGTCGTTGCCTTGCGGAATCCACGGCATGGCCTTGGCTTGAGTCGGGTGGATGGGGCCGCACGCAATGTAGCTGGGCTGGAGCGCCCAGGCGCGGCAGACTTCCCAATAGGCATGCGTGCTGATGCCCAGCCGCAAGCCGGCCTGGCGAATGGCAGTCAGATCGGCAATGTGCAGGTCTTCCTGGCCCAGATGCACGCCGTAGGCGCCTTCCTCGATGGCCAGCTGCCAGTGGTCGTTGATGAAGAGTTGCGCACCGGCTTTCGTTGCCGCGGCAATCGCCTGGCGCACTTGCTGCCGTACGAATTCACGCTGCTCTGGTTGCTCTGGTTGCTCTGCATCCTTGATGCGTAGTTGCACAGTGCGCACACCGGCGGCTGTCACGCGCTCAACCCACGCCGCGCTGTCCACCACGGCATAAAGCCCCAAGTCTGGGTCGCTGAGCGCGGCAAAGCCGCTGACCGCCGTGGGATGCGGCAGGCTGAAACAGGGGAGGTTGCCGCTGTGCAGGGCAAAGGCGGTGTCCGGCTCCGGCGAAGCTGCCGCCATGCGGGCCAGGATGATTGCATCGATGGCCACAAAACCTTTTGCCAGCGCGTCGGCTGCACTGGCAGCGAAGGCGGAAGAATCGGCGGCAAACTGACCTGCCGGTAGGCTGAGCCAGCCGTTGGCCTGCGGGGTGTCGGCATAGACTTCGTTCATGCCACCGGTGATCACCACCGCCTTGCAAACGCGTGCGCGCAAGGCCCTGGCAGCCTGCTCGACGGCGTCACGCGTGTCCAGGGAAGCCAGGCCCAGCAGGGAGGCTGCTTCCTGGCGGTCGACGCAAAGTAAAGCGGCGGCCGGGGACGGTTGATCGCCTGGCTCCTGTAGCAACCGCTCGAGTTCCCTCGCATGGCTTGAGAGCGTCCACACCGGTGCAGTGTTGATGGAGGTGGTCATAAGACGAAAGGCCGGCCGGTGACCGGGGTCGAGGCAACCGCCATGTCCTGCTGCGCCATGATGCCGGCCTCGTATGCCAGTCGTCCAGCTTCGATGGCAAGCTTGAAAGCGCGCGCCATTTGTACCGGGTCGCGCGCGTGGGCCACGGCCGAGTTGAGAAGCACCGCGTCGTAGCCAAGCTCCATGGCCTGCACCGCGTCGGCCGGTGAGCCGATGCCCGCATCCACGATCAGCGGCACACCCGGCAGGCGCGCGCGCAAGGTGCGCAATGCGTAGGGGTTGATCAGGCCCTGGCCCGAGCCAATGGGTGCACCCCAGGGCATCAGGATGCGGCAACCGGCGTCGAGCAGGCGCTGGCAGCTGACCAGGTCGTCGGTGCAATAAGGGAAAACTTCAAAGCCATCGCGCACCAGTTCGGTGGCGGCCGTCACCAGCTCAAACGGGTCGGGTTGCAGCGTGTGTTCATCTCCCACCACCTCAAGCTTGATCCAGTGGGTGCCGAACAGTTCGCGCGCCATCTTCGACAGCGTGATCGCCTCGCGCGCGCTGCGGCAGCCGGCGGTGTTGGGCAGCAGGCGGGCGCCACTGGCCTGGATCAGCTTGTAGAAGTCGTTTTGCGCGTTGCCATCGGCGGCCAGCTGGCGCTTGAGGCCGACAGTGACCACCTGCGCACCAGAGGCGGCGATGGCCTGCTGCAGGACTTGCGGCGACGGATAGCTGGCCGTGCCCAGGAAAAAGCGGCTGGCCAGCTCAATGCCGGCGATTTGGAAACTCATACCTAGCCTCCTGTGATGGCTTGAAAGGTGAACACGGCGTCGCCTTCTGCGAGCAGGGTTTGCGCACGTGCATCACGCGCCACAAACTCGCCATTGACAGCGCTGGCAAACGAGGCAGCCGGCAGTTCGGTGGCGGCTAGCGCATCGGCCAGGCTGCTGCCCACCGGCACTTGCCGGGCTTCACCGTTGAATGTGATGTTGATCAGGGTCATGCTAATTTCTGCAACGTTTGCTCGACCAGCGCTGGCGCAATCAGCCAGCCGTGCCGGAACAGGCCGTTGATACGCACCAGCCCGGGCGCTTGTTCAACGTGCGGCAAATTATCTGGCAGCGCGGGACGAAGGTTGGTTTCCGTGTGTACAACGCGCGCCTCGGCCAGTTCCGGAATGATGCTGTGCGCGGCCGCCAGCAGTTCCACCACGCTGCGCAGCGAGATGGGCGAGCGGTCTTCGCATTCAATCTCGCTGGCACCAATGACAATATGCCCGCCTTCGCGCGGTACCAGATACACGCGGTGCCGCGGATGCAGCAGGCGTATCGGTCGCCGCAGCGTTACATGGGGCGCATGCAGCCAGATGACTTCACCGCGCACACCCCGCACGCCGGGGGTGAACCCCGCAGAGGGGTCGGCAGCGTTGGCAGAAGGGCGGGCACCAGTGCCGCGCACGTCAAATACGCAGTCGAAGGCGTGAGCGCCCTGTGCGGTGTGTATCTTGCCGGGAGAGAGGCGGTCCACCTTGGTGCCCCAATGCCAGCGTGCACCGGCGGCATGGGCCAGGGCCACCATCGCCTGCACGGTGTGGATCTGCCCCTCGTGCGGCAGCAGCCATGCATGCGCCACACCATGCAGGTCTGGCTCCAGTTCCCGCAGCGCGGCGGCCTCCAGCAACTGCGGTGCGTGGCCCGCGGGTGCCTTGTGGTTCAGCAGGTCTATCACGCGCCGCGCCGCGCCTTCATCACCACGGTGCGCCAGCAGCAAGCTGCCGCGCTGGTGCAACTCGACAGGCATGCCGAGTGACGCCACGATGGCGGGCCAGAGCTCCAGCGACCGCAGGCCGAGCGCAAACACGTTTTCGTCCGCCGACTCCAGCTCGGCCGTGGGGCTGAGCATGCCAGCGGCCGTCCAGCCCGCAGCGTACACGCCGGTGGCCGGCGCCTCTGGCCCTGGCGCGGGGTCAAATACCTCGACAGAATGGTCGGCCCTTGTCAGCTCGAAGGCCAGCAGCCGTCCGAGAAGGCCTGCGCCCGCGATGCCGATATGCATGGATGTGTTTGCCCTGGTCAGCGTGGGTTCAGAGTTTCTGGATGGGAATGTAGATTTCGCTGCCGCCTTCGCGGAACTCGGCGGATTTTGCCTGCATTCCCTGGTCCAGTGCTGCGTTTTCCGCAATACCTTGTTGTGCCGCAAACTCGCGCACTTCCTGGCTGATTTTCATCGAGCAGAACTTCGGCCCGCACATGGAGCAGAAATGCGCCACCTTGCTGACTTCCTTGGGCAGGGTTTCGTCATGAAACTCGCGCGCGGTGTCCGGGTCCAGCGACAGGTTGAACTGGTCGTGCCAGCGGAATTCGAAGCGCGCCTTGGACAGGGCCTCGTCACGTGCACGCGAAGCCGGGTGGCCTTTGGCTACGTCGGCCGCATGCGCGGCAATCTTGTACGCAATGATGCCCTGCTTGACGTCGTTGCGGTCCGGCAGGCCCAGGTGCTCCTTGGGCGTGACGTAACACAGCATGGCGGTGCCGAACCAGCCGATCATCGCCGCGCCAATGGCGCTGGAGATGTGGTCGTAGCCGGGCGAGATGTCGATGGTCAGTGGACCAAGCGTGTAGAAGGGCGCTTCGTGGCAGTGTTTGAGCTGCTCTTCCATGTTGGCCTGGATCATGTGCATGGGCACGTGGCCGGGGCCTTCGATCATGGTCTGCACATCGTGCTTCCAGGC
>NZ_JBDTTH010000051.1:0-30947 GCF_039930745.1 Polaromonas sp. | reverse complement strand
AGCCACCGTGAAAGGGTGGTGTCCTAGGCCTCTAGACGATAGGGTCAAAACCTTGAACTTCCGGAGCAAGCTTTTCGTTTTACACAAAGGCCTGCAAAAAACTTCTTAAATCTTCCGACGATCAATGGTGGAGGTAAGCGGGATCGAACCGCTGACCTCTTGCATGCCATGCAAGCGCTCTCCCAGCTGAGCTATACCCCCATGTTTGCAAGTTTCCCTGCAATCGTCGAGCCTTGAATTATAGCCCGAAAATTACAGGCTTTTCAAGCGGCCGAGCCGGGCGATGACGTTTTGCCGGTCCATCAACGCCAAAAATGCGTCGAGTGAGGGGGTCTGCTGCCGCCCCGCCACCAGCACACGCACCGGCATGGCCAGCTGCGGCATTTTCAAGCCGTTGGCCGCCAGCACGTCCTTGATGACTGTGGCAATGGATGCCTTGTCCCACACGCACGTCGCCAGCTTCTCGGCCAGCATGGCAACGGCCGGGCGCACCGCATCGGTCACGTGCTGGGCCAGCTCGCCGGCATCGGGCGTGATGTCGCTGTAGAACTTTGTGGCCCAAGCGGCCAGCGCAACGGTTGTATCGCAACGGTCTTTCAACAGCGCACACACCTGGGGCAGATGGGTTGCGACAAGCTCAGCTTCCAGCGCAATGCCCTGCTTGGCCAACTGGGTGGCGACCAGTCCTGCCAGCCGCACGTTGTCAGCCCGCTTGATGTATTGCGCATTGACCCACAGCAGCTTGACCGGGTCCCACTGCGCGGGGCTCTTGTTCAAATGTGTGCCGTCGAACCAGGCCACCAGTTGTTCGCTGCTGAACAGCTCTTCGTCGCCATGGCTCCAGCCCAGGCGCGCCAGATAGTTCAACATGGCTTCGGGTAAATAGCCGCCCTCTTCGTAGGCCGTCACGCTGACGGCGCCGCGGCGCTTGGACAGCTTTTGCCCATCGTCACCCAGGATCACCGGGCAGTGGCCAAACTGCGGCAGTGTCGCGCCCAGCGCGTGGAAGATATTGATCTGCCACGGTGTGTTGTTGATGTGCTCGTCGCCACGGAACACATGGCTGATCTCCATGTCCCAGTCATCCACGACCACGGCAAAGTTGTAGGTCGGCACACCATCGGTGCGCGCGATGATCAGGTCATCAATCTCGCGGTTGCTGATCGTGATGGGGCCTTTGACAATATCGTCCCACGTCACGTCGCCATCGGGCGGGTTGCAGAAACGCACGACCGGCAATACACCCTCGGGCACGTCGGGCAGGGTCTTGCCCGGTGCGGGGCGCCAGCGGCCGTCGTACAACGCTTTCTCGCCACGGGCCTTTTTGGCTTCGCGCACGGCGTCCAGTTCTTCGGGTGTGCTGTAGCAGCGGTAGGCCCTGCCTTCGGCGATCAGTTGGTCAATGACGGCCTTGTAGCGGTCCAGGCGCTGCATCTGGTAGATCGGGCCTTCGTCATACTCCAGCCCCAGCCAGCGCATGGATGCCAGGATCTGGTCCACCGAGTCTTGTGTGGAGCGGGCCACATCGGTGTCTTCAATACGCAGCACAAACTCACCACCAAAGTGGCGGGCATAGGCCCAGGAATACAAGGCCGTGCGGGCCGTGCCCAGATGCAGAAAACCGGTGGGCGACGGGGCGATGCGGGTGCGAATTTTGCGTGATGTCATGTCAGGGTGTCCAGGCCACGCAGCAGGTCGGCCTTCAGGTCTTCAATATGCTCCAGTCCGACGGCCACGCGAATCAGACCCTGGCCGATGCCGGCTGCCTGGCGTTGCACTTCGGTCAAACGCCCGTGCGAGGTGGTGCCGGGGTGGGTAATGATGGTTTTGGTGTCGCCGAGGTTGGTGGCAATGCTCATCACGCGCACGCTGTTGATCACGTGAAAGGCATTGGCGCGTGCAAGGTCGGGGTTGTCACCGCGCACGTCAAACGAAACCACCGCCCCACCCTGCCCCGACTGCTGGCGCATCGCCAGATCGTGCTGCGGATGCGAGGCAAGCCCCGGGTAGTAGACGCGCGAAACCGCGGGTTGCTTTTCCAGCCACTCCGCAAAGGCGAGCGCATTGGCGCATTGGGCCTGCATGCGTATACCCAGCGTTTCGAGCCCCTTGAGCACCACCCAGGCATTGAAGGGGGATAAGGTCATGCCGGCCGTTCTTACGACGGGGCCGAACACATCAACGATCAGCTTCGAAGGACCACATATGGCCCCGGCCATGACACGGCCCTGGCCATCCAGGTATTTGGTGCCGGAATGGATCACCAGGTCGGCGCCCAGCTCGACGGGCCTCTGCAGCGCAGGCGTACAGAAACAATTGTCTACCGCAAGCAGTGCGCCGACGCTGTGCGCAAGATCAGCAAGCGCGGCGATGTCGCACACATCCGTCAACGGATTGGTCGGCGTTTCCGCAAACAGGAGTTTTGTGGCGGGCCTGAGCGCGGCCTTCCACTCGCTCACATCGGTCTGCGACACAAAGGTGGTTTCGACCCCGAACTTGCCGAACTCACGTCCGATCAGGTTGATGGTTGATCCGAACATCGAGCGAGAGCAAATGACATGGTCGCCGGACTTTAAGAGCCCCATGCACATCATGAGGATGGCCCCCATGCCGGTCGAAGCGCCAATCGCTGCTTCCGTTCCTTCCAGCGCCGCCAGCCGTTGCTCGAAGCTGGTTACTGTGGGGTTGGACGTGCGGCCGTAGGTATAGCCTTCCTCGGTGCCGGCAAATCGCCGGGCTGCGGTTTCTGCATCGGGCTGCACAAAGCCGCTGGTCAGGTACAGCGCCTCGGAGTTTTCGCCATGCTGGCTGGGCTCCAGCGCAACGCGCACGGCCAGCGTGTCGCGGTGCAGGTCGTCAGGCAGTTTTCTTGACGCCATGCTCAGGCTTCCTGCGGATTGGGCAGGGCCAGGCGCGACACATCGACCTCGTTTTCTTCACTGCTGTCGATCCGCTGTTCGTTCATTTTGGCAATGCTCTCTGCCGTGATGTCGCCGGTGATGTACACACCGTCAAAGCACGAGGCATCAAAGCCGTCGAGTTTTTTGTTCAGCGAGCCGATGGCGCGTTTCATGCCTTCCACGTCCTGGTAGATCAGCGCGTCGCAACCGATGGCCATGCGGATTTCTTCCACGGTCTTGTCATGCGCGACCAGTTCGTCGGCGGTCGGCATGTCGATGCCGTAGACATTGGGGTAACGTACAGGCGGCGCAGCGCTGGCCAGATAAACCTTTTTGGCGCCCGCATCGCGAGCCATCTGCACGATCTCGCGGCTGGTGGTGCCGCGCACGATGGAGTCGTCCACCAGCAGCACGTTGCGGCCCTTGAACTCGCTGGCGATCACGTTGAGCTTCTGGCGCACCGATTTTTTGCGCACGCCTTGCCCCGGCATGATGAAAGTCCGACCGACATAGCGGTTCTTCACAA
Organism: Polaromonas sp.; assembly: GCF_039930745.1. Taxonomy (GTDB): domain Bacteria; phylum Pseudomonadota; class Gammaproteobacteria; order Burkholderiales; family Burkholderiaceae_C; genus Polaromonas. The sequence goes on along the minus strand of NZ_JBDTTH010000051.1, from coordinate 27,521 downwards.
AACCCTCGCGGTAAGGAATGCCCAGCAGGTGCGCCAATTGCGTAGCACTCGGGCGGCTGGATTCAGGAATCGGAATGATCACGTCGATCTCGTTCGGCGGCACGGTAGACACCACGCGCTTGGCCAGTGTTTCACCGAGGTTCAGGCGCGCCTGGTAGACAGAAATGCCGTCGAGCACCGAATCGGGCCGGGCCAGGTAAACAAACTCGAAAATGCAGGGGTTGAGCCGCGGATGCTCAGCGCACTGCTCGGCATGGACCGTGCCTTCGAGATCGACAAACACCGCCTCGCCCGGCGCGATGTCGCGCTCGAACTGGTGGGCCGTGCCTTCGAGCGCGACCGATTCGCTGGCGACCATCACGGTGCTGCCGTTTTCATTCTGGCCACGGCCGATACACAGCGGACGAATGCCGAAAGGATCGCGAAAGGCCAGCAAGCCATGGCCGGCAATCAGCGCTACCACGGCGTAAGAACCCTTGATGCGTTTGTGCACGCCACGCACAGCAGCAAACACATCCGAAGGCTTGAGTGGCAAACCGCGCGTGGTTTTTTCAAGCTCATGCGCGAGCACGTTGAGCAGCACCTCGGAATCGCTGTCAGTGTTGATGTGGCGGTGGTCGGTGGTGAACAGCTCGGCTTTGAGCACTGCGGCATTGGTCAGGTTGCCGTTGTGCGACAGCACCAGGCCAAAGGGCGCATTCACGTAAAAAGGCTGCGCCTCGTCCTCGCTGTAGGCATTGCCCGCCGTCGGATAACGCACCTGGCCGAGGCCGACGGTGCCGGGCAGCGCGCGCATGTTCCGGGTGCGGAACACGTCGCGCACCATGCCTTTGGCCTTGTGCATGAAGAACTTGCGCCCCTGCTGCGTGACGATGCCCGCGGCATCCTGCCCGCGATGCTGCAGCAGCAGCAGGCCGTCATAGATCAGCTGGTTCACCGGGGCGTTGCTGACAACACCAACTATTCCGCACATAAATTTCCGATCATCAAATCGTCATCAATTACAGGTATTTTGCAAACTGTTCGGGCAACACCGGCTTCAGGCCCTTGACCGCTGCGGTCAGCATTTCAGCGCCCGCGGACTCCTTCCACCAGACGCTGCTTTTAAGGACGGTCATGTTGATCACCACGGTCACCGCCAGCAGCAAGATCACCCCGCGCACCACGCCAAAAGCCGCTCCCAGCGTGCGATCAACCGGCCGCAGGCCGACGGCCTCCACCAGCTTTTTAAACAGCACCGCCAGCAAACCCGCCAAAAACACGGCCACGACAAAAATCAGCACAAAAGCAGCGGCATACCGCACCTGCTCGGAGGCACTCTGCAGCGGCAGCAGTGCGGCCACGTCCGGAGCAAACCATTGCGCCAGGTAAAACGACAGCGCCCAGCCGAGCACGGACAACACTTCGTACACCAGGCCCCGCCACGCGCCGATGATCAGCGAGACCACCAGTACACCCAGAAACGCCCAGTCAGCAACCGCCACAGCTCAGCCAACTACAAGGTCAGGATGGCGGCCGGCAAATCAAGGCCCTTGATCTTGCTGGCGGCCTTGTCCGCATCGGCCTTGGTGGCAAACGGCCCCACCCGCACACGAATACGCTTGCCGTCCTTGGTTTCGGCCACCTGGGTGTAGGTCTTGAATCCAGCCCGTTCCAGTTTCTGGCGCACTTCGCGTGCCTTGCCTTCGTCGGCAAAGGCACCAACCTGCACCACCAGACGCCCTTCCACCTCGGCCGGCGCGGCTTTGACCGGTGCGGCTTTTGCCGGTACAGCCGCGGCCACCTTGCCTTCAAGCAAAGCCTTGGCGCGCGCTCCCTCGTCGTTGGTCAGAGGCGCCTTGACAGCCGGTTTGGGTTCCGGTGCCGGCTCTGGTTTTGCTTCGCTTTTGATAGCTGCTGACGCAGGTACAGCGGGGGCTGAGGCCGCTTTTTCCGTTACAACTTCTTCGTGGGGTGGCAGGCTGGGGGACGGGGTAGGGGCGGCAGCCACGGGCGCGGTGGCCGGCGCCGGCATCACCAGCGGTTTGACCCCGTTTTTGGACGGTATTTCAATTGGAATATCAATCGCCACCGGCCGCGGCTGTGTATCGAACAGCAAAGGAAAACCGATCACCCCGGCCAGCACCAGCACGACTGCACCGATCAGGCGGTGCTTCGCACGTTTGCGTATCACTTCCACGCTTTCGGTCTGGGCACCCGACCCGGCGGCAGCGGCAGAAGGTTGGCTCCGGCGAAAGTTGAAAAACGGCATGGTGTTGACGGTCCGTTAGGTCTGAGTTGATGAAGCGTGGTGCCCAGGCGCGGCGTGCGGAGCAAAAAGGCGGGGCAGGCCGTCCTTCAAAACACCCCCCACGGTGTAGAAGGATCCGAACACCACAATTCTATCAGCGGGGTCTGCAGCGGCCACTGCGGCCTGCAGGGCCTGCACCGGGTCGGCGAACACAGTGGCATGCGCGTCCTGGCGCGTGTTCAGGCCCTGCCACCTGGCCATCAAATCAGCGCCGGTTTCCGCACGCGCGGTTGGCAAATCGGTGAAATACCAGCGGTCAACCATGGGGTTCACGCGCGCCAGCATCTGGGCCAGGTCCTTGTCGGCCATGGCGCCAAACACACCATGGGTACAAGGATAAAAACCCATCGCATCCAGATTTTCCGCCAGCGCCGCCACTGAATGCGGGTTGTGCGCCACGTCAAGCACCAGCGTTGGCTGGCCCGAGATGATCTGGAAACGTCCGGGCAGTTCCACCATGCCCAGCCCATTGCGTATGGCCTGTGCCGTTACCGGCAAGCGGTCGCGCAGGGCTGTCAGCGCAGCCAGCACACCCGAGGCGTTGACCAGCTGGTTGGCGCCGCGCAGCGCCGGATAAGCCAGGCCGGCATAACGCCGACCCCGCCCGGCCCAGGCCCACTGCTGCTTGTCGCCGGAAAAATTGAAGTCATGGCCCAGCCGCCACAGGTCAGCCCCCACTTTGGCTGCGTGCGCTATCACGCTTTGCGGCGGCATCGGGTCGCCAACCACCACGGGTTTCCCCGGCCGCATGATGCCGGCTTTCTCGAAGCCAATGCTTTCCCGGTCAGCACCCAGCAGCTCGGTGTGGTCGATGTCGATGCTGGTGATCAGCGCGCAGTCGGCATCGATGATGTTGACCGAATCAAGCCGCCCACCCACACCGACCTCAAGGATCACTACGTCTAGCCCGGAAGTGGCCATCAGGCTGAAGATGGCCAGCATGGTGAATTCAAAATAGGTCAGCGAGATCTCTCCGCGCAACGCTTCCACCCGGGCAAAGTGCGGCACCAGGTCCGCGGCGGAGGCGATCTCGCCCCGGATGCGGCAACGCTCCTCAAAATGAACCAGGTGCGGCGAGGTATAGACACCGGTGCGGTAACCGGCCTGCCCCAGAATAGCTTCGAGCATGGCGCAGCTCGAGCCCTTGCCATTGGTGCCGGCCACGTTGATGACCGGGCAGTCAAACCGCAACGCCATGCGGGTGGCTACGCTGCGGACACGGTCCAGCCCGAGTTCAATCGCATGGGGGTGCAGGCGTTCGCAATGCGCGAGCCAGTCGTCGAGGGTGTTCAGCTTGTCCATACAGGGCCGTATTGTCGCTGCTGGCGCTCGCGGACCCGCAGCCCGCAAGCCTTGGCCCCGCGCTCTGCGAGGATGAAGTCGCTATCAAATACGTAGCTGCTGCCGCCCGCATCCATTGGGCTGAAGGCCAATTTGACACATGATTTCATGCCAGAATGGCGCATGATCACTGTTTACGGCATCCCCAACTGCGACACCGTCAAAAAAGCCCGCGCCTGGCTGGCAAGCCATGGCGTTGCCCACACGTTTCATGACTTCAAAAAGCAGGGGGTGCCGGCCGACCAACTGGCTGTCTGGCAACAAGCCGTGGGCTGGGAAAAACTGGTCAACCGCCAGGGGACCACCTGGCGCAAGCTTGATCCGCAGCTCCAGGCCGCCACCACCGACGCAGCCACCGCCCAGACCCTGATGCTGGCGCAGCCAAGCGTCATCAAGCGCCCTGTGGTGGACTGGGGCACCCAGGTGACCGTCGGATTTGACGAAAAAAGCTGGGCCGGGCGTTTGTAAATCACCCCCTGACGAGGCAGCTTTACAGTGCTTTACTGAACTTGTGTGCACCGAAACCGCTCTGAATCATTAAACTGTCAGAGTTATTCCGGGCTCCCCCCAGGGGGTCTGTTCCAGCAGGCTGAAAAGGAGTCTGAACCATGAAAAAAGCAATCGTCCTGTCCACCGTGGCCGCCGCTTCCGGGCTGTTTGCCGCCAACGCATCCGCCATGGACATCCTGGCGCGTGTCATTTCCAGCACACCCGTGGTGCAGCAGGTCAGCGTGCCGCAGCAGGTTTGCACCACTCAACCCATGATCACCCAGGCACCGCCTTCGGGTGCAGGCGCCGTGATGGGCGCACTGGCTGGCGGCGCCATGGGCAATGCCGTCGGCGACGGTGGCGGCAGGGCACTGGCCACCATGATCGGCCTGGTCGGCGGCGCTATGGTCGGCAACAACATCGAAGGCAACCGCAACTACGTGCAAAACGTCCAGCAATGCGGCACCCAGACCTCGTACGAAAACCGCACCACCCACTACAACGTGGTTTACGAATACGCCGACAAGCAATACACCGTTCAGATGCCCAACGACCCGGGGCTTTACGTGCGGCTGCAGGTCACTCCCGTAGGCACCATGCCGGCGCAAGCACCGCAGGCCAATGTGCAGCAGGGTTATGTCGAGCCGTCCCAGCCGGTGTATTCGCAACAACCTGTCTACTCTCAGCCCGTGTATGCACAACCGGTGTACGTGCAACCGGCGGTGGTTGCCTATCCCGGGTATTACTCGCGGCCTTATTACCCGCCTGTCGGGGTGTCGCTCAATTTCGGCTACAGCCGCGGTTACGGACATCGCCACTGGCGTTAGGCCGAGGCCAGAACCATCAGAAAAAAAGGGGCTTTACCAGCCCCTTTTTTTTGTCCGATCACCTGCCGGCTGGTCGGTTTACAGCGTCATCGGGAGCAGCGCACCCTTGAACAGCACTGGGCCTGTGGGGCCACTGCCCGCAGGCACGCCGCCTTTGGGCTCCAGGCTGATCGCAAGCGCAGGCACCTGGTTCACATCATTGCTGCCCGCAGGCAGGCGAACCACCGTGCCATCGCCCAGAACGCCCAGCGACCGGGGCCCGCCCGCCTGCGGCAGCGCCCACAGCTGCAGGGACTTGTCCGGGCCAGGGTGGAACTGGCCAACATGGCGGAGCTGAAGCTGGCTGTGTTTGGGGTCGTAGGTCACAAGCACCGAAGGGGCCGCCTTGTCGTCCGCAAGCACGGCTACATACCGGATTTCGGGTGTGGCAGCCAGTTTGGCGCTGAGTTCTTGAACCTGGCCATTCAGCTTGCCGTTCAGGTTCAGGCCGGCAACAACAGCCAGCACGGCCACCATCGCTCCTGCCGCGCTTGCGCCACGCCACAGGCCGAGGCTGGCCCACCAGCCGCCCTGCGTGCCCGTTCTTGGCCTCTGCCGCGCAGCCTGCATGGCACGCGCCTGTTTGTCTGCGTGCACCAGGTTCTCAATGCGCTTCCACACCGCCGGGCTGGGGGCCTCCTGCTGCTGCAACTCGGCCACCGAGGCCAGGCGGCCTTGCCAGATCAGTGCGGCGGCGCGTACGGAAGCGTGGGTTCGTGCCAGCTCTTCAAACCGGCGCCGCGCGCCACCGCGCAAAGTACCCAGCGCGTAGCTGGCCGCCAACTGCTCGATCAGCGCGGGGTTGCGGGTCAAATTCATACGCTACCTTCTTCAGAAGTTTCCCGCCACAAACCGGCAGGAACAAACAAAACAACACCCTGTGTCATGCAAAGCGGGACATGCAGCCACGCAGCTGTTCGAGGCCCCGCCTGATCCATGTTTTCACCGTTCCCAGCGGCAGCCTGAGCTGTTCGGCCAGCTCGCCATGGCTCAAATCGCGCAGATAGGCCAGGCTCACCACCTCGCGCTGCTTGTTCCCGAGCTGGCTCAGGCACTGGTGCAAAGCCCAGGCCTGCTCGCCAGCCAGTGCCGTGTCCATCGGGTTGGGCGAGTTGCCTTCCATCGTGTCGGACATCACGTCGTCCAGCATCAGGGCCTGATCGGCCCGTTCAGAGGTACGGCGGCGCAGGAAGTCCAGCCCCCGGCTGCGCACGATCAGGCACATCCAGGCCATGGGCGGTGACAGCGAGGCCCGGTAGTCCCCCGCAATGCGCCAGATGGTGAGGAAGGCTTCCTGCAGCACATCTTCGGCCCAGCTGCGGTTGCCCACCACACGCACGGCCACGCCATACAGCTTGGACGAACTCAGCTCGTACAGCTGTTTCAGTGCGGCTTCGTCGGCCTGGGCGACGCGCTCAAGCAGCGTGATCAATTGCATCTCGGGGCTGTCTGCATTCATGGGTGGTCATTGTCCTTCACCCGCAATACGCGGGAAACCGCCCGATGGATTCAAGGGCGCGCCCGCGCTAGGGTCCAGGGCCGGCACCCCAGCGCTGGCGGGTGACCTAAAATCAGAGGTTTCGCACCCGCCCGCCCGCCGCAGGCCCCTTTTCCCCGCCCAATCCAACCCATTCCATGATTACCGAACAAATAGCCAACATCAGCGTCACCACCCAAGCCAATGTTTACTTTGACGGCAAGTGCGTGAGCCACGGCATCACCCTGGCCGACGGCACCAAAAAGTCTGTGGGCGTGGTGCTGCCCTCGACGCTGACCTTCAGCACGGGCGCGCCCGAGATCATGGAATGCGTGGCCGGCTCCTGCGACTACAAGCTGGCCGGCAGCGACACCTGGGTGACATCCTCCGCGGGTGAAAAATTCAGCGTGCCGGGCAACTCGAAATTCGAGATACGTGTCAGCCAGGCCTACCACTACATCTGCCACTTCGGTTAATCCGGGACCCCGCCATGAGCACCATTCTCCAGAACCTTCCTGTCGGCCAGAAAGTCGGCATCGCCTTTTCGGGCGGCCTAGATACCAGCGCAGCATTGCACTGGATGAAGCTCAAGGGGGCGATTCCCTACGCCTACACGGCCAACCTTGGCCAGCCCGACGAGCCCGATTACGAGGAGATTCCGCGCAAGGCCTTGCAGTACGGCGCCGAAAAAGCCCGATTGATCGACTGCCGCAACCAGCTGGCCGCCGAAGGCATTGCCGCGCTGCAAGCAGGTGCCTTCCACATCACTACCGCGGGCGTGACTTACTTCAACACCACGCCGCTGGGCCGCGCGGTGACGGGCACCATGCTGGTGTCGGCCATGAAAGAAGACGACGTCAACATCTGGGGCGACGGCAGCACCTTCAAGGGCAATGACATCGAGCGTTTTTACCGCTACGGCCTGCTGACCAACCCGGGCCTGAAGATTTACAAACCATGGCTGGACCAGCTTTTCATCGACGAGCTCGGCGGCCGCTCCGAGATGTCGGCCTTTATGACCAAGGCAGGCTTCGGCTACAAGATGTCGGCCGAAAAAGCCTACTCGACCGACTCCAACATGCTGGGCGCCACGCACGAAGCCAAGGACCTGGAAGAGCTCTCCACCGGCATGAAGATCGTCAACCCCATCATGGGCGTGGCTTTCTGGAAGGACGACGTTGAAGTCAAGCGCGAGGAAGTCACCGTGCGCTTTGAAGAAGGCCGGCCCGTGGCGCTGAACGGCAAGACCTTCAGCAGCTTGGTCGAGCTGATCCTGGAAGCCAACCGCATCGGCGGACGCCACGGCCTGGGCATGAGCGACCAGATCGAAAACCGCATCATCGAAGCGAAAAGCCGCGGCATTTACGAAGCCCCGGGCCTGGCGCTGCTGTTCATCGCCTACGAGCGCCTGATCACCGGCATTCACAACGAAGACACCATCGAGCAGTACCGCGACAACGGCCGCAAGCTGGGCCGCCTGCTGTACCAGGGCCGCTGGTTCGATCCGCAGGCCATCATGCTGCGCGAAACCGCCCAGCGCTGGGTCGCCAGCGCCATCACCGGCGAAGTCACGGTCGAGCTGCGCCGCGGCAACGACTACTCCATCCTCAACACGGTTTCGAATAACCTGACCTACAAGCCCGAACGCCTGAGCATGGAAAAAGTCGAGGACGCGCCTTTCTCGCCGGCCGACCGCATTGGCCAGCTGACGATGCGCAATCTGGACATCGTCGACACTCGCGACAAGCTGGGCATCTACACCCGCTCGGGACTGCTGTCACTGGAGCCTGGCGCGGCGATTCCGCAATTGGGCAAGACCGGCGAATAAGCCAGCGGCCCCGTTACCGGGCAGGCCAATTTCTTAAGCAAAAAATGGCCACACCCCTCATGAGTAAAGCGTAAGCAGCTTCTGAAAAGATAGCAGTCTATTTTTCGCATCAAGCCGCCTCCGGGCGGCTTTTTTACGGCCTCGCTCTTTTTCGGGGGCTGCCGATCAGGCCGGAATGCCTTTGACCCAAGCCACCACGCTCCAGCGCACCTGTTCACTCGGGTTGGGCAGCGAGCGATGCGGCGTGAACCGGTCTATCACCGCCGCCTGGCCTGCGCGCACGGAAATGGCCTGGCGCGGCAAGCCCTCCAGCAAGGCCTCATCGATCACATAACTGCCCGTGTCCCGACGATGAGCCAAAGGGGCAGGCAGCCGGATTGTCACGACTTCCAGGCTGCCGCTGGCGGGGTCCACATCGCGCAGGGGAATCCAGCAGGCGCCCAGAACGGTATGGCAGGTCGAATCGGCCCGTACTGGCGCATGGATGGCTACGTCCGAATGCCAGCCATGCAAGGTTTTGCTGATGGCCGGCACGCTGCAGCGCACCCGGAGGGTCACGCCGTGTGTCTCGAAGGGGCCGCATTGCTGCGCGATCGCCTCCAGCAGTCGCGGATCATGTGCCAGGCATGCAATGCGCGGGTCCAGATGGGCGTCGGCATACACCGCCGACAGCAGCGCCGACGCGTACACCGAATTGCGCATGGCCACGCGCTGCAGCCTGTCGAACAGCCCGGCTTCGGGTTCGCTGTCTTGGTAGAGGGCACGCAATGCTCTGGCGACACGCTCAATCGTTTCGGTGATCGCGGCACCCATGGCGTCGACCTCATCCTGCCGAAGGATATCCACCACGCGAAAGCCCGCGGTTTCCACCTGTGCGTTCAATCGCCGCCTCCTCCGCAACCGGAGCCGCATCCGCTGCTGCCGTCCCCATCGCTGCCGCCGCTGCCACAACCGCCACCCGATGACTGTTGGCTGCCGCCAAAGCCGTCGGCATCGCCGCTGTAACTGCCGTCCGAAAAGCTTTCCCCGCAATAGACCTGCGCACTTGTCTCCCCGCCATCGCGGCGCACGCCTTTGCAATCGGCCAGATAAGCAAACCCGCCGGGAATGGCAAACTTGGCATCCAGTGCGAACAACAGCGGCAACCGGCTGGGCTTTTTGGGGTTGATCGACTCGTCTCGGCAGGCCCAGAACCAGGCGCGGCGCAGCCCGTCATTCATCGGTGTCCTCCGGCCCAGCACTTCGGCCGGCACATGGTCGACAAACCGCCCGATCACCAGGTCGCACCACTCGCGGTAGGCCGAGGTGTGCAGGATGAATTCATGCCACATGCTGTCGACAAGCTGCGAGGGCATCGCAACGAAGCGCTTCTTGCTGCGCTGGCAGGCAATAAAAAACTGACGCAGGCCGCGCTCGACGAGTTCGGCATCCCTGAGGGTAAGCTGCGGATAACTGGCGAGCAGTTTCTGTTTGAGGAACTTCGGCAACGGCGCCTCACGGACCATTCGGTCGCGCTCGCGGGCCGCCCAGACACCGGCGGTCAGCATGGAAGCGAACAGCACGGCAATGCAGGTCATCGACCATCCCGGTGGGCGCCAGCCCGCAAACAGGTTACCGAGCAGCAGGCAAACCCAGACAAACGCAAATCCCGCCGCGGTAGAACGCGAATGCCGCAGCACCAGCCGGCGCCAAAACGAAACCTGCGGCCCCGCATAGACCTTGCCCAAGCGTGCCATGCGTCAGACCACCACCGGCTCAGGCTCCAGCAGAATACCGAAGCGTTCATACACGCTGGTCTGGATGGCCTTGGCCAGGGTCATCACCTCGCCGCCGGTCACTGGGTTGGCTGTGCCGCCGAGGTTGACCAGCACCAGGGCCTGCCGCTCGTAGACGCCGGCGTTGCCAATCGTCTTGCCTTTCCAGCCGCAGGCATCGATCAGCCAGCCTGCGGCGAGTTTGACTGAGCCGTCGTCCAGGAGGTAATGAACGATTTTGGGTTCGCGCTGGATGATGTCGGCGCACTGTTCGGGCGTGACGGTGGGGTTCTTGAAGAAACTGCCGGCGTTGCCGATCACCTGCGGGTCGGGCAGTTTGGCTTTGCGGATCTCGCAGATCCACTCATAAATTTGTAGCGCATCAGGCACGACGGATGGGGACTGCGCCATCTTCTTCTCGATATCGGCATAACCCAACACGGGCTTCCAGGCTTTGGGCAGAGCAAAACGCACCCGCGTGATCAGCGCCTTGCCGGCCAGGCCCAGCCCGTTGGGGCCGGTGCTTGAATGCTTGAAAACCGAGTCACGATAGCCAAACGCGCACTGCGCGGCATTGAGCGTGAAGCTTTTTCCGGTGCTCAGGTCGATGGCGTCCAGAGAATCAAAGCGGTCCTGCAGTTCCACGCCATAAGCGCCAATGTTCTGCACCGGCGAACCGCCCACGGTGCCGGGGATCAGCGCCAGGTTTTCCAGCCCGGGGTAACCGTTGTGCACCGTCCAGCTGACGATGCCATGCCAGTTTTCACCCGCACCGGCCTCCACTATCCAGGCTTTGGCGGTCTCGCCGGCCAGCTTTTTGCCCATGATTTCCACCTTGAGCACCAGCGGCTTGACGTCGCCGGTGATCACGATGTTGCTGCCGCCGCCCAGCACGAATTTGGGCAGCGCTTGCAGCGCTGGATCAGCCAGCACGGCAGCAACATCTTCCTCGCTGGCAATACGCACCAGCGTGAGGGCCTTGGCCATGATGCCAAAGGTGTTGGAAAACTGGAGGGGAACGTTTTTCTCGACTAACATCACGGGATTGTCTCACCCTGCCATCCCTGAAACGCAACCAGGAAACCGCAAACATGCCCTCTTTTGACACTGTCCTCGAAGCCGATCTGGTGAAGGTCAAAAACGGCGTGGAAAATACCGCCAAGGAGATCGGGACACGTTTCGACTTCAAGGGCACAGCCGCCGCGATCGAGCTCAAGGACAAGGAAATCACACTGATCGGCGACAGCGACTTCCAGATCGACCAGGTCACCGACATCCTGCGCAACAAGATGACCAAAAGCGGCGTGGACGTGCGCTTTCTTGATGCAGGCAAGGTCGAGAAAATCGGGGGCGACAAGGTCAAGCAGATCGTCAAGGTCCGCAACGGCATAGAAACTGAGCAAGCCAAGAAGATCTCGCAGCTGATCAAAGGCAGCAAGGTCAAGGTGCAGGCTTCCATCCAGGGCGATGCAGTGCGGGTGACAGGCGCCAAACGGGACGACCTGCAGGCCGCCATGGCCATGATCAAGGCGGAGCTGCCGGACATGCCGCTGAGCTTCAACAATTTCAGGGACTAGGCATATGGCCCCCACGCTTGTCGCTTCGCGTACTGCGCTGCCCCCCGGGGGGGCGCTGCGCCTGCGGCCCGGCGAAGCCGGTTCCGCGGCCCCGGCTGGTGTGGGATGGGGACCTCACGCACGCAAACTTGCACTGTGGTTTGGGGTGCTGGCGGGGTGTTGCGGTATGGCGCACGCCCAAAGCGTCGCCCTGGCCGGCGTGCTGGGCAACAAGGCACTGTTAGTGGTTAACGGCGCTGCGCCGAAATCGGTTGCAGCGGGCGAAAAACACATGGATGTGAAGGTCATCTCCACGTCCGGCGACCAGGCTGTGCTCGAACTCAATGGCAAGCGCCACACCCTGCGCGTCGGGGATGCGCCGGTCAGCGTGGGTGCGGGTGGTGGTGGCGCGGCAGGTGTTGCCGGTAAAGGCAACCGCATTGTGCTGACGGCCGGCACCGGCGGTCATTTTTTTACCCCCGGCCAGATCAATGGCCGTGCGGTGCAATTCATGGTGGACACCGGAGCCACCGGCGTTGCCATGAGCGCTGCTGATGCCGAACGCGCCGGCATCAAGTACAAAGATGGTCAGCCCGTGCAAATGAGCACCGCCAATGGCGTGGCGATGGGCTATCGGATCAAACTCGGCTCTGTACGGGTCGGCGATGTCGAGGTCTACGACATTGACGCCGTGGTAGCACCCCAGCCGATGCCCTACATGCTGCTGGGCAACAGCTTCCTAACGCGTTTCCAGATGATCCGGGAAAACGACCAGATGACGCTGGTCAAGCGATTTTGAATAAAAACAGGCTGTAGCCCTTTCCACTCGGGCGCAAGCAGCTATCTAATTCATAGCATATTTCCGGGGAGCTCAGCTTTTCCTGCTGGCGCCCAGCTTCGACTCCGTTCCCTTGAGCAGCTTGATGATGTTTTCCCGGTGCCGGAAAATCAGGAAGGCGCTCATCGTCACAATGGCCACAGCCATCAATTTGTCGACGTACCAGAACGAGCGGTCGCCGACCAGGTAGTACCAGGGCGCAAAGATCGCGCAGGCAATCGACGCAAGCGACGAGTAGCGCGAAAAAATCGCCACGATGATCCACGTCGCCAGCGTGGCCAGGCCTAGCACCCAGTGCACGCCAAACAGCACGCCCGCCGCAGTGGCCACCCCCTTGCCGCCCTGGAAACCGAAAAACACCGGGTAGAGATGACCGACAAAGGCCGCCAGGCCGACGGCGGCCAGCGTGCCTTCGCGCATCCCGTAGTCTTTGCCGAACCACATGACCAGCGCCATCGGTACCCAGCCCTTGACACCATCGAGCAGCAGCGTGAGCACGGCCGCGGCCTTGTTGCCCGAACGCAGCACGTTGGTGGCACCGGGGTTTTTGCTGCCGTAGCTGCGTGGGTCGTTCAGGCCCATCAGCCGGCTGACGATCACCGCAAACGACAGGGAGCCGATCAGGTAGGCAGCTAGCGCGGCGGCTACGGAATAAACGTAATCCATGGGGTTCTCCAGTATTTCTTGTTTTAATCGACCAGCGCGCAGTTGACCGGTTTCGCGTCCAGCAACTCGATGCACACCTGCGGCGCGATGCCGACGAGGTAGCCGCGCCTGCCGCCGTTGATGGCAATTTTAGGCAGAGCCAGAATGCTTTCCTCGATATATACCGGCATGGCCTTGCGCGTGCCGAACGGCGATGTGCCGCCGACCAGGTAGCCACTGTGCCTGTTGGCAGTTTCCGGCTTGCAGGGCTCGACCGATTTGGCGCCGATCTGGCGTGCAAGGTTTTTGGTGGACACCTTGCGGTTGCCGTGCATCAGCACCAGCAGGGGCCTGGCGTCCTGGTCCTGCATGACCAGGGTCTTGACCACGGTGAACGGATCCAGGCCCAGCACCTGGGCGCTGTGCTCTGCCCCGCCGTGCTCCAGGTACTCGTAGGGATGTTCTGTGAAAGCCACTTTGCTCGCTTTGAGCAAGACGGTGGCGGGAGTTTCGCTAACGTGCCTTTTCATAAAGTCAGGAAGGCTTGAAACCCTCTGCGCAAGAGTCCAGTACCGGTTTCCCCCTGAAACCTTGAAATAGAACTACTACTTTTTTTCGATGGCCTGTGTCCGCCAATTCCGGGACCAGACCACCAGCGCGATTGGTGCCAACCAAAAGCAGCTTTTTGGGAATGCCAATTTCTTCCAATGCCGCAGCAACTTTCGAGGCTCTTGCCCATGCCAACGCATCGGCATCGTGCTCAGAATCCTGAGCATCTCCCGTAACGACGATAGGTTCAATCGAAACCCCGTCCGCCTGCGCCCGGCAAAGGTGCACCTTCAATGCTCTGATGGAACGCTGATCGAACAGGTATTCGTTGGTCCTGAAATCAATGGTTCGTTCGCCTGCAAATTTCGACAGGGCGATGCCCAGTGAACTCGCGGCAAGCAAGCCAAAGAAGATCGCAAATTGGGCGAGTGTTCTCACAATGCCGGGTCTCTTGCTTCCCAACGAATTTTGTCAATCTCCACGAGCACTTCGGGGGTTAGCTTGGTGCCCCAGGCGTCAAGGTCTTCGTCGAGCTGCGCTACCGAAGTCACACCAATGATGGTGCTGGCCACCTGCCATTTGGTGTAGCAAAACGCCAGCGCGAGCTGCGTGGGCGTGAGCCCGTGTTCGCGGGCCAGTGCGTTGTAGCGGCGAGCGGCTGCCAGTGCTTCGGGCCGGCCCCAGCGCTGCTGGCGCACCGTTTCGTATTTGGCAATACGCGCATCCGCGGGTGCACTCGGGCCCGCGGTGCCGCCTGCGTCGTACTTTCCGGTGAGCAGACCAAAAGCCAGCGGCGAATAGGCCAGCAGCGACACACCGAGCCTGTGCATGGTTTCATCCAGCCCGTTTTCCACCGTGCGGTTCACCAGGCAAAACGGGTTCTGCACCGTTGCCACCTTGGGCAGGCCGTGCTGCTCTGCCAGGCGCACAAACTCATGCACACCATAAGGCGTCTCGTTGGACAGGCCAATCGCGCGCACCTTGCCGGCCTTCACCAGGCCACCCAGTGCCTCCAGTTGCTGATGGATGGAGCTGACCGGCTTGTCTTTCGCGGGATCGAAATACAGCATGCCGAAAGCCGGCACATGACGCGCCGGCCAGTGGATCTGGTACAGGTCAATCGTCTCAAGCTGCAGGCGCTTGAGGCTGTCCTCGCAGGCCTGCACGATGTCCTGCGGTGTCAGGTCGGGGCTGCCTTTGCGCACCCAGGCCATGCCACGCGCCGGGCCCGCGACCTTGGTGGCCACCACCAGCTTGTCCCGGGCGCCCGGGCGTTTGGCAAACCAGTTGCCGATGATAGTTTCGGTGGCGCCAAAGGTTTCGGCCTTGGCCGGCACCGAATACATTTCCGCCGTGTCGAGAAAATTGACGCCGCGTTCCAGCGAGCGGTCAAGAATTGAATGCGCTGTGGCTTCATTGACCTGCTCGCCGAAGGTCATGGTGCCCAGGCAAATGGGGGTGACTTGCAGGTCGCTGCTGCCTAGCTGGATTTTTTGCATTGTTGAGATGGAAAGTGCAGGAGGGTAAAGGTAAAGAGGGGTTGGGGGAAGGCCGCGGCTAGTTTAAGGGCTCATCGGCATCGCCGCTGGCGGGCAGGACTTCGGGCGATTCGCTTACAAATTCATACCTGATGACCACCTACCATTCGTACACAAAAGTTTTAATCCTTTCCATAACAACGTCCCAGGAGCCTCCATGAAACTAGTACTCACTTCCCTGACCTGCGCCGCCCTCTTTCTGAGCGGCTGCGCCAACATGAGCGAAACCCAGCAGGGCACCGCCAAAGGTGCCGGCATCGGCGCTGTGGCTGGTGCGGTGATCGGCGCTGCCACCGGTGGCTCCAAAGGCGCGGCACAAGGTGCGGTGTTGGGCGGCGCAGTCGGTGCGGGCGGTGGCTATCTCTGGTCCAAGCGCATGCAGGACCAGAAGGCCGCGATGGAACGGGCGACCGTCGGCACCGGCGTGGCTGTGAGCCAGACTGCCGACAACCGCCTCAAGCTCGACATTCCTTCAGACATTTCGTTTGCCACCGGCCGCTCGGACATCAACTCCAGCTTCGCGCCCATCCTGAACCAGTTCGCCGCCAGCCTGAACCAGAACCCGGTGACCACCGTCACCATCATCGGCCACACCGACAGCACCGGCAGCGATGCCATCAACAATCCGCTGTCGATGGACCGTGCCAACAGCACACGCAATTACCTGGCGTCCCGCGGTGTGGCAGGCAACCGCATCGCCACCGATGGCCGTGGTGAACGCGAGCCTATCGCCGACAACAACACCAATGAAGGGCGTTCGAAGAACCGCCGCGTTGAAATTTATGTGGCTGAGCCTGTGCAGGCCACTGCTAGATAGTAGGTTCCCCCTATTGGCGCTCACTTCGTGTAGCGCCCTTTCCCCTCAGGGGACGGCGCCTGCAGGCCGGCGAAGCCAAAAAACTGAACTCACCCCTGTTGGCGCTCGCTGCGCGTAGCGCCCTCTCCCCTTCCAGGGGACGGCGCCTGCAGCCTGGCAAAGCCAGATCTGCGGCCCCTGCTGGTGAAGACAAAAAAAGCACTCTTTCGAGTGCTTTTTTTTGGTCAGGACGATGTGAGCGCACGGAAACGTTCCTCTTCCTGCAACCTGAGCACGCGTCGTTGCACCTTGCCGGTGGTGGTCATCGGTAACGCGTCAATGAACTCGATCTCCTTGGGGTACTCGTAAGGCGCCAGCAGGCCCTTGACGTGGGCCTGCAGATCGGCCGTGAGTTTGATGTCAAATTGGCCTCCAGCCCCCGCGTGTTGTACGCGAGCAGCTACAAAATCAGGAGCAAGCACAATGTAGGCCTTGACCACGGCGCCGCGTTCCCGGTCGGGTTTGGGCACCACTGCTGCATTCGCCACAGCTGGGTGTTTGACCAGGCAGTTCTCGATTTCTCCAGGGCCGATGCGGTAACCCGCCGCCTTGAACACGTCGTCGGCCCGGCCTTCGTACCAGAGATAGCCATCTTCGTCACGGATCGCCAGGTCGCCGGTGCGGCACCAGTCGCCGGTGAACTTGCCCCGGGTCGCGGCTTCCTTCTTCCAGTAGCCCAGGAAGAAGATCGGGTCAGGGTCACCGTGAACATCAAAGCGATTCACCGACACGTCACCCGGCACGCCCACAGCGCACTCACTGCCTTCGTCATCAATGATCGCCACGCGGTGGCCCGGATAGCCTTTGCCCATGCTGCCGGGCCGGGCCGGCCACAGGGCAGAACAGTTGCCCACCACGTAGTTGATCTCGGTCTGGCCGAACATTTCGTTGACCACCAGGTCCAGTTCGTCACGGCACCAGGCAAACACCGCATCACCCACCGCTTCGCCCGCGCTCATCATGGCTTGCAGCTTGAGCTTGAAGTGGTTACGCGGCTGCGGGTAGGCCTTCATCATGGCTTTCAGCGCGGTCGGGAAGAGAAAGGTGTGCGTCACGCCCTGTTCGGCCATCAGGCTGAAGGCCAGCTCTGGGCTGAAGCGCCCGTTGAAGGCCACGATGGGACGGCCGAAATAAAGCGTCGGCAGCAGCGCATCCATCAGGCCGCCGGTCCAGGCCCAGTCTGCGGGTGACCAAAACACTGACGTGTTCTGGTCACCCTTGCTGGGCGTTGCCCTTTTTGTGTTCGCCCCCACCCCAGCCCTCCCCCGCGCGGGGGAGGGAGTTTTCAAATCGGGATACGGGTCAAAACCAAACCAGTTCTGGCTGCAGACAAACCCCGGCAAATTACCGATCAGCGCACGGTGCGCCAGCAGCGCGCCCTTGGGCGGGCCGGTGGTGCCGCTGGTGTAAATCAGGATGGCCGCGTCGTCGGCCTTGGTTTTCACGGCGGTGAAAGCGCGTTGCTGCGCCGCCAGGGCGGTTTCGTAGTCCACATCTCCTTGGCCTGCGGCCGCGCCCACCGCCATGACAGTGCGTAGGGCCGGGCACTTGCTGCGAATGGTGTTGACACTGGCAATCGAGTTTTCATCGCAAATCGCCAGCACCGCCTCGCTGTCCTGCAACCGGTACTCCAGCGCCTCAGGGCCGAACAGCATGGACAGCGGCATGGCCACCGCCCCCATCTGGAACACCGCCATATAGGCCACGGCGGTCTCGAAACGCTGCGGCATCACAATGGCCACGCGGTCGCCGCGCTGCACGCCCTGTTGCACCAGCACATGGCTCAATGCGTCTGCGGCCTGCTGCAACTGGAAATAAGTATAAAAAGTGCCTCCAGCCCCCGTCTGGTGGGCGTGAATAGCTACCCTTTTAATAGCACTCTTCTTGCCATCGGCTTTTGCCCAGCGCCGGCAGCACACCTCGGCGATATTGAAGTATTCATCCACCTGCCAGCGAAAGCCGCGATGCAGTGCGGCGTACTGGTCTTGCGGCGGCACCAAGGCCATGTCCCTGTCTTGACTGCGTTTCAACCCAAGTCTCCTTATGATGGACACCCCATCAGGTCGTCCAATGTACAAAGAAAAACGTCTTTCCCGCAGCGAGTATGTCCCTATACGCGGCATCAACTACCACGTGCTTCATTGGGGTGAAGCCCAGAGCAGCCTGCCGCCTCTGGTGCTGGTGCATGGCTGGATGGACGTGGCTGCGTCATACCAGTTTGTCATCGACGCCCTGTCCGAAGCCTTTGCGCAGGGCCGTACCGTCATCGCACCCGACTGGCGCGGCTACGGCCAGACCGGCAGCGCCGGCGCAGACAACTTCTGGTTTCCCGACTACCTGGCCGACCTTGATTTCCTGCTCGACCATTACGCTGCGGATCAGCCGGTGGACCTTGTCGGCCACAGCATGGGCGGCAATGTCGCCATGCTGTATGCCGGGGTGCGGCCCGAGCGCATTCGCAAGCTGGTCAACCTGGAAGGCTTTGGCATGCCGGCCACGCGGCCCAGCCAGGCGCCAGGGCGTTATGCCAAATGGATGGACGAGCTCAAAAGCCTCCATCGCGGGGAGATGGCCCTCAAACCCTACAACGACGTGGACGGCGTGGCCCGCCGCCTGATGCGCACCAACCCGCGCTTGAGCCAGGACAAAGCCGACTGGCTGGCCCGCCACTGGGCCGCACCGGATGCCCAGGGCCAGTGGAACATTCTGGGCGATGCGGCCCACAAGATCACCAATGCCCAGATTTACCGGGTGGACGAGGTGCTGGAGATTTACCAGCGCATCAGCGCACCCACACTGGCTATCGAGGCGTCCGACGATTCCCTGGGCAAGTGGTGGGAAGGCAAATACACGCTGGCCCAGTACCACGAGCGGCTGCAATCCGTGCCACAAGCCACCACCGCGGTGGTGCAGGATGCCGGCCATATGCTGCACCATGACCAGCCGGAGCAGCTAGCCCGCTTGATCGAAGATTTCCTGCGCTAGGGCCTGAGCAAGGGTTTAAGTGCGCTAACGCACACTGCCAATGCCGCCTTTGTAGGACAATCAGGGCTTTGCGCCTCGCGCGGGGAAGATTCATGACCGCACCCAGCGCCATCCATGAGGAAAACTATCGCCGCATCCTGACGCGCAATGTCAGCCTGCCGCTAGGCGTAGGCGCCCTCAGCGCCGCCGTTTTTGTTGCCCTGATCTTCTATCTGCTGTCTGCCCTGGGCGGGGTTGAGCAGGCAGAGCGGGCCATCAGCAGCGCCAACCAGATTGCCAAGCTGGGCGCCGACATGGAAGCCAGCATGTACGGCTACCTGGTCACCGGCGAAGAGCCCCTGCTCCAGCCCTTTGAAATCGGCAAGCCGCGCATCGCCGCTGAAACGGCCACACTCTCAGGCCTGGTGCGAGACAACCAGGACCAGGTCAGCAGGCTCAGGCGCATCGCCGCGCTGCAAACCCAATGGAACGAGTTTGCCCAGACCATTGTTGACCTGCGGCGCAAGGACCTCGACTACCAGCAACCCGTGCGTTCGGCGGGCGGCAAAAGCCTGACGGACGAGATCCGGCGCGAATTCGCGGAATTCATCAGCATTGAAGAGCGCCTGCTGCAGGACCGCAATGCGCAGGCCCGCAGCAACACAGCTTGGGGCATGGCCGCCTACCTGCTCTTCAGCCTGGGCCTGAGCGGCCTGCTGGCGCTGCTGGGTCACCGGGAGCTGCAGGGCCTGTCGGACTCTTACGGAGAAGCTGAACACAAGCAAGCCGCCACTGCATTGCTGCTGGAGCAGCAACTCTGGCTGCGCACCGGCCAGCGGCAGTTGGCGGAACACACCCTGGGCCAGCACGCGCTGGCGTCGCTGGGCCGCAGCGTGCTGGAGTTCCTGGCACGTTATCTCGATGTGCAGGTGGCTGCTCTTTACGTTCGCCAGGAAAACGGCGAGCTGCAGCGCGTGGCGGCCTACGGCCAGACCCATGACGGCCACGATGACGGGCAAACGGCCGGCAGCGGTGAAGGCCTGGTCGGCCAGGCTGCCCTTGAAAACCGGGTGCTCCAGCTGGACGACCTGCCGGCCAGCTACCTCAAGGTCAGCTCCGGCCTGGGCCAAGGGTCAGCCCGCCATGTGCTGGTGGTTCCCGTGCACAACGATGGGCAGGTCAACGGCGTGGTCGAACTCGGTTTCCTCAGGGCCCTGGCCCCGCGCGACCTGGAGTTCGTCACCATGATTGCCAGCAACATCGGCAACTCCATCCACGCGGCACTGTACCGCCGGCGTCTTGAGGACGTGCTCAGTCAGGCTCAGGAACTCAATGAAGAGCTTCAGGTCCAGCAGGAAGAACTCCGCACCACCAACGAAGAACTCGAAGAGCAATCCCGCGTGCTCAAGGAATACCAGGTCACGCTGGAGAACCAGCAGGCCGAACTCGAGCAGACCAACGAGCAGCTCTCCGAAGTGGCCCTGTCGCTGGACCACAAGAATGCAGCGCTCAATCAGGCTCAGACCCTGCTCGAGGAACGCGCCACCGAGTTGAGCCGCGCCAGTCGCTACAAGTCGGAATTCCTCGCCAACATGTCACACGAGTTGCGCACGCCGCTGAACAGCTCGCTGATTCTTGCCAAGCTGCTGGCCGACAACCCGCAGGGCCACCTCAGCCAGGAAGAGGTCCGCTTTGCGCAGTCCATCTATTCGGCTGGCAACGACCTGCTAAGCCTGATCAACGACATCCTCGACATTTCCAAGGTTGAAGCCGGCAAGCTGGAGCTTTCACCAGAGAACATGGTGGTGGGCAAGTTGGTGGATTCGCTGAAAGACACGTTTGCACCGCTGGCCGACCAGAAAAAACTGAGCCTCAACATCCGCGTCGAATCAGGCACTCCCGCCACGCTCAAAACCGACCGTCAGCGGGTCGAGCAGATCCTGAAAAACCTGCTTTCCAACGCCATCAAATTCACCGACGCCGGGGAGGTCAGCCTTCGCGTCTCGCTGCAGCCGCAAGGCGCCATCGCCTTTTCCGTGCGTGATTCGGGCATCGGCATACGCCCCGACCAGCAACAGCTTATTTTTGACGCCTTCCGCCAAGCCGACGGCACCACCAGCCGGCGTTACGGCGGCACCGGGCTGGGCCTGTCGATTTCCCGCGACCTGACCATCCTGCTGGGCGGCTCCCTCTCGGTGGAAAGCAGCGAGGGCGGGGGCAGCACCTTCACCCTGCTGCTGCCGTGCGAATGGAGCCCGGCACCCGCTCCCCAGCCTGACACGAAACCCACCAGGCGGGCGCCCGGCCGGCTCCGCAACCCGGCGCCGGTGTTGGCACCCGCCCCCCTGCCTGTGCCCGTTCCCGCCGCGGCTTTTTCCGACGACAGGGAACTGCCGCCCGGCGACCGTCTGGTGCTGGTGATTGAGGATGACGTTATTTTTGCGCAGATCCTGTACGACCTGGCGCGTGAGATGAATTACCACTGCATCGTGGCCCACGGCGCCGAAGACGGTTTTGCGCTGGCCATGCAGTTCCTGCCCCACGCTATCCTGCTCGACATGGGCTTGCCTGACCGACCGGGCCTGACGGTATTGCAGCGGCTCAAGGAAAACCCAAAGACACGCCACATTCCCGTGCACGTGGTGTCGGGCGACGACCTCAGCGAAGAAGCCCTGCAGATGGGCGCCATCGGCTATGCGCTCAAGCCGACCACGCGCGAGCAGCTCAAGGAAGTGTTCCAGAAGCTGGGCGACAAATTGGCCCAGAAAATCAAACGCGTGCTGCTGGTCGAAGGCGATGCCTTGCAACGCGCCAGTGTCGTGCAGCTGATCGGCGACGGCGACGTCGAGATCACCGCGGTGGAGACCGGCGGCGAAGCGCTCGGGCTTCTGGCCAATACGGTTTTTGACTGCATGATCATGGACCTGAAGTTCCCGGACATGCAGGGCCACGAACTGCTTGAACGCATGTCGACCGAAGGTATTTCATCGTTCCCGCCGGTCATCGTCTACACCGGGCGCAACCTGAGCCGCCAGGAAGAAGCCGGCCTGCTGAAGTATTCACGCGCCATCATCATGAAAGGCGCGCGCTCGCCCGAGCGGCTGCTCGACGAAGTCACCCTCTTCCTGCACAAGGTCGAGTCGGAGCTCTCAGCGGATCGCCAGATCATGCTCAAGAGCCTGCGCAGCCGGGACATCGCCTTTGAAGGCCGCAAGGTCCTGGTGGTGGACGACGACGCGCGAAACATCTTTGCCCTGACCAGCGCCCTGGAGCACAAGGGCATGCGGGTCGAGATCGGCCGCAACGGCTTCGAGGCCATCAGCAAGCTCGACGACATCAGCGACATCGACCTCGTCCTGATGGACATCATGATGCCGGGCATGGACGGACTGGAGGCCACGCGCCGCATCCGCAAGGATGCACGCTTCAAAAAGCTGCCCATCATTGCCGTCACCGCCAAGGCCATGAAAGACGACCAAGAGCAATGCCTCAAGGCCGGCACCAGCGACTACCTGGCCAAGCCGATTGACCTGGATCGCCTGTTTTCCCTGCTTCGCGTGTGGATGCCAGCAACAGACCGTATCTGAATGCCCAAAAAGCCTGACATCCCCTCGCCGGCACCACGGCGCGCCCCCGGCAGAGACACCGCCGGGGACCACTCGGAAGCCGACATGCACCTTCTGGTGCAGGCCATCTACAGCCAGTACAGCTACGACTTCCGAGACTACGCGGGGGCTTCCCAGAAAAGGCGGGTGATCAAGGCGCTCGCGCAACTCGGCTACCCGACGATTCCCGCCCTGCAGGCAGCCGTTGTGCAGGACCCCGATGTCTTCATGCAACTGCTGCAGTATCTGACCATTCCCGTCAGCGAAATGTTTCGCGACCCCTCGTTTTTCCTGGCCCTACGCCAACAGGTCGTTCCCGTCCTGCGTACCTATCCTTCGCTGAAGATCTGGGTCGCAGGCTGCAGCACCGGCGAGGAGGTGTACTCGCTGGCCATCCTGCTCAAGGAAGAAGGCCTGCTCGACCGCTCCCTGATTTACGCGACTGACATCAACCCCAAGTCGCTGGCCAAAGCGCGCCTGGGCATTTTTTCGCTGGCCAGCATTCAGGGCCATACCGCCAACTACCAGGCCGCCGGTGGCCAGCAGGCGTTTTCCGACTACTACACGGCCGCTTACGAGGCCGCGATTTTCGACAAGTCCCTGCGCGACAACATCACCTTTGCCGACCACAGCCTGGCCACGGACAGTGTGTTTTCGGAAACCCAGCTGGTGCTCTGCCGCAATGTGCTGATTTACTTCAACAAGAAGCTGCAAGACCGCGCGCTCGGCCTGTTTCACGAATCGCTGAGCCACCGCGGCTTCATGGGCCTGGGCAGCAAGGAAAGCATCGACTTCTCGGCGCACGCCACGTTTTTTGAATCGCTGGACCGGTCCGAGCGGATTTTCCGCAAGCTGGAGGCCTGAGCAGTCTCATGGATATCCAGCAGGTCGCAGAAAGACATGCCGTCGAGGCCGTGGTGATCGGCGCCTCAGCCGGCGGAGTGCACGCCTTGCTGACCCTGCTGTCAGGGCTGCCGGAGCGCTTTTCGCTGCCCATTATTGCGGTGCTGCATTTGCCGAAAGAGCGCGACAGCCGGTTGGCCGACGTCTTCCAGCAAAGGCTGGGCATGACGGTGCGCGAGGCGGCCGACAAGGAACCCATTGCCCCGTCCACCCTGTATTTCGCCGGCTCCGGCTACCACCTGTCGATAGAGATGGACCGGACTTTTTCGCTGAGCTGCGAAGAACCCGTCAACTATTCACGGCCGTCGATCGACGTATTGATGGATTCCGCCGCCGACGCCTACGGCCCCAGCCTTGCCGGCGTGCTGCTCACCGGCGCCAATTTTGACGGCGCCGCGGGTTTGGCCCGCATCAAGCATTGTGGCGGCCTTACCGCGGTGCAGGACCCGGCCGAAGCCCAGGTGGCCACCATGCCGCAAGCCGCCATCCGCACGCTCAAACCCAACCTCATTCTCACGCTGGACGGCATCCGGCAACTGCTCATCCAACTTGATCAAAACCATGCGAAAACCTGAAGCCGCCAAAGTCCTGATCGTTGACGACCTCCCCGACAACCTGCTGGCGCTCAATGCCCTGATTCGCCGCGACGGCCGCGAAATCTTCCAGGCCAGCTCCGGCGAAAAGGCACTGGACCTGCTGCTCGAACACGAATTTGCACTGGCCATCCTCGACGTGCAGATGCCGGGCATGAGTGGCTTCGAGCTGGCCGAGCTGATGCGCGGCACCGAAAAAACCCGGCAGATTCCCATTATTTTCGTCACCGCTGCCGGCAAGGAACAGAACTACGCCTTCACCGGCTATGACACCGGGGCGGTGGATTTTCTGTACAAGCCGCTGGATGTGGATGCCGTGCGCGGCAAGGTCAATGTTTTTGTGGACCTGTACTGCCAGCGCATGGAAACACGCCGGCAGGTCGAGGCCCTTGAGGCAAGCCGCAAGGAGCAGCAGGTGCTGATGCAGCAACTGCAGGCGACCCAGGGCGAGCTGCAAGCCGCCATCCGCATGCGCGACGACTTCATGTCCATGGTGGTGCACGAGTTGCGCACGCCGCTCAACAGCCTTTTCCTGGAGGCACAAATGCGCAAGATGCAGCTGGACCGCGGGCGCATCGACATTTTCGACACACCGTACCTGCAAAACATGGTGGCTCGCGACAAGCGCCAGATCGAGGCGATGACGCGCCTGATCGACGACATGATGGACGCCTCGCGCATACGCAGCAACCAGTTGTCCATCCGGCCAGCCCCGGTGGAACTTTCTTCGCTGCTGGAACGGGTGGTGGCCAACCTCTCCAACCAGGCCCTGGCCGCCGGCTGCACCATCACACTCGACGCTGCCAAGCCTGTCACCGCGATGGGGGACGAGTTCCGCATCGAACAGGTGGTGATCAACCTGCTGACCAATGCGCTGCGCTACGGCGCAGGCAAGCCGGTGGACGTCAGCCTGAGCCCGCTGCCGCAGGGCGCCTGTATTTCCGTGCGGGACCAGGGCCGGGGCGTTTCCGAAGCGGACCAGCAGCGCATTTTCGAGCAGTTCTCCCGCATCGTGAGCGACGACGGTACCGGCGGCCTCGGCCTGGGCCTGTACATCACCCACCAGCTGGTCGAGGCGCACGGCGGGAGTATCCGCGTGGAGAGCCGGTTGGGCGAAGGTTCCGTGTTCACGGTCACCCTGCCCCTGGATCCCCCGGCCGCCCCGGCTTTCTGAGCCGCTCAGACGGGCGCTGCCGGCTGTCAAAGCCCTCTGGCGGGTCCGCGCCCCAGAGCATGAGAAAATGCCGGATTGAACCCAAGATCAGGACAGGACTCTCTCATGGAAGCAGAACACATCAATACCATTGGCAACCAGCTCGCAGACCTGAGCACCAGAGTCAACGAGCTTCGGGGGTATCTTTGACTACCCTGCCAAAGAACGTAAATTAAGCGAAGTCAACGCCGCACTGGAAGACCCGAAAGTCTGGGATAACCCCAAACGCGCGCAGGAGCTCGGCCGGGAGAAGAAATCCCTGGAAGACGTGGTCCACGTGATTGACCGCCTGACGCAGGAACTGGCCGACAACACCGAGTTGTTCGACATGTCGAAAGCCGAGGGCGACGAAGCCGGCATGCAGTCTATTGAGGCCGAAGCCTCGGTTGTGGCTGGCGAAGTCGAAAAAATGGAATTCCGCCGGATGTTCAACAACCCGGCCGATCCCCTGCCCTGCTTTCTGGATATCCAGGCTGGCGCCGGCGGCACCGAAGCCTGTGACTGGGCCAGCATGCTGCTGCGCCAGTACCTCAAGTACGCTGAGCGCAAGGGCTTCAAGACTCAGATCGAAGACGAAACACCGGGCGACACCGCAGGCATCAAGGGTGCCACCATCAAGATCGAGGGCGAATACGCCTTTGGCCTGCTGCGCACCGAAACCGGCGTGCACCGCCTGGTGCGCAAGTCGCCGTTTGACTCTTCCGGCGGGCGCCACACCTCGTTTGCTTCGGTGTTTGTGTACCCCGAGATTGACGACTCGATCGAGATCGACATCAATCCGTCGGACGTGCGTACCGACACCTTCCGCGCCAGCGGCGCCGGTGGCCAGCACATCAACAAGACCGACTCGGCGGTGCGCCTGACGCACATCCCGACCGGCATCGTGGTGCAGTGCCAGGACGGCCGCAGCCAGCACAGCAACCGCGACGTGGCGTGGAAACGCCTGCGTTCGCGGCTGTACGACTTCGAGTTGCGCAAACAGCAGGAAGCCCAGCAGAAGCTGGAAGACACCAAGACAGACGTGGGCTGGGGTCACCAGATTCGAAGCTACGTGCTGGACCAGAGCCGTATCAAGGATCTGCGCACCAACTACGAAACCTCGGCCACCCAAAAGGTGCTTGACGGCGACCTCGACCCATTCATCGAAGCTTCACTGAAGCAAGGCGTATGAATTCAATAGCTGTCATTGCGGGCCTGACCCGCAATCCATGCCCCGCACGCCATTGGCTGCGGTGCCAGGCCGACTTAACCTTAGGAACCCACCATGCTGCGTGAAGGACAAGCCACGGCCATCCACCGTGCAGATTACATCGCCCCCGCCTACTGGATCGACACCGTCGACCTGTCATTTGACCTGGACCCGGCCAAGACGCGTGTGCTCAACAAGATGACCTTGCGGCGCAATGCCGACGTGCCGGCCCAGCCGCTCAAGCTTGACGGCGAAGAGCTGAACCTGGCACGCGTGCTGGTCAATGGCCAGGGCACTTCCTTCAAGATGGAGGGCGACAAACTGGTGCTGGAAAACCTGCCGGCCGGCACCGAGCCTTTCGAGCTGGAAATTTTCACCACCTGCGCACCGGTGAAGAACACCAAGCTGATGGGCCTGTACGTCAGCAACGACTCCTTCTTCACCCAGTGCGAGGCTGAAGGCTTTCGCCGCATCACCTACTTCCTGGACCGCCCCGATGTGATGGCCAGCTACACGGTGACGCTGCGTGCCGACAAGGCAAAGTACCCCGTGCTACTGTCCAACGGCAATCTGGTGGAGCAAGGTGAGCTGGCCGAAGGCCGCCACTTTGCCAAATGGCTAGACCCGCACAAGAAACCCGCCTACCTGTTTGCACTGGTGGCCGGCCAGCTGGTGGCGCGCGAGCAGCGCATCACCTCGCGCGCCGGTAAAGACCATTTGCTGCAGGTTTATGTGCGCCCCGGCGACCTGGACAAGACCGAACACGCAATGAACTCGCTCATGCATTCGGTAGCCTGGGACGAAGCCCGCTTCGGCCTGAGCCTGGACCTGGAGCGCTTCATGATTGTCGCCACCAGCGACTTCAACATGGGCGCCATGGAAAACAAGGGCCTGAACATCTTCAACACCAAGTACGTGCTGGCCAACCAGGCCACGGCGACGGACACCGATTATTCGAACATCGAAAGCGTGGTCGGCCACGAGTACTTCCACAACTGGACCGGCAACCGCATCACCTGCCGCGACT
>NZ_JBDTTH010000050.1:0-31506 GCF_039930745.1 Polaromonas sp. | reverse complement strand
TTGGCGACGCAAAAGAAAAGTGAGTTGCCGCCGGGCAACCCCCGGCTTGTTGGCACAGCTCCAGCGCAGGAAGGGAAGACGGCTTCGACAGGCTCAGCCCGAACGATAGACCCAGCAGACAGAGCAGACATCAACCTCATGCCTTGCGCCCCCCAACCACCCGGTATTGCGTCATCAACGTAGCCACCAGCACCGAGATCAACGAAGCCGCAACAATCACATCCGCAATGTAGGTCGGCACCCCGACAGCCCGGCTCATGCTGTCGGCCCCCACCAGCACCCCCGCCACAAACACACCTGCCGCCAGCACCCCCAGCGGGTTCAGCGCCGCCAGCATGGCAATGACGATGCCGGTGTAGCCGTAGCCCGGCGACATGTCCAGCGTGACGTAGCTGGTGCGGCCTGCCACCTCGATGGCACCGGCCAGCCCGGCCAGGCCGCCGGAGAGCAGCGCGACCAGCACGACGGTGCGTGTCACCGGCACGCCGGCAAAGGCTGCGGCGCGAGCATTGGCGCCCGTGGCGCGAATGTCAAAACCCGGCACGGTGTATTTGAGCAACGCCCACAAGGCAGCCGAGAGGCCGACGGCCCAGAGCAGGCCGGTGTGGATGCGGGTTTGCGGCAGCAGCTTGGACAGCTCCAGCTCGCCCAGCAGTGCCACGCTTTGCGGCCAGCCCATGGCGGTCGGGTCTTTCATGGGGCCGTCAAGCATGAGCGAGACGAACAGCAGCATGATGAAGTTGAGCAGCAGGGTGGTGACCACTTCATCCACGCCCAGACGCGCCTTCAGCAGCGCGGGGCCGAGCAGCAGCAGGGCACCGGCCAGCGCGGCGGCCAGCAGCATGAGTACAAACAGCAGCCACATGGGCAGGTCAAAGCCAGTGCCGCCATGCATGCCGCCTACCGCCACGGCCGCGAGCGCGCCGGCATACAACTGGCCTTCAGCGCCGATGTTGAACAGCCGTGCCTTGAAAGCCACGGTGGCGGCCAGGCCGGTGAGGATAAGCGGGATGGCACGGGTCAATGTTTCGCTCAACGCAAACACCGAGCCGAAGCCGCCCTTGAACAGCAGGCCATAGGTCTGGCCCAGCGGCGCACCGGCCCAGAGCACCAGCAGCGAGCTGACAAGAAGGGTGAAGACGACGGCCCCGATGGGCGCGAGCACCAGGGCCCAGCGCGAGGTTTGCGTTCTTTTCTCCAGTCTCATGCTGGCTCTCCGGCATGAACCCCGGCCATGGCAAGACCGATGGCTTCACGCGTCCATGCTTCGGCAGGCAGCGCTTCGGTCAGTTGCCCGGCGTGCATGACGGCGACGCGGTCGCCCAGTGACAGAACTTCGTCCAGGTCGTCGGAGATCACCAGCACGGCGGCACCGGCATCGCGCGCGGCAATCAGCTGTTGCTGCACATAAGCCACGGCACCAATGTCCAGGCCCCAGGTGGGCTGGTGGGCAACGATGATGGATATTGCCCCCACGCTCTCCGCTTTGCGTGATTCGCTGCCCCCCGAGGGGGCTGCCTCGCCTTGGGGCGGCCCGGCGGCGAGGCGTGGCGCCGTGGTCTTGCCGTCGGCCTGCTCTGGCACCAGCAGAGCACGCCCGAGAATCAGTTTCTGCATGTTCCCGCCCGACAGCGAGCGGGCGGGCGACTGCGGCCCGCCGCCGCGGACGTCAAACGCACGAACAATGTGTGCCGCATGGGCTTGCGCGGCGCGGCGTTTGATCCACAGCGCCCTGGAAAACGCCGGGCTGCGCAGGCGCTCCGAGACGGCGTTCTCCCAGACGCTGAGGTCGCCGACCACGCCGACCGCGTGGCGGTCTTCCGGGATGCGCGCCACACCCTGCGTCACCAGCCGGGCGGGTGAGGCCTGCAGGGGCTGCCCCAGGAAGGACACGGTGCCCTGGCTGGCGGCGCGCGTGCCGCAAAGCAAATCGGCCAGGGCGAGCTGGCCGTTGCCCGAGACGCCGGCAATCGCCATGATTTCTCCGGCTTTCAGCGTGAGCGACACGCCATGAAGCCGGTCACGCCCGCTGCCGGCCGTGCTGACGTCTTTCAAGGTACACACGGCTTCGCCCACCGACGGCGCCGGCCGGCGCTGAGGCGCATTTACCGCATGGCCGACCATCCACTGCGCCAGTTGCGCCTGCGTGGTGCCGGCTGCCGGCGCCTCGGCCACGAGCTTGCCGCCGCGCAGCACCGCCACGCGTTTCGACACGCGCAGCACCTCGCCGAGCTTGTGGCTGATGAAGATGATGGACAGGCCCTCGGCCACCATCTGGCCCAGGGTCTCGAACAGCGCTTCGCTTTCCTGCGGCGTCAGCACGGCCGTGGGTTCGTCGAGGATCAGAATGCGTGCGCCGCGGTACAGCGCCTTGAGGATTTCAACGCGCTGGCGTTCGCCCACTGACAGGCTGCCCACCTTCGCATCCGGCGCCACCGGCAGGCCGAAACGCCGGGCGACTTCCAGCAGCTTTGCACGTGCGGCGCCGCGGCGCGAGAAGGGCTGCCACAGCGCTTCGCTGCCCAGCATCACGTTGTCGAGCACGCTCAGGTTGTCGGCCAGCGTGAAGTGCTGGTGCACCATGCCGATGCCGGCGGCCAGTGCGGCTTTGGGGTTGCCGGGCGGCAGGGCCTGGCCGAAAACTTCGATCCGGCCTTCGTCGGCGGTGTAGTGGCCAAAGAGGATGGACACCAGGGTGGACTTGCCGGCACCGTTTTCACCAAGCAGCGCGAGGATTTCGCCGCCGTGCAGCTCAAGAGAGATGTTGTCGTTCGCGACCAGCGTGCCGAAGCGTTTGGTGATGCCGCTGAGCCGCAGCACCGGCGGCTGCGAATGTTCAGCCGAGGGATGCCCAGCGGTCATGCCGGTCGCGCCGCTCCTGGCGGTAGTTGGTGATCTCCAGACGAAGGCCGTCGGGGTCGGAGAAGAAGGTGGCCCAGTAGTCGGGGGCGTATTCGCCGTGGTTGTGCGGCTCGCTGGCGTTGATACCGGAGGCCTGCAACAGCCGCGCGCATTCGGCAACGTCTTCGACAGTATCTACGCGCAGGCAGAAGTGATGAAGGCCGGGCGAATAGGCGTCGTGCCCGGTTTGCGAGCGGGCCGGCCGCAGAACATAACCGAAGTGGCGGTTGTAGTACTGGATGTGCGGGTCGCCGCCGATTGCGAAGGTGTTTTTTCGGCAGCTGAGTGTCTTGAGCATGAGCTTGTCGTAGAAAGCTTCCGATTGGACCATGTTGCTCACGGCAATGTAGATGTGGTCAATGCCGGTGAGTTCAGGCATGCTATTTCCAGGCTGCAAGAAACGCCAGCAACACCTTGGCCGAATTGTCGGCCGCTATGCCCATGAAGGTGCCCATTTCGTTCTCACCCTCGCCGCCGCCTGCCAGGTCGCTGAGCGAGCGGAAGGCGATGTATGGCACGGTGTTGCTGTAGGCCACGTGCCCGACAGCGGCGGTTTCCATGTCCAGCACATTGGCCTGGAAAGTCTTGAACGTGTATTCGCGGAAGGCCTTGTTGTCCATGAAGGCCTGGCCGGAAACACCGTTGCCGCCTATGACCAGCTTCGGCTTGTGCGAGAGGCACTTGCCGGCTTTGCAATGCTCCAGCTCGACATTGCTGATGCTGCGTGCCGCTTCCAGCATGCGCGGGTCGGTTTCGAACCAGAACTTGCGGGCGATCTGCGGCAGGGCGGCCGTGCGTACCTCCACCGGACGCGGGTGCAGCATGCCGTAGTTGGGCAGGGTGGCGTCCTTGATGAAGGGCGGTGGGCTGTAGCGGCCAGGCGCCGTTTCGCGTGCGATCAGGACTTCAAGGTACTGGCCCCACTGCGCCGGCACCGTCACGTCGCCCACATTGAGCTGCGGGTTCACGCCGCCGGCGATGCCGCTGTACACGATGTGGCTGATCTTGAACCTGTCCAGGGCGAGCTGCGTGTTCATGGACGCGTTGACCATGCTGATGCCCGAGAGGAACATCACGACGGGTTTGCCTTGCAGCGTGCCGGTGGTGAACTCGACGCCGTTCACGCTTTGGCGGCGCGGGTTCTGCAACTGGGCCGACAGCAGTGTCAGCTCAGGCTGGAAGGCGGAAATCACCGCAATGCGCGGTGTCTCGTCCAGCCGCAGCGCCGTGCCGGAGGGCAGGCCGGCACAGCCGGCCAGGGTGGCAGCCAGCGCGCAGCCGGCCAGCAAGGTGCGCCACTTGCTCATTTGGCTGTCGACTTCGGTTGGCCGTCGTCCACCTTGACGCTGAACTTGCCGTCGAGGATGGCTTTTTCCTTGGCCTTGACCTTGGCGACGATGTCGGCTGGAACTTTTTTCTCGAACGTACCGAGCGGCGCGAGCTCGGAACCCTTGTGTTTCATCATCGAGTAAGGGCCGTAATCTTCGGCCGCGAACTTGCCGTCTTTCACCAGCTTGAGCGCGCGGTCGATGCTGGGCTCCATGTGCCACAGGGCCGAGGCGACCACGGTGTCGGGGTATTTGTCCTGCGTGTTGATGACATTGCCGATGGCGAGCTTGCCTTTTTCCTTGGCGGCATCGCTCACGCCGAAACGCTCGGCGTACATCACGTCGGCGCCCTTGTCGATCATGGCGAAGGCGGCTTCCTTGGCCTTGGGCGGGTCAAACCAGCTGTTGATGAAACTCACGCTGAACTCGACCTTGGGGTTGGTTTCCTTCGCGCCGGCCATGAAGGCGTTCATCAGGCGGTTGACTTCGGGAATCGGGAAACCGCCGACCAGGCCGATCTTGTTGCTCTTGGTCATGCCGCCGGCCACCATGCCGCTGAGATAGGCCGGCTCCTGGATGTAGTTGTCGAACACCGAGAAGTTGGGCGCCTGCGCCTTGCCCGACGAGCCCATCAGGAAAGACACCTTCGGAAAATCCTTGGCAACCTTGCGCGCGGCAGCTTCGACGGCAAACGCCTCGCCGATGACAAGCTGGTTGCCGGCGGTGGCGTACTCGCGCATCACGCGTTCGTAGTCGGCATTGGAGACGTTCTCCGTGGCCTTGTATTCGATCTCGCCGCGGGCTTCGGCGGCCTTGAGCGCCTTGTGGATGCGGCTGACCCATTGCTGCTCGAAAGGCACGGTGTAGACGGCTGCCACTTTGGTCTTGGCTTGCGCCAGGGCGAGGCCGGGCAGGGTGACTGTCAGCGCGGCAGCCAGGGCGACGAGTTGTCTGCGCTTGAGAAGGGATGCCATGGGTGTTCTCCGGTTGATGTTCAGGCGGAAGTTGACGGACAAAAGCGAAATGATGAGGTGCAAGCTTCCCCGCATGTACCAGCCGGGGCCGCGGATCTGGCTCTGCCAGTCCGCAGGCGCAGCGGCCCCCTCGGGGGGGCAGGGCGCTACACGCAGTGAGCAACCGTGGGGGCTCATTTCGTGCCAAAGATCCGGTCACCCGCGTCGCCCAGGCCTGGCAGGATGTAGCCATGGTCGTTGAGCTCGCGGTCGATGGCGGCGGTGTAGATGGGCACGTCGGGGTGGGCTTTTTGCAGCGCCGCAATGCCCTCGGGGCAGGTCAGCAGGCAGACGAACTTGATGGACTTGGGGTTGAGCTCCTTGAGGCGCTCAACCGCGGCGATGGCCGAGTTGCCGGTGGCCAGCATCGGGTCGACCACAACGACGTCGCGCTCTTCCATGTCGTGCGGCATCTTGAAGTAGTACTCGACAGCGGTCAGGGTTTTCGGGTCGCGGTACAGGCCCACGTGGCCGACGCGGGCGCCGGGCACCACGCTGAGCATGCCTTCAAGAATGCCGTTGCCGGCGCGCAGGATGGAAACGAAGACGAGCTTCTTGCCGTCGATGACTTTGGAGATTGTTTTTTCCAGCGGGGTTTCGATCTCGATGTCCTGCATGGGCATGTCGCGCGTGACTTCATAGGCCATCAACATGCTGAGCTCGTTGAGCAGGGTGCGGAAGGTGTTGGTCGATGCGTCCTTGCGGCGCATCAGGGTGAGCTTGTGCTGGACCAGCGGGTGGTCGATCAGATGGACTTTGCTGCTGGCTGGAACGCTGGAAGTGGTCATGGGTGAGGGTGCCTCTGAGAGTCGGATTTCAAAAAACGGTACCGTCGCTTTGGATGTTCAGAGGCGGGTTGCCTCCATGCAATTGCTGTGCCAGTGCGCGCCCTGCGGCCCAGGTGCCTCCTTCGAGAACACAGGCCAGCGGCATCTGCTCGGCGCTCAATCCTAACTGCTCGCGCACCAGCGGCGCGAGTTCGTCCAGCAGGGCCACCGTGAGCGCGCGCCACTCGACAATCAGCTCATCACCCGCGGCGTGCAGCCGCTCCGCCTGGGCCGGGTCCTTGAACTGCAGCACACCGGCATCGAGGAACAGGCCGCCATTGCGATACTCCGGCAGGCCGGTCAGCGCGTCCAACCCGTCAACCCGCACACCGGCCCATTCAAAAGGCTCGAGCAGCGAGTAGGTGAGCCACTGCGAGAGCTTGTGAAAAGGCATCCAGCCGCTGCCGGGGCCGGTCTCTTCGCTGCCTGCGGCCGCATGCCGCCAGCAGTCGCCCAGCGCCACCTTGTCGATGGCGTTCTGCGCCGGCCAGACGGAGGAGAGGCCGGTGAGCAGCACGCTCAGCAGGTCATGCGCGAGGATGGCGCCCTGGCCCTGCCGGGTCAGCAGGTCAAACAGCTGGCCGGGGCGGCCGGGTTGGCCAAACAGTGCGGGCTGGTCCTGCAGCGCCTGGCCCAGGCGGCACAGGAGGGCGGCGCGCCCTTCGAGGCCGACCAGCGGATTGCCCGGTGCCACCTGGAAGGCCGCGCCCAAGCGTTCGGCCGTCACCGCGAGCAGGCCTTGCGCGTCGGCCTGCAGGGGCTGCGCAGGATCGCTGGAAAAAAGTCCGCTCATGAAGGCGTGAAAACTCGCCACGCCCAGGCCTTCGGAGCGGCTGTAGCTGTGCTCGGGGCGTTCACCTTCGGCCGCTTCGCAGTACATCCAGTCGGGGCCGGCGCCGGCGTCGAGCAGCACGCTGACCAGCGCCAGGTCAATCTGCGCGCGTGCCTTCTCAGCGGGAGAGGCATCGTCGAGAGCGCTGTTCAATTGCGCCAGCCGGTCTACTCCGCCGGCCTCGAAATGTCGCCAGCGGCTGTGGTATGGAATTTTCAGGCTGGGGTAGCGCGCCTGCGTCAGTTCGGCCACCAGTGTGGCGGTGGTGACCATGGCGCCGTTGTTGACAGCGAACCAGGCGGACTCACCACGGCGCGCGCGTTCGAGCAGGGCCGCGGCACGCCTGCGTATCGTGTTTGTAGAGCGTAATTCGGCTACAGCCCTTGCCAGCTGTGCGCCAGTAGCTTCTTTTTTGATAGCGTTTTTGGTTTGTTTTGCAGACTCAGGCATCCAGCCCCCGGCCTTTGGCTTTCTTCAGCTCTTCGGCCGTGGGCACCGCACCGGGCGTGAAATAGCCGGCGGCCATCTTGGCGTCCATCTCTACCTGGGCGTCGGCAGGAATCATGTGTTCGGGAATGTTCACACGTTCGACAACCTCGATGCCGGCGCGCGTGATGGCGTCGTATTTCATGTTGCTCATGGAAACCAGGCGATGGATCTTGCGTATGCCCAGCCAGTTCAGCACGTCGGGCATCAGCTCCTGGAAACGCATGTCCTGCACGCCGGCCACACATTCGGTGCGGTTGAAGTACTGGTCGGCCGTGTCGCCGCCGACCTGGCGCTTGCGGGCGTTGTAGACCAGGAACTTGGTGACCTCGCCGAGTGCCCGGCCTTCCTTGCGGAAGTAGGACACCAGGCCGACGCCGCCGCGCTGCGCGCCCTGGATGCACTCTTCAATGGCATGGGTCAGGTAGGGGCGGCAGGTGCAGATGTCGGAGCCGAACACGTCCGAGCCGTTGCACTCGTCATGCACGCGGGCGGTGAGTTCGATGTCGGGATTCGCCAGGTCACGCGGCTTGCCGAAGATGTAGGCGGTGAGCCCGCCAATCGGCGGCAAAAACACTTCCAGGTCGCTGCGGGTGACGAGTTCGGGGTACATGCCGCCTGTTTCCTCGAACAGCACGCGGCGCAAATCGGTTTCACTGCAGCCAAAGCGCTTGGCGACTTCAGGCAGGTACCAGACCGGCTCGACCGCCACCTTGGTCACCATGGCGGCGCCGCCGGCGGTCAGGTACTTGCCGTCGGCCTTCAGGCGGCCAGACTGCAGGGCTTCAATCACTTCCGGAAGGATGACGTGCGCCTGCGTCACGGCAATGGTCGGGCGGATGTCGTAACCGGCGGCAAGTTCGGTCTTGAACACGTCAGCAATCGTCGCGCCCCAGGGGTCCATGGCGACGATGCGGCCGGGTTCACTCCATTGCGGGTAGGGGCCGATAACGTCCGTCGGAGAGGTGTTGGTCAGGTCGGCCTTGTGTTTTGCCGAGAGCGCACCCGAGGCGATGGCGAGTGCGCGGTACACGCTGTAGGAGCCGCTGTGTGTGCCGATGACGTTGCGATGGCTGCGCTTAGTGGTGGTGCCGACCACCGGGCCACGCTCTGTGGGAGTGGCAGCCGCCCAGCGGATGGGCAGCGCGCCGAAACCGCCGGCGTGCGAGGTCAGGCGGATGTGTTGGGACGAGGCAGGGGAGTTGGGGGCAGCGGCGGGCGAGGCGGGTACCGGTGCCGGATCGAGAGGCTTGGCGGCAACTTCAGCAGACATTGCGGATCCTTCAAAAAATCCAATGTACCGATGCGTGCCGTGATTGACAAGCCCGGCGCTTTTGCCGGGTCGTTAATATGCGACAGAGCGTTGCAGTGGGCCCTGTCCCGGTGCAAGTTCAGCGTTTTTTGCCGCCGAAAATGGTGCCCAGCGCACCGCGCAGCACCTGCCGCCCCAGCGCGCGGGCTTCGGACTTCAGCACCGACTGCACCAGGCCATCGCGCTGGCCGCCGCGAGGGCCTTTGGAGCCGAAGAGCACATCGCTGATGCCGCCCAGCAGCCCGCCGGACGCTTCCGCCGTTTTTGCCACCTCGGCTTGTGCGGCCACGGTGCGCGCTTTCAGCATTTCGTAGGCCGACTCGCGGTCGGTTTCCTTTTCATAAACACCCGTCACCAGCGAGCTGGCCACCAGCGCGTGGCGCTGCTGCGGCGTGATCGGGCCGATCTGGCTGCCTGGCGGCAGCACATAGGCGCGTTCGGTAATGCTGGGCCGGCCCTTGCTGTCGAGAAAACTCACCAGCGCCTCACCAACCGCCAGCTCGGTGATCGCGGTTTCGATGTCCAGGCCGGGCTTTTGCCGCATGGTCTGGGCCGTGGCCTTGACCGCTTTCTGGTCGCGCGGGGTGAAGGCGCGCAGCGCGTGCTGTACGCGGTTGCCGAGCTGGGCCAACACGGAATCAGGAATATCCAGCGGGTTCTGTGTGACAAAGAAAACACCCACGCCCTTGGAGCGCACGAGCCGCACGACGAGCTCGATGCGTTCGATCAAGGCTTTGGGCGCCTCGTTGAACAGCAGATGAGCCTCGTCGAAGAAAAACACCAGCTTGGGCTGGTCCGGGTCGCCAATTTCGGGCAACTGCTCGAACAACTCGGACAACATCCACAGCAGGAAAGTGGCGTACAGGCGCGGCGAATTCATGAGCTTGTCGGCGGCCAGGATGTTGATCACCCCTTTGCCGTCCACCGTCTGCATGAAGTCGCTGATGTTGAGCATGGGCTCGCCGAAGAACTTGTCGCCGCCCTGGGTTTCGATCTGCATCAGCCCGCGCTGGATCGCGCCCACGCTGGCGGCGCTGATGTTGCCGTATTCGGTGGTGAACTTGCTGGCGTTGTCGCCCACATGCTGCAGCATGGCGCGCAGGTCTTTCAGGTCGAGCAGCAGCATGCCGGCGTCGTCGGCAATCTTGAACACCAGGTTCAGCACGCCGGCCTGGGTTTCGTTCAGGCCCAGCATGCGGCCCAGCAGCAGCGGGCCCATGTCGGACACGGTTGCACGCACCGGATGCCCTTGCTCGCCGAACACGTCCCACAAGGTGGTGGGGCAGGCCAGCGGTTCGGGCTTGTCTATGCCGCGTTCTTTCAGCACGGCGCCCATTTTTTCGCCCATGCTGCCGGCCTGGCTGATGCCGGCCAGGTCACCCTTGACGTCGGCCATGAAGACCGGAACGCCGATTTTCGAGAAGTTTTCAGCCAGGGTCTGCAAGGTCACCGTTTTGCCGGTGCCGGTGGCACCGGTGATCAGGCCATGGCGGTTGGCCAGCGCCGGGAGCAGCTCACAGGTGGTGGAAGCATTCCTGGCAATCAAAAAGGGCTCGGCCATGGGGTGTCCTCTATGTGAAAAAGTAAAATACGCCTTGCAGATTAAATCAATTCCAAAGGATTTCCGTGGCCGGTCACAGTAAATGGGCGAATATTCAGCACCGCAAGGGTCGCCAGGACGAGAAACGCCAGCGCATCTGGACCCGTGTGATGCGCGAGATCATGGTGGCGGCCCGCATGGGCGGCGGGGACATGGGTACCAACCCGCGACTACGTCTTGCCGCTGAAAAGGCCAAGGCGGCCAATATGCCGCTGGAAAACGTCAAATACGGTATTGCCAAGGCTACAGGCAGCCTGGAAGGTGTTCATTACGAAGAAGTGCGTTATGAAGGCTATGGCATAGGCGGTGCGGCCATCATCGTTGACTGCATGACCGACAACAAGGTCCGTACCGTGGCCGAGGTGCGCCATGCGTTTTCCAAACACGGCGGCAACATGGGAACCGAAGGCTCGGTGGCTTTCCAGTTCAAACACTGCGGCCAGCTGATTTTTGCGCCCGGGACCAGCGAAGACAAGATCATGGAAGTGGCGCTGGAGTCCGGCGCCGACGATGTGATCACGCACGAGGACGGCGCCATCGAGGTGCTGACGCCTTACACCGGCTTTGAGGCCGTGAAGCACGCGCTGGAGGCAGCCGGGCTGACGCCTGAAGTGGCGGAGGTCACCATGCGTGCTGACAACATGATTGAGCTGAGTGGGGACGATGCCCACAAAATGCAGCGGCTGCTGGATATTCTGGAAGACCTGGACGATACCCAGGACGTCTTTCACAACGCTGCGATTTCCGAATAAAAATCCAAACAAATGAAAGTCTCCGCATGAAAGTTTTAGTGGTCGGCGGCGGCGGCCGTGAACACGCGCTCGCCTGGAAACTGGCCCAGTCGCCCAAAGTGCAGGCGGTGTATGTGGCACCGGGCAATGGCGGCACCGCGCTCGACCCCCGGCTTGAGAACGTCAACATCACGGACGTCCATGAACTACGGGCATGGGCAGCTACTGAAAAGATAGCGTTGACGGTTGTCGGCCCGGAGCAGCCGCTGGCGGCCGGCATCGTCGATGAATTCCGCGCCCACGGCCTGCGGGTTTTCGGGCCGACAAAAGCTGCGGCGCAGCTGGAAAGCTCCAAGGCTTTCTCCAAGGCCTTCATGAAGCGCCACGGCATTCCGACGGCCGAGTACGAAACCTTCACCGACGCAACCGCGGCTCACGCCTATGTGGACGAGAAGGGCGCACCGATTGTGGTCAAGGCCGACGGCCTGGCAGCAGGCAAGGGTGTGGTGGTAGCGATGACGCTGCACGAAGCACACGAGGCCATTGAGTTCATGCTGGCGCCTGACCCCAGCTTCAATCCGCTGGGCGTGACGCACAACGCCGGCGGTGCACGCGTGGTCATCGAGGAGTTCCTGCAGGGCGAGGAGGCCAGCTTTATCGTGCTGTGCGACGGCAAAAACGTCACCGCACTGGCCACCAGCCAGGACCACAAGCGACTGCTCGACGGCGACGAAGGCCCCAACACAGGTGGCATGGGTGCTTATTCGCCCGCGCCGGTGGTCACACCCACGGTGCATGCGCGGGCCATGCGCGAAATCATTCTGCCCACCATCAAGGGCATGGAAAAAGACGGCATTCCCTTCACCGGCTTTCTCTACGCGGGGCTCATGATCACCCCCGACGGCAAGGTCAAGACACTGGAATTCAACTGCCGCATGGGCGACCCGGAAACCCAGCCCATCATGATGCGGCTCAAGTCGGACCTGTACGACGTGATGATGGCCGCGACCTCGGGCAAGCTCGATGAGGTGGAGCTGGAATGGGACCGCCGCGTGGCGCTGGGTGTGGTGATGGCCGCGCACGGCTACCCGCTCAGTCCGCGCAAGGGCGATGCGGTCACGGGACTGCCAACGGTCAGCCCGTCGGCAGCCGCCGAAGATGCGGTGGTGTTCCATGCCGGAACGGCCACTGCCCCGGGAGGTACCAAGGGCAGCGTGGTGACCAGCGGTGGCCGCGTGCTGTGTGTCACGGCGCTGGCCAGCTCGGTCAAGGAGGCGCAGCACCGGGCATACGAGGTGGCGCAGGCCATTCATTTTGACGGTGCGCAGTACCGTAAGGACATCGGCTTTCGGGCCATCAAATCCTGAGGCCGCGCTCCTTTGGCGCACGGACCCACACCATCCTCCCCATGAACAGCCCAGACATTTCCGGCGTCCGCGATTTCCTGCTGGGCCTGCAGGAGCGCATCACCGGTGCGATAGCCGCAGTAGACGGCCAGCCTTTTGCGGCCGACGAGTGGCAAAAAGAGCCGGGCGAAACCTTGCAGGGCCGGGGCGTTACCCGAATTCTGGAACAGGGCCAGGTGTTTGAACGCGCCGGCTGTGGGTTTTCACATGTGCGCGGCCCGAAACTGCCGCCATCGGCCACGCAGCATCGCCCTGAGCTGGCCGGCGCGCCGTTTGAGGCCCTGGGCGTTTCGCTGGTCTTTCACCCGCGCAACCCTTTTGTGCCGACCGTGCACATGAACGTGCGCATGCTGGCGGCCACCCCGGCCTCGGGCCTGCCGGCGTACTGGTTCGGCGGCGGCATGGACCTGACGCCGTATTACGGCTTCGACGAAGACGCCGTCCATTTCCATCAGACCTGCAAAGATGCGCTCGCGCCGTTTGGTGACGACAAATACCCGCGCTTCAAAACCTGGTGCGACGAATACTTCTACCTCAAGCACCGCAACGAGCAACGCGGCATAGGCGGCGTGTTTTTCGACGACTTCCAGGAACTGGGTTTCGACGGCAGTTTTGCCATGATGCGTTCGGTTGGCGATGCCTTTCTGGCCGCCTATCTGCCGATTGTCGAGCGGCGCAAGGACATGGCGTATGGCGAGCGCGAGCGCGACTTTCAGCTTTACCGGCGTGGCCGGTATGTGGAGTTCAACCTGGTCTGGGACCGCGGCACCCACTTTGGTCTGCAGTCGGGCGGGCGCACCGAGTCCATCCTGATGTCGATGCCACCGCTGGCAGGCTGGTCCTACCAGCGGCCCGTGGAAGCCGGTTCGGCGGAAGAGCGGCTGACCACGGAGTTTCTGGTCAGGCGGGACTGGCTTTGAGTGCTGTTTTGCCTCCTGGAGGGCGACGCATTGGCATGTTCGGCGGCTCGTTTGACCCGCCACACCTGGCGCATGTGGCACTGGCACAGGCCGCCGTGGCCCAACTGAAACTCGATACCCTGTATATCATCCCGACCGGCGAGGCTTGGCACAAGGCCAGGACCTTGAGCGCGGCGGAACACCGCCTGGCCATGGCGACGCTCGCATTTGCCGGGCTGGACCACGTGGTGGTCGATGAACGCGAACTCCAGCGGGCCGGACCCAGCTTCACCATCGACACGCTGGAGGCCTTGCAGGCCGAAAACCCCGGCGCCCAGCTCTACCTGATCATCGGAAACGACCAGTTCGCGGCCCTGAAGACATGGCACCGCTGGCAGGCCATTCTGGAAATAGCTATAATTTGTATAGCAAACCGTGCAGATCCGATAAGGGCAGAGGCCGGTTTTGACCTTGAAACCCAGGCCAGGCACGCGGTTTTGACCTTGCAGTTGCCGCTGATGCCGGTCAGCGCTACCGCCATACGGCGACAAATCAGTTCAGGCAACACCAGCCCCCAGGCCTGGACTCCCATGGTTCCCGAGCCGGTTGCGCGTTATATTGAGCGCCATAGGCTTTACATTTCCCCGTAATTTACAGTTAACTCCCTTTCATTGAAGCAAACCACTGCATGACTTCCACCCCTGCCAACATCCCCAGCACTGCTGCCAAAAAAGACGTCCAGAAACTGCAGCGAGCCATCATCGATGGGCTGGAAGATGTGAAGGCGGTAGACATCCAGGTGTTTGACACAGAACACATCACTTCGCTGTTCGAGCGCGTGATCATTGCGTCGGGCAGCTCCAACCGGCAGACCAAGGCGCTGGCCGCAAGCGTGCGCGATGCCGTGCGCGATGCCGGTTTTTCCAAACCACGCATCGAAGGTGAAGAAAACGGCGAGTGGATCATTGTCGATTGCGGCGCGGCCGTGGCGCACATCATGCAGCCGACCATCCGCCAGTACTACCACCTCGAAGAGCTGTGGGGCGACAAGCCCGTCAAGCTCAAGCTCGGCGCACCCGCACCGCTGGTCAAGGCGGCCAAGCCCGAGGTCGAAGAAGTGCCCAAGCCGGCCAGGTCGCGTGCCGGTGCCAAAACTTCCGGCAAGGCTTCAGCGAAACCTGTCGCGAAAAAAGTCGTCGCCAGAACCGATGACGGCACTTATGTGGGCCGGGTCGGCAAGATGACCGACTGGACTGCCAAACGCAACGCCGCCGCACCCGCTGCAGAGCCTGCGGCCAAACCCGCGCGGACGGCAGTCGCCAAAACCGCTGTGAAAAAGGCGCCCGCCAAAACACCCATCGTCAAGATTCCGGCTGCCAAAAAGGTCGCTGCGAAGAAAACGGCTGCAAAAACCGCAGCCAAAAAACCAGCCGCGAAGAAAACGACGACCCGGAGCAAATGAGGCTGACGATTGTCGCCGTCGGACAGAAGGTGCCCGACTGGGCGCAAACCGCCTACGACGACTACGCCAAGCGTTTTCCGCCCGAGCTGCGTGTCGAGCTCAAGGCCGTCAAGACCGAACCGCGCGCTTCCAAAACACTCGAAAACCTGCTGGCTGCGGAGCGCCAGCGCATTGAGGCGGTGCTGCCCAAGGGCACCCGCATCGTGGCGCTGGACGAACGCGGCACCGCCGTGACCACGGTGGCGCTGTCCGACAAGCTCAAGGCCTGGCAGCGCGAAGGGGACGACGTGGCCATCATCATCGGCGGGCCGGACGGGCTGGACCCCGCGTTCAAGCAGGCGGCGCACGAGCGCCTGCGCCTGTCCGACCTGACCCTGCCGCATGCCATGGTGCGTGTGCTGCTGATCGAGCAGCTTTACCGCGCCTGGAGCATCACGGTGAACCACCCGTATCACAGGGAATGATGCCCCCACGGTTGCTCACTGCGTGTAGCGCCCTGCCCCCCGAGGGGGCCGCTGCGCCTGCGGGCCGGCGGAGCCGGACCCGCGGCCCCTGCTTGTCTGGATCGGGGATCTGCGGTTGCTTCGTGACTTCAATATGACTGACTTTATTTACCTTGCCTCCCAAAGCCCGCGGCGCCGGCAATTGCTGGAGCAATTGGGCGTGTCTTGCGAGTTGTTGCTGCCCGACGCCAGCGAGGACAGCGAGGCGCTCGAGGCCGTGCTTCCGGGCGAGGCTCCGAGCACTTATGTTCAGCGTGTCACGCAGCTCAAGCTGGACGCTGCCGTGGCGCGGCTCAGGCGGCGCGGCCTGCCGGCGGCTCCGGTGTTGTGCTCGGACACCACGGTGGCGCTGGGGCGCCGCATATACGGCAAGCCGGACGATGCGGCCCACGCCGGGCGCATGCTGGCTGAACTGGCTGGACGAACCCACCGTGTCCTGACTGCGGTAGCGGTGCAACTGGGCCGCAAGCGGGTGCGGGCGTTGAGCGTGTCGCGGGTGACGTTTGCACCCATGAGCGCGGCGCAGATCCGCGCCTACGTGGCCACCGGTGAGCCGCTCGGTAAGGCCGGCGCCTACGCCATCCAGGGCAGGGTGGCGATGCACATCGCGCACATGAGCGGAAGTTATTCCGGCATCATGGGCCTGCCCCTGCATGAAACCACGCTGCTGCTAAAAGCTGTGGGCCTGAAAATATAATCCCCGGGACAAAACATGCAACAAGACATCCTGATCAACTGGTCGCCCCAGGAAACCCGCGTGGCAGTGGTCGAGTACGGCGCGGTGCAGGAGCTGCATGTGGAGCGCACACTGGAACGCGGCCTGGTCGGCAATGTTTACCTGGGCAAAGTGGTCAGGGTATTGCCGGGCATGCAGTCAGCGTTTATCGACATCGGGCTGGACCGCGCCGCTTTTCTGCATGTGGCTGATTTGATGAGCAGCATCAACAGCCGGCACGCCGATGCGGACAACGGCGGTACTTCGGCGGCGCCATTGCAGCCGATCGAGAAGCAGCTGTTCGAAGGCCAGTCGCTGATGGTGCAGGTGCTCAAAGACCCGATAGGGACCAAGGGCGCCAGGCTGACGGCGCAAATCAGCATTGCCGGCCGCCTGCTGGTGTTCCTGCCGCAGGACAACCACATCGGTGTGTCGCAGAAAATCCCTGCCGCGCAGCGTGAAGATCTGCGCAAGCGTCTGCAAACCCTGACCTCGGACATGGGCGGCGGGTTCATCCTGCGAACCAACGGCGAAGACGCCACCGATGCGGAACTGGGCGAAGACATCGCCTACCTGCGCAAGACCTGGGCGCGCATCAAGGAGGCCGCGTTGCGCCTGCCGCCCACCTCGGTGCTGCACCAGGACCTGAGCCTGCTGCAGCGCGTGCTGCGCGATCTGGTGGTCGAAACCACCCAGAGCATACGCATTGACTCGCGCGAGCAGCATGAAGAACTCAAGCGTTTTGCCACCGAGTTCATGCCCGCCACCCTGCAGCGCCTGCAGCTGCATTCGGGCGAGCGGCCGATTTTCGACCTCTTCAACATCGATGAGGAAATTGCCAAGGCGCTGGGGCGCCGGGTGGACCTGAAGTCGGGCGGCTACCTGATCATCGACCAGACCGAGGCGCTGACCACGGTGGACGTCAACACCGGCGGGTTTGTCGGTGCACGCAATTTTGACGACACCATTTTCAAGACC
Source organism: Polaromonas sp. (assembly GCF_039930745.1). Lineage (GTDB taxonomy): Bacteria > Pseudomonadota > Gammaproteobacteria > Burkholderiales > Burkholderiaceae_C > Polaromonas. The sequence continues at coordinate 14,513 of NZ_JBDTTH010000050.1, read as the reverse complement.
AACCTCGAAGCCTCGCAGGCGATAGCGCGGCAATTGCGGCTGCGCAACCTGGGCGGCATTGTGATTGTCGACTTCATCGACATGATGCAGGCCAGCCACCGCGATGCCGTGCTTGCGGAGTTCCAGAAGCAGCTCGCGCGCGACCGCATCAAGACCAATGTGAACGGCTTTTCGGCGCTGGGCCTGCTGGAAATGACACGCAAGCGCACGCGCGAATCGCTGGCGCATCAGCTGTGCGAACCCTGCAGTGCCTGCATGGGCAAGGGCGTAGTCAAGACCGCGCGCAGCATCAGTTACGACATCCTGCGTGAAATCCTGCGCGAGGCCCGGCAATTCAATCCGAAAGAATTCAGGGTGATTGCGTCGCCGAAAGTGATCGAGCTGTTTCTCGACGAGGAAAGCCAGCACCTGGCGGGCCTGAGCGACTTTATCGGCAAGCCGATTTCGCTGCAGTCCGAAACCGCCATGGCGCAGGAACAGTACGACATCGTCCTGCTCTGACACACTGCCATCGCCTCGCATGCCCGACACCGCAATTCCCCAGCGCCCGATACCGATTCTGGTTTACCACCAGATCAGCGAAGCGCCACCCAAGCCGGCACCGTTTCGCAGCCTTTGCGTGGCGCCAGCTTCATTTGCGCGGCAGATGGCCTTGCTCAAGCTGCTGGGCTACCAGGGCCTGTCGATGAGCGGGCTGCTGCCCTATTTGCGCGGGGAAAAAGCCGGCAAGGTGGTGGGCATCACCTTTGACGACGGTTACCAGAACAACCTGACCCATGCGCTGCCTGTGCTGCAGCGTCATGGCTTTTCCTCGACCTGTTATGCGGTCAGCAGGCTGCTGGGCAAAACCAATGTGTGGGACGAGGACATCGGAGTCGTGCAGGTGCCACTGATGGATGCTGACGAGTTGCGCCTCTGGGTGGCCGGTGGCCAGGAGGTGGGGTCACACACGCAAAACCACGCCCGCCTGCTGCAGATCGGCGCGCAGGCGGCGCTCGCTGAAATGACCGGGGACAAGCTTGCGCTCGAAGGTTTGCTCGCCACACCCGTGCAACACTTCTGTTATCCCTTCGGCGAGTACGGCCCGGAGCATGTGCTGATGGCCCGGCAGGCCGGCTTCCAGACCGTGACCACCACGCGCCGCGGTCGCAGTTCCGTCATGAACAATCTCATGGAATTGCCGCGGGTACCTGTCGTGCGTTCGACCAGCCTGCCGGTGTTCTGGCTCAAGATCGCGACGGCCTACGAAGACCGGGACCGCGGGTGAATGCGTCGCCGGATCAGCCGATGACCCAGCGCAGGTTGCGTATTGCCGTCCTGAATCGTGTTTTCGATCCGGCGGGCGGCGGGGCAGAGCGGTATTCCATCGCGCTTGTCGAGCAGCTCGCGCAGCGCCACGAGATGCACGTGTTTGCCCAGCAGATCAGGCATCACGCCCCGGGCGTGACTTACCACCTCGTTTCGATGCCGTTGCGCAAACCGCGCTGGCTGAACCAGCTCTGGTACGCCACAGCCACCTGGTGGGCCACACGGCACGGTTTTGACATCGTCCATTCGCATGAAAACACCTGGCATGGGCAGGTGCAGACCGTGCATGTACTCCCGGTGAAGCACAATCTTTTTCATGGCCGGACGGGCTTGCGGCGTCTGCTGGCCTGGGCCAAGGTCTGGAGCAGCCCGCGCCTGCTGACCTACCTGGGGCTGGAGCGTCTGCGTTTCAGGCCTTGCAAGGGTCGGCACGTGGTGGTGACGTCGGCCAGCCTAGGTGACACCCTGGCCATCACCTACCCGGGCACAGCAGCAACCACCAGCATCATTACACCCGGTGTGGTGTTACCTGATGCACCATCCGACGACGCGAAAAAAAGGGGCGCCAGGATCCAGCTGGGCCTGCCACCAGAAGGCCGCTGTCTGCTGCTCGTGGGAAATGATTACCGCAAAAAAGGTCTGGGGACGCTGCTCCAGGTGCTGAGGGATTTGCCGGCCGATGTGGTGTTGGCCGTGGTAGGCAACCCGGGGCAAATACCTGTCTTTGAACGCCAGGCGCAGGCGGAAGGCGTGGCGGAGCGCGTGTTTTTTCTCGGCTCGCTGCAGGACGTGACACCTGCATACCGCGCGGCGGACTGCCTGGTGCACCCGACGCTGGAGGACACGTTTGCCATGGTGGTTCTGGAGGCCATGGCGCACGGCCTGCCGGTGGTGGTCAGCAGTGCGGCTTACTGCGGCATTTCCAGCCTGCTCAGCCACGGTGCCGATGCGCTGCTGTTGGACGATCCGCAGGATGCCGCGAAACTGGCCGGCACCCTCAAGCAGGTCCTCGGCGACGAGGCGCTGCGGCAGCAGTTGGGTCGCCAGGCGAGGGCGTTTGCTAGCAGCTATCAGTGGCCGGACATCGCGCGCCAGCAGGACGCTGTGTATTTTGAGTCGCTGGCCGAGGCGCAGAGCTGAGACCAGCGCTCAGGCTACCAGCCTGAAATGTTTCCGGCTGAAGTCCAGGCCGGTCAGCAACTCGATTTTCCGCATCAGGTAGTATTTGTTTTCCTTGCGGGTGGGCTTGTAAGCCGGGTCGATCTGCAGCTCCTGCTCGGCCCCCGTGAGCAGCCATTCCTGCACGGCTTTGGGGTGGGTCCCCTTGAAAGCCTCCAGTGCGCGCGCATCGAACTGGCTGTAGCGGATCTGCATGGTCGTTGAGTCGGCCCAGTATTTGCTGACCTGGTCCAGCTTTTTCTGCATGTCCTCGTTGCGGCGGATCCAGCCATAGTGGTAGATGTGGGCGTTGGCCAGTGCCGCCTGCGGATTGCGCGGGCGTTTGTGCTCGGTGGTCACCAGCCAGTACTGGCCGTCGGGCGCATAGGAGCGCAGGGTGTTCCGGATCAGGCGGCACTCGCGGCGGTACCAGCCGGGGCTGACAGAGACCCAGTGTGCCGAACCATAAAAGTGGTGGTAGTCGAAGACCAATGCCTCCACCGCGGGGTTGCCATGGTGTTTCTCGACGCTGGCGCGGATCGCGGGCAGGTCCTCTTCGTGGACCACCTCGTCTCCTTCGAGATAAAAGGCCCAGTCGCCGGTGCAGGAGTACTGCGCAATCATTTTCTGCTGGGCATAGACAAAACCGCGGTCGGCCATGCGCTCGTTCCAGAGGGTTTCGATCACGCGGATTTTCGGGTCGCCAATGGCCAGCACCCGGGCCAGTGTCTCGTCGCTGCCGCGTCCCACCGCCACCACGAACTCATTGACCAGCGGAAGCAGGGAGCGAATGGATGCTTCGAACGGGAAACCCAGTTCGACGCCATTGCGAATAAAGGTGAAACCACTGATGGAAATTGTCATGAGAGTTGCGCGACTGGCGAGCTTTGCGATAGATCGGCATCGTACAAACCCAGTTTGTACAGGCGTGAATAGGGGCCCTCGCGCTCCAGCAGTTCCGTGTGCGTGCCGGTTTGGACAATGCGGCCGGTGTCCATCACCACAATGCGGCTGGCATGCTGCACGGTGGAGAGGCGGTGCGCGATCACCAGCGTAGTCCGGTTGCGCATCAGGCGCTGCAGCGCTTCCTGCACCGCACGCTCGGACTCGGTGTCCAGGGCGGAAGTTGCTTCGTCCAGGATCAGCACCGGTGCGTCCTTGTACAGGGCCCGGGCAATCGCCAGGCGCTGCCGCTGCCCCCCCGACAACTGCGTGGCGTTGTGGCCCACCAGGGTGTCCATGCCCTGCGGCAGGTCCGCGACGAAGCGCTCCAGGTTGGCCGCTTTCAGGCTGGCCCGCACCTTGTCGCGGTCCACCGCCTGGCCGAGGGCCACATTGGCGGCCACCGTGTCGTTGAGCATGACCACGTGCTGGCTGACCAGCGCGAACTGGCTGCGTAGCGCGTCGATCTGCCATTCGCGCAGTTCGTGCCCGTCGAGCTCAATCGTGCCGGAGGTGGGTTCAACAAAACGCGGCAACAGGTTCACCAGCGTGGTTTTGCCTGCACCCGATGCCCCCACCAGGGCCACGGTTTCGCCTGGCAGCACGGTCAGGTTCAGCGCATCAATGGCGGGGGCACCGTCTTCGCTGTAGGCCACCCGGGCGTTCGTGAAACGGATTTCCCCTTGCGCCCGGGGTTTCGAGAAATTACCGCCCGGCTCGTCGGGGGTCTTTTCCATCAGGTCCAGCCCGCGCTCCAGCGCCGCCAGGCCACGCGTGATGGGACTGGCCACTTCCGAGAGATGTTTGATCGGTGCGACGAGCATCAGCATGGCGGTTACGAACGCCACAAACGAGCCGACCGAGGTGCCATCGCTGGAACTTTGCAGCAGGGCCACTGAAATCACCGCCGACAGCGCGACAGCTGCCAGCATCTGGGTAGTGGGCGTCATGGCCGCCGATGCCGCGACGGATTTCATCGACAGACGCCGCAAGGCGTCGCTCAATTGCGCAAAGCGCTGTGCCTGCCCGGCCTGGGCCGCATGCAGGCGTATGTCGCGGTGCGCCAGAATGTTTTCCTCGACCACATAGGCCAGCGAGTCGGTGGCACCCTGGCTGGCCTTGGTCAGGCGATACAGGCGGCTGGAGAGCACACGCATGACCCAGGCCACGGCCGGGATCAGCAGCGCAACAATCAAGGTCAGCTTCCAGTTCAGGTAAAGCAGATAGCTGGACAGGGCCACCAGGGTTAGCGAATCCCGCGTCAGGCCCATCAGCGAGTTGACCAGCATGGCCGAGCCGTTCTGGACCTCGTAGACCACGGTATTAGCCAGCGTGCTGGCCGACTGGCTGGAAAACAGGTCCAGCCGGGCCGTCAGCAACTTCTGGAACATGGCCTTGCGCAGGCTCAGCAAGCCGAGGTTGGTGACCTTGGCCAGCGCAATTTGCGCCACAAACCCGGCAAAACCTCGAACGCCGAAGAGCAGCAGCAGTGACACAGGAACGAGCCAGATGTCGATGCCGCCCTTGCGAAAGCCCTTGTCCAGCAGGGGCTGCAGCAGGGCGGGGACCAGCGGTTCGGTCGCGGAAGCAACCACCGTGGCGCCAATTGCAATGGCCCAGGCGCTAGGGGACTGGCTGAAGTAGGGCCAGATGCGACGCAGGCGCTGGCCGATGGGGGCGGGCGAGACAGCGACAGGGGCACCGCCGGCCGCCGGTAATTCACCGGTCGTCAAACCTTCACCTCGCGGCGGGAGCGTGTTAGTGCGCCTGGCTGGCAGATGCGGCGTGGCACAAGCGACACGGCGCACCCGGGGAACGGCTCACCGGGAACAGTGCGGGAAGGGACGGCAGTTTTTGGCATGAGCGCCGCGCGGGGGGAAGGTGAAGTGAGCAAGCCTGCATTATCGTGGAACAATTGACGGCCAATTCCTACAAGCGCAACTGCAGGCATCACCCAGAATGACTGGCTTGTCTGCGGAAGCTTTGAATGGTGGTGGCTGCCTTGCAAAACTCACCAACATCCGACTTCCATGACTCTTTCCGTCATCATCATCACCAAAAATGAAGAGGCCAATTTGCAGGCATGCCTGGAGTCCGTGCGGTTCGCCGACCAGTGGGTTGTGGTTGATAACGCCAGCACCGACAACACCCGCGCCATTGCCAGTGCTTTTGGCGCGGAAGTTACGCAGACCACGGCCTGGCCCGGCTTCGGTCCGCAAAAAAATATCGCGCTGGGTCTGGCAACCCAGGAATGGGTGCTGTCGCTTGACGCGGACGAGCGGGTGACGCCGGAACTGGCCTCCGAGATACAGCAAGCCATGCACGCTCCTTCGGTCCATGCCTTCGAAATCCCCCGGCTCACGCAGTTCTGCGGGCAGTGGATTCACCATTGTGGCTGGACCCCGGACCCCGTGCTGCGCCTGTTCCGGCGCGGCCATGCCGAGTTCAGCGACGACCTGGTGCACGAGCGCGTCATCCTGAAGGAGGGTGGGCCCTCCCGCCTGGTTAACCGGCTGCTGCATTACAGCTACCCCACCCCCACACACTACTGGCGCAAGCTGGAGCAGTACAGCCTGGCCTGGGCCGAGCAGGCGCACGCGCGCGGCAAGACCAGTTCCATGCCGCGGGCGGTAACATCGGGCCTGATGGCCTTCGTGAAAAGTTATTTTTTTCGCCTGGGCCTCCTCGACGGCAGCATGGGGTTCGCCGTGTGTGCCATGCAGGCCCAGGCCGCATTCGGTAAGTACTTCACCTTGTATTGTTTGAACCAGCAAAATGCATCCAAAAAAACCTGATTCTTCTTCCACGGCAAACCTGCTTTCCGGCCGCCGCGGTTTCATCGCAGGCCTGAGCGGCGGCCTGGGTTCCCTCATGGTGCTGCCGGCCTGGGCACAGTTTCGGGTCGAAGTCTCGGGGGTCGGGCTGACCCAGTTGCCGATTGCTGTCGCCAGTTTCCGCGGCGACGCCCAGTCCCCGCAAAAAATCGCTGCCATTGTGCAGGCCGACCTGGAGCGCAGCGGCCAGTTTCGCGCAGTGGACGCCAGCGGCCAGAACCTTGACGAAAGCGCCAGGCCCGACCTGTCCGTGTGGCGCCAGCGCGCTGCCGACTCCCTGCTGACCGGCAGCGTGACCCGCCTGGCCGATGGTCGCTATGACGTGCGCTGCCGGCTCTGGGACGTTGTGCGCGGGCAGGACATGGGTGGGCAGGGCTATCAGGTAACGCAGGGCGATCTGCGCCTGTCGGCCCATCGCATTGCCGATTTTGTCTATGAGAAGTTGACCGGCGAAAAAGGCGTTTTCTCCACCCGCATTGCCTACGTGACCAAGGTCGGACCGCGCTACAACCTGTGGGTGGCGGACTCGGACGGCGAGGGTGCCCAGTCGGCACTGACCAGTCCTGAACCCATCATTTCCCCTTCGTGGTCGCCGAACGGCTCACAACTGGCTTATGTGTCCTTCGAGTCGCGCAAGCCGGTCATTTATGCGCACGACGTGGCTTCGGGCAAACGCCGCCTGCTGGCCAATTTCCGTGGTTCCAACAGCGCACCGGCCTGGGCGCCCGACGGCAACCAGCTGGTGGCGACGTTGAGCCGCGATGGCGGCTCGCAGCTGTACGCCATTTCGGCCGCAGGCGGCGAGCCGCGCCGCTTGACCCAATCGGCCAGCATTGACACCGAGCCGGCGTTTTCCCCGGACGGAAAATTCGTCTACTTCGTGAGTGACCGGGGCGGTTCCCCGCAGATCTACCGCATGGGCGCGGGTGGCGGCAATGTGGAGAGGGTCACCTTTACCGGGAGTTACAACATATCGCCGGCCCTGAGCCCTGATGGCCGCTGGCTGGCCTATATTTCACGCGTAAATGGCGCCTTCAAGCTCTACCTGATGGAGCTTGGCAAGGGAGCCGCCATTGCGCTGACCGACACCAATGCCGATGAAAGCCCGAGTTTTGCGCCCAACAGCCGGCTCATCGTCTACGCCACCCAACAGCAGGGCAGGGAAGCCCTGCTCACCACCACGCTGGACGGCAAGATCAAAGCCCGCCTGACTGGATCCACCGGCGACATACGCGAGCCCGACTGGGGACCTTTCCAGAGGTAATTCTCCGTAGTCCTTCCAGCCGGACCTCATTCCTTAACTTTTACGAAAGCACTCCCCATGAAACGTATCCTGATTTCACTGGCCTCCATCATCGCCCTGACAGCCGCCCTGGTCGGCTGCAGCTCAGGTGTCAAACTCAGCGACGTCCCTGTGGAAAACAGGACAGCCACGCCTTCCGACCAGTCCGGAACGGGAGGCGCCTCCGGCGTTCCCGGCCGCGATGTGGCGCCGGTGTTGATCGGGTCCACCGACCCGTCGCTTGCCGGCCCTCCCGGTGCGGCCAAGGTGATTTATTTCGACTACGACAGTTTTGTTATCAAGCCGGAGTTCCAGGGAACGGTTGAAGCCCATGCCCGTTTCCTGAGTGCCAACAAAGACCGCAAACTGGTGATCGAAGGCAACACCGACGAACGCGGCGGCCGCGAATATAACCTGGCGCTGGGCCAAAAGCGTGCCGAGGCCGTGCGCCGCGCGATGGGTCTGCTGGGCGCCACCGATGCGCAGATCGAGGCAGTGAGCTTTGGCGAAGAAAAGCCCGCCGTGACAGGCGCCGATGAAGAGGCGTACTCGAAAAACCGCCGCGCTGAATTCAACTATCGCTAAGCCGGAGCATTGATCTTGAAGAATTTTCGGACTGCGCTGCGCGCGCTGGGTTGCGTGCTGGCCTGTGTACTCGCGTTCAGTGCCCATGCTGCCCTGTTTGAAGACGATGAGGCTCGACGGGCCATTCTGGAGGTACGCCAGCGGCTGGATGCTTCGCAGCAGCGCCTGACAGAAGAATTGCGCCGGTCCGGCGAGGAAAACGCGCAGTTGCGCCGCAGCCTGCTCGAGTTGTCCAGCCAGATCGAGCAACTGCGCAACGAACTGGCCAGGATGCGTGGGCAGGACGAACAATTCGCCCGCGAACTGTCCGAAGTCCAGCGCGCCCAGAAGGATATGTCGCAGGGGGTGAACGACAGGCTCAGCAGGTTCGAACCTTCCAAAGTAACGGTCGATGGCAGGGAGTTCACGGCAGACCCGGCGGAAAAGCAGGAATATGAAGCGGCGCTGGCGGTGTTGCGCAAAGGGGAGTTTGCGCCAGCGCAAGTTGCCTTTTCCAATTTTCTCAAGCGTTATCCGCAAAGCGGCTACAAGGCGCCAGCCCTGTTCTGGCTGGGTAACGCCCAGTACGCCTTGCGCAACTACCGTGACGCCATGGTGAATTTCCGCGCGCTGGTGGCGGCCGACCCCGAGCACATGCGTGCCCCGGAAGCCGTGCTGGCGGTGGCCAACTGCCAGGTCGAGCTCAAGGACGTCAAGGGCGCACGCAAGACACTTGAAGACCTGCTCAAAGCCTATCCGCAGTCGGAGGCCGCTTCAGTCGCCAAGGAACGTGTGGCCAAATTGAAGTAAAGCGCCCACGCTTGTCGCTTCGCGTACTACGCTGCCCCCCGAGGGGGCGCCGCGCCTGCGGACTGGCAGAGCCAGATCCGCGGCCCCCGCTGGAATAGAGTCCTCACGCTGGCCGCTTTGCGTGCCTTCGGCGCTGCGCTGGGAAAAGGGGGTTGGGGCTTATCGACGATATACAGCCCTAAAATCGGGGGATGGATATCTCCCAACTCAATGCACTCACCGCCCAGGTTCTCTGGGCGGCTTTCGTTCTGGCCGCCCTGTTTGGCGCCATTGCCCAGCGCACGCACTTTTGCACCATGGGCGCGGTCAGTGACATCGTCAACATGGGCGACTGGACACGCATGCGCATGTGGGGCCTGGCCATCGGGGTGGCCATGATCGGGTTTTATGGCATGGCCGCAGCCGGGCTGATTGATCCGTCCAAAACACTGTACGCATCGAACCGCTTTATCTGGCTGTCAGCGCTGGTTGGTGGGTTGATGTTCGGCTTCGGCATGGTGCTGGCATCGGGCTGCGGCAGCAAGACGCTCGTGCGTATAGGCGGCGGCAACCTCAAGTCACTGGTCGTGTTTTTGGTCATGGCGGTGGCCGCCTTTGCCACGCTCAAGGGCATCACGGCGGTGGTGCGTGTTGCCACGGTAGACCGTGTGGCCATCGATTTTTCCGGCAATGCGGCCCTGCCCAACTGGGCTGCCGGCCTGACCGGTGTGACGCCCGCGCTGGCCGGGCTGGTTCTTGCGCTGATGCTGGGCGGTGGCCTGATTGTCTGGGCCCTGGCGGGTTCCGGATTCCGAAGCTTTGACAATCTGCTGGCCGGCTTTGGCATTGGTGCGGTGATTGTCGGCATGTGGTGGGTCAGCGGCCATCTCGCTTATGTCGCCGAACACCCGGAAACGCTGGAGGAAACCTTTCTGGCCACCAACTCCGGCCGCATGGAGGCGTTGAGTTTTGTCTCGCCGGTGGCCTACACGGTGGACTGGTTCATGTTTTTCAGCGACAAGACCAAGCTGCTGACGATAGGCATCGTGTCAGTGTTCGGCGTGGTCGCCGGTTCGGCGGTGTATTCGCTGCTGTCACGCAGTTTCCGCTGGGAGGGGTTTCGCGATGCAGAAGACACCGGCAATCACCTGGTGGGCGCCGTGCTGATGGGGGTAGGCGGCGTCACTGCCATGGGCTGCACGATAGGCCAGGGGCTGTCGGGCATTTCGACCCTGAGTGCCACCAGCATCGTCGCCGTAGCGGCCATCCTGGCCGGCTGTGTGGCCGGCATTCGTTACCAGGTCTGGCGGCTGGAAGCTTGATGACCCCCACGCTTGTCGCTTCGCGTACTGCGCTGCCCCCCGAGGGGGCGCTGCGCCTGCGGCCCGGCAAAGCCGGTTCCGCGGCCCCTGCTGACCGGGAAGGGGCTCTTGGGTCTGTTGCCGATCTGGGTCGCCGTTTCGGCGGCCTGGCGCGTCTCTATGGGGCGGCAGGCGCCAGAAAAATCCGCAATGCCCATGTCGTCGTGGTCGGGCTGGGCGGCGTTGGCTCCTGGGCCGCTGAGGCGCTGGCGCGCAGCGGCGTGGCCAGGCTCACGCTGATTGACCTGGACCATATCGCCGAGTCGAACATCAACCGGCAGGTCCATGCCCTCAGCAGCACGTTGGGCCAGTCCAAGGTGCAGGCCATGCGTGAACGCATCGCCCAGATCCACCCCGGCTGCGACGTGCACTGTGTGGAAGAATTTGTCGATGCGGCCAACTGGCCGGCGATTGCCGGGCTTGATGCATTCGGCGACGGCGCGGTATCGGTGATTGACGCGTGCGACCAGGTCAGGGCCAAAACCGCCATGGCTGCGTGGGCCATGCGATGCAAGGCCAACTTCATCAGTGTCGGCGCGGCCGGCGGCAAGCGCCACGCGCACAAGGTTGACGTTGAAGACCTGTCCCTGGTCACGCATGACCCCTTGCTCGCGCAACTGCGTTATCGCCTGCGCAAAGAGCAGAGCGCGGCACGCAAGGGAAAGATCGGTGTGGCCTGCGTGTTCAGCCGCGAGGCGGTGCTGCAGCCAGCCGCGCTGGCCGCGGACACTTCGGCGGAAGGCACTGTGCCCGAAGCATGCGAAGTTCAAGACGACGCCCAAAGCGATGGCAGCCTCAACTGCCACGGCTATGGTTCGGTCGTCAGCGTGACCTCCACCTTCGGGCTGTGCGCGGCGGGCTGGATACTCGGCAAAATTGCTGGGTGAGTTTGCGATGCGCAAAAAAATGACGCTATAATTCAAGGCTTTGCTGCACGCGATGCAGCAAAGCCCGGGAAGTATCGAAAGATGCTCCCTCGGGGCCTTAGCTCAGTTGGTAGAGCAGCGGACTTTTAATCCGTTTGTCGTGGGTTCGACCCCCGCACGTCCCACCAAATTTTATTTGGGTTCTTAGCTCAGCTGGTAGAGCAGCGGACTCTTAATCCGTAGGTCGCGAGTTCGAATCTCGCAGAACCCACCAAATCCGAAGCGCTTGACTGAAAAGTCAGGCGCTTTTTTATTGGCGGCTTGAATTCGGGGGTGAAGAATTGAATGAGCCGAAGACGGGCGTCACGAGGATGCCCGTCTGACACGCCGCAGAAGCAGGCAAAGGGCTGCCTCCACCAGACAAAGCACCACCGCAGCAAGTCCGGTCACCTCCCTGATCCCGGATTGCCTTTCCTCGGAAGGAAACATTTCCAGAGAACCTTGAACGAAATACACAAGGTCGAGCGCGAGAATGATTGCGACGATTGCTATGGTGCACCGAAGTACCCATTCCATCCATTTCAAAGCCATTTCCTGGGTCCGGGGGCCTGAGTGTTCATTGATGGCTGTGTGCGGCGAGCGTGCCGATCAAGGGACGGAAGAATACCCTAGCAACGGCACTTCCAGATGCGCTTGTCGCGCCACGCGGATGCAATCTTTCATGTGCTCTTCACCCAGGTATCGGATCGCGGCATATCCAACGCTGGCGGCAACGATCTGGCCCGCAAAAGGCACATATTTGGCGAGCTGTTTCGTCGTCAGGCGCATGCCGATCTTCGTTGCTGCCTTGAGGACCAGTTCGCGGCTGATGAGCTTTCCGATCAGCACGGAGCCGACCAGGGCGACGGCTTTCTGGACCTGCTCGCGTTTCGTCGGGTCAAGCTGGTCAAGCTGCTGCGGCGTGAGGCCGAATTCCTTGTTGATTTCGGGGATCAGCTTGGACAGCATGGCTGCATCCACCGCCCAGTCCAGGCCGGGCAGGGGAACGGCGCTGGCCGCGGCAGCAACCATGGCGCGTTTGTTCAACAGCTTGCGGCCGCGCATGACGGCAGCCTGCAAAGCTGCGTCGTCGGAGGCCATTTGAAGGGCAGTGGGCATGAAGGCACTCTAGCGCCAAATGCCAGACAGGGTTAGAGCTGCAACCCCAAGCCCCCGCGCTGAGATCGAAGAGCCTCAGGCCAGGGAGGTTTCGATCTGCTCGGTGAGTTCCAGCCAGCGTTCTTCCAGCGTGCCGATTTCGTTTTCGATGGCTTTGAGGCGTTTGCCGTTCTGGGCCATTTCCGCGGGCGCGGTGGTGCTGGCCAGCTTGGCCTGCAGCGTGTCGCGCTCGGTGTTCAGCGCCTGCATCTGCTGGTCGATTTTTTCCAGCTCCTTGCGCAGTGGTTTGGTGCTGTCGGACTGTTGCTGACGGCGCTGGGCATCTTCTTTCTTGCTGACTGATTTTTTTGCATCAAAAGTGGCAGAAGCCCCCGCCGGTTGTGCGTTGGTAGCTACTAATTTGGTAGCGGTTGCGGCAGGCACCGCAGTGCCACCGCTGCCGGACTTCTTGGCTTCTTCGCGCTGGCGCTTGGCATAGTCCAGCAAATATTTCTGGTAGTCGTCCAGGTCGCCGTCGAAGGGCGCGACACCGCCTTGGGACACCATCCAGAACTCGTCGCACACGGCGCGCAGCAATGCCCGGTCGTGGCTGACCAGCATCACGGTGCCTTCGAACTCGTTGAGCGCCATGGACAGCGCCTCGCGCGTGGCCAGGTCCAGGTGGTTGGTCGGCTCATCGAGCAGCAGCAGGTTGGGGCGCTGCCAGACGATCATGCACAGCACCAGGCGGGCCTTTTCGCCGCCGCTCATGCTGCCCACGGCCTGCTTGACCATGTCGCCGCCGAAGTTGAAGTTGCCCAGGAAGCTGCGCAGGTCCTGCTCGCGTGTCGGCTGGTTGCCCATTTTGCCCGCGGCGGTGACTTCCTTGACCAGGCGGATCATGTGTTCCAGCGGGTTGTCGGCCGGGCGCAGCACGTCGAGTTCCTGCTGGGCAAAATAGCCGATGTTCAGCCCCTTGCCTTCGGTCATCTCGCCACTGATGGGGGCCAGCGCCCGTGCCACGGTTTTGACCAAGGTTGACTTGCCCTGGCCGTTGGCGCCCAGGATGCCGATGCGCTGGCCGGCCAGCACCGACTTGCTGACGTTTTGCACGATGACGGTCGGCGCTGTGCCTTCTGGCGCATCTTCCGGCGCCGGATAGCCAAAGTAAGCGTTCTGCATCGACAGCATGGGATTGGGCAGATTCGCCGGTTCCTTGAACTCGAAAGTGAAATCGGCTTCCGCCAGCAGCGGGGCGATTTTCTCCATGCGGTCCAGCGCCTTAACGCGGCTTTGCGCCTGCTTGGCTTTGCTGGCCTTGGCCTTGAAGCGGGCGATGAATTTCTGCAGATGGGCAATCTTGTCCTGCTGCTTGGAGTAAGCCCCCTGCTGCAGCGCCATCTGCTCGGCGCGCAGGTCTTCGAACTTGCTGTAGTTGCCGCCGTAACGCGTGAGCTTGGCGCGTTCGATGTGCACTGTGACGTCGGTCACGGCATCGAGGAACTCACGGTCATGGCTGATGACCAGCATGGTGCCCTGGTAGCGCTGCAACCAGGCTTCCAGCCAGACGAGAGCGTCCAGATCCAGGTGATTGGTCGGCTCGTCCAGCAGCAGCAGGTCGGACGGGCACATCAGCGCGCGCGCCAGTTGCAGGCGCATGCGCCAGCCGCCGGAAAAGCTGTTGACCGGGTTGTCGAGCTCGCTGACCTTGAAGCCGAGGCCGAGGATCAGCGCCTGGGCTCTCGCCTGCGCGTCGTGCGCGCCGGAATCGTACAGGTCCATGTAGGCGTGGGCCATGCGGTCGCCGTCGCCGCTGTCTTCGGCGGCCGTCACCTCGGCCTGCGCGGCCAGCAATACCACGTCACCCTCGATCACATAGTCTGTGGCGCTTTGTTCGGTTTCGGGCATGTCCTGGGCAACCTGTGCCATGCGCCACTGGGCGGGAATGTAAAACTCACCGCCGTCTTCGTGCAGCGTGCCGTTGAGCATGGCAAACAGCGAAGACTTGCCCGCGCCATTGCGCCCCACCAGGCCGATTTTTTCGCCGGGGTTGAGGGTGACAGACGCGCTGTCGAGAATCACTTTGGAGCCGCGACGCAGCACCACGTTTTTAAGGGTAATCATTTAAACAGACAACTCAGGAAAATTATTCGGCCGCGGTGGCCAGGAGGCAGGTTTCGGGCCAATCAGCCCAATTGCTCACGCGTGAGCAGCAACACCTGGTCAGGGCCTGCGCTGGTCTCGAACCACAGGGGTTCCAGCTCGGGGAAGG
>NZ_JBDTTH010000049.1:0-32053 GCF_039930745.1 Polaromonas sp. | reverse complement strand
ACGAAGACCGCTTCATGCTGCACTACAACATGCCTCCGTTCGCCACCGGCGAAACTGGCCGTGTCGGCAGCCCGAAACGCCGCGAAATCGGTCACGGTCGTCTGGCCAAGCGCGCGTTGATCGCGGTGCTGCCGACCAAGGAAGAATTTCCATACACCATGCGTGTGGTCTCGGAAATCACCGAGTCCAACGGTTCCTCGTCAATGGCATCCGTCTGCGGCGGCTGCCTGTCGCTGATGGACGCCGGCGTGCCTATGAAAGCCCACGTGGCCGGCATTGCCATGGGTCTGATCAAGGAAGACAACCGTTTTGCGGTGCTGACCGACATCCTGGGTGACGAAGATCACCTGGGCGACATGGACTTCAAGGTAGCTGGCACCACCGCCGGTATCACCGCGCTGCAGATGGACATCAAGATCCAGGGCATCACCAAGGAAATCATGCAGGTCGCGCTGGCTCAGGCCAAAGAAGCGCGCATGCACATCCTGGGCAAGATGCAGGAAGCCATGGGCGAGGCCAAGGCTGAGGTCTCCGACTTCGCGCCGCGCCTGTATGTCATGAAGATCAACCCCGAGAAGATCCGTGACGTGATCGGCAAGGGCGGCGCCGTCATTCGCGCGCTGACCGAAGAAACCGGCACGCAGATCAACATCGAGGAAGACGGCACCATCACCATCGCGTCGAACGACAGCGCCAAGGCCGATGAAGCCAAACGCCGCATCGCCGAGATCACCGCCGAAGTCGAAATCGGCAAGGTCTACGAAGGCCCTGTCACCAAGATCCTGGACTTCGGCGCACTGATCAACCTGTTGCCCGGCAAGGATGGCCTGCTGCATATCAGCCAGATCGCCCACGAGCGCGTCGAGCGTGTGACCGACTACCTGAGCGAAGGCCAGATCGTCAAGGTCAAGGTTCTGGAAACCGACGAAAAAGGCCGTGTCAAGCTGTCCATGAAGGCGCTGCTGGACCGTCCGGCCCAAGGCCAGGACCAAGGCTGATTCGCTATTGATTTTGTAGCTGCTTGCGCCCGCCAGTCGGGGGCTGCAGCCATAAAACACTTAAAAAATCCATGAAAGCAGTTGAAATCACATCCTATGGCGCGCCGGACGTTCTGCGTCTGGGCGAGCGGCTTGATCCGGTGGCTGGCGCGGGTGAGTTGCTGATACGCGTGGCGGCCTCGGGTGTGAATCGCCCGGATGTCCTGCAGCGCACCGGCAACTACCCGGTTCCTCCAGGGGCGTCGGACATTCCCGGGCTGGAAGTGGCTGGAACCATCGTCAGTGGCGACGCGCAGGCCATGGCGCAGGCTGGCCTGAAGGTGGGCGACCGTGTGTGCGCGCTCGTTGCCGGAGGCGGTTACGCCGAAGTGTGTGTGGCGCCGGTCGGGCAGTGTCTACCTGTGCCGGAAGGTTTCAGCGACACCGAGGCCGCTTCCTTGCCGGAAACTTTTTTCACGGTCTGGAGCAACGTGTTTGACCGCGCCCGACTGCAAAAGGGCGAGACGCTGCTGATCCAGGGCGGCTCCAGCGGCATCGGTGTGACAGCGATCCAGATTGCCAAGGCCATGGGTGCGACCGTCATCGTAACGGCCGGCAGCGATGACAAATGCGCCGCCTGCCTGAAGATCGGCGCCGACCACGCCATCAACTACAAGACAGCGGATTTCGCCGAGGAGGTCAAGAAATTGACTGCCGATAAAGGCGTGAACGTGATTCTGGACATGGTCGCCGGCACTTATGTGGCGCGCGAGATAGCTTGCCTGGCCGAGGACGGCCGCCTGGTCTTCATCGCCGTGCAGGGTGGCACCAAGGCCGAATTCAATGCCGGCCTGGTGCTGCGCAAACGTCTCACCATCACCGGCTCCACGCTGCGCCCGCGTTCGATCGAATTCAAGACCGCAATTGCCGCAGCCCTGAAAGAGAAAGTCTGGCCGCTGCTCGCCAGCGGTGCGATCAAGCCTGTGATTCACAGCACCTTTGCCGCAGCCGACGCTGCCAAGGCGCATGCGCTGATGGAATCGAACCAGCACATCGGCAAAATTGTTTTGACCTGGCAGGCCTAGTCAGCATGAAAAAACTCATTGCAGGCAACTGGAAGATGAATGGCAGTTTTGGTGCCAATCAACGGTTGATGGACGAAATATTGGCGGGTATCGAAGCGAGCCGGCCTGCTTGCGAGATCGCAGTGTGTGTGCCTTTCCCGTACTTTGTTCAAGTGCAGGACTATCAGGACAGAAGCCGGGACGACAATGGCGACCCGATGTTGTGTCTGGGGGCTCAAGATGTCTCCGCTCACAAAGTAGGGGCTTATACGGGTGAAGTTTCTGCAAGCATGCTCCGTGAGTTGAATGTGGCTTACGCCATCGTCGGGCATTCGGAGCGCCGCCAGTACCACTTGGAGAGCGATGCATTGGTGGCTGAAAAAGCGCAGCAGGCGCTCGCCGCGGGCATCACACCCATCGTCTGTGTCGGCGAAACACTGGCCGAACGCGAAGCCGGTCAGACCGAAAGCGTCGTGAAGCGCCAGCTCGCCGCCGTGATCCACACCAATGGGCACTGCATCAGCGAGATCGTGCTTGCTTACGAGCCGGTCTGGGCCATTGGCACCGGGCAGACAGCCACGCCCGAACAGGCGCAGGCGGTGCACGCCGTGCTCAGGGCCCAGCTCAAGGCTGCGACCGAACATGCGGACCGCGTGAAGATTTTGTATGGTGGCAGCATGAATGCGGCCAACGCCGCTTCGCTGCTGGGCCAGCCCGATATCGATGGTGGCCTGATTGGCGGCGCATCGCTGAAGGCCCCCGATTTTTTAACGATTATTTCTGCAGCCTCCGCCTGACAGGCGGAAATGCGCTATTAAATTAGGAGTAGGTATGAATATTTTGTTGACGGCTGCCCTGGCGATCCAGATGATTACCGCATTGGCCATGATTGGCCTGATCCTTGTACAACATGGCAAAGGCGCCGACATGGGCGCTGCTTTCGGCAGCGGTGGGTCCGGCAGCCTGTTCGGTGCCAGTGGCAGTGCCAACTTCCTGTCGCGTACCACGGCCGTATTGGCTGCTGTGTTTTTTGCGTGCACCTTGCTGCTGGCCTACTTCGGCAATGCGCGCCCGCAAACGGGCACAAGCGTGCTTGAAGGCGCGGCCATCACGGCTCCTGCGCCGGTTGTTCCCGGAGCCGGCCAGATTCCAGGCACGAACAGCCCGGCGCCGGCGACCGGTGCCACGGCTGTACCGCCTGCACCGGCAGCATCCGGCGCAGGTCAAATCCCCACGAAATAGCGCGATAAAGGCGCCGCCCCGCTCAGGGAGCGGCGCAAATTCGGGGTAAACTCTAAGACTGCCCGGAAAGCCAAAACCGCAAGGTTCCTCATGCCATCCGGACAGTTAAAAACCGCGGACGTGGTGAAATTGGTAGACACGCTATCTTGAGGGGGTAGTGGCGAAAGCTGTGCGAGTTCGAGTCTCGCCGTCCGCACCACTTACAGGCACTGGCCAACGCCGCACAGGCAGGGCTCAGAGTCCGGAACAGCAAACTGGCACACAGCACAAGCGGCTTGCAGAAGTTGAATCGACGATGAACCTCGACCAATACCTCCCCGTCCTGTTGTTTATCCTGGTCGGCGTGGCTGTCGGCGTGGTCCCCCAGCTGCTGGGGCGTTTGCTCGGTCCGAACAAGCCGGACAGCGAAAAAAATTCCCCTTATGAGTGCGGCTTCGAGGCGTTTGAAGATGCCCGCATGAAGTTCGATGTGCGCTACTACCTGGTCGCCATCCTGTTTATTCTTTTTGACCTTGAAATTGCCTTCCTGTTTCCGTGGGCCGTCGCGCTCAAGGAAATCGGTCCGGTGGGTTTCTGGTCCATGATGGTTTTCCTCGGCATTCTGGTCGTGGGCTTTGCCTACGAATGGAAAAAAGGCGCCCTGGACTGGGAGTAGCTCACCAAGATTCAGCGGCAGCACCAGCGGCCGCCACAAAGGTACGGGTATGTCACTAGAAGGTGTTTTTAACGAAGGCTTCATGACCACGAGTTACGACTCGGTGGTGAACTGGGCCAAAACCGGATCGCTCTGGCCCATGACCTTTGGCTTGGCTTGCTGCGCTGTCGAGATGATGCATTCGGCCGCTGCGCGCTACGACATCGGGCGATTCGGTGCCGAGGTGTTCCGTGCCAGCCCGCGCCAGAGTGACCTCATGATTGTGGCCGGCACGCTGTGCAACAAGATGGGTCCGGCCCTGCGCAAGGTGTATGACCAGATGGCCGAGCCGCGCTGGGTGATTTCCATGGGCTCCTGCGCCAATGGCGGTGGCTATTACCATTACAGCTACTCGGTGGTCCGCGGGTGTGACCGCATCGTGCCGGTCGATGTGTATGTGCCGGGTTGCCCGCCCACGGCCGAGGCCCTGATCTACGGCATCATCCAGCTGCAGCAGAAAATCCGCCGCACCAACACCATTGCGAGGGTCTGATGGGTCCCTTGCATCCTGCTTCTGCTGAACAGCTCGCCGGCATCATTGCCGCTGCCCTGGGCGAGAAAGCCAAACGCACCACCGTGGCGCTCGGCGAGGTGACGGTTGTTGTCGATGCGCCAGACTACAAGGCCGTTGCCCTGATCCTGCGCGATACCAGAGGTTGCCAGTTCGAGCAGCTGATGGATCTTTGCGGCGTCGATTATTCCGAATACGCCGATGGCCGTTACGATGGCCGGCGCTTTTGCGTGGTGTCGCATTTGCTCTCTGTCAGCCTGAACCAGCGTGTCCGCCTGAAAGTCTTTTGCGCCGACGATGATTTCCCTGTGGTCGCATCCGTGAGCGATGTGTGGAATTCCGCCAACTGGTTTGAACGCGAGGCTTTTGACCTGTTCGGCATCGTCTTCGAGGGCCACAATGACCTGCGCCGCATCCTGACCGACTACGGCTTCATCGGCCATCCTTTCCGCAAGGATTTTCCGACCACTGGCCATGTCGAGATGCGCTACGACCCCGAGCAGAAGCGCGTGATCTACCAGCCGGTGACGATTGAACCCCGCGAAATCACGCCGCGCGTGATCCGTGAAGACAACTACGGAGGGGTGCAGTAGCAATTTGGCCTTGCGGGTCTGGCCCGCAATCCATGGGGGGCGTTGCCCGCCCGCATGGATGCCGGATGGAGTCCGGCATGACAAGTCAAACGCAGAACCGATATGGCTGAAATCAAAAACTACACGCTCAACTTCGGGCCGCAACATCCCGCTGCCCATGGCGTCTTGCGCCTTGTCCTGGAACTGGACGGCGAAGTGGTGCAGCGTGCCGACCCGCACATCGGCCTGCTGCATCGCGCCACCGAAAAACTTGCCGAGAGCAAGACATACATCCAGTCGCTGCCTTACATGGACCGGCTCGACTATGTGTCCATGATGTGCAACGAGCATGCCTACTGCCTGGCCATCGAAAAGCTTCTGGGTGTTGATGTGCCCCTCCGCGCGCAGTACATCCGCGTCATGTTCTCGGAAATCACGCGCCTGCTGAATCATCTGATGTGGCTGGGTTCGCACGGCAATGACTGCGGCAGCTCGACCATTCTGATCTACACCTTCCGCGAGCGTGAAGATCTGTTTGACATTTACGAGGCGGTGTCCGGCGCGCGCATGCATGCGGCCTATTTCCGTCCCGGTGGCGTTTACCGTGACCTGCCGGACAGCATGCCGCAGTACAAGGTCAGCAAAATCAGGAATGCCAAGGCCATAGAGGCGATGAACGAGAACCGCCAGGGGTCGCTGCTCGATTTCATCGGCGACTTCACGCGCCGCTTCCCGGCTTATGTGGACGAGTATGAAACCTTGCTGACCGATAACCGCATCTGGAAGCAGCGTACGGTGGGCGTCGGTGTGGTTACACCGGAACGCGCGCTCAGCATGGGCATGACCGGCCCCATGTTGCGTGGCTCCGGCATGGCGTGGGATCTGCGCAAGCAGCAGCCTTACGAGGTGTACGACCGCATGGATTTCGACATCCCCGTGGGCAAGACCGGCGACTGCTACGACCGCTACCTGGTACGGGTCGAAGAGATGCGCCAGTCCAACCGCATCATCGAGCAGTGCGTGGCCTGGCTGCGCGACAACCCGGGCCCTGTGATCACCAGCAACCACAAGGTGGCTGCTCCCGGGCGCGAGTCCATGAAGTCCAACATGGAAGAGCTGATCCACCATTTCAAGCTCTTCACGGAGGGCTTCCACGTACCCGAGGGTGAGTCCTATGCCGCGGTCGAACACCCGAAGGGCGAGTTCGGCATTTATATCGTGAGCGACGGGGCCAACAAGCCTTACCGCCTGAAGATCCGGCCGCCGGGTTTTGCGCACCTTGCCGCGCTTGACGAAATGGCGCGTGGCCACATGCTGGCTGATGCCGTGGCGATCATCGGAACCATGGACATTGTTTTTGGAGAGATTGATCGATGATCTCTGAAGTTACCCAAGCGCGCTTCACGAAAGAAGTTGCGAAATATCCCGCGGACCAGAAGCAGTCGGCTGTCATGGCCTGTCTGGCGATCATCCAGGAAGAGCAGGGCTACGTCAGCGCCGAGAGCGAGAAGCTGGTGGCCGAGTACCTGGGCATGGCGCCGATTGCCGTGCATGAGGTCACGACCTTCTACAACATGTACAACCAGAAGCCGGTGGGCAAGTACAAGATCAACGTCTGTACCAACCTGCCGTGCCAGTTGCGCGACGGCACCAAGGCGCTGGCTTACCTCGAGCAAAAACTTGGCGTGGCCATGGGCGGCACCACCGACGACGGTCTGTTCACCCTGCAGCAGTCCGAATGCCTGGGCGCCTGCGCCGACTCGCCGGTCATGCTGGTCAATGACCTGCACATGTGCAGCTTCATGAGCAACGACAAACTCGACCAGCTGATCGATGGCCTGAAATCGAGCGAGGCCAAATAACATGTCTGCTTCCAGCATCCTCTCCCAGTTTGAAGCCACCGGCGTCCAGACCTCCTTCCACGGCCGTCACATCAATCCGCAAATCATGGCGGATCTGGACGGCGCCAACTGGCGCCTGAAAGACTACGAGGCGCGCGGCGGCTACCAGGCCCTGCGCAAAATCCTCGGCAAGGACGGCGGCGAAGGTTTGACGCCCGATCAGGTGATCGCCGAGGTCAAGGCAGGCAGCCTGCGCGGACGCGGCGGCGCGGGTTTCCCGACCGGCCTGAAGTGGAGCTTCATGCCGCGCCAGTTTCCGGGCCAGAAATACCTGGTCTGCAACTCGGACGAAGGCGAGCCGGGCACCGCCAAAGACCGCGACATCATGCAGTACAACCCGCACATCGTCATCGAGGGCATGGCGATTGCCGCGTACGCGATGGGCATCAGCGTCGGCTACAACTACATCCATGGGGAAATCTTCACCACCTACAAGCGGTTTGAAGAGGCGCTGGAAGAAGCGCGCGCCGCCGGCCTGCTGGGCAACAATATCCTCGGCAGCAATTACAGCTTCCAGCTGCACGCGGCCCACGGTTTCGGCGCCTACATCTGCGGCGAGGAAACCGCCTTGCTCGAATCCCTGGAAGGCAAAAAAGGCCAGCCGCGTTTCAAGCCGCCGTTTCCCGCGAGTTTTGGCCTGTACGGCAAGCCGACCACCATCAACAACACGGAAACCTTTGCAGCCGTGCCCTGGATCATCCGCAACGGCGGCCAGGCCTACCTGGATTGCGGCAAGCCCAACAACGGCGGTACCAAGATTTTCACCATCAGCGGTGACGTCGAGTGTCCGGGCAACTACGAAATCCCGATGGGCACGCCGTTTGCCAAGCTGCTGGAACTAGCGGGCGGCATGCGCGGCGGGCGCAAGCTCAAGGCGGTGATTCCCGGCGGCTCGTCCATGCCGGTGTTGCCGGCCGACATCATGATGGCCACGGACATGGACTACGACTCCATCGCCAAGGCCGGCTCCATGCTCGGCTCCGGCGCGGTGATCGTGATGGACGAGACGCGTTGCATGGTCAAAAGCCTGTTGCGCCTGTCCTACTTCTACATGCACGAGAGCTGTGGCCAGTGCACACCCTGCCGCGAGGGCACGGGTTGGCTCTGGCGCATGGTGGACCGCATTGAGCACGGCCATGGCCGCGAGAGCGACCTGGATCTCCTCAACTCGATCTCCGACAACATCCAGGGCCGCACCATCTGCGCGCTTGGCGACGCAGCGGCCATGCCGGTGCGCGCCATGATCAAGCACTTCCGCGCCGAATTCGAGCACCACATCACCCACAAGACCTGTCTGGTCCCGGTTTACGCCTAACAGCGCTCCAATAAAGCAGATTCACATGGTTGAAATCCAACTCGACGGTCAGAAAGTGGAAGTGCCCGAAGGCAGCACGGTGATGCATGCCGCCGAAAAAGCCGGCACCTACATTCCGCATTTCTGCTATCACAAGAAGCTCAGCATTGCGGCCAACTGCCGCATGTGTCTGGTGGACGTGGAAAAAGCGCCCAAGCCGATGCCGGCCTGCGCGACGCCTGTGACGCAGGGCATGATCGTGCACACCAAGAGTGACAAAGCCATCAAGGCCCAGAAGGGTGTGATGGAATTTCTGCTGATCAACCATCCGCTGGACTGCCCGATCTGCGACCAGGGTGGCGAGTGTCAACTGCAGGACTTGGCGGTCGGCTACGGTGGCAGCGGCTCGCGCTACGAAGAAGAAAAGCGCGTGGTTTTCCACAAGGACGTGGGTCCATTGATTTCCATGGAGGAAATGAGCCGCTGCATTCACTGCACGCGCTGCGTGCGTTTCGGCCAGGAAGTGGCCGGTGTCATGGAACTGGGCATGTCCAACCGTGGCGAGCATGCCGAGATCGAGACTTTTGTCGGCATGTCGGTGGACTCTGAACTGTCGGGCAACATGATCGATCTCTGCCCCGTTGGCGCACTGACCAGCAAGCCTTTCCGCTACAGCGCCCGCACCTGGGAGCTCTCGCGCCGCAAGTCGGTCAGCCCGCATGACTCCACCGGTGCCAACCTGATTGTCCAAGTCAAGTCCAACCAGGTCATGCGCGTGGTGCCGCTCGAAAACGAAGATGTCAACGAATGCTGGATTGCCGACCGCGACCGGTTTTCATACGAAGCGCTGAACAGCGACGAACGCCTTTTGAGCCCCATGCTCAAGCAGGGCGGCCAGTGGAAAGCCGTGGACTGGCAGACGGCGCTCGAATATGTGGCCAACGGCCTGAAGCAGATCAAGGCCGACCATGGCGCCCAAAGCATGGGCCTGCTTGCCAGCCCGCACAGCACGCTGGAAGAGCTGTACCTCGCTGCATCGCTGATGCGCGGCCTCGGCAGCGACAACATCGACTACCGCCTGCGCCATGCAGAGTTTGCATCCACGCCGACAGTGCGCTGGCTGGGTAGCTCGGTTGCATCGCTGTCGCAACTGCAGCGCGCCTTGGTCATCGGTTCCAACCTGCGCAAGGACCATCCGCTGTTTGCACAACGAATTCGCCAGTCCGTCCGCAAGGGCTGTGCGTTGATCGCTATTAATTCCGTAGCAGAGTTGGCTTCTGCCGACGCCTGGGCCATGCCTGTGGCCCATCGTGTGCTGGCCGAGCCGGGTTCCTGGGCGCAGGCGCTGGCCGACGTGGCCGCTGCGATTGCCGCAGACAAGGGCGTGCCGGCGCCGGTGGCCGGGCAGGTCACGGATGCCGCCAAGGCCATCGCCAAATCTCTGCAGGGTGGCGAGCGCAAGGCCATCCTGCTGGGCAACGCTGCTGCCCACCATGCGCATGCGGAGAGCCTGCTGGCCTTGGCCAACTGGATCGGCGCCCAAACCGGGGCCAGTGTGGGTTACCTGACAGAAGCGGCTAACACCGTGGGCGCACAGCTCGCAGGTGCCATGCCATCGGGCCAAGGCCTGAACGCCGGGCAGATGCTCTCGGGCGGGCTGAAGGCCGTGCTGCTGCTCAACAACGAACCCGAGTTCGACTCCGCAGCCGGTGCTTCCGCCAAAACGGCCCTCAGCGCAGCGCAGATGGTGGTGACCCTGAGCCCGTTCAAAGCCAACATGGATTTCAGCGACGTACTGTTGCCGATTGCACCGTTCTCGGAAACCCCAGGCACCTTTGTCAACGCCGAAGGGCGGGTGCAGGGATTTCACGCCGTGGCCAAGCCGCTCGGCGAAACACGTCCGGCCTGGAAGGTCTTGCGCGTGCTGGCAAACCTGCTCGAGTTGCCAGGCTTTGATTTTGAATCCGCACAGGATGTGCTGAAGCACGTGCCCGCCGCTGCAACTGCGCAGGTGCCCGCAGAGCATCTGGGCAACAGCACCCAGGCCGGCATTGACCTGTCTGCCGCAGGCCCGACCCCGGTGGTCGCCAGCATTTACCAGCTCGACGGTCTGGTTCGGCGTGCGACATCGCTGCAACTGAGCGCTGATGCGCGGCAGGCGCTGGCAGGTGAGGGAGCCGCAGCATGATCGACAGCATTTTCGGCTTCGGCCAGGGTTTGATGGGCGGCATCTGGCCGGGCACGGTCTGGCCGGTTGTGTGGATCCTGATCAAGATCGTCTGTGTCTTGCTGCCCCTGATGGGTGCGGTGGCTTACCTGACCTTGTGGGAGCGCAAGCTGCTGGGTTTCATGCAGGTTCGGCTTGGTCCGAATCGCGTGGGCCCGTTTGGCCTGTTGCAGCCTATCGCCGATGCCGTGAAGCTGCTGACCAAGGAAATCATCAGCCCGACGGCGGCCAGCAAGGGCTTGTTCGCACTCGGTCCCATCATGGCCATCATGCCCGCGCTTGCGGCGTGGGTCGTGATTCCGTTTGGCCCCGACGTGGCGCTTGCCAATGTGAACGCCGGGCTGCTGCTCATCATGGCAATCACCTCGATCGAGGTGTATGGCGTGATCATTGCCGGTTGGGCCTCCAACTCCAAATACGCGTTTCTGGGGGCGTTGCGCGCTTCGGCCCAGATGGTCAGTTACGAGATTGCCATGGGTTTTTGCCTGGTGGTGGTGCTGATGATATCGGGCAGCATGAACCTGACGGACATCGTCATGGGGCAGGCCAGGGGCATGGCGGCCGGCAAGGGCTTGATCTTCCTGTCCTGGAACTGGCTGCCGCTGCTGCCCATCTTCATGGTCTTCATGATCTCCGGCGTGGCCGAAACCAATCGCCACCCGTTTGACGTGGTGGAAGGCGAGGCCGAAATCGTGGCCGGTCACATGGTCGAATACTCGGGCATGGGCTTTGCCATCTTCTTCCTGGCCGAATACGCCAGTATGTGGCTGGTGGCGATTCTGGCGGCGTTGATGTTCCTCGGTGGCTGGCTGTCGCCGGTGGACAGCGCATTGTTCAACTGGGTTCCCGGCTGGATCTGGCTGGGCCTGAAGACTTTCCTGGTCGTGTCCATGTTCATTTGGATCCGCGCCACTTTCCCGCGCTTCCGGTATGACCAGATCATGCGGCTGGGTTGGAAGATTTTTATTCCGGTCACCCTGGTGTGGCTGGTCGTCGTGGGTGTGTGGATGCAGACGCCCTGGAATATCTGGAACTAAGCGGAAAATCATCATGGCCAGCGCAACCGCTTCAACGTTTTCGTTCAGGGATTTTTTCAGGAGCTTCATGCTCGTGGAACTGCTCAAGGGCATGGCCCTGACCGGTCGCTATGCCTTCCGGCGCAAGATCACTGTGCAGTTCCCTGAGGAAAAAACACCTCTTTCACCACGCTTTCGCGGCCTACACGCCTTGCGCCGCTATGAGAACGGCGAGGAACGCTGCATTGCCTGCAAGCTCTGCGAGGCCGTGTGCCCCGCGCTGGCGATCACGATCGAATCGGATGTTCGCGAAGACGGCAGCCGCCGCACTTCGCGTTACGACATCGACCTGACCAAATGCATTTTCTGCGGCTTCTGCGAGGAAAGCTGCCCGGTGGACTCCATCGTCGAAACACACATTCTCGAGTACCACGGCGAAAAACGTGGTGACCTCTATTTCACCAAGGACATGCTGCTGGCGGTCGGTGACCGTTACGAAAAAGAAATCGCTGCCAACCGCGCTGCGGATGCCAAGTACCGCTGAAACCGCCGCAAAGTCGTTGGCTCTAGAAAGATTCGCAGAACATGGACGTTAAAACCGGTCTCTTTTATCTCTTCGCCCTGTTACTGCTGTTTGCGGCGTTCCGGGTGATCACGGCGCGCAACCCCGTGCACGCCGTGCTGTACCTGATGCTCGCCTTCTCGCAGGCTGCAGCAGTGTGGCTGCTTCTCAAGGCCGAATTTCTCGCCATCACCCTGGTGCTTGTGTATCTGGGAGCGGTGATGGTGCTGTTCCTCTTTGTGGTCATGATGCTCGACATCAACATGGATGCCGTGCGCAAGGGGTTCTGGAAGCATTTTCCGATGGCCGCCATGGTGGGTGTGCTGATCGCGCTGGAAATGGCCGCTGTCTTGATGGGTGGCTTCCGGCTGACCGAGGAACCGAAAAGCGCAGCGCTGGCCGGTACAGCCGGCCAGGCGGTTCAGTTTTCCAACACCAAAGCGCTGGGCAAACTGCTCTACACCGAGTATCTGTACCCGCTTCAAATTGCCGCGACTATTTTGCTGGTGGCGATGATTGCCGCCATTGCCCTGACCTTGCGCCAGCGCAAGGACAGCAAGCACATCAACCCTGCTCTCCAGATTCGTGTGAAGGCACGGGACCGCGTCACGCTTGTGAAAGTGGCGGCCACGCAGGCCGCACCCGAGGTGGCAGCTGTGCAGACCCCTACCGAGGAGAAGAAAGCATGACATTGACGCTGGGACACTTTCTTTCGCTGGGGGCCATCCTGTTTGCCTTGTCCGTGATCGGCATCTTCCTGAATCGCAAGAACTTGATCGTGTTGTTGATGGCCATCGAGTTGATGCTGCTGGCCGTCAATACGAACTTCATTGCTTTTTCGTATTACCTGGGCGACATGCATGGTCAGGTATTCGTGTTTTTTATCCTGACTGTCGCGGCGGCCGAATCAGCCATTGGCCTGGCTATTCTGGTGCTGCTGTTCCGCAACAAGTCCAGCATCAACGTCGACGAACTCAACACGCTCAAGGGATAAGAAATGAGCCCCCACGCTTCTCACTTCGTGTACACGCTCCCCCCCGAGAGGGAGCAAACCGTCCTTGGGATGGCCCTGCGGGCGGTTAACCCATGAGCCAATCCCTTTCCGCCGCCACACTGCTGGCCGTTCCCCTGGCGCCCTTGGCGGGCTCGCTGCTGGCCGGTATTTTTGGTACCGCGTTTGGCGGCAACTGGATTGGCCGCCGTCTGTCGCACACGCTGACCATTCTCGGCGTGCTGGCGGCCTTCATCATTTCGGCCATGACGCTCAAAAGCGTGGCGCTCGACGGCGCACGCTTCAATGAAACGCTTTACACATGGATGGTCGTCGGTGGCCTGAAGATGGAAATCGGCTTCCTCGTCGACGGCCTGACGGCCATGATGATGTGCGTCGTGACCTTTGTCTCGCTGATGGTGCACATCTACACCATCGGCTACATGGAAGAAGACGAGGGCTACAACCGCTTCTTTGCCTACATTTCGCTGTTCACTTTCTCCATGCTGATGCTGGTGATGAGCAACAACATGCTGCAGCTGTTCTTCGGCTGGGAAGCTGTGGGGCTGGTGTCCTACCTGCTGATCGGTTTCTGGTTCAACAAGCCGACCGCCATCTTCGCCAACATGAAGGCCTTCCTGGTCAACCGCGTCGGTGACTTCGGTTTCATCCTCGGTATCGGTCTGCTCGCCGCCTATGCCGGCTCGCTCAACTACACCGAGGTTTTCGCCAAGTCGGGCGAGATTGCCCAGCTCGGTTTTCCCGGCACCGACTGGATGCTGATCACCGTGATCTGCATCTGCCTGTTCATCGGCGCCATGGGCAAGTCGGCCCAGTTCCCCTTGCACGTCTGGCTGCCTGATTCCATGGAAGGCCCGACGCCGATTTCTGCGCTGATCCATGCCGCCACCATGGTTACGGCCGGCATCTTCATGGTCGCGCGCATGTCACCATTGTTCGAGCTGAGCGACACAGCACTGAGTTTCATCATGGTGATTGGTGCCATCACCGCTTTGTTCATGGGTTTCCTGGGGATCATCCAGAACGACATCAAGCGCGTCGTGGCGTATTCCACGTTGTCGCAGCTCGGCTACATGACGGTTGCGCTGGGAGCTTCTGCTTATTCGGTGGCGGTGTTCCACCTGATGACGCACGCTTTCTTCAAGGCGCTGCTGTTCCTGGCGGCAGGCTCCGTCATCATGGGTGTGCATCACAACCAGGACTTCCGCTGGATGGGGGGCTTGCGCAAATACATGCCCATCACCTGGATCACCGCGCTGCTCGGTTCCCTGGCCCTGATCGGTACGCCGCTGTTTGCCGGCTTCTATTCGAAGGACAGCATCATTGAGGCGGTGCATGCGAGCCACTTGCCGGGCGCCGGTTTTGCTCACTTTGCGGTGCTGGCTGGTGTGTTCGTGACCGCCTTTTATTCCTTCCGGATGTACTTCCTGGTCTTTCACGGCAAGGAACGTTTTGACCAGAACCCCGATGCGCACCACGACGACCACCATGGCCATGACGGTCATCATGAATCGCACGCGCCGCATGAGTCGCCCTGGGTGGTGACGGCGCCGCTGGTCCTGCTGGCCATTCCCTCGGTGGTGATTGGCTTCATGAGCATTGACGCCATGCTGTTCGGCGACTTCCTGAAAGATGCGATCATTGTCAACGCTGACAAACATCCGGCCATGGCCGAGCTGGCAGAACTGTTCCACGGACCTGCGCAGATGGCCTTGCACGGCCTCACGACGGCGCCGTTCTGGCTGGCGCTCGCCGGCGTCGTTTCCGCGTATTACATGTACATGGTCAACCCGGCCTTGCCGGCGGCCATCAAGCGGCGAGTCGAGCCGCTCTACACGCTGCTCGAAAACAAGTACTACATGGACTGGTTCAATGAAAACGTTCTGGCGCGCGGCGCACGCGGGCTTGGCATTGGCCTGTGGAAGGGCGGCGACGAAAAGCTCATCGACGGAGCATTGGTCAATGGCTCATGGAAGCTGGTTGGCTGGGTATCGGGTGTGGTGCGCAAGGTGCAGACCGGCTACATCTTCCACTACGCGCTGGCCATGATCATGGGTATCTTCATCCTGATCAGCTACTTTTCGACCTGGCCGATGCTCAAAGAACTGCTCAGCAAATGAGCCAACAGGAATAACAAAAATGGGATTGTTGAGCCTCGCCATCTGGACGCCGGTCTTTTTCGGCGTCGTGCTGCTGGCACTTGGACGTGACGACCAGGCACGCAGCGTGCGCTGGATTGCACTGATCGGTGCCGTCATTAGTTTCCTTGTGACCCTTCCCCTGTACGGTGGCTTTGAGGTCGGTACCTCGGCCATGCAGTTCGTCGAGAACGCACCCTGGATTGCGCGCTTCAATGTGAATTACCACCTCGGTGTGGACGGTATTTCACTGTGGTTTGTGCTGCTCACGGCTTTCATCAATGTAGTGGTCATTATCGCCAGCTGGGAATCCATCACCAGCCGCGTCAACCAGTACATGGCTGCTTTTCTGATTCTCAGCGGGCTGATGATTGGCGTGTTCGCCGCACTCGACGGCATGCTGTTTTATGTGTTCTTCGAGGCCACGTTGATCCCGATGTACCTGATCATCGGCGTCTGGGGCGGTCCCCGGAAAATCTATGCCGCTTTCAAGTTCTTTCTGTACACGCTGCTCGGCTCGCTGCTGATGTTGATCGCGCTGGTCTTCCTGTATGTCAAGTCCAACGGCAGTTTTGATCTGGCCGCCTGGTACAAACTGCCCCTGGGCGCGACTGCGCAGACTTTCCTTTTCTTTGCCTTCTTCGCAGCCTTCGCGGTCAAGGTGCCGATGTGGCCGGTTCATACCTGGCTGCCCGACGTGCACGTCGAGGCGCCCACAGGCGGTTCGGCTGTGCTGGCGGCCATCATGCTCAAGCTCGGTGCCTACGGCTTTCTGCGGTTTTCGATGCCGATTGCGCCGGACGCCGCCCACGAGTGGGCCTGGCTCATGATTGCTCTGTCCCTGATTGCCGTGGTCTATGTCGGTCTGGTGGCCATGGTTCAGCAGGACATGAAAAAACTGGTGGCGTATTCGTCCGTGGCTCACATGGGTTTTGTCACGCTGGGCTTTTTCATCTTCAATGACATCGGCGTGTCGGGCGGCATTGTGCAGATGATTGCGCACGGTTTTGTGTCGGGTGCCATGTTCCTGTGTATCGGGGTGTTGTACGACCGCGTGCATTCGCGCGAGATTGCGAGCTATGGCGGCGTGGTCAACACCATGCCCAAATTCACCGCATTCGCGTTGCTGTTTGCCATGGCCAACTGCGGCTTGCCTGCCACCGCCGGGTTTGTCGGCGAGTGGATGGTCATCCTGGGCGCGGTCAAGTTCAACTTCTGGATAGGCGCGGCCGCTGCTTCGGCGCTGATTTTCGGCGCAGCCTATACGCTGTGGATGTTCAAGCGCGTTTACCTCGGCCCGGTCGCCAATGACGATGTCAAGGGCTTGAGCGACATCAACAGCCGCGAGTTCCTGATGCTGGCCCTGCTGGCCATTGCGGTGCTGTTCATGGGTATCTATCCGAAGCCTTTCACCGACGTGATGGACAGCTCGGTCATCGACCTGCTCAAGCACGTGGCGATCTCCAAACTGCAATAAGCAACCATTCAAAAGAATCCAGATGATTGACAAACTCAGTTGGCTCTCGGTTTATCCGGAGATCTTGCTCCTGGTCATGGCCTGTGTGATCGCCCTGGTCGACCTTGGTGTCAGAAGCCCCCAGCGCACCATGACCTACGTGCTGACCCTGCTGACCTTGGCCGCTGTCGCCGCGCTGGAAGCCGTGTACGCCCTGAAGGGCAATACCTTCTACGGTTTTGGCAACATGGTCGTGAGCGACCCCATGGGCAACTGGCTCAAGTGTTTCGCCACCATCGCGATGATGGTCACCCTGGTGTATGGCCGCGGCTACGCGGCAGACCGCGACATGCTCCGTGGCGGCGAACTGTTCACGCTTGGCATGTTCGCGTTGCTCGGTATCTTTGTGATGATTTCCGGCAATAACTTCCTCGTGCTCTACATGGGCCTCGAACTGATGACACTGTGCAGCTACGCCCTGGTGGCGCTGCGCCGTGACAACGCCACGGCCACCGAAGCGGCCATGAAGTATTTTGTGCTCGGTGCCCTGGCTTCGGGCTTGCTGCTCTATGGCCTGTCCATGATGTACGGCGCCACCGGTTCGTTGGACGTCAACGAGGTGTACAAGGCGATTGCGAGCCGCCAGGTGAACCACCAGGTGCTGGTGTTCGGCCTGGTATTCATCGTCGCCGGCCTGGCTTTCAAGCTCGGTGCAGTGCCCTTCCACATGTGGCTGCCCGACGTTTACCAGGGCGCGCCCACGGCCATCACGCTGCTGATCGGCGCCGCGCCGCAGCTGGCTGCCTTTGCCATCTGTATCCGCCTGCTGGTGCAGGGCATGCTGCCCCTGGCCATTGACTGGCAGCAAATGCTGGCGCTCATGGCTATCGGTTCGCTGCTGGTCGGTAACCTGGCCGCGGTGGCGCAGTCCAACCTCAAACGCATGCTCGCCTTTTCAACCATCTCGCAAATGGGTTTCCTGTTGCTGGCGCTGCTGGCTGCTGTGGTACCGGGCAAGCAGTTCAACGCCGAGTACGCCTATGGCGCGGCCATGTTTTATGCCATCACCTATGTGCTGACGACGCTCGCGGTGTTCGGCATCATCCTGCTACTGGCGCGTGCCGGCCATGAGTCCGAAGAAATCACCGACCTGGCTGGCCTGAACCAGCGCAGTCCGCTGTTTGCCGGCATCATGGCCATCTGCATGTTTTCGCTCGCCGGTGTGCCGCCTGTCGTTGGCTTTTACGCCAAGCTCGGTGTGTTGCAAGCCCTGGTGGCATCGCAGCAGACGAGCTACATCGTGCTGGCGGTTTTCGCGGTGGCGATGTCGCTGGTCGGCGCTTTCTACTACCTGCGTGTTGTCAAGGTGATGTATTTCGACGCGCCCAATGTCGGCATGCCCACGGCCATTACCGCTCCGGCCGATGCCCGCGTGGTGCTTTCCGTCAATGGCGCGCTGGTGCTGCTGCTGGGCATCATGCCGGGTGGGCTCATGACGCTGTGCCAGCAGGCGATTGCCAGCCTGGTGAAGTCACTGGGTACATGAACCAGACAGCTTCGGTGTGGCTGGTGGTAGCGTTGGCCCTGCTGGCGGCGAACCTGCCTTTCATCAGTAACCGGCTGCTGCTGGTTTACCGGCTGGCCGCGCCCAAGAATCTCGCAGTGCGTCTGGCGGAGCTGGTGTTCTGGTATTTCCTGGTCGGCGGCCTGGCCCTTTTGCTTGAACAGCGCTTCGGCCAGATTGCGCCGCAGGGCTGGGAGTTTTATGCCATCACGGGTACGCTGTTCATCACCTTCGCTTTTCCGGGCTTTGTCTTTCGCTACCTGTTCAAACACCGCTGAAGGCTGCGGTGGCCGGACCTTTCGATATGCCTGACCGTCCTCCAAACCCTGACGAGCCCGTTGACGCTCATCTGCATGAACACAAGCTCAGCAGCCGGGAGCTGCTGCGCGGCCATTTCCTGCACGCATTTCAGGACACCGTGCGTCTGCCTGACGGGCGCGAGGCATTGCGCGAATATGTGCGGCATCCGGGCGCGGTGATGATCATTGCCCAGCTAGGGGACGGCCGGCTCGTGCTCGAGCGGCAATACCGTTATCCGGTGCAGTCCGTCATGCTGGAGTTCCCGGCCGGCAAGCTCGATGCCGGTGAGGCTTCACTGGCCTGTGCGCAGCGTGAACTGCTGGAAGAAACCGGCTACAGCGCCGCCTTGTGGGCCAAAGCCGGCGTGATGCATCCTGTGATTTCCTACTCCACCGAATTCATCGACGTCTGGTTCGCCAAAGACCTGACGGCCGGGGAGCGCAAGCTCGACGCGGGCGAGTTTCTCGACGTGTTCACGGCCAGCCCGGCTGAGCTGCTGCAGTGGTGCCGCGACGGGCGGGTCACCGACGCCAAGACGCTGGCCGGCACCCTCTGGCTGCAAAACGTCCTGTCGGGTGCATGGCAGCTGGACTGGCAAGATGCCGCGCCCATCGGCCAGGCCTGATAATCCGCGCATGAAAGTTCTCAACCTCCAGTGTTCGCACCAGCATGCCTTCGAGGGCTGGTTCGCGTCGGAAGATGATTTTCAAAGCCAGCTGGGCCGTGGCCTCCTTACCTGCCCGCTGTGTGGCGACCCCGCCATCCAGAAGATGCCCAGCGCGCCGCGGCTCAACTTCGGGGCCGCTGCCGAGGTGTCTGCAACGGCTTCACCCTCGCGCGAGCTGTCGGTGCCTGCGGCTTTGCCGTCTGGCCCGGTTCATGACGTGATGGCGGCTGCCGGCAACCCCGCCGGACAGGCCGAGTTCCTCAAGGCTTTGCGCCAGGTGCTGGCCAACACCGAAGACGTGGGCCAGCGTTTTGCCGACGAGGCGCGTGCCATGCATTACGGTGATGCCGAACAGCGCAATATCCGCGGACAAGCCAGCCGGGCCGAAGCGATGGAGTTGGTGGAAGAGGGCATTGATGTGATGCCGCTGCCTCTACCGGCCTTGGCCAAGGAAACGCTTCAATGACTGAGGCCCCCACGGTCGTTCACTGCGTGTAGCTCCCTGCCGCCCGAGGGGGCCGCTACGCCTGCGGCCCGGCAAAGCCGGTTCCGCGGCCCCTGCTTGAAATGAAAGCCGTAGATATCCTCTCGCACTGATGCGAACGCACAGGTGATCAGGGATACAAACCGCGCAGCTCGCGTGTGTGCAGTATGCGTTTGCACGCCACGATGAAGGTGGCGGTGCGCAGACTGACCTTGTGGTCCTGTGCCACTTGCCAGACGCCGGCAAAGGCTTCCTTCATGATGCGTACGAGGCGGGCATTGATTTCGGTTTCGTCCCAGAAGAAGCTCGAAAAATCCTGAACCCATTCGAAATAACTGACGGTCACGCCGCCGGCATTGGCAATCACATCAGGCAGCACCAGCACATTGCGTTCATGCAGAATGTCGTCGGCCTCCGGGGTGGTGGGGCCGTTGGCGCCTTCAATGATCATGCGTGCCTTGATGCGTCCGGCGTTCTCCCGGGTGATCTGCTGCTCAAGTGCGGCGGGAATCAGGATTTCGCAATCAACTTCCCAGAATTTGTCGTCGCTGATTTTTTCGGCCTGCTCGAAGCCGGCCACACTGCCGGCCTCGGCCACGTGTTTTAGCAGCGAAGGCACGTCCAGCCCTGCTTCGCGATAGATTGTGCCGCCATGGTCCTGCACGGCCACAATGCGCGCACCGGCTTCCGCAAACAGCTTGCCGGCGACGCCTCCCACATTGCCGAAGCCCTGCACCGCCACGCGGGCGGTGGCGATGTCCAGCCCGATGTGTTTCGCCGCTTCAGCACCGACGGTGAACACGCCGCGGCCGGTGGCCTCGCGCCGGCCCAGCGAGCCACCCAGGTCCACCGGCTTGCCGGTCACCACTCCGGTCGCGGTCGAGCCGGTGTTCATGGAATAGGTGTCCATCATCCACGCCATGATCTGCTCATTTGTGTTGACGTCGGGCGCGGGGATGTCCTTGTTCGGGCCGATGATGATGCCGATCTCGCTGGTGTAGCGGCGTGTCATGCGCTCGAGCTCGCCGCGCGAAAGTTTCTTCGGGTCCACGCGAATACCGCCCTTGGCACCGCCGTAGGGAACATTCACCGCAGCGTTCTTGATCGACATCCAGGCCGACAGCGCCATGACTTCCGACAGCGTCACGTCCTGGTGAAAACGCACGCCGCCCTTGCCCGGCCCGCGAGAGACGTTGTGCTGAACGCGGTAACCTTCAAAGTGCGCCACCGTGCCGTCGTCCATGTGGATGGGCACGTCCACAATCAGGATGCGCTTGGGGCGCTTGAGGGTTTCGGCCCAGCGCGCCAGGCTGCCCAGGTGGGGTATCACGCGGTCTACCTGCTGCAGGTAGTTGCCCCAAGGGCCGAGATGATCGGCCTGCAGATAAGAGGGCAGCGGATGTGTCAGTACCGGGGTGACGGCGGGGGAAGCTTGCGACATCAAATACTCCTGTTGGAAGATCAATGGCCACAGCTTAGGCGCGCCGGGTTCAACTGTCCAAGGCCGGCTTCATGGGTTGCCATGCATTAAACGCATAACCACGGGTTGCCCCTTCCTGCACCACTCAGACGTTGAACTGCAACGCGGCCAGTCGCGCATAAATGCCGCCGCGCATCACCAGTTCAGCGTGGCTGCCCTGTTCCACCAGCCTGCCATGGTCCAGCACCAGGATGCGGTCGGCTTTTTGCACCGTGGCCAGGCGGTGCGCCACCACCAGCGTGGTGCGGCCCTCCATGGCCGACTCCAGCGCCGCCTGCACCATGCGTTCACTCTCGGCGTCCAGTGCGCTGGTGGCTTCGTCCAGCAGCAGCAGCGGCGGGTTTTTCAGCATGGCGCGCGCAATGGCAATACGCTGGCGCTGCCCGCCCGACAGGCGCACGCCGCGCTCGCCCAGGAAGGTGTCATAACCCTCGGGCAGGGCGGTGATGAACTCATGCGCAAAGGCCGCCCGCGCCGCGGCTTTCACCTCTTCGTCATTTGCCCCGGGCTTGCCGTAACGGATGTTCTCCAGTGCGCTGGTCGAGAAAATCACGGCGTCCTGCGGCACGATGCCGATACGCTGGCGCAGCTCATGCAGCGCCATGTCGCGGGTCGGCACGCCATCGAGCTCGATGCGGCCCGTGGCCGGGTCGTAAAAGCGCAGCAGCAGCTGGAACACCGTGCTTTTGCCGGCACCGCTGGGCCCCACGATGGCCACGGTCTCGCCGGGCGCCACGCTCAGGGAGAAGTCGCTCAGCGCCGGCTGCGCCGGACGCGACGGGTAGTGAAAGGTCACTGCTTCGAATTTGATAGCGCTTCCCGCCCGTACCACGGGGGCTGGAACCGGATTTGACGGTGAAGTCACGGGCGAGCGGGTTTCCAGCAGCTCCATCAGCCGTTCGGTGGCGCCGGCGGCGCGCAGCAAGTCGCCGTACACCTCACCCAGCACCGCCGTGGCGCTGGCCAGGATGATCACGTACACCACCGTCTGGCCCAGGTGGCCGGCACTGATGTCGCCGCGCATCACTGCCTGCGTGCCCTGAAACAGGCCCCACAGCAGCGACGCCGAGGTGGCGATGATGATGAAGGCCACCAGCACCGCGCGTGCCTTGCTGCGGCGGATGGCCGTGTTGAAGGCGTTCGTGGTCGATTCGTCAAACCGCGCGGCTTCGCGTGCCTCGGCGGTGTAGCTTTGCACCACTGGAATCGCGTTGAGCACCTCGGCGGCAATCGCGCTGGAGTCGGCCACGCGGTCCTGGCTGGCGCGCGAGAGCTTGCGCACGCGCCGGCCGAACCACACCGACGGCGCGACGATCAACAGCAGCGCACCGAGCACCTGCACCATCAGGTAGGGGTTGGTGAACACCAGCATGCCCAGTGCGCCCACGCCCATGACCGCATTGCGCAGGCCCATGCTGAGCGACGAGCCCACCACGGTCTGCACCAGCGTCGTGTCGCCGGTCAGGCGCGAGAGCACTTCGCCGGTCTGCGTGGTTTCAAAAAATTCCGGGCTTTGCCGCACCACATGCGAATACACCGCGTTGCGCAGGTCGGCCGTGACGCGTTCGCCCAGCCAGCTCACCATGTAAAAGCGGCCGGCTGAAAACAGGCCCAGCGCTGCCGCCACGCCAAACAGCTCGAAGAAGTGCGTGCGCAGGGCCATCAGCTGCGCGCCCTTGTCGCCCGCGCCCAGGCCGCCGTCGATCAAACCGCGCAGCGCCAGCGGAAAAACCAGTGTGGCCACCGCCGCCATGACCAGAAAAAAAACGGCCAGCCCGATGCGGCCGCGGTAGGGGCGCAGAAAGGGCATCAGGCCCGACAGGGAGCGGGGCGAGCCCTTGGGCGCGTCAGAAGGGGAGGGGGAGGTGGCCATCCCCGGAGTTTAGGGCCTGCCCTCGGACTGACAGTGCGTGAAGCCTGAGAAAAGGGGGGCCAGCCCTTGGCCGGCGAGCAGCAGACGACCCAATTTGCGGGTTTTTCGCGAGCTATGCGTAGCAACGGAGGAGTGCAAGCCGGGCAGCCGCAGGCCTCTGAATTTATGGACGAGTCATGGTGCAGGGAAATGGCGCATTGGTTATTGATGTTTCATCCGGCATTTACAGCGCCATTGTGTTGGCCTGCGCAGGCGAGGGCGCCGGGATGGCTTAAGTAAGTCGCCAGGGAAACAGATGCCTAGGGGCTGAGATGTCTCGCCATTCAATGCTTGCTTTGGATCGACAAAAATGGCTTATGAATGTAACAAAATGTATTTTTACCCCTTGTTGTAGGTTTTATTTCGTATCGAATCGGGTTCTCAAGTTAAGGATGTTGGAGAGATTATGTGAACAACCTCACGTCGCTACTCGTTTTTTTCGTAATTTACGCTTTCAGCTCGATTCTGGGTTGTCAATCGTTTTGTAAGAAGTTAATATCAACATGTAAGAAAAAGTTACTTATCGATGTTTCATCATTTTTATCAACCCGAGGGCTTTACCTTGAAAAACTTTACCCGCTTCTCCCTTCTTGCAGCCGTTATTGCTACGGCCAGCACTCTTTCGGTCAGCGCCCTGGCCGCAACAGCGACCGGCACTGCCAGCGCAACCGTTCTGGCGCCGATTGCCATCGCCGCCGGCACGGCTCTTAACTTCGGAACCCTGGCGGGCAATGCCTCGGGTGGTACCGTGGTCGTGACCGCTGCGGGTGCACGCTCAACGACAGGTACTGTGGTTGTGACGGGCGCTGCATTTTCTGCTGGAGCCTTCACGGTCACCGGAACCGGCGCTTCGACTTTCGCCGTGACTTACCCTGGCTCTTTTAATGTGAGCGCCAACGCTGGTGCGAACACCATGGCCGTGGTCGTCAACGGAGCTGCAACCGGTACGCTGGTTGGCGGAACGGTGTCGCTGCCTGTCGGTGGCACGCTGACTGTTGGCGCGAATCAGGTCGCCGGCAGCTACACCGGAACCTACACCATGACGGTGGAATACAACTAAACTGCGAAACATGCGCGGATCGTCTTTCTTTCGTGGTTCACAGCCGGTGCTGAATGCGCTGGCGGTTTGCGCGTTGATTGTTTCGGTCATGCTCGGCTACGGGGTAAATGCGGCTTCCACCAGTGGCACCGCGAGCGCGACGGTCTTGTCGCAAATTTCGTCGCAGCCGGTGTCCATTGTTTCGCCAGCGCCGGGTCCGGCACCTGTGCAGCAAGCTTCACAGCCTGTCTCACTGTCTTTGCCGATCCGGCTTAGCTTCAGCATTGACCAGCCATCGCGTAGCGCAGGTGGTATTGCGAGTCGTACCGGCGAAGGTTCAAGTTTTGGCATCACCATGATTGATGTGGATGCTTCGGGGGTCGCACGGTTCAGTGTCGCTGGAGCAGGTTCCACGTCGGGCTACATTGTTCAGTTCCCGGCTTCAGCTGACAGCTTGCTCAGGCAGTTTCCCAGCGCTGCAAGCACCTGCGACGCAGACGCGGCATCCAATGCGGCGCAGGGGTGCAAGGACGCGTCCCTGATTGTTCCCGCCCAGGCACTTGAAGGCGGCGGCCGCCTGGCTGTTGAGATCAGTCAGGCGCTCAGCAAACTGATCGCGGGCGAGTTGAGCGTCCAGGTCAACTACAACTAGGCGCTCCACGGGTTTCACAACCCGAGGCGCGGACTCCCAGCTATGGCAACTCTTTTTTGCAAACCCTACGTGATCGGGAAGTTTGCGTCGCTTCTGGGCGCCTGTCTGATCGCATGGGGGCCCGTCGCGTCGGCCAAAACGCAGTCGATTACCGTCACCGCGACGAACGCGGTGATCAATTTTGGTTCTTTTGCGGTACTTCCAAGTTGCGCAAATTGTTCCATCACGATCAGCCCGAGCGGTGCACGTACCGCCACGGCCGGGATTGTGCTGACCAGCGCCAATCCGGGGCAGGCCGGTAGTTACTCGGTTGTCGCCCAATGCAATGGTCAGGGCTGTGACCCCTACAGTTCGGCCATGACTCCCACCTCTGCCACATTGACCGCTGGCGGAGTCACCATGACGGTCGACACTTTTACATTGCAGCCGAGCGGGTCACTTCCCAATTTCACCATGGGTGTTGGCGCCAGGCTGACGATTCCCAGTAACCCCGGGGCTGGCACCTATACTGGCGCTGCGTTCATGTTGACGGTGGACTCTCCCCCATGAAGCCGGTAAACATGTGCCCGTCATTCCGAACGCTGCAGGGCAAACCCGCCACGGGGGGACGATGATGACCGGAATGGAGTCTTTCATGGCAATCTTGCGCCGCAAAGTGGTTCTTTCTTCATTGATGAGCCTGTCACTGGTGTCACTCATCAGCCTTGTTCCTGGGCCCGCGTTGGCCGATCTGATGATCAACCCCACGCGAATCGTGTTTGACAAAAATCAGCGTTCTGCACAGATCGACGTCATCAACGACGGTACGACGCCGGCTACTTACCGGCTCAACATCGTCAATCGCCGCATGACTGAAAACGGAGAGTTTCAGCCCATCACCGAACCCGGCCCGGGCGACCAATTTGCGGGTCAAATGCTGGTGTTTTCTCCCAGGCAAATTGTCCTGCAGCCTGGTACGCAGCAACTTGTGCGAATCGCGTTGCGCAAGCCTGCTGAACTCGCACCTGGAGAATATCGCTCTCATCTGAGTTTTGACAAGGTGGCTGATCCCAGCCTGACCAATGCCATTGAAGCTCAGGTAAAACCGGGAAGCAACGAAGTCGGTGTCACGATTGCTGCCCTGATTGGCGTTTCGATTCCAATCATCGTGCGCCACGGGGAAACGGACGCTTCCGTGACCCTGACCGAGGTCTCTATCGAAAAACCAAAGGCGCCAGGACAGCCCGGTGTGGTCGCCTTGCAGATGAACCGTACGGGAAACCGCTCTGTTTATGGCGATCTCACGGCCACGTTCAAGGCAGCCGGCGGAACGGAACAGATGGTTGCCCAGGCTGGCGGCGTGTCTGTCTACGTCCCGAATGCACGCCGCCGGGTGAAGCTCACGCTCCAGACGCCTGTGGGCACAGTCCTGTCGGGAGGCACGCTGACGGTGACCTACAAGGAGCGCACCGCCGACGGCGGAAAATTGCTGGCGGAAAACACCGTCCAGATTCCTTGATCCTCTCGCTGGCTGATTGCGAAGAGCTTCCGGCTGAGGCCATTCCCCTGTGTGAGGCACGGCGGAAGTGTGAACCCCTTGGGATGTTCAGCTTCACTTCGCTTTTTAAACCGCTGTTTCACAGCGTGGTATTTTTTTTGTCAGTCCTTGCCCAGCCTGCGTTTGCCCAGCCTGCTTTGTCCAAAGCTCCGTCTCTGGACAGCAATACCGTTCTTTTCGAGGTTCGCATCGGCCAGCATGTGCTGACGGATTCGCTGAACGCATTTCAGTTCGGCCAGAAAATATTCCTGCCTCTTGGCGAGATGTCGAGCTTGATGACCATCGCCATCCGTGCTTATCCGGAAGAGGGTGCTGGCCGCGGCTTTGTGCGGGGGGAAAGCAGGACGTTTTCGCTCAACACAGGAAACCGGACTGTCACATTGGGCGACAAGACGTCGACCTTTGATGGGACGGACATCCTGTCTCGGGACGATGACATTTACGTGGAAAGCAAGTTGCTGGCCGATTGGCTGCTGGTCGATTTCGATGTCAACCTCAGTAGCCTGACTGTCAAACTTAATCCGCGAGAGCCACTGCCTCTCCAGGCGCGCCTCGCCCGTGAATCCCAGTTGGGCGGACTCGCCGGACGCTCCAAACCAGAAGAGCTGAATTATCCCCGCAGGGACAATCCATACAGGCTCGTCGATACCCCATTCATTGATCAGACGATCTCCCTGGGTGCTCAAAGGGGCAACAGCCTGCACTCCAACAACGCTTCGTATACAACCTATATTCGCGGTGACCTCGCAGGCCTGCAGGCTTCCGCTTTTTTGTCCGGAACCAATCAGAGCAACTCCAGCCAAAGCCGCTTCACCGTGGGCCGCAGCGATCCGGCCGGGGATCTGCTGGGGCCTCTGCGGGCGAGGTCTTTTGCCCTGGGCAATGTGAGCGTGCCCGGGGTCGCCAACATTTCCCGTAGCAGCGATTTTGGCAACGGGTTTTCACTCGGCAATGTGCCCCTGGACCGCTCCACCCGATTTGCCAGCCATACCTTGCAAGGCGATTTGCCCCCTGGATGGGATGTGGAGCTGTATCTCAACAATGCCTTGATTGGTTACCAGCAGGCTCGCGGGGACGGAAAGTATTCCTTTGATGATTTGACGCTTGTGTACGGCGCGAACGAGTTCCGGCTGGTATTCCACGGACCGCAGGGACAGATCAGAGTGGAGCGCAAGAGTTTTCTGCTTGACGGGTCGCTCAACGAGCCGGGCAGCTTCTATTACAACCTCGCCTCGAACAATGATGCGGCGGGATTGCAGCACAGCGCTGCAATGGCCGAATTGGGGCTCAGCAAATTTCTCACCGGTACGCTGGGCATGGTGAATCTGGAAGGGTTGAATCAGACCCGCCAAAACTACACCAGCATGGGACTGAATGGCTTCGTAGGCGGCGCTCTCCTGGTGGGAAATCTGACCCAGCAGGCAAACGGAGGGACGCTCTCCGAACTCAGCGCTCGTACCCGACTGGCGGGTATTTCAGTCGGGTGGAACCACCTGCAATTAAAAGATTTCACAAGTGAGCTCTTTCCCTTGTCCGCAGACCCGGTACGGTCGCGCGACCGGCTTCGCTTTGATGGGTTGATCTCTCCGGAGTCACTGGGCGATTTCCCCTTTACGCTGGAGTTGCAGCGTGATCGCCTGCAGTCGGGAGCCCGGGTGATCGATGCAAGGGCATTGCT
The DNA here is from genome assembly GCF_039930745.1 of Polaromonas sp. Classification (GTDB taxonomy): domain Bacteria; phylum Pseudomonadota; class Gammaproteobacteria; order Burkholderiales; family Burkholderiaceae_C; genus Polaromonas. Next base: position 4,074 of record NZ_JBDTTH010000049.1, on the reverse strand, counting down.
CTCCACTTCGCTCGGAGCGGCAACACTGACCAACCTGCTTCACGTCTCGCGCAACCAGGGCGCGCGTTCCGTCGATGGCGCTTTTCAGGTGAGCGGCAATGCGGGACAGTTTCGTGTGGGTGCCCAGGCCAGCTACCTGGTCCAGCCAAAAGCGCAGCTGTCTGCCCTGGCGGTTTCCGCCGATCATGCTTTGGGGGGTGGCTATCTCTTGAACGTCAGCAGTGCTTACACATTCCAGGACTCCGTGTTCCGCCTTAGCTCGAGCCTGAACAAGAATTTTGGCGGGTATGCCGTGGCTTTGACTGGCGGTGTGACGTCCCGGCGGGAGTTCACGGTGGGTATTCAGATATTCACGTCGGTGGCGCGGGAACCGCGTCGCTCACAATGGATGATGGATGCGGTTCCCGCGGCGGAGTCCGGTGCGATTTCTGCCCGGGTATTTATTGACAGCAACGGAAACGGGGTAATGGACGATGGAGAAGAGCCTGTCAAAAATGTCGGGTTTCTTGTGAATTCCTCGAACCACCCCGTGCGCACCGATGCATCGGGCATCGCTTATGTGGGACACCTGCTGGGCAACAGAAACGCCGACATTTCCGTCAACCAGGCAACTGTCGAGGATCCACAGCTCGTTTCCTCGCTGAAAGGCGTTCGAGTCACTCCCCGGCCCGGCAATATCGGCCAAATCGATTTTCCATTGGTGCTGACCGGTGAGATTGACGGCACCGTTTATCTGGTCAGCAACGAACGCAAGCGCGGTGTTGGCAATGTGTTGATTGAACTTGTTGATGCATCAGGAGAAGTGGTGACGCAGACCAGAAGCGGTTCAGACGGCTTTTATGTGTTGGTCGAAGTCCAGCCTGGAAATTACAGTTTGCGCGTTGGAGAAGAGCAACTCAACGAGCTCAAACTGGCTTACTCGGGCCCACGCAAGGTATCAATGTCGCCAAAAGGTGTCTTTGTGAATGGACAGGATTTTTCGCTCCAGCGCTAGTACCGCAACCTGGAAGTAGCGAAACAAAATGAAAGTGATGGATTCGTGCCCAGGGCAAGGCGCAAGCCGCAGCGAAGGCTGTGCGCCTTCGCAAGGGTTGCAACGCCGTCATGGGTGCGAAGACACGCTTTCATGTTTCGATACTTTCGGGTTGCGGTACTAGAGGCCTGTAACGCTGAAACCAGAAGCCGCTACCCGCGCGATACAGGGCACGCTCCGGCGTTTGCAAATGCGCGCGACGCCTGAGGCATCGCTGTGCTTTGCGCCTTGCATCGCACCCCGTCTCACGCGTTCCTCGCCTCCTATTTCAACGTTACCGGCCACTAGCCTTGATCCAGGGGGCATCCGGGCATATCCAACCGTCGCAAAGCAGGTCTTGCGGGCGCGACGGACTTGAACCGCGGCGTGCGTCAGTACCGCCAGCTACCTGGCGTACTGAGCGTTTGCAATGGAAGGTGCGCAACCCGGCAGTGCTATTTATTCGATAGCTCTATCCGACCGATCCATCAGGGCTGCAGGCTCAAAACAACCTAAATTTTCGCGCTGAGAACCAGTGCGGCCACTGCCGCCATGACCAGAACGAACACGGCCAGTCCCAAGCGGAGGAAGTAGCTCTGCCGCGAGTTTGGCGATAAAAGTTGCCATCACAAACACAGGCTTGACAATATTTGTCTAGGCAATTAATATTTGTGCATGGCCACCAAACCCCGTTCCGATTCCACTTCCGTTGCCGACGCGATGTCTTGCCCCCTGGTCGAGTTTTACCGGGCCGAGGGCTACAAGCCCGACGAAAGCATCGGCTACCTGATGCGCCGCATCCTGTCGCTGATCGCCCAGGGTGTGGAGCGCGAGCTCGAATCCAGTGGCTTGACGAATGCGCAGTGGGTGCCGCTGCTCAAGCTCTACATGGGCCGGGCCTCCACGGCTGCCGAACTCGCGCGCGAGTGTGACCTCGACGCCGGCTCCATGACCCGCCTGCTGGACCGCCTGGAGGCCAAGGGCCTGTGCCGGCGCACCCGCTCGTCGGAAGACCGGCGTGTCGTCAACCTGGAGCTAACCGAAGCAGGGCGCGCTGCTGCCAAAGAAATTCCCGTCATCCTGAGCCGCATCCAGAACGCGCACCTGGCCGGCTTCTCTCTCGAAGAATGGCAAACCCTCAAAGGCTACCTGACTCGCATTTTCGAAACCGCGCAAACCCTGCATGCATCCGCAGAAAAAAATGAAAAATAACAGCACCCCTTCCATGGTCCCGGACTCCGCCGCTGAAGCTGCGTCGCGCCGTCTTCCGCTCTGGCATGCCTCCATTCGCATGGCGCTGGTGACGACTGCCGGCCTTGTCGCTGCCGGGCTGATGGCCACCGGTCTCACCGGCTGCGCCGACATGTCGGGCATCCATTCAAACGCCAGCCTGCGCGATGCCTCCTCGCTAGGACTGCCCGCTGCTTCCGCGCCCGCAGCGCCGGTTGCCGCCGAATGGTGGCGCGACTTCGGCGACGGGCAGCTCAACACCCTGGTTGCCCAGGCGCTGCAGCACAACCCCAGCCTGAAGATGGCGCAGGCCCGGCTGGCGCGCGCGCAGGCCGTGAACGAGGTGGCCGGTGCGGCCAGGCTGCCGCAGATCAACGGCGGCATCGACCTGACGCGCCAGAAGTACACCGCCAACGGCGCCGTGCCCGCGCCACTGGCCGGCTCCATCCGCGAAAGCGGCACGGTGCAGCTCAGCGGCAGCTGGGAGCTGGACTTCTTCGGCAAATACAGCGCCGCGCTCGAGTCCGCGCTGGGCAGCGTGCGTGCCGCGCAGGCCGATGCAGATGCCGCGCGTGTGTTGCTGGCCAGCAATGTCGCGCGCAGCTACTTCCAGATTGCGCGCCTGAACGAGCAGCTGCAGGTGGCTGAGCGCACACTGGCGCAGCGTCAGGAAACGCTGGGCTTGGTGAAAGACCGCGTCAACGCCGGGCTGGACACCCAGCTCGAGCTGCGCCAGAGCGAAGGTGGCCTGCCTGAAGCGCGCCTGCAAATCGAGACCCTGAAGGAACAGCTCACGCTGGCCCGCAATGCTCTCGGTGCTCTGGTTGGGCAACCAAATGTGGCTGTAGCCCTTGTTCCGCCTGCGCTGTCAGCTATTAAATCAGTAGCGCCTGCACAGGCCATCCCGGCCGACCTGCTGGGCCGCCGGGCCGACATCGCCGCTGCGCGCTGGCGTGTCGAAGCCGCGTCCAAGGACGTGGTCAATGCGAAGACGCAGTTTTATCCCAACATCAACCTGGTCGCCTTCGCCGGTTTTTCCAGCATTGGCCTGAGCCGCCTGCTCGACGCTGGCAGCCAGCAGTGGGGCGTTGGCCCGGCGCTGCGCCTGCCCATCTTTGACGCCGGCCGGCTGCGCGCCAACCTGCGCGGCAAAAGCGCCGACCTCGACGGCGCGGTGGAAAGCTACAACGCCGCCGTGATCGATGCGGTGCGCGACGTGGCCGACCAGGTCGCCTCCAGCCAGGCCATCACGCGCCAGCAGGCCGAGCAGCGCGCCGCGCAGACGGCTGCCGAAGGCGCTTACGAAATTGCCGTGCAACGCTACAAGGCCGGCTTGGGCAACTACCTGTATGTGCTGACGGCTGAGACCAGCGTGCTCAACCAGCGCCGCCAGGCGGTGGACCTCGCCGCCCGCGCGCTCGACACACAGGTCGGGTTGATGCGTGCGCTCGGTGGCGGCTATACCGCCGACGCTTCCACCGCAACGCTTGATACTCCTGAAAAGATAGCTGATAGCGCAGGCGCAGAAAGGGCTGCAGGCCTTTTTTCTTCAAATTCAAGCGTCACCAGCCGCTGACCAGCCCAGCCCTGACGCACCATCCGGCTCCGACCATAACCAATACATAACAGTCATTCATCATGAACACACCAACCGCAAACGTCCCCTCGCCGCAACCCGCTAATCCTCAGCGCAAGAAGGCGCTGACCGCACTCGCCGCCGTTGTGGTGGTCGCCGGCCTCGGCTGGGCCGCCTATGAGGTCCTGGTGGCCAGCCACTACGAGTCCACCGACAACGCCTATGTGCAGGGCAACGTGATCCAGATCACGCCGCA
>NZ_JBDTTH010000048.1:0-32241 GCF_039930745.1 Polaromonas sp. | reverse complement strand
TGTAGCGCCTGGCGTTTTCCAGCAGGTTGCGGATCAGCCGGCGCAGCAGGCGCGCCGAGCCCTGCAATGTCAGGCTTTCGGTCTGGGCCGCCGTACCCAGCTCGGCTTGCACGCGCGCACATTCCTCGGCGGCCAGTCCGGTGAGGTCCACGGTTTCGAAGGGTTCGGCATCGGCCTGCCTGGCATCGAGCCGGCTGGCCAGGAGGATTTCGTCGATCAGTTGGTCCAGCTCGCTGATGCTGCGCGAAATCTCGGCACGCTGCGATGAACCTGCGCCTTCGCCCATGAGTTCGAGGCCCATGCGTATGCGCGCCAGCGGCGAACGCAGCTCGTGCGAGGCATTGGCCAGCAGGGATTTATGCGAGGTCAGCAATGCTTTCTGCGACTCCATCAGCGTTTCAATGCGTTCGGCGGCATGGTTGAAACGTTCGGCCAGAAAAGCCACTTCATCGGTGCCTTGCACGGCCACGCGGGCCGACAGGTCGCCGCTGCCCCAGCGCTCAACGCCGCGCTGCAGGCCTTCGAGCCGCTGCGTCAGGCGGCGGATGATGGGATAGGCGCCCAATGCCACGGCCAATGCCACCAGACCGAGCATCCAGCCAAAGCCGAACGGTGGCCGGTTCCAGGCGTTTCTGGCTGGGCGTTTGGGCCGAGGCAGCTCGAGGTTCAGCACCTGGCCGTCCCGGGTCACCAGGTCAAACTCCATGCCATCGCCCGGTTTACGGTCGGCTCTGGTCTGCGCCCGGCCGATGATTTCGCCGGCCTGGTTGTGCACCAGGACTTCGCGTATCGGCAACACCGGGGGGTCGGTACTCAGCTGCCATGCCGCGCCCATCAGGAAAGCAAGCACCACCACCGTGGCGACGACGGCGAGCCAGATGCGCACATAAAGGTGCGAGGTAAAACGTGACCACATGACGGAAAAGTGCTAATCCTGTTGCTTGGCGAAAACATAACCCACACCGCGCACGGTGAGTATGCGTTTCGGGTCCTTGGCATCCAGTTCGATGGCACTGCGGATGCGGCCCATGTGCACGTCAATCGAGCGGTCAAAGGCTTCGAGCTCGCGGCCGCGCACGGCTTCCATGATCTGGTCACGGCTGAGCACGCGGCCGGCGCGTTCGGCCAGCGCCACCAGCAGGTCGAACTGGTAGGAAGTCAGTTCGCAAGTCTTGCCGGAGACAGACACGGTGCGTGCGTCGCGGTCAATCTCGAGCGAGCCGAAACGCATGGTTTGCTGGGTGCCCGCCGTGTTGGCGGTTTCACCGCCGCGGCGCAGCACAGCGCGGATGCGGGCCAGCAGTTCGCGCGGTTCAAACGGTTTGGGCAGGTAGTCGTCGGCGCCGATTTCCAGGCCGACAATGCGGTCCATTGGGTCGCCCTTGGCGGTCAGCATCAGCACCGCAGTGCGTGAGGCATCCCCACCCATGCCCTTGATGCGCCTGCACACCTCGAGGCCGTCCATGTCGGGCAGCATCAGGTCAAGAATCACGAGGTCGGGCTTGCAGCTTTGCAATGCTTCCAGGCCTTTGCCGCCATCAACTGCATGGGTGAATCCGTAGCCCGACTGGCGCAAATACTCCCCGACCATGGCCGCCAGGCGGGTGTCGTCTTCGATCATCAGAAGTTGCTGTGTCATGGGCTGGCTCACTGCGCGAGTGCTTGCGGGCTGATCAGTGTAGCTACTGGCGCCCGATGCGGGGCTGGGCGCCAGCACATCGGTGGTAAACGGGCTCGGGCTGCGGTCACTCATGGGGGCTCCTTTTTCAATGACCGCTTCATGGTGCGCGCCGCGCAACAAGTCGCGTTAAAGCGCCTGTAAAGTTAGGTAAACCGCTGAGGCTGGTAGCTGATGAAGGTGGCTCAAAGGCGCAATGCTACTATTTTGATAGCTGATTGCGCCCGCCAGTCAAGGGTTGGATGGCATTTTCATGCGTGAAGCCAGCCAAACCAGCAACAGCACCGGGACCCCCAGCAACGCTGTCCCCATGAAAAAACTGCTGTAACCAAACGCATCCACGTAGGTGCCCGAATAGCCGGCCAGAAACTTCGGCAGCAGCAGCATCATGGAGCTGAAGAGCGCGTACTGGGTGGCCGAATAGTTGATGTTGGTCAGACTCGACAGGTAGGCAATGAAGGCCGCTGAAGCGATGCCGCTGGAGAGGTTGTCGGCCGAGATCACGAAGATCAGGGCGCTGACATCGTGCCCGCGCGAACCCAGCCAGGCAAACAGGAGGTTGCTCCCAGCACTGAGCACCGCGCCCAGCATCAGCACACGCATCACGCCAAAGCGCATGGCCAGTGCACCGCCGACAAACGCACCAACCAGCGTCATGATGACGCCATAAATTTTCGTGACGGCCGCCACCTCGTCCTTGGTGTAGCCCATGTCCACGTAGAACGGGTTGGCCATGATGCCCATCACCACATCGCTGATGCGGTAGACGGCAATCAGCGACAGGATCAGCAAGGCGTGCTTGCCGTAGCGGCGCAGAAAGTCGGCAAAGGGGATGTAAAAGGCGTGGGTGAACCAGGTGGCCGCAGGTACAAGTCGTTGGGGCAAAGGAACACGCCAGCCGTTTTCAGGTAAGCCTTTGATAAGCCCGGTTTTTGCCAATCCCACCACTAACGCGATGAGCAAAAGCAGGGGTACGAAGAACATGCTGTATAGGACGAGCGCGCTGAGGTACTTCATACTCACTGATAGAAGTAGCACAGACAAAAGTAAAGCGATCGCAAGGAGCAAGAATAGGCCATACAACGGGACGCCGGTCGAGGAAAACCGGGCTCGGGTAGCGGCAGTTTCCAAGCTATCTATTTCAAGAGCCTGTTGTATCGGCTCGGGCGAAAACAGCACGGTCACCACGCCCAGCAGCATGGAGGCAGCCATGACGAGATAGGCGGTTTGCCAGGCGCCGTGCTGGTAGGCAATCACGCCGCCGGCACCGACCACTTCGGCTCGTGCGGCAATCCACAACACGCCGGCACCGGCCCAGATCATCGCCATGCGGTATCCCGTCTGGTAGGCCGCTGCAAGCGCCGCCTGGCGCTGCACGTCGGCCGACTCGATGCGAAAGGCATCCAGCGCGATGTCCTGCGTGGCTGAGCCAAAAGCCACGGCCAGCGCACACCACACCACCGGCAGCAGCGCAATTTTGGGGTCCGTCAGTGCCATGCCGACCAGCGCCGCCATGATGACGCCCTGCGACAGCAGCAGCCAGCTGCGCCTGCGCCCGAGCAAGCGCGTGAGCAGCGGAATCGGCAACCGGTCCACCAGCGGCGCCCAGACCCATTTGAAACCGTAAGCCAGCCCGACCCAGCTCAGGTAGCCAATGGTGGTGCGGTCAATGCCGGCTTCGCGCAGCCAGAAACTCAGGGTGCCAAAAACCAGCAGCAGCGGCAGGCCGGCGGAAAACCCCAGCAGCAGCATGCGCAAGGTAGGGGGCTCCAGGTAAACCCGCAGGGTTTCGGCCCAGCTGGGGCGGGCTGGGGTAGTCAGGGAGGGGGGAGTTTCAGGAAGCGGTGTCGGCTGACGCGGCGGCAAAGGTTTGTCGGGTAAGGTCTCGCTCATGCGGGAATAATACGCTGTGACCCTCCTGCCACGCATGCAGGAAGATGCCCTGTATTTTGGAGATGGCGATGACATTTGTTAAGAAACCGACGCTGGCTGTGCTGGCTTGCGCCCTGCTGCTGGGTACCGCGCCGGCCATGGCCCAGGGCGACGGCGTGGCGGTGGGGCGCAACTCGGGCTTTACCCAGCTGGTGCCCGCCGGGGAAATTGAGCAGGCCGCCAAGCAGCAGTACGGCAAGATGATGCAGGAGGCGGCGGCCCAGAAGGCGCTGGCCCCGGCCAGCCATCCGCAGCTGCAGCGGCTACGCCGCATTGCTCAGCGCATCATTCCGCATGCGGTGGGCTGGAATCCGCGCGCCAAGGACTGGCAGTGGGAGGTCAACCTCATCGGCAGCAAGCAGATCAATGCTTTTTGCATGCCTGGCGGGAAAATTGCCTTTTACACGGGCATTCTTGACCAGCTGCAACTGAATGACGACGAGGTCGCCATGATCATGGGCCACGAGATGGCGCATGCCTTGCGCGAGCATGCACGGGAGCGCATGGGTAAATCGGCAGCCACCAATATCGGCGCCGGCCTGCTGTCGCAACTGCTAGGCCTCGGAGACCTGGGCCAGACGGTGGCGGGCTTGGGCGTGGAGCTGCTCAATCTGCGCTTTGGCCGCGAGGATGAATCCGAGGCCGATCTGGTCGGCATGGACCTCGGCGCGCGCGCCGGGTTTGATCCGCGCGCAGGCATCACCTTATGGCAAAAAATGGCTGCCGCCAACAAGGGTGCACCGCCGCAGTGGCTCAGCACACACCCGGCAGGTGCCACGCGAATTGCGGACATGGAGCGCAACATGCCCCGGGTGATGCCCCTGTACGAACGGGCCCGCAAAGGTTGACGGGCTTCAGGCGCGGTCTGCACTGGCTGGTGGGGTAAGCTGACCGCTGACGATGCCTTCTTCTCCCAGCGCCGGCCCGGACGCCGGCAAAAAATCACCCCTGGCCGCCGCCGCTTTGTGGCTGCAGTCGTTGCGCCCCGCGCGGACCCGGATCAATGCGCGGGAGCGCTGGCGTATTGTCCTGGGGTCCTTTGTCGGCATCTTGCTGGCTGGCCTGGCCTGTCATGTGGCGGGTGGCACGGCCGATTCCGCTTTGCTGTGGCTGGTCGCGCCGATGGGCGCCAGTGCGGTGCTGGTTTTCGGCGTGCCCGCCAGTCCGCTGGCCCAGCCCTGGTCGGTGGTTGGCGGCAACACGCTGTCGGCACTGGTCGGCATTGCCTGCGCGCGCTGGATCGGGCCGCCGGAACTGGCCGCCGCCGTAGCAGTGGGGGCTGCGATCGGCCTGATGCTGGCCCTGCGTTGCCTGCACCCGCCCGGAGGTGCTTCGGCGCTGATGATGGTGCTGGGCGGCATCACCGACCCCTGGTTTGCGCTGTTTCCGGTGTTGTTCAACGCCGTGCTGCTGGCGCTCGCCGGGATTGCCTACAACAATGCCACGCGGCGTGCCTATCCGCACCGGCAGCAGTCCGTTGCGGACGGGAAAGGCTTCAGTCAGGCCGGGGCCGCCGATGCTGACCTGGACGCGGTACTCGCCCGGTACAACCAGGTGCTGGACGTCAGCCGCGACGACTTGCAGGCCCTGCTGGAGCAGATGAAATGGCAGGCCTACCAGCGCAAGCTGGCCGGGATCCGCTGTGCGGACATCATGTCGCGCGACCTGGTGACGGTGACTCACAGCACGCTGCTGGAGCACGCCTGGGCCCTTCTGCGGGAGCGCCGTATCAAGGCGCTGCCGGTGGTGGACGCGGATTTTCGTGTGCTGGGCATCGTGACGCTCGCCGACTTCATGCGCGCTGCCGAGCTGCAGGGAAAGGGTTACCAGGGCATGGACACCCGGCTGCGAAAGTTGCTGGGCGCCATCGGTGTCTCGGGCAAACCGCCGGTGGTGGGCCAGATCATGACGCGCCAGGTTCGCGTGGCCAGCGAGCAGCGTTACCTGGTGGACCTGGTGCCTCTGTTTGGCGGCACCGGGCACCACCACATTCCCATCATTGCCGACGACGGGCGGTTGACGGGCATCATCACGCAGTCGGACATGGTGGCGGCGTTGTTCGAGTCGCCCAAGCCCCCCCATTGAGCCCGGCTTACCTGCTCAATGGCAGGCTGGCACGGATGCGCCGTGGTTTAATAAAAAACACGTCATGAACAAACCATGTCATCCGGCCCGTTCCCTTTCTCTGCGGGGACTCCGCTGTCAGCGCGGCAGCGGGCTGGCATGCGTGTGCCGGCGGTCATGAACACGCCGCAACAGGAGTTCCAGAAATTCCTGGATGAGCAGCGGGCCGACTACCGCCGCCTCCTGCCGGAAAAAATGGCGCAAATCCACGCGTTGTGGCAAGCTGCGGCCACCGGCGGGGATGCAGCCGCACCTGCGCTGGCCGATCTGGGACGCCTGGCGCACACGCTGGCCGGAACGGCAGGCACCCTGGGATTTCGCGAGGCAGGCCTGGCTGCCAAGGCGCTGGAACTGCTGCTGGAGCAGGCTGGCGAAAGCGGCTCGTCCCTCCCGCTGGCGGGGAACCAGGACATTGTTCATGCCATCGCCGCGCTGCAGGCCAGTCTGCCTTCGGATGCCCCTCTTTCTTGACACAAGGACCCTGACATGCCCCAAACACTTGCCCGAATTCTTTATGTCGAAGACGAACCCGACATCCGTGCGGTTGCCCAGATGGCCCTGGAGGCTGTCGGCGGCTTCACCGTGATCGCCTGTTCGTCCGGCAGCGAGGCGCTTGCGGCAGCTCCCACCGCGCAGGCTGACCTGCTGCTGCTTGACGTCATGATGCCGGGCATGGATGGGCCAAGCACACTGAAGGCGCTGCGCGACATGCCCGCCACAGCCGCCACGCCGGTGATCTTCATGACGGCCAAGGTGCAGGCCGCCGAAGTGGCGCAATACCTCGAGCTGGGCGCGATCGACGTGATCCACAAGCCGTTTGACCCGATGGAGCTGTCGGCGCAGATCAGTCGCATCTGGACCCTGCAGAAACCCTGAAACAACGCAGTCTTGCAAACCCGGCAGACATGTGTCCGGCAGGGCGGGCGTTTCCCGCCCGAAACGCCCGCCAACCCCCAGAGAACCCCGCGCCATGCCCCACCCCAGCCCGCCGGAGCCATCCGGTGACATTCCCGTGACCCGGCACGACTCCGCCTCGCTGTCAGCCTGGGCGCCGCTCGGCTTGCCGGTTTTCCGCATGCTCTGGGGCACCTGGATGGCAGCCAACATCTGCATGTGGATGAACGATGTTGCGGCTGCCTGGCTGATGACTTCGCTGACCACCTCGCCGATCTGGGTTGCGCTGGTGCAGTCGGCCTCGACCCTGCCGGTCTTCCTGCTCGGGTTGCCCAGCGGAGCGCTGGCCGACATCCTGGACCGGCGGCGCTACTTCATCATCACGCAGTTCTGGGTGGCCGCTGTGGCTTTGCTGCTGTGCCTGACGATCATCATGGACGTCATGACCGCGCCGCTGCTGCTGGCGCTGACCTTTGCCAATGGGGTCGGGCTGGCGATGCGCTGGCCGGTATTCGCCGCCATTGTTCCGGAACTGGTGCCCCGCGCGCAGCTGCCCGCCGCGCTGGCGCTCAATGGGATAGCCATGAATGCCTCGCGCATCATCGGGCCCCTGGTGGCCGGCGCCCTGATTGCCAGCGCAGGCAGCGAATACGTTTTCATCCTCAACGCCGTGCTGTCCCTGATTGCGGGTTTTGTGATCATGCGCTGGCGCCGCGAGCACGTGCCCAGTCCGTTGGGGCGCGAGCGCCTGATCAGCGCCATGCGTGTCGGTGTGCAGTTCGTGCGCCAGTCGGCGCGCCTGCGCGCGGTGCTGTTGCGGGTGGCGCTTTTCTTCTTTCACTCCACTGCTTTGCTGGCACTGCTGCCGCTGGTGGCGCGCGGTCTGCATAACGGTGGCGCGGGTACCTTCACGCTGCTGCTGGCGTCCATGGGTTCAGGTGCCATTTTTGTGGTTGCTTTTTTGCTGCCACGCCTGCGCCGCACGTTCTCCCGCGATGCGCTGGTGCTTGGCGGCATGGTGCTGCAATCGGTGGCGACGGCCGTCGTGGCCTTTGCGCCGAATGCCTACATTGCCGCCCCTGCCATGTTCTTTGCGGGTGCGGCGTGGATCACCACGGCCAACACCCTGAGCGTGTCGGCGCAGCTTGCTTTGCCCGACTGGGTGCGAGCGCGCGGTATGTCGATTTTCCAGATGGCGATCATGGGCGCCAGCGCCCTGGGCGCTGCCGTGTGGGGCCAGATTGCCACCGTGACCAGTGTGCCGACCAGCATGCTGACCGCTGCCCTGACGGCGATTTTCTCGATCAGCGTCACGCAGCTGCTGCTGCGCGACCGCAGCATTGAAGAAGACCTGACACCTTCGCGCGAGTTCAAGGTGCCGAGCGCCGAGGCGCCGCCGTTGACCGGCCAGGTGCGCATCACCATCGAATACCGCATCGACCCAGCCCGGGCCGGGGAATTTCGCGCGCTGATGCAGGAAAGCCGGCGCAGCCGGCTGCGCCAGGGTGCCTTGGCCTGGGAGCTGCTGCGCGACATTTCCGATCCGGGGCGTTACATCGAGCAGATCACCGATGAATCCTGGACCGAACACCTGCGCCGTTTTGACCGCGTGACAGCGGGTGACGTGGCACTGCGCGACCGCAAGCTGGCGTTCCACCTGGGTGAAACGCCGCCGGTGGTGACGCGTTTGGCGCTGGAGAGTTAAAGCCACATTGGCGCCGGGCCCGGGATGCTCCTGGACGGCTTCCCCGAATACCGTCCAGCTTGCCTGTTTTAAAGAGAAAACAGTCTTCAGCCCTTATTGTGCGGGTGCTAATAGCTACATATTTAATAGCAAAATAGTGGAGGAAGGCAGCTCCGAGCTCGGAAGTTCCGTCGCGTACGGTGCCCCAAATGACCCGGCTTCAACCGATTTGAAAAGATCGGTGACCTGCGCATGGTACTGGAGACCACGATCACACATCGCCTATGCAACGCCGCGCTGAAGGGTGTGCCAGCTGCCAGCTCCCACGGTCCCGTCATGTCCAGCAACCCATGCATGGCTGTGGCCAAACCCAAGCCCTGACTACACTATGAAATTAATGACGCTCATTGAACAATTCCTGTTGGGCTCCTTCATCCTGGCCGGCGCCACGGCCGGGCACGCCGCAGATATTCCTCCCGCCGCGGAAAAAGGCCCGCTGCGTGCCGCGCTTGCGGAAAGCTGCGAGGGAAATCGCGGAGTGGTGCGTCACTTCCGCGGTTCCACTGTCGCCATGGTGGTCACGGCGGTTAACGGCACTTACGTCACGGGCCGCGGCCAGGCGGTGACGCAGAGCTTGGTCCGGCTGGACCGCATCGACGGCATCTCGGCGGCGCTTTAACGCCCGGCACCCAGATGACTTCTCGCGCGCGTCACGCATTCGCTTTTGCCGGCGCACAGCTGCTGGCCCTGCCAGGCTTTGGAATGGCGCTTTTCCTGTACATCGTCGGCAGGGTGACGGGCAGCGGCGGCTGGCTTCAGGGGGTGTTTGAGCTGCTGTTTTCCGGCGTCGTGCTGCTGCCGGTAGTTCTGTTGTGCGCGGTGCTCTTGCTGATTGCGGGCTTGTTCTCCTCGGTGCGGCCATGGGCTTGCCTCGTGCTGTTGTTGGTCAATGTGGCCGTGCTGGTTGTTGCCGGGATGCTCAACCCGGCCACCGACGTCGCGGAGTGGGTGATCTGGGTTCTCACGGCACTTTCGGCCGCGGCTGCGGCCACGCTGGCGTGGCAGGCGTTCTCGCTGGCGACGTGGCCTGGGCGGAACATGCTGCGAGGCCTGATCCTGCTGGTTGTTGCGGTTGGGCTCGGACTCGGACTTGCGCTTGGACTTGCAGGCGGCGGCGGTGCCCCAGTTTCGACGCTCACCGAACAGGAGCAGGCACTTGCTGCGGTGCCGCCGGAGAGCGTTTTCGATGGCTTGTTGGGGGGCACGCCCACGCGCCTCACGGTGCATGACTGCAAGGTCTACCGCGCTTTGCCCGGCAAGGACGCTTGGGAAAAGGTGCTGGAGCCGGACATGTATCCGTTCTACACAGTTTGTGATCGGCAGAGCCTGCAGGTGGAAGAGGGTGCAGTCACCGTCACCTTGGGGCGCATGGCCTTTGGTGCGGGAGGCTGCTGTGCCACCGGCGGCACCTACCGTTCCACGGATGGTGCGCTGTGGAAAAAATTGTGAGGTTGGTCCGGACAAATTGGGCAATGCCGTAACCGGCTTCCGTGCGAGAGCCGTAGGCGCAGCAAGAGATAATTGGTCGTGCGTTACTCAATCATCTTTTCAACATTGCTTCTTTGTTCCGCCTGCAGCGAAACCTCGTCGCAACCCGCCAACGTCACCCCGCCCGCCGAGCTTGCCAACACACCTGCATTACCCAACACAAAAGAGGCTACGCAAGCATTTCTTGAGACAATGGAAATGCAAGAGCAGCGAGAAGCCGAACTAAAGCTTGGAACCTGCATACCAGCTGTTCAGGCCAAGCACCCAGGTCAAGTCGCGTGTACGGTGGCATTGAAGATAGGGGCTGGAACTTCTGAAACCCAGGCAGATTTTTACCGCAAAGGTAATAAATGGGTGGCCCAGCCGAGTGCATCGCAAGATCAGCTGCCATTCCCAGACCCCAAGCTTTAAAGGGCAGGCCTGTACGCCTTGCAATCTCGCGAATGGGCATCTGATACTGCAAAGATGCGGCACATGGCGCACCTTTGCGCCCGCGGCGCTCCCGATTGCCAGAAAAATATCTCTGGCCGTTACCGCGCTGCGGAAAGCAAACGCCACGCACTCGTCAGCGGCGCGCATCCGCCCCAGCCATGGGCGCGTCCGACACCTGGCGCATCTGCGACGCCGCGAAGGTAAGCACGGTGATGGCCACCAGCAATCCTCCGCTCGCGGCGAACAGCTGCCCCAGGCTCAAGCTGCGCAGCACCCAGCCGGTGAGGGCGGCGGACATCGGCGCCAGGCCCATGAAGATAAACATGAACAGGCTCATGGCCCGGCCCAGCAGCGCCGGCGGCACGCGGCGCTGCAACCAGGTGAACACCGCCACATGGAGGAAGCCGCTGAGCAGGCCGATCGCCAGCAGCAGCGCCGCGCCTTGCCAGGCGGCAGAGATCTGTCCCATGGGTATGAACAGCAGGCCGACCAAAGCATCGACCAGCAATATCGTGGTGCCCAGGGTGCCGACGCGCAGGCGCGGCTTGATGCCGGCCAGGACCATGCCGAGCAGCGTGCCCGCGCCGTGCGCACCCAGCATGACACCCAGAGCCGCCGCGCCCAGGTTCGGTTGCGAGCTGGCCAGCACCGGCAGTGCAATCTGCACCGGCCCGGTCACCAGCACCGCGATGGCAGCCCAGTACAAAAAGCAGGTACGCAGCGGCACGTCTCGCCAGAAAGCCCGCAAACCTTCGGCGATGGCGGTCAGCACCGCTGGCCCCGCGGCCCCCGGTCCGGCGGCGCGGGCATGCTGCTGAACCTTGGACAAGGTCCAGGCGGACAGCGCAAATGTGAACGCGTCGAAGGCAAAAGCCAGGCCGATGCCGGTGGCGTCGGCGATGGGAACCGCGCCGCTGGCACCGGCGCCCTCGCGGTTGCCCGACAGCGCGATCAACAGGCCGGCCAGCAGCGGGCCGAGAAACATCGAGACCTGGCGCAGGCCCAGCATGACGCTGTTGGCCGCTTGCAACTGCTCGGGCCTGACCACCGAGGGCATCATCGCCGTGCCCGAGGGAATGCTGAAGGCCGTGGCCAGCCCGATGCCCAGCGCCAGCAGATACACCAGCCACAGCGACAAGTTGTCTGTGAGCACCAGCGCCGCCAGCACGCCCAGCAGCAGCGTGTTGATGTGCTTGGTGAGCATCAGCACCTGTTTGGGCGAATGGCGGTCGACCAGCGCGCCGCCGGCCAGGATGAACAAGGCGCGCGGCACGCTGATCAGCGCCAGCACCGTGCCCAGCACCAGGGTGTCGCCTGTCATCTGCAATACCAGCCAGGGCAGTGCGATCAGCGAAAACTGGTCGCCCAGCATGGACAGGGCGGCACCGCTCATCATCCAGGCGAAATTGCGGTCGCGAAACAGGGCGTTGCGCGCGGTGGCGGGTGGCGTCGAAGGTGTTGTCATGGCTTGCTTGCTTGAGAAGTGATGCCAGCGACTCTAGGACCTCACGTCACGTGAGGGTCAAGCGCTTTTCCAGGCTTTCGCGTAAATAGGCACTGACGTGCGCGCCCAGCACCGAGCCGGCCCGCAACAAGGGCTCGCTGGCGTGCGCCAGCATCAAGCGCCGGCGCACGTCGGTGTCGCGGTTGACCAGGCGGTCCACCAAGGCCAGCCAGCGGCTCGCGGCAGCCTGGACTTCAGGGCTGGTGGCGGGCACGCCCTGTGCGATCAGTTGCTCCACCTCGACCGCGAGCGCCCGCCAGTCAGCCTCGGGCACATGGCAAAAGCGCCGCAACTCCTGCAGGGTGATGTATTTGGTCATCAAGGCCATGCGCAGATCGATCGCCTGGTTGACGAATTCAAGCATGTCGGAGGTGGGCGCGCCCTTGCGGCCGTGGGCAGACGGCTCGTTCCTGTACATCTCTCCCCAGCGGTCTATCAGTTCGAAATTGCCGTCCATCCACCGCAGCGTCAGCGCCATCCAGCGCTGGGCCAGCGGTTGGACCTGCGCGGCATCCGGGGCCAGGCCCTGGTCCATGACGCGACGCACCGCCTCCACCAGTGGCTGCCAGTCGGCCTCCACCAGCTTCCAGTTGGCGAAGATGGTCTTGAGCTCGGCGGCACTGAAGTACTTGCCGTAGGTGGTCATCAGCGCCAGGCTATCGAGCCAGGTAGCCATGTCAGGCTCGCCGCCCAGCGCCAGCTGGCCCTGCAGCAGGTCCAGCCGGCTGCGCAACTCGGTGGCCTGGGTGATCTCGCGGTCCAGCGCACGCATCTGCTGCTCGATGATCAGGCCTGGCGAGGTGCTCGCGCCATCGAGCATGGCCGCGATGTCCGCCAGCGCCAGGCCTAGATGGCGAAGCGCCTGGATGCCATGCAGGCGCGCCACATCGCCCGTGCTGTAGAGCCGGTAGCCCGACTCGGAGCGGGCCGAGGGCGTGAGCAGGCCGATCTCATCGTAGTGGTGCAGGGTGCGCACGGTCAGGCCCGTGTGCTTGGCGAGTTCTCCGACTTTGAGCAGCATGCGCCGATTATGCCGAGTGCCGGATGTCAGCCCCGTCAGCCTGAAAGATATCGAAACAGGCCGCGAGCGTTTCTGGGCAGGCGCAGCCAGCTATTAATTCCATAGCAATAACAAAACCCCGTGAACGACGGAATCTGGCGGACAACTGGCACGTGACTTGCATCTCATCTTGTACACAAGTATGGATGCTTCAAATTGGTGCAAATTTCTTTAATTCCTGATACGGCCGGCAAGGCGTCCGTGCCGGAGCGCGCGTCCGCCACTTCGGAAGTCCCGACGTTGGCGCCGCAGGCCTGGATCTGCCGCGCTGCGCCCCCGGCAGCGGGAACGCAGGCGGTTTCGTCTGGCCCGCTCGCGGGCCTGTCTTTTGCGGTCAAGGACAACATGGACGCCGCAGATCTGCCGACCACAGCCGGTTGCCCGGCCTTTGCCTACGAGCCGCCGGCCAGCGCCTTTGTTGTGCAGAAATTGCTCGATGCTGGTGCATGGCTGACGGGCAAAACCAATCTTGACCAGTTCGCTTGCGGCCTGAATGGCACCCGCTCGCCGCTCGGCGCGGTGCCTAATGCGTTCAACCCGGCTTATGTATCAGGTGGCTCCAGTTCCGGTTCGGCCTATGTGGTGGCCACCGGCCAGGTGGACTTTGCGCTGGGCACCGACACAGCCGGCTCCGGGCGCGTGCCGGCTGGCCTGAACAACATCGTGGGCCTGAAGCCTTCGCGCGGCCTGATCAGTGCCCGTGGTGTTGTGCCTGCGGCGCAAAGCGTGGACTGCGTCTCCATTTTTGCGCGAACGGTGGCCACAGCGGTACAGGTGCTGGAAAGCGCGATGGGCCATGACGCACTCGACCCCTATTCACGCAAGCTGGCGCTGGCCAGTATCCCGTTTCCACCGGCTTTCTGTTTTGGTGTGCCGGCGAGGCTGGAATTTTTCGGCGACAGCGCCGCTGAAGCTGCCTTTGAAGAAGCTGTGGCGCGGATGCAATCCCTGGGCGGCACGCCGGTGCCCGTTGATTTTGCGCCGCTGGCCCAAGTGGCGGCCCTGCTGTATGAAAGCGCACTCGTGGCGGAACGCTACACCGCCATCCGCAGCTTCTTCGATGCGCATGAGGACGAGGTGATGGAGCCGGTGCGCAGCATCATCGCTGCCGGACGGGGCTACAGCGCAGCCGATCTTTACGAAGTGCAGACCCGCGTCAGGTTGCTGGGCCAGCAGGCTGACGCGATGTGGCCGAAGATCGATTGCCTGCTGGTGCCGACAGCCCCGACGCATTACACGATTGTGCAAATGCAGCGGGACCCGGTGGCGCTGAACCGCAAGCTAGGTGCCTATACCAATTTCGTGAACCTGCTCGACTACGCAGCCCTGTCGGTGCCCAGCGCCGTACGCCCCGACGGCCTACCATTTGGCATCACACTCATCGCGCCCTGCGGCAGCGACTGGCAACTGACGGAGCTGGGCCAGCGTTATCACCATGCCACCGGCCTGACGCAGGGCGCCACCGGCGCGCCTCTGCCCGCCATGCGGCCGATTGCCGGCATTCACAAGCCGGCCACGGTGAAAGTAGCGGTGGTTGGCGCGCACCTGTCCGGCATGCCCCTGAATGGTCAATTGACTGAACGCGGCGCCACCCTCGTCGGTGAGACTGAAACCGCGCCGCATTACAGGCTGTTTGCGCTGCCTGGTACCACCCCACCCAAGCCCGGCCTGCTGCGTGTGCCTGCCGGCCAGGGCGCGCATATTGCCCTGGAGATCTGGGAGATGCCGTTGGCCGCTTACGGCTCCTTTGTGGCGCTGGTCCCCTCGCCTCTGGGCATAGGCACGCTGGCGCTCAGCGACGGCACCACAGTCCAGGGCTTTTTATGTGAAACCGAAGCCCTGCAGGGTGCGCAGGACATCTCGTACCTGGGTGGATGGCGTGCCTATGTCGCTTCGTTGAAGGCCGCTAATCCGTGACCCGTTTCCTTTCATCCATCACTTTCATCCATCACCTACCCTGGAGAGACTCATGAGCCAAGCCAAGCATTCCACCCGCCGCACCCTGTTGAAGGCAGGGGCAGCCACCGCAGCGCTGGGTGTGCTGGGCGCGCCCGCCATCGTGCGCGCCCAGTCCGGCCCCAAGATCCGCATTGGCTACTGGCCCATCGCCGCCGGCCTGCCGTTTTATTCGGCCATCGAGCTGGGTTACTTCAAGGAGGCCGGGCTTGACGTGGAGCCGCTCAAATTTGCGGGCGCCCAGCAGGTGATGGAAGCCGTGTTGTCCGGCCGTTCCGACGGCACCGCCAACGGCACAGGCTCGGCCAATATCGCCATCGGCGAGCTGGCGCAGCCAGGCACCTTCAAGATTTTTTGCTCCAACCCGAGCAATGTGAAAAACGTGCTGGACGAGGTCATCGTGCCGGTGGCCAGCCCCGCCAAGGTCATGGCCGACCTCAAGGGCAAGCGCGTCGCGTCCGGCCCGGGCATCCAGAATGTGACGCTGGCCAAGACCGTGCTTGAACGCGGCGGCGCCACCGGTGCCACCGTGGTGGAATTGCCTATCGGCCAGCATGTGGCCGCGCTCGCCGCGGGCCAGGTCGACGGCGCCTACACGCTGGAGCCGACCGGTACCATAGGCCGCATGAACGGCACCACGCGCGTGCTGGAGCCCGGTGTGATCGCCCGCTACGTGCTCGGCGACCCCATGGCGCCCTGGTTTGGCGGCTCGGCTTCGCTGTCCTCGGAATTCATCAAGAAGAATCCGGACGCGGCAAAGAAGTTCATCGCCGCTTACGGCAAGGGCGTGGCCTACGTGCGCAACAAGTCGGTCGAGGCGCGCCAGTACCTTAAAGGCTACACCGCCATCGAAGGCGCGCTGACCAGCGAGGTGCCCCTCGCGGCTTACACCATGTACAACGAGTTCACACCCGCCGACGTCGCGCATTTCCAGAAGTTCTTCGACCTGTTCTCGGAAAAAGGCATCTTCAGTTCGCGCCTCATGGTGGACTCGATGCTCTACAAGGGTTGAACGTGATGGATGGCACCTCCTCCGTGACCGCGGCACCAGTGGCCTCTGCCAAGCCCTGGGCGCCGCCGGCCAGTGCACCGGCCGCCGCTGTGCAGCGCAAGCCGGCGCTGGACAGGGCCTTGCCCTTCATTGGCCCGGTGGTGCTCTTCATCATCTGGGACCTGGTGGTGCGCCTGGGCTTCATCAAGGCCATCCTGCTGCCGCCCCCGCTGGACGCGCTGGGCGCGCTGATCAATGGCTTGGCGGGCGGCCCGCTGCTCAAGGACTTTGCCGTCACGGTGTGGCGCACGGTGCAGGCCTTCATGATTGCAGCGGCCGTCGGCATGCCGCTGGGTGTGCTGCTCGGCAGCAACGAGAAGGCCTATCGCAGCGTCGAGTTCCTGATCGACTTCTTCCGCTCCACACCTTCCTCGGCGCTGATTCCGCTGTTTCTGATGATCTTCGGCG
The DNA here is from genome assembly GCF_039930745.1 of Polaromonas sp. Classification (GTDB taxonomy): domain Bacteria; phylum Pseudomonadota; class Gammaproteobacteria; order Burkholderiales; family Burkholderiaceae_C; genus Polaromonas. The sequence continues at coordinate 15,970 of NZ_JBDTTH010000048.1, read as the reverse complement.
TGTCCGACATCAACAAGGTGGCGATTGCCGCCTTTGGTGCGCTGCTCATCGTTGTGTTCAACAGTGCCTATGGCGTGATCAACGCGCGCAAGCAGCGCGTGATGGCGGCCAAAGTCATGGGTGCCTCGCGCTGGCAGGTGTTCAAGGACGTGCTGATCTGGGAAAGCCTGCAGCCGAGTTTTGTCGGCCTGCGGTCGGCTGTGTCCATGGCGCTGGTGATCGTGATCGTCGCGGAAATGTTCATCGGCGCCGACACTGGCCTGGGCAACCGCATCATCAACTCGCAGCAGGTCATGAATGTGAAGGACATGTACGCGTCCATTCTGGCCGCCGGTGCGCTGGGCTATGCGCTCAACATATTTTTCTTGGTGCTTGAGCGCCGCATTGTTCACTGGAGCGGCAGATGAGGCCCCCACGGTCGTTCGCTTCGCGTAACTTCCTGCCCCCCGAGGGGGCCGCTGCGCCTGCGGCCTGGCAAAGCCAGTTCCGCGGCCCTTGCTTGAATGGGAGAGAGCTGCGGTCACTTGCTGTACTGCCTCCTTATGGACCTCACTGGAGTTTGTCATGTCCGCTGTAATCAACGCTCCTGTGTTTGCCGATGTTCCCGTGCGCGAATTTCAGCCGGGGCCGGCTGGCACGCACATTACCATCCGCGGGTTGACCAAGTACTTTGCTGGCTGGCCCTTGTACGAGGACTTCAACCTCGACATTCCGAAGCAAAAAATCGTCTCGGTGTTCGGACCCAACGGCTGCGGCAAGTCCACGCTGATCAACATGATCGCCGGGCTGGTGCCCATCGACGCCGGCGAGATTCTCTTCGATGGGAAGTCTCTGAAAGACACCAAGATCGGCTACGTGTTCCAGAACTACCGCGAAGCGATGTTTCCCTGGATGCGCACCATCGACAACATCGCCTACCCGCTCAAGCTCGAAGGCAAGTCCAAGGCCGAGGTGGACAGGCGCATGGCCGAACTGGTGGCGTCTTTCGATGTGAAGTTCGACCTCAAGCGCTACCCCTACGAACTGTCGGGCGGGCAGCAGCAGACGGCTTCCATCATGCGGGCACTGGCGAACAATCCAGAGGTCCTGTTTCTCGACGAGCCGTTTTCGGCGCTCGACTTTGAAATGACGCTGTTCATTCGTGAGAAGCTGCAGGAGGTGTTCATGCAGACCGGCACCACCATGCTGCTGGTTTCGCACGATCTTGAGGAAGCGGTCTACCTCGCCGACCAGGTGCTGCTGCTGACCAAGCGGCCTACCCGCGTCGCCGAGATACTCCCGTACAACGATGCCCGGCCGCGCACAGTGGAAACGCTGTCCGAGGCCAGCTTCATCAGCACCAAGAAGCGCAGCCTGGAAATCTTCCAGCGCGAAGTCCGGCGCTGAAACGGTAGGCGCCATGAATGACACCCGCCTGCTGGCTTATGTTGAAACCATGGCCGCGTTGCTGAAGCTGCCGCTGGACGCGGCGCGCGCCCAGCGTGTGGCGGTTCACCTGCAGCGCACAGCTGCCATGGCCGCGCTGCTGGAAGCTGCGCCACTGACGGTGCATGACGAACTGGCCGAAATATACAGGCCGGCAGCCTTTCCGCCCAATGACGACGGGCGCGAACAGCTATGAAAACAATAGCGCTTGATGCTGCTGCAATGGCCAGGGCGGTTGCCTCCGGAGAAGTCAGCGCGCGCGAACTGCTGGACGCCAGCCTGGCACGGATTGAATCCACCGACGGCCGGGTCAACGCCTTCACGGACAAGACGCAGGCACGCGCCCGGGTAGAAGCCGATGCCGTGGACGCGCGGCGGGCCGCCTCGCAGCCTCTGGGGCCGTTGGCCGGTGTGCCTTATGCGGTGAAGAACCTGTTCGACATCGAAGGCGTCGTCACGCTGGCTGGCTCCATCGTCAACCGCGGCGATCCGGCTGCCGCATCCGACGCTTTCCTGGTCCGGCAGATGAAGGCGGCCGGCGCTGTGTTGGTGGGCGGTCTCAACATGGACGAATACGCCTACGGTTTCACCACCGAGAACACACATTACGGCCCCTGCCGCAATCCGCACGACCTGACGCGCATTGCCGGCGGCTCCTCGGGGGGGTCGGGTGCCGCGGTGGCTGCCGGGCAGGTGCCCATCACCCTGGGCTCAGACACCAACGGCTCCATCCGTGTACCGGCCTCGCTGTGCGGGGTCTGGGGCCTCAAACCCACCTTTGGCCGGCTCTCGCGCCGCGGGACCTATCCGTTTGTGCACAGCATTGATCACCTGGGGCCGCTGGCCGACAGCCTCGCCGGCCTGGCGCTGGCTTACGACGCGCTGCAGGGCCCCGACGCGCTGGACCCGGGTTGCCAGGCCTTGCGCGTACAGCCAGTGGTGCCGCTACTGGGCCGCGGCACAGCGGGCTTGCGCATCGGCGTGCTGGGCGGCTATTTTCAGGACAACATTGCGCCCGCGGCGCGCGAGGTGGTGGCGCTGGCCGCCAGCACCCTGGGCGCGCACGCCGAGGTCAGCTGGCCCGACGCCGCGCTGGCGCGTGCAGCGGCCTTCATCGTCACCGCGAGCGAGGGCGGCAGCCTGCACCTGAATGAGCTGCGCACCTGCGCCGACGACTTCGAGCCGCTCTCGGTGGACCGCTTTATCGCCGGTGCCCTGCAGCCGGTGGACTGGTATTTGCGCGCCCAGCGCTTTCGCCGGGTTTACCGCGACAAGGTCAACGCGCTGTTTCGCGACTGGGATGTGCTGCTCGCCGCCGCCACACCGGTCAGCGCACCCGTCATCGGCACCGAGTGGCTGGACATCAATGGCACGCAGCAAGCTTGCCGGCCTTCGCTGGGCCTGTTGACCCAACCGGTCTCTTTTGCCGGCTGCCCCGTCGTTACCGCGCCGCTGTGGCCCAGCGGCACCGGCGGCTTGCCTGTAGGCGTGCAACTGATCGCCGCGCCCTGGCGCGAAGACCTTGCGTTTCGCGCAGCACAAATCCTCAGCGATGCCGGCGTCGCCCGTGTCCAGCCCGTTCAGTTTTAGACCCACCATGCTTGCCATCAACCTCCCCGAAGTCCTGGCCGAAGTCACGGCCCAGTTCGAGCGTTATGAAGACGCGCTGGTCAACAACAAGGTGGAGGTACTTGACGAGCTGTTCTGGAACAGTCCGCACACCCTGCGTTACGGCGTGACGGAAAATCTCTACGGCTACGCCGCCATCCAGGCCTTCCGTGCGGGGCGGCCCGCGCAGGGGCTGGAACGCAGCCTGCTGAAAACCGTGATCACCACCTATGGCTCCGACATGGCCACAGCCAACGTCGAGTTCCAGCGCGCCGGCAGTACCAAAACCGGCCGGCAGAGCCAGACCTGGATTCGCACGCCTGCAGGCTGGCGCGTGGTGGCTGCACACGTCAGCTTGTTGGCCTGAGAAACCTGTTGCACGCCCTATGATGATGACCACATGAACAGCTCCACGCCCTTTGTCGAGATGCCATCGAAAACCACCGAAAAAGTGCCCCATCGCTCGCGTGCCGACGAGGTGTACGAGGAGCTCAAGCGCGACGTGTCGGATTTCAAGCTGGTGCCCGGTGACCGTTTCACTGAAACCGAAATCAGCGAGCGCCTGAGCGTGTCGCGCACGCCGGTGCGCCAGGCCTTGTTCAGGCTACAACAGGAGGGCTTTGTCGAGGTGCTGTTTCGCAGCGGCTGGCGTGTGCTGCCGTTTGACTTCGACCAGTTTGAAGATCTCTATGACCTGCGCATGGTGCTGGAAACCACGGCCGCGCATCGCCTGTGCGACGGCGCACTCAAGGTCGACAACAGCCTGCTCGATGCGTTGGCGGCGATCTGGCTGGTCAGCCCGGAACAGCGCAGCAGCGACACCGTACAGGTCGCGCAGTGGGACGAGGCCTTTCACTGCGCCCTGGTGGCCGCCGCCGGCAATGCCGAGATGGCACGCGTGCACCGCGATGTGACAGAGCGCATCCGCGTGATTCGCCGGCTCGACTTCACCAAGCAGCCGCGCATTGATGCCACTTACGAGGAACACGCCAAGATCTTGAAGGCCATTCAGCGCAAGCGCGGCGATCAAGCTGCTTTGCTGCTGCGATCGCACATCCAGACCAGCCAGGCCGAGGTACGCAAGATCACACTCCACCAGGTGCACTTGGCGCGCCAGCTGGGCGCCAAGGCGCGCTGAGCGTATCTTTGTGGTCAAAGTTTATTGAAAAACTCTTTTAGCCCAAGACGGACGGGTGCACGCAACTATTCGTTTGATAGCTAGATGAGTGACTGACGGGGTTGCTCAAATCGTCTGGTTCATGCTGGCGCGGCGATGGCTGGTATTGCCAGGAGGCGATCAAGATGCCCGGGATCTCACGGGTTTTGAATGTCGCGTTCGACTCCGGCAGATCGGTGTTTTTATGAAAATTGGATGCTGATCGCCGTCCCTGCTTGCGGGTAGAAGCCGCAGCACGAAATTGCCACCTAGAATAGCCAAAAAACATCTGCCTGCCGCAACTGGCATGTTTGTCATCTTCATGGGCGTTATGCTCGCTTAAGATTTCTAATCGAGGAGGCGAAATGAAGGGTGTGTGGAACGTTTTGGAACGTGCTGGCCTGGTCCGCAATGAGGGGGGTGAACCACCGCCTACAGACTCACCCGGCCACGAAGAGCTTCCGACAGATGTCCCGTTCGGCGATGGAACGATTGCTTCGGTAGAAGAAATCGCCGGAATTTCGCTCGCGCAGGTATACGAAGCCGCTGCTGTGCCAAAAGCCCCTTATCCCGCTGAACGCCTGCTTCGCCTGCTCGAGGGCCTCAAAGCAATGGACGACGGTACCCGGCGCCAGGCCATCCAGGCCATGGATGCGGCTGACGACACCTGGGCAATTGGCGACCCCATTCGGGATGCTTCTGCAAAAGTAGCCGCCATCGAATCCCATGCTTCGGCCCTGCGCGCAAGTATTGCACTGGCTGAGCAGGAAACCCGGGCTGAGATCGCGCGGCTACGGCAACAGCATGAGGTATCCGTGGTTGAAATTAAAAGACAGATGAGCGAACTGGAAGGCCTGCTGTCGCGCGAGATTGCGCGGGGCACCCAGGAGAGCGCCACCCTGGAGGCAGCTTTGCAGGCGCAAGTAGAGCGCACAACGCGCGAACTGGGAAGCCTTTCCCGGGTCGCTGGTGATTTCAGATCGCTGGTTGCCCAATTTAGCTCCAATACAACTAACTGAGGGAGAGCACGAAATGGCTTACAAAATGACCGGCCTGACAAAAGGCCTCCTGGCGACGATTGCACTGGGCCTGATCGGTTCCGTCGGATGGAACTTTTTCCTCAAGGACAAGCTGGCCTCCGATGGTGCAAAAACACAGGCGGTAGCAGCTGGTGACAGCAAGGCGGCCGCGCCACGGCCTTCGTCCGGGAAGTTGGGTAGCCCCGGTAATCCGCTGCGCGTCAGCCTCGTCAGTTTTCACGGCTACGCGCCGGCGCTGGTGGCCAACGGAAACAGTCTCAGAACGCAGCCTGGGTCCATCTATGCCCAGCAGGGGTTGAATGTTGAGTTCGTGATCAATGACGACATCCCCACGCTGACGACACTTTTTGAGTCGAAGGCAGCACAGTGCGCATGGCGTACTTCCGACTTCTGGGCTCAGGAACATCCCAATCTGCGCAATTCCGGTCATGACGCAAAGGCGGTCGTGATTGTTGACAACACACAGGGCGCTGATGCGGTCATTGCGCGCGATGCATCGGTTCAGAAAATCGAAGATCTGGCAGGCAAGACTGTCGCCCTGTTGCAGTACACACCCTCGCACGGCATGCTCATCGACGCGATTGACAACTCTTCATTGACCGCGCGTGCGAAGAAACAGATCAAACCCATCTTCATCAAGGCCGACGAAGGCACGGCCGGTGTCCGCGCAGCGTTCGTTGCGGGTAACGTGGACGCTGCAGTGTTGTGGGACCCGGACCTGGCGCTCGCGGTTCGCGACGTGAAAGGGGCACACGTCATCTATTCGACCAAAACCGCGACGAATTTGATTTATGACGTGATCGTGTGTGACCAGCGTGAGCTGGCCAAACCCGAGAACGTGGAGGTGTTTCAGAAGTTTGTCGATGGCTGGCTCGAGGGCGTAACAGCCGCCAAAGCCAAGCCGGACCAGGCTGTCGAGGCGCTGATCGCGACCGAGGAGTACTTCAAGCTGTTGGGCAGCAAGGAAGGCAAGCCTTTCGTCAAGGGCCTGTTCGGCAATTTGCTGTGGACCGACCTGTCGGACAACGCGCGCGCGCTCGGGTTGGCCGGTGGTGTGAACCACTATGAGCGCGTTTATTCGCGCTTTGACCAGATTTACCGGGCGGAAGGGTCGCTGGCGAATCCAAAATCTCCCGTGATCACACCGCAGGACAGTTTTGACTACCGGTTCATCAAGGCTGCGCTGCAGCGCAACACGCAGGCACAAGCCAGCGCCGCGCGTCCAGTGGAGACCTTTTCGGAGCAAGGGCGCACAACTGCCATGGCGGCGCAAGCGGTGGTAACGAAGCCGGTATCTGTGACCTTCGCTTCGGGGTCAGCCGAGCTGTCCAAGCGGGCGCAACTGGTGATCGACAAGGAAATGGTGCCGTTCATCGAAAACAACGGCAGCGCCTATTTCGAACTCAGCGGCAACACCGATTCGGTTGGTGCGGCTTCCGTCAACGAAGCGCTGTCGCAGGCCCGCGCAAAAGCGGTGGCGAGCTATCTGGAAAAGCAGTGGGAAATTTCCCGATCCCGTCTGCGGGTGACGGGTTATGGCTCAGCACGTCCGCTTTGCGACGAACGCAACCCAGCTGCCTCTGACATGAGCCTCGATGAGTGCCGCGGATTGAATCGTTCAACCCGGCTGGCTGTGTTTGGCAAGTGAACCAGTTCTGGAACCCGTATCGGGCGCTGAGCCCGATGCAAAGGCGGTTGCTGGGGTTGGGCAGCATCCTGACCGTTCTGGTTCTGTGGTCGGTGCTGTCGGCGTCCGGACTGTTGAGCAAGAACCAATTGCCTTCTCCATGGGCCGTGGCCGAGGCCATGTCTTATCTGGCCTGGTATGAAGGCAAGAGCCAGCTGGCAGTCGCGACCATGTGGTCGGTCGGTCGGGTGGCAACGGCCTCGCTGCTGGTGATGGTCATCGGTATTCCGCTGGGTGTTCTCATGGGCGCCTCACCCAAAGTCAACGCGGTCTTCTCGCCGCTGGTTGACCCGTTTCGCTCGGCCCCGGTGGCCGCGCTGTTGCCGATCATGGTGATGTGGTTCGGCATCGGTGAATTCATGAAAATCGCGTTTCTGTTTGTCGGCTCCATTGTGTACCTGACGCCCCTGGTGCGCGATGCCGTGCGTTCGGTGCCCGAGGGTTACCTGATCAGCGCCCAGGACATCGGGGCCACGCAATGGGAAGGCATCACCAGGGTGCTGGTGCCTCTGGCCATGCCGCGCATCATGGATGCAATTATCGTGGGTGTCTCGGTCAGCTGGACCTACATCACCGTGGCCGAATATGTCAACGCGCAGGAGGGGTTGGGGCAACTGATCGCCAACGCCAGGCGGCTCAGCGCCATGGACCAGGTTTTTGCCGGCATCATCGTCATCATTGCCGTGGCGTTGTTGACATATCAGTTTCTCATGTGGCTCAAACGCAGACTCTACAGATGGGAGACGGTATGAGCGCGGCGCAAAAAGCCAAAGCCGAGTCGAGTCCGCTGGTGTCGGCCGTCGACATTGTGCAAGAGTACCCGCAGCCGGACGGCAGCACATTGCGCGTGCTGGACAACATCAACCTGACTTTCGAACGCCCTTCGATCAACATGCTGCTTGGTCCGTCGGGTTGCGGCAAATCAACCTTGCTTCGGATGTTGGGCGGCGTCCGTCCATGGAACGTCAAGACGCCTACTTCCGGGACCGTCGAGATCGAGGGGCAGGCTTGCACAGGACAGCATCCCGATGCGGTCATGGTCTTCCAGCACTATGCCAATCGACCCGACCTGACCGTGCGCGAGAACGTGCTCTACCCTTTTCGTTTCGCGGAGTGGAAACGCCAGGTTCCTCTCAAGGAAGCGCATGAGCGGGTGGACCAGATGCTTGGGGAAGTGGGCCTTGCCGACAAGCGCGACCAGTATCCGTCCCAGCTTTCTGGCGGGCAAAACCAGCGCGTCGCGCTGGCCCGCGCGCTGGTGCTGCGGCCCAAGGTGCTGCTGATGGACGAACCGTTCGGTGCGCTTGATGCGCAGACGCGCGCGACCATGCAGACCTTGCTGAGCCGTCTGAACCAGGCGCATCCCTGCCTGATCCTGTTTGTCACCCACGATGTGACCGAGGCGCTGCTACTGGGGGACCGTGTCATCGTCCTGTCCACCCAGCCGGCCCGCATCATCGACGACTTCGACATTTTCGAGCGCCAGCCGAGAGGCCAGGCGTGGCTGATGGGCGCGCAAGTAAGGGAAATGCACGACCGGATCGTCGGGCATCTGCGCGCAACCAACGGACCCGGCAATGTCCGGTTGACGGTGTGAGCCAGGAAACGCGTTACTGGCTTGCGTTCCTGACGCACCCCTTCAACCAGGCCATGGTGCTGGGGGGGGCTGCCATCGGCGTGCTTGCGTCGCTTCCCTTGGGCTGGGATGCCCTGGCGCTGGTGATGCTGGGCATCGCCGCGCTGGAAGTCCTGGGCTTGGCCATCGTGCCGGGCTTGCCGTCCTTTCGCAAGGTTGCAGACGAAGATACGCGTCGGCGCCTGCGCAAAGCCAGGCGCGAACGCCTTCTGGAAGAAATTGCGCAGCACGGTGGATCGAGTTACCTCGGGAACTACCAGCAGATGAGCGAGCGCGTGCAGTCGCTGTACCGGACCGCAGCAGACACCAGCACCGCGTTGACCGGGCGGGAAGTGGAGCAACTGGAAGATTTGTGTGTGAGCTACCTGGCGATGTGCCTGAGCGACGCCGCCATGAGCCAACAGGACGTCAATGACCTCGCCGGGGTGGCAGAGCGCAAACTGCGGGGTGTCGAGCAAAAGTTGCAGAAGGGCGGGACGGGCGGCGCGGAGGAGCAGCAGTTCAGGCGCGCCAGGGCGGAGTATGAAGAGGTACTGGCGCGGCAGGCGCGCATGATTTCACGCCGCAGCATCCTGGAGGCAAACCTGGTGTCCATGCCAATGCGGATGGAAGAGGTGTACCAGATGGTGCTGGCCTCCCCAGGCTCCGGCGACCTGGGCGCCTTGCTGGAGGAGTCGGTCGCCAAGCTTCGGGCTGCGGAAGAAGTAACGGTGGATGTCGAGGCAGCTTTCGGGTTGAAATCGATGACCAGCCTGCCTTCCAGGCTCGACGGGGTGCCGGAGGCGGCCAAAGTGAGCCGGGCTGTCGGAAGCCGGGAATGATCCGTCCACGGACGGGGTGTGTATGTGGGCCGCCCTGTCCGGGCGGCGGTAATCTGTCAACCAACGGAAGTGAAGAGGAAGATCATGGCTAACAATTTAATCGTGGGTCGCTTGTGGAATCTCTGGACCGGCTTCATTGCCCTTTGGGTGACGGATATCGAGAAGGAACACCCCGAAATCGCGTACCAAAACTCGATTCAGTCGATGATCGAGAAGTACGCGAAGTTGAAGCAGGCTTCAGGGCGGATCATTGCAAGAAAGCTGGACATTGAGGGACGGCTGCAGACCGCGAGGGCAGACCTGGCAAAGGTCGACCAGCAGCTCAGCGCGGCGCTAGCCACCAACCAGGATGATCTGGCGCTGGTCCTTATCCAGAAGAAGAATGCTCTCGGCGAAGAAATTGCTCACCTGGACAGCGACTTCTCGGAGGCGGACAAGGATGCTGAAGAGGCCAAGGCCTCGCTGCTTGAGATGAAGAGCGAGATCGACCGGCTGAAAGCCGAGAAAGACCGCATGATTGCCAAATTCCAGAGCGCCGAAGCGCGACTGAAAATCCAGGAGTCGTTGGACGGGCTGTCGATTGATGCCGAGGTGCAGGCGCTTGCCGGCGTGCGCGATCACATCAAGGGACGGGTGGCGGAGGCCAAGCTAGGAAGCGAATTGCGCGAATCTGACCTGGATACCCGGTTGAAAAACCTGAACCGCACTGCCGGAGCGGTGACCGCGCGCGCGCAGCTCGAGCAGATGAAGAAAGCCAATGCCGCGGCGGCAGCCGGCGGCAAAACACTCTGACCCCCACACCTATGGCCACCAAGCCGAAACTGCCGGGTTGGGCGGATGTTGTGCGGGACAAGTACCTTGCCGGCGAGACGTCGACATTCGTCCTTTACCGCAATGTGTTCGATATCTATTTGGTCAACGGGCAACTGTTGGACCTGAAAGCCTTCCTGACCGGGGTGTTTGTCGAGGAGACCAAGCGGACAGTGGTCGAGGTCTCGCCGGAATTCGGAGTGCAATGCCTGAAGGGGCACGTTGATATTGACGCCGGCGCCGATCTCGTAGGCCAGTTGCACAGTCTGGAGCGGCATTTGCGGAGTTCTCAGGGAACGGCTATTTTCGTGCCGTATGCGGACGCCATCATGCCGGGTGACGACGCCGGCTACGTCTCGCAGGATGACCGCAAGGTCGGCACGCTGTTTCACCGCTGGTCACTTGATCGCCTGCTCAGCGCAGCCGACAACATCACGTTCATCGTCGTCGAGACGCTAGGCTCGCTCAATCAGTCTTTGCTGTCCAACCCGAAGGTAGCGGCCATAGAAATCCCGATGCCCGACTTGCAGGCACGGGCGGACGTGGTTCGCATGTTTGCGCCCAGGCTGACCGAGCGGCAGATCGCCCTGTATGCCGAACGCATGGCGGGCATGCGCGTGGTGCAGATTGAAAGCCTGATGCGCGCGTCGGGTAACGGCTCGATGTCGGAAGCTGAGCGCGAGAAGCTCATTTTGCAGCTGCTGCATGGTGCTCCGGATGCTGCGGAGCGAGCCAAGCGGTTCGCGGGCATTACAGCGGGAATGACCGCTGAAGAAATCGGCACGTTGGTAGAACCGGCGAAGGCCGTGCCTTGCGAGGACCCGGACGAAGACGTGCTGCGGCTGATCCACATTCGCAAGCGTGAATTGATAGAAAAGGAATGCGCCGGTCTGATCGAATTCGTTGAACCCAAGCACGGCTTGTCCGCTGTTGGCGGAGCCGATCACATCACCGGAGAGTTGATGGAGATCGCCCAAAACCTGAAGCGCGGCGATAAGCGGCTCACGCCCATGGGGCTGCTCGCTGTAGGTCCCATGGGCGCCGGCAAAACCTTCGTTATCAAGGCGTTTCTCAAGGAAGCAGGTTTGTCGGCGGTGGCGCTCAAGAACTTTCGCTCCAAATGGGTGGGCTCAACCGAGAGAAATCTCGAGCGTGTGCTGGCAACCGTCAAGGCGATGGGGCCCATTGCCGTGCTGATCGACGAGGGTGACCGCAGTTTTGGCAATGGTGGCAGCGAGGGAGGGGACGACGGAACCAGCTCGCGCGTCATTGCCAGGCTCAAGGAATTCATGTCCGATACCGAGAATCGCGGCGTGGTGCTGTTCGTCATGCTGACCAACCGACCAGACAAGCTCGACACCGACATCAAGCGGCCAGGGCGACTGGACAGAAAAATCCCCTTCTTCTACTGTGAAACCAGGCAAGAACGTGCTGCGGTTGTTGCCACGGTCATCCGGCGTTACGATGGAACTTCGTCCTTTGACATGCCGGCGCTTGAGACATTGTGTGAAAGTCTGGCGGGATACTCTAATGCCGATCTGGAGGCCATGACGCTGCTCGGGCTTGAGTTCAAGGCACGTGAGGATAGCCTGTCTTTCATGGAAGCACTGGCCAAAGCCAGAGATGATTTCATGCCGCCGCAAGAGAAGGACATGATCGAATTCATGGAACTGCTGGCGGTTTCGGAAACGTCGCGACGCTCCTTGCTACCAGAGCGGTTTCGCAAGATGGCGGTGAGCGACATTCAGAAAAATTTGCGCGAGGCGCGCGTACGCGCGCTCGGGCGCTAACCACTTAACACACGGAGATGACCATGGGAATTGTTCAAGGGGATGCGATGTCGAAGGACCAGGTTCTGGCGCTGGCCGCTTGCATGCTGTCCACCGCGCACGTCGACGGCGTGCGGCCGGAGGAGGAAGCACTGATCCGACGGTTTTACGAGGGCTCCGGCGTCCAGGGCCTGCCGCCGTTCAGCGAAGTAGGGGCTCTGGCCGGGTCCGGCGAGTCTCTGCTCAAGAAGGCTTCGGGCGACGCCGGGTTTGCCGAGCAACTGGTTTTGATGTGTTTTGCGACTGGCTACGCCGACGGAGCCCTGAGCGACGCCGAGCGCAGCCATGTTGGCAAACTTGCCGCCACCGCAGGCGTGGCGGACGCGCGGGTGGCCGAGTTGCTCGAGCAGGTGAAGGACTCCCTGATCGGGGCGCTGTCCCATTTGCCGGATGCCCAGTCCGTGGCGGAATTGGCCAAGGGGCTTTGAGGAAGCGCTGAACAAGTCCCCTGCGGCGCGCGATCAACCGGGCTCGGGCGGTCTGCGGCGTTGAACTTCTTGCCAATGGCCAGCTATTGCCTGCGACATCCGCCTTGCATCCCATCCCGATCCCGCTGCCGCGCCTCCGCAAGGACTTATTCAGCGCTTCCTTCATCCCTAACCGAGAAAAAGAGGGCGTGGTCTTTCTCGAAGGCGAGGAAGCCTTCTGCCAGCGAAGCAAGAGCCTCTTTTCTGCGATCGCCCACCAGGTATTTCAACGCTGCGCGTGCGCCCGACAGGGCGTAGTCAAAATGGTCGGCCTCCACACCACCGCCATGGCCGCTATGGACGCCGACCCAGGCATAGCAGCGGTGCTTGCCGCCGGCCAGTTCGACCGTTGAGCGCATCAGGTGCTGGACCAGCTCGTCCCGGTTCTGGCGCAGGTATTCATCGATGACCGAAAATTCGCTGTCGGCCAGCAGTTCCGAGCCGAGGTGGTAGCCAATACCGGCAAATACACGTCCCACGTCGTCGTCGGCAGACCGCCCCTGGCCTGTGTAGCCGGGCAGCACCGATGCGTTCACTTTCTGCAGCGCAGGAGGTTCGGTTTCATCGAGCACTTTATCGCCAAGGCCGTAGAACGCCGACATGCTGATCAGCGACGCCTGGGCCATGCAGCGATGCGTATCGCGGATTGGATTGATATGGTCGTTGTACTCGTCGCGCGCGGCGTCGAAGATGTAACTTGCAATGAAGTTGCTTCTGTCGGCGACGGCGCGCGGAAAGCCTTTCTCCTGAAAGAGATCCCTTCTCTCCCCGATCAGACTGACAAGCGCAGAAACGCCATTTGCAAATCGGCTGTTCCAGGATGCGTAATGCACGAAGAAGCGCGTCAATTGCTCGCCGTCGGCAATCAATTTCAAACGGGCCGGAACGCGGGCGGTCGCGGCGCCGAAATCCACCAGAGATTGAAAGTAATCCTGGCTCAGGTCCGGTTTCGTATGTTCATTGTTCATGGATGACTTTCGTGGGAAATCTGTTTTTTGCGTTGGCGGCTGTGTCCGAATCTAGCTCTGTATTGACAGCCCGCAGATTGCTTGGAATGACTTCATATCGGTTGATGCGCCTACAAGCTCAGGTCGTAATCAACGGTGATGGGCGCATGGTCAGAAAAGCGCTGCGTCCTGTAGATGGTTTCACTTTGGGCCAGGGCCGCCACGGCCGGCGTGGCCAGGTGGTAGTCCAGCCGCCAGCCGACATTTTTCGCATAGGCCTGGCCGCGGTTGCTCCACCAGGTGTAGGCTTCGTCGGTGGTGGTGGGCTGCAGCTTGCGGTACACATCGACCATGCCACCGCCGCGCGTGGCTTTCACCGCGGTCTGGCCCGTGCCCTCGGTCAGCTCTTCCAACGCTTCTTCTGCCGCTTCTGCGTCGCGCAGCAGTTCGGTCATCCAGGCGCGCTCTTCAGGCAGAAAGCCACTGTTCTTGCGGTTGCCCTTGAAGTTCTTCAGGTCGATTTCCTGGTGCGCGATGTTGATGTCGCCGCACAGCACGAAGTCGCGGGTTTCCCTCAGTTTGGCCAGGTAAGGATAAAACTCCGCCAGGAAGCGGAACTTGGCGGCCTGCCGCTCTTCGCCGGAGGAGCCGCTGGGAAAGTAGCAGCTGATGATGGACAGTCTGGGCGCGTGCTTGCGGCCAGGGCGGTCAAAGCGCAGCTCCACATACCGGCCTTCGGCGTCAAACTCATGCGAACCGTAGCCGGTGATCACGTCACTGGGCTCATGGCGGCTGTAGACGGCGACGCCGGAATAGCCCTTTTTTTCGGCAAAGTGAAAATGCCCCTTGAGCCCTGCGATTTCCTCGAAGCGGCCCGCCACATCGGCTGCCTGGGCCTTGAGTTCCTGCACACAAATACAATCCGGTTGGGTCTGGGCCACCCACTCCGGCATGCCTTTGGTGGCGGCAGAGCGGATGCCATTGAGGTTCAGGCTGGTCAATTTAAACAAGGACATCTCCAATGAGCACCCCAACGGTCGCGCCAGGGCAAAAACAAAACAACAGCAGCCAAAGCGCTGAAAGCCATGAGCTGGCGCAGGAATTCGTGCAGTTTGCCATCGAGTCAGGCGTGCTGCGTTTTGGCGAGTTCAAGACCAAGGCCGGACGCCTGAGCCCCTATTTTTTCAATGCGGGGCTGTTTGACGACGGCGCCAAGCTGGGCCGGCTGGCGCAATTTTATGCGCGCGGCCTGCTGCTCGAAGAGAAAACGCGTGGCCTGCAGTTCGACATGATTTTTGGCCCGGCCTACAAGGGCATTCCGCTGGCTGCGGCGGTGGCGGTGGAATTGGCGCGGCTGGGCCGCAACGTGCCTTTTGCCTATAACCGCAAGGAAGCCAAGGACCATGGCGAGGGCGGCACGCTGGTCGGCGCACCGGTCAAGGGGCGGGTGCTGATCATCGACGACGTGATTTCTGCCGGCACGGCCACGCGCGAGTCGATCGCGATCATCCGGGCGGCGGGTGCCATTCCCCATGCGGTGGCCATTGCGCTGGACCGCCAGGAAAAGGCGATGGAAAACGGCCAGGACGTGAGCTACAGTGCCGTGCAATATGTTACGAATCAGCTGGGTCTCCACGTTTTCGCGATTGCCCGATTGACCGACTTACTGCAGTATCTGGCTGAAGCGAATCAGGCGCCACAGGGCACGGGGGAGCCGCAAGCCGGCGATTCGCTTCAGGTTCATTACCAGCATGTGCTGGCCTACCGGCAGCGCTACGGCGTCAATTAAGGGTATTTTGTTGTTATTGCAAACACATGTTCAGCGGATGTTGGGTGTGACGTGGGTCGTCCTGGCGGCCAGCTTGGGCGGCGCCGTTCAGGCCCAGGGTATTTACAGCTGTGTCGACGGCAAGGGCCGCAGAATCACCGCTGACCGGCCGATTGCCGAATGCGTGGACCGCCCCCAGCGCGAAATCAACCCTTCGGGCACCGTCAAGCGCGTTGTAGGGCCCTCGCTGACCGCGCAAGAACGCGCTGAACAGGAGCAAAAAGACAAGGCGGTCACGGAAGCACGGGCCCGCGAAGCGGAAGAAAAACGCCGCGACCGCGCCCTGCTGCTGCGTTATCCCAGCCGAGCTGTGCACAACAGGGAGCGCGCCGAAGCGCTGGAACAGATTGAGGCGGTGATCAAGGCCGCCAGCAAGCGCACGACCGAACTGGCCGAGCAGCGCAAGGCCATCGACACGGATCTGGAGTTTTACAAGTCCGATCCCGCCAAGGCACCGCCAACGCTCAAACGCAAGCTCGAAGAAAACGACGGCAGTGTGGCCGTGCAGAAACGCTTTATCGCCGAGCAGGACGCGGAGAAAAAACGCGTCAACCTGCGTTTCGATGAAGAACTGGTCAAACTCAACCAGCTCTGGAGCATGGGCGGGGGCGTGCCCGACACGGCGCCCGCCGCCGCGGCTGTCCGGAAATAGTGAATTTAGGAGGCGGATTCAAGTACGAAGTGCATCGTTCAGAAATAGGGTGGGCCAAGAGCAA
>NZ_JBDTTH010000047.1:0-32243 GCF_039930745.1 Polaromonas sp. | reverse complement strand
AAAGCTAGTACATTAGAAATATGAAGAAAAAAGTGGTGATGGGTTTCCTGGGCACGCAGCTTGATTCGGGCCTGAGTGCGGCACGCTGGGAGAAGTGGCGGCCGACGGTATCGATCGCGCAGCATGAGGACCTGATCGTCGACCGGCTGGAGCTGATGCACGACCCGCGCAACAAGGCGCTGGCCGAACGGGTTCGGGACGACCTGGTTCAGCTTTCTCCCGGCACCGAGGTTCGCCTGGTCGAGATGGCACTGGCCAACCCTTGGGATTTCGGCGAAGTTTATGGCGCGCTGTATGACTGGATACGTGCCTACCCTTTCGACACCGAGCGCGAAGAGTACTGGGCACACATCACGACCGGCACCCACGTGGCGCAGATCTGTCTGTTCCTGCTGGTCGAGGCGCGTTTTATTCCGGGTGTACTGCTACAGACGGCTCCGCCCAGGGGCCGGCAAGGCCAGGGCGTAGGCAGCTATGAGCTGATCGACCTGGACCTCTCGCGCTATGACGCAATCAATGCGCGGCTCGCAGTGGCGCAGCAAGATGCTGTTTCCTTCCTCAAAAGCGGCATCGCCACACGCAACCCGCGCTTCAACACGCTGATCGAGGAGATAGAGCGCATTGCCGTGCAGAGCAAAGCGCCCATCTTGCTAACCGGGCCCACCGGCGCCGGCAAGTCAATGCTGGCGCGGCGCATCTTCGAGCTCAAAAAGTCGCGCCACCAGGTCAGCGGCAGCTTTGTGGACGTGAACTGCGCAACCTTGCATGGCGACGGCGCGGGCTCCGCCTTGTTCGGCCATAAAAAGGGAGCCTTCACCGGCGCTGCAAGCGACCGCCCTGGCCTGCTGCGCACCGCCGACAAGGGTGTGCTCTTTCTCGACGAGATCGGCGAGCTGGGCCTGGACGAACAGGCCATGCTGCTCAAAGCGGTGGAAGAAAAGCGCTTCCTGCCCGTCGGCGCAGACAAGGAGGTCGAAAGCAGTTTCCAGTTGATCGCGGGCACCAACAAGGACTTGCGTTCGGAAGTGGCGTGCGGGCGTTTTCGCGAAGACCTGTTTGCGCGTATCAATCTGTGGACCTACACCTTGCCGGGCCTGAGCCAGCGCCGCGAAGACATCGAACCCAACATGGACCACCAGCTCATGCTCGCGTCTGAAGACCTGGGCCGAAAAACCCGCATGACCACCGAGGCCCGCGCAGCTTATTTGCGCTTCGCGCAATCAGGGGAGGCCGTCTGGACCGGCAATTTCCGCGACCTCAGCGCATCCATCACGCGCCTTGCCACGCTGGGCGACAACGGCCGCATCGGCGCACGCCTGGTGGAGGCGGAGATCGCGCGACTACGCTGGCAATGGCAGGCAGCGCCCCCGGAAACCGGTGCTGCCGCCGTATCGCTCACCGAATTGATGGGAAACGCTGCGGATGCACTCGATTACTTTGAACAGCTGCAGCTGCAGGCCGTGATCGAGGTTTGCCGCAAAAGCGCGTCGCTGAGTGACGCCGGTCGGGCGCTGTTCAACATCTCGCGCACGCAGCGCAGCGTGGTGAACGACGCGGACCGCCTGCGCAAGTACTTGCTGAAATTCGATTTGACCTGGGAGAAGCTGGCGACCTGAAGCCGTGCGTGGCGCCACCGGGGCCAACGACACCGGCGCCGACTACTGCTGCCTTTCCCGTACACAAATGTTCTTTAGAAGAATGTGGCGCTAGCCCATATCACACGTGCGCATATAGCTATAAAATCAATAGCACATCGAGATTGTTGGCCACGTGGGCGAAGGGAAACGGCGGCGCCCGCGACACACGGCATTGGCCTACAGCAGGTTTTTGGCGCGCCATGGCATCATGCCTCCCATGAATTCGCCGCATCCGCCGGAAGACAACTCGCCCTCCAACGACGCGCGGATGCGCACCTTGGCCACTGCCAGTTCTGTGGTGGTCTGGTACACGGCCGCAGACGGTGCCGTGGTGGCGCGCAATCCTTCCTGGGAAGCCTTCACGGGTCAGACCTTCGATGAGTGCGCGGGTTGGG
Organism: Polaromonas sp.; assembly: GCF_039930745.1. Classification (GTDB taxonomy): domain Bacteria; phylum Pseudomonadota; class Gammaproteobacteria; order Burkholderiales; family Burkholderiaceae_C; genus Polaromonas. Next base: position 30,211 of record NZ_JBDTTH010000047.1, on the reverse strand, counting down.
GCTGGCTCAACGCCATTCACCCCGAAGACCAGCCCGGGGTGCGCAGCACCTGGACACAGGGGGTGCGCTCGGGCAGGACGGTTGAACTGGCCTACCGGCTGCGGCGCCGTGACGGCATCTACCGCAACGTGACGGCCGAGGGAGCGCCCGTGCTCGAAGACGGCGCCCTGCGGGAATGGGTCGGTTTTTGCGTGGACGTTACGGACAGCAAACGCGCAGAAGAAGCCCTGAAAGCCAGCGAAGAACGCCTCCAGTTTCTGGACCGGCTCGGCCAGGCCACACGCCCCCTGACAGACGCGGGTGAACTTATGCAAGTCACCGCCCGCATGCTGGGGCAACACCTGGGCGCAACGCGGTGCGCCTACGCGGATGTAGAAGCCGACAGCAATCGCTTCACCATCCGCAACGACTGGTCGATGGAGGGCGTTGCCAGCAGCGCCGGTGTGTATTCTCTGGATCTTTTCGGCCCGCTGGCCACCTCGAACCTGCGGCGGGGTCAACACCTCGTGGTGCACGACGTCGACAAAGAGCTGGGCGAAGAAGGCGGCGCGCGCATGTTCAAGGCCATTGGCATCCGGGCCGTGGTGTGCACCGCCCTGGTAAAGGAAGGCCGGCTGGTGGCGCTGATGGCCGTGCACCAGGCTACGCCGCGCCAATGGACACTTGCCGAAATTGCGATCATTGAGGAAGTGGTAGACCGCTGCTGGGCGCACATTGAGCGCGTGCGCGATAACGCTATGCTGCGCGAGCAGGACCGGCGCAAGGACGAGTTTCTGGCCACACTGGCGCACGAGTTGCGCAACCCACTGGCGCCCATCAAGTACGCGATTGCCATGCTGCGCAAAAGCAAAAACGGGGATCACAGCTATTCTGAAAAGGCAAACGAGGTGATTGACCGGCAGGTCAGCCTGATGGCGCGGCTGATCGACGACCTGCTTGACCTTTCGCGCATCAACCGCGGCCTGATTCACCTCAAGCCCGAACCGGTGCTGGTGAGCGACCTGATGCAGCAGGCGGCGGCATCGGCCCGCCCCGCCATGGAAACGGCGGGACACCGCCTGGAAGTACGGCCTGGCGAGGAAGACCTGTGGCTACACGCTGATCCCACGCGCATGGTGCAGGTGATAGGAAATCTGCTCGCCAACGCCGCCAAATACACGCCCGACGGCGGCCACATACAGTTGGCCGTGCGGCGCTCGGGCGGTATGGCGGTGCTTGAAGTGATCGACAACGGCATCGGTATCCCGGCGGGCGAACAAGGCCAGCTTTTCCAGATGTTCACTCAGCTCAGCCACACCGCCGACCGCGCGCAGGGCGGCCTGGGCATTGGGCTGGCGCTGGTCAAAACGCTGGTGCAGATGCACCAGGGCAGCGTACGCGTGTTCAGCGAAGGGCTGGACCAGGGCAGCACTTTTGCGGTTGAACTGCCGCTTGTCGAGCGCGGCCCGCACCCGATGGCACAGGCGGCCCCTGCGCCAACCCATTCGCCCGTGGCGACCCAGACCCGGGTATTGGTGGTTGAAGACAACAAGGACGGGCTGGCCACCCTGCTCGCCCTGCTGGATGCCATGGGCTATGAGGCCGCCGGCGCGGCCGATGGCATGAAAGGGCTGGAAATGGCGCGCAGCTTCAAGCCCGACGTGGTGCTGCTCGACCTGGGTCTGCCCGTTCTGGATGGTTTTGGCGTTGCGCGCGCGCTGCGCGCCGACCCGGCCTTTGCGTCGGTCGCTATCGTTGCGCTAACTGGCTGGGGCGCCGAGCGCGACAGAACGCGCACTGCAGAAGCTGGCTTTGACGCGCACCTGACCAAGCCGATAGAGCCCGACCTGCTGGAGGCCTACCTGGCCAAGTTCAGCAGTCGGCGGCCCGGGGTGCCGGGTTAAAAAAGAGGGGCAGCTGCCCAGCAAATTCGCGCGCGGTGCCGCAGTGCGGACATGCCGGCGCATTGACTTTTGCAACTGCGAGCGGGCTTCGCTTGCCTCCGTGCCAGCCAAATCCTGAAGAAAAAGTGACGCCAGCCCTTATTCTACGGGCACAAGCAGCTACAAAATCAATAGCGCTCGGAAGTCATTGACGTTGGTGTGCGTGGGGCGAGTTACCACCAGGTCGCCCAGCGGTTCAAAGTAGCCATAGGCATCGTTGCGGTCCAGGAAGCCGTTGATCTTCATGCCCTTCGCCGCAGCGCGCTGCAGGGTGTCGGGTGCTACATAGGCGCCAGCGTTGTCTTCCACACCGTCGATGCCGTCGGTGTCGGCCGCCAGCGCATACACGCCGGGCTGGCCTTGCAAGGCCAGCGCAAGACCCAGGCAGAACTCGCCGGCCCGCCCGCCGCGGCCTTTGGCGTCGCCGGGTTGCCGGGGCCTGATCGTCACGGTGGTTTCGCCGCCGCTCAAGATCACGCAGGGCTTGCTGAAGGGCTGACCGCGCAGCGCCACGGCGCGTGCCAGCGCCGCATGCACCTTGCCGACTTCGCGGGACTCGCCTTCCATTTCGTCGCTGAGGATATGCGCCGCCAGCCCTGCCGCGCGTGCCGCCGCGGCCGCGGCCTCCAGCGACTGCTGGGGCGTGGCGATCATTTGGACTTCGTGCCCTTCGAACGCCGGGTTGCCTGGCTTGGGCGTTTCCAGCGCCCCGCTTTCGAGCCGCGACAACACCTCCGCCGGAACGGCAATGCCATAACGTTTGAGAATGGCCAGCGCGTCGGCACAACTGCTGGCATCAGGCACCGTGGGTCCGCTGGCGATGATGGAAGGGTCGTCGCCCGGCACATCGCTGATGGTCAATGTCACCACGCGCGCCGGGGCGCAGGCCGCGGCCAAGCGCCCGCCCTTGATGCGTGACAGGTGTTTACGCACGCAGTTCATCTCACTGATGTTGGCGCCGCTGTTCAGCAGGGCCTTGTTGATGCCTTGCTTGTCTTCCAGGCTCAAGCCCTCAGCGGGCAAGGTGAGAAGGGCCGAGCCACCGCCCGAGATCAGGCACAGCACCAGGTCATCCTTCGTCAGACCCTGCGTCATCTGGAGAATGCGCTGCGCTGCGGCCAGGCCGGCTGCGTCGGGCACCGGGTGCGCCGCTTCGACAATCTCGATGCGCTGCGGCAGGCCAGCGGGGCGTGGCGGAATGTGGTGGTAACGCGTGACCACCAGGCCTTCGAGCGGCGCATCAGCCGGCCACAGCGCTTCGACAGCCTGCGCCATGGAGCCGCCGGCCTTGCCGGCGCCGATGACGATGGTGCGGCCCTTGGGCGGCTTGGGCAAGCAGGCCGCTGTGTTGTGCAGCGGCAGGGCCCGCGTGACGGCGGCGTTGTACAGATGCTCGAGAAACTGGCGCGGCTGGGTGGCGGGATCGGGTGCAGTCATTCAATGTCTCCTGCCCCATATTGTGCCGCCGTAACCCGCCGGTAACCCGGCTGCTTGGCGGTCCAGCCTGTCAGCGAGCGGCCAGGCTGCCTACTTCTTGCCCAGGCCCAGCCGCTGCGCACCTTCCGTGTACAGGCGGGTCTTGTCTTTCATGAACGCGTCCATCTGGTCCAGGCCCACGTTGACCAGTTCGAAGCCGCTCTTGGCTGCGAGTTCTTTCATCTCGGGATCGTTGTTCAGTGCGGCCCATATGTCGGAAATCTTCTTGCGGGCCTCGGGAGATGTGTTTTTTGGCACGCCGATGCCGCGATAAGCACCGTCGACCCAATCCACGCCCAGCTCCTTGAAGGTGGGTACCTCAGGCATCAGCGGGTGGCGCTTTTCCATGGCCACGGCCAGCGGCCTGATGCGGGTTTTGTTGTTGATGGCAAACGCGGTGTAGGTCATCGCTCCGTCCACCTGTGCCCCCATGACGGATGTGGCCATGTCACCCGTTCCCTTGAATGGCACGTAAATCGTCTTGATGCCGAAGGCCGCGTTCATGCGCTCGTGCGCCGCATGGTTGGCCGAGTTCTGGCCGGAACCGCCCAGGCTGAGCTTACCGGGATCGGCCTTGGCGGCCTTGATGAAGTCGGCAAAGTTCTTGATCGGACTCTGCTCGGGCACCACCAGGATGTCAGGCGTGTAGTGAAACCAGAAAACCGGTGTGATGTCCTGCGTCTTGTATTGCACCAGGCCTTCGATGGGCTGGAACACGATGTGCGGCAGGTTGATGCCCACGATGTTGAACCCGTCGCCAGGCAGGCTGTTCATCTGCGACCACATCAGTGCACCGCCTGCGCCGGCCTTGTACTGGATGATGGTCTCAATCGCCGCGCACTTTTTCTTCAGCACCATCTGCTGGTGGCGCGCCGACAGGTCCGACTCGCCGCCGGGTGGAAAGGCCTGCCAGTACTGCAGGTTTTTGTCTGGGCAGGCCTGCGCCATGACAGCGGGCGCCGCAACCAGGCAGGCGATGCCTATCCATTGCTTGATGTCCAGTTTCATGCTGTTGTCTCCTTCTTTTATGTGAATAGCTCGGGAAATGTTTCAGGCCGCGCGTACCTGCTGTTTCTCGCCCAACAGCGCGCAAACCGCGTCGGTGACTTCGGCGGTGCTGGCATTGCCGCCCAGGTCGCGCGTATGCAGGGCCGGGTTGGCGGTGACAGTCTCGATGATCTGCATCAGGCGCTGCGCCGACTTGCTCTCACCGAGGTGCTCAAGCAGCATGACGCAGCTCCAGAAGGTGCCGACCGGATTTGCCAGGCCTTGGCCCATGATGTCGAAAGCCGAGCCGTGGATGGGCTCGAACATCGACGGGTAGCGGCGCTCGGGGTCGATGTTGCCGGTGGGCGCAATGCCCAGGCTGCCGGCCAGCGCGGCGGCCAGGTCGCTCAGCACATCAGCATGCAGGTTGGTCGCCACCAGGGTGTCCAGCGAGGCGGGCCGATTCACCATGCGGGCGGTGCAGGCGTCGACCAGCTCCTTGTCCCAAGTGACGTCCGGAAACTCTTTGCTGATTTGTAGCGCGATCTCGTCCCACATGACCATGCCGTGACGCTGGGCGTTCGATTTCGTGACCACGGTCAGCAGCTTGCGCGGACGGGACTGCGCCAGCCGGAACGCAAAACGCATGATGCGCTCAACTCCGGCGCGCGTCAGGATGGACATGTCGGTGGCCACCTCGATCGGGTGGCCCTGATGCACGCGGCCGCCGACGCCGGCGTACTCGCCCTCGGAGTTTTCACGCACAATGACCCAGTCCAGGTCCTTGGCCGTGCAGCGTTTGAGTGGCGCGTCGATGCCGGGCAGGATGCGCGTGGGCCGCACATTGGCGTACTGATCGAAGCCCTGGCAGATCTTCAGGCGCAAACCCCAGAGCGTGATGTGGTCGGGAATGTGCGGGTCGCCTGCCGAACCGAACAGGATGGCGTCCATGCCGCGCAGGGCGTCCAGACCGTCGTCGGGCATCATCACACCGTGCTGGCGGAACCAGTCGCCACCCCAGCCAAAGGACGTGAAGGCAAAGCCGAAGTTTTGCGTGGCGGCCAGGGCCTGCAGCACTTGCTGGCCGGCGGGAATAACTTCCTTGCCAATGCCGTCGCCGGGGATGCAGGCAATCTTGTAAATCTTCATCAGGTTTCCTTTGAATCGGTATGCGGTGAAGAAGAACTTTATCGATTGCCGCGTTCAACAGAACACATTAAAGTTATCTCATTGTTTACTTTGAGTTAATAATGAGCACGCCTGCCTCCGCCCCTTCCGAGATGGCCTTTTTCAGCCTGCTGGCGCGTTGCGGAAGCTTCTCAGCCACGGCACGCGAGCTGGACGTGACAACGCCGGCCATCAGCAAGCGCCTGGCACAGATGGAGGTGCGGCTGGGCGTGCAACTGCTCAACCGCACCACACGCCGTATCAGCCCCACGCCTGAAGGCGAGATCTACCTGAGCCACGCACGGCGTATCCTGGCTGAAATTGACGACATGGAGCAATTGGTCTCCAGCGCCGCAATTGCGCCCCATGGCCTGCTACGCGTCAATGCCACCCTGGGGTTTGGCCGCAGCCACATTGCGCCGCTGATCTCCGGCTTCGTGAAGCTGCATCCGGACATGCAGATCCAGCTCCAGCTCAGCGTCAACCCGCCGCCGGTCAGCGACGACACGTTTGACGTGTGTGTACGTTTTGGCGAGCCGCCCGAGGCCCGCGTGATCGCCCGCAAGCTGGCCCCGAACCGGCGCCTGCTGTGCGCCGCGCCCGCTTACCTGGCCAGGCACGGCACACCCAGGGCGCCGCACGACCTCACGCAGCACAACTGCATAGGCATACGCCAGGGCGATGAGGCCTATGGCATCTGGCGCCTCGGCTCAGGCAAGCGGACGGAGACGGTGAAGGTACGCGGCAACCTGAGCACCAGCGACGGCGAGATTGCCGTCAACTGGGCACTGGCGGGACACGGCATCGTGATGCGGGCCGAGTGGGACATCGCGCGCTACCTGCGCAGCGGCCGGCTGCGCCAGGTGCTGGAAAACTACCAGACCCCGCCGGCCGACATCCATGCGGTCTATCCGCAGCGGCACCAGGTGTCGGCCCGGGTCCGCGCCTTTGTGGACTACCTGGCCGGACACTTTGAAAAGTCCTCCACGCGCGCAGCGGGCCTGGTGAGCCGCTGGTAGACGCCCACGGAAGAACCTTATTCCTTTTCTGCATCATTCGTGAACGCGAAACCGACAAAGTGCACAGATGACTTGGAAATGGAATTACTGTCGGATGCGCCCGGTGTCGGTGATGATGGTCAGCTCCACAAACTTCGAGCCGGCGCGCATGCCGGGCCGGAAGCCCACCTTGTAGCCACCCAGGTCGAAGTTGTCCAGGCCGTCCAGCGCAGCGACCATGCCTTCACGCGACACCTTGGGACCCATGCGGCGCGCAGCCTCGACGATGACGCTGCCGGCAATGTAGCCTTCCATCATCGCGTAGCTCAATGGCACCTCCACCTTCGGCGTCGCGGTGCGGACCAGATCGGAGAGCTCCTTGCTCAGGCGCCCGGAAACCTTGTAGGGATTAGGTGTGACCTGCGTGATGGCCACGCCTTTCAGCTGCTCTTCCCCCAGGCGTTGGGACATCTGCTCGATGTCTGCGCCCGAATGGGCAAACAGCTGCGCCGCACCGCCGTCGAGCCTGTATTTTTCAATGAAGGCCGCGGCGGCGGCCCCGCTGGAGACAATGATGATGGCCTGCGGTGCCGCGGCAATGAACGCATCCACCACGGTATTCGGCACCTTGTTGGTTCCCTGTACATACGTGGCCTTGGCGGTGAGCTTGGCATTGCGGGCCTTCACGGCTTCTTCCATGGCGGCCAGCAGCGTGGCCGCCCCCGACCCGTCCGGATAAAAAAGGCCCAGGCGCGTGACACCTACCGTGACCAGGTGCTCGGTGATCTTGTTGAGTTCATCGCGCAGGTTGGCACGCACGCTGTAGAGCATGGGTGTCTCGGTGCGGATCTCGTTGACGCGGTAGCCTACCAGCGGAATTTTTTCCTTCTCCAGCAGGCCCGAATCCACCACCTCGCCAATCTGGCGGTCACCGAAGTAACCTGCCAGCACCAGCGGGCGGTTCTCGCTCAGCAGCAGCTTGGTGCCGGCCAGGGTGTCGGCTGGCCGGCCGCCGTCGTCCTTACGGACCAGCGCAAACGTGTGGCCATTGACACCGCCGGCCTTGTTGGCCTTGTCCAGCGCCAACTGCAGGCCGGCCGAGTAGGCACGCGCCTGCGTTCCTTCCAGCCCGGACAGCGGCGCGACTTGTCCCACAACAATCTGCGCCGCGCCTGCCGCGAGCGAGGCAGCCGTCACGCCGGCCGCAGCCAGCACACGAACCAGGGATTGAATACGCATGTCTTGTCTCCTATGTACCCAGAGACAACGCCCGGTTTGGCGAATGCCTGCTGGCCGCAGCACCAAACTGCGGTTACAGATTGAAGCATGTACCAAAAATAAAGTCGATTAGCGAAACTACCCAGACCAAAAGGCCGCAATCAGGGCGTTTTGGCGCCTGCTTCAAACCACTGGCGAACCAGCCTACGCTCGGCCTCCGTGATGCCGGTGGAATTGTTCATCGGCATGGTCTTGCTCACCACCACCTGCTGGTACACCGCCTGCGCATGTTGGCGCAGCAGGGAGGGCGAATCGAGCCGCACATTTTTCATCTGCACCTGGGGCCCGTGGCACATGTAACAGCGCTGTTCCACTACTTTTTGCACATTTTTATAGTCATTTTGGCCTGTAGCCCCCGCCACACCTGCGCTGACGGCTATTGAATCAGTAGCAAGCCGGTTGCTGGCGACCGTTACCGGCGGCTTCATCCAGACAATCGCGCCGAGAATCAGGGCCATCCCGACCAGTGCGTACGGCAGCGGGTTGCCGTTGCGGCCCAGCTTGTAACCGTGGCGCATGACGAAGAACTGGCGGATCAGCGCGCCGGCCAGCATCATGACAATCAGCACCAGCCAGTTCTGCGGGTGTGTGTAGGTGAAGCTGTAGTGGTTGCTCAGCATGGCAAACAGCACGGGCAAGGTGAAATAGGTGTTGTGCACGCTGCGCTGCTTGCCGCGCTGGCCGTGCACCGGGTCCACCGGCTGGCCGGCCTTGATGGCGGCCACGACCTTTCGCTGGCCCGGAATGATCCAGAAGAACACGTTGGCACTCATGGCCGTGGCAATCATCGCACCCACTAGTAGGAAAGCGGCGCGGCCGGCAAACCAGTGGCAGGCCAGCCAGGACGCCACGCAGACCAGCACAAGCACCAGGGCGCCGACGTTGGCGTCCCCATGCTTTCTTTTGCCGAAGAGCTGGCAGATGCTGTCATAGAGCATCCAGAACACAACAAAGAAAGACAGGGCCACGCCGATGGCGGCGCCGGGCGACCAGTCCATCAGCGATTTGTCGACCAGGTAGGTGCCGGCGTTCCAGAGGTAGGACACGGTGAACAGCGCAAAACCGGTGAGCCAGGTGCTGTAGCTCTCCCAGTAAAACCAGTGCAGATGTTTCGGCAGTTCAGGCGGCTTGACCGCAAATTTCACGGGGTGGTAGAAACCGCCGCCGTGCACGGCCCAGAGTTCGCCGCTGCCACCTTGGCGTTGAAGGTCTTCATCAACCGGCGGCGTGAGGCTCGAATCGAGAAAGACAAAGTAGAACGAGGAGCCTATCCAGGCAATGGCGGTGATGACATGGACCCAGCGCAGCAGCAGGTTGGCCCAGTCGAGAAGGTAGCTTTCCATCCGATGACCTCAATTCAGCAGGCGAGGCCTGCCACGATTGGAGCTGCTCACCACCGCGGGCACTGTAAGCAGATAAAAGGTCACGAACAAGGACAGGCTTGCAGGCCGTCCCGCTCCGCTGCGACCGGATCGCAAAAGTGTATGCGAACTACGCGTGGTACAGCAACAACTGTGCCGCCACCGACACCGCAATCACCTCGGGCTCCTTGCCTTCAATGCCAGGCAGGCCGATCGGGCAGGTCACGTGCGCCAGTTCTTCAGCGCTGAAGCCGCGCGCCTCCAGCCGGTGGCGGAAAGTCGCCCACTTGGTCTTGCTGCCGATCAGGCCGATGTAGGGCAAATCGCCCCGCTCACGCTGGCGCTTCAGGCATTCGGCCACGATGTCCAGGTCTTCGGCATGGCTGAAACTCATGATCAGCACGCGCGACTGCGCGGCAAGACCCGTCACAGCACGCTGCACCGGATCGGAGTGCTCACAAGTGACATTTGGCCCCCATGTTCGCTCACTTCGTGTAGCACTCTGCCCCCCGAGGGGGCGCATTTTTCCTTGGGGCGGCCCTGCGGAAAAACCTTGCGCTGAATCACCTTGCGCTGAGTCGGAAAAAATGCCGTCGCGGCTGTCAATCCAGGTCAGCGCAAACGGCAGGGTTGAAAGCACCTGAATCAGCGCATTACCAACATGGCCGCCCCCGAAAAGTGCGACAGGCTGTAAATTCATGCCCAGCCTTTCGCGCAGGGCTGGCGCATCGCGGGCATCGACCCACTCGAAACGCAGATGCACCACGCCTCCACAGCACTGGCCCAGTGAGGGGCCCAGCACAAAGCGGGCGGATTCATCGCCCTCCACGCCTTGCAGGCGCGCGCGTGCCATGGCCACGGCCTGGTATTCCAGATGGCCACCGCCTATGGTGCCTGTGACCATCTCGGTGAAAACCCCCATCCAGGTACCCGCCTCGCGCGGCACAGACCCTTCGGTGGCCGTCACCTGTACCAGCACCGCCGGTTCATGGACGAGGCGGGCCAAAAACAATTCCTTGAGCTGACTCACGGTAGAAACTCCCCGACGCACGGCTCCTGCCAGGAGCCTGCAGATCTCATAATTTCGGACAATACGGCCGGTTTCCCTGTTACACGGCCGCCCCTCAAGCAGCTCGCACAATAGCAGCCGCAAACCCTCGGCAACCACACAAGGATATGTATGCCTGAATCCTCACAGCGCCGCTTCTGGCTCATGGCCCTGCTGTCCACCGCTGCCGGCGCCCTGGTTTCGGCCTGCAAGACGGCGCCCTCGCCCCCGGTAGCCGAACCAGAACCGGTTGCGCTTCCGACCGTCAAAGGTCCGGTTGCCGGCCCCAAGGGCTCGGCCCGCAGTTCCCCTGCCACCACGCCCCGCGCCTACCGCGAAAGCGGCGCCAGCCATCTTTATGGCATGAATGCCGACCGCATCTACAAAGGCAGAATGCCGCCGCTGCTGTATGCCGTGGGCGTGTTGAATGTGGAAATCGACAAAGTAGGCATCGTGACCCGGCTTGACTGGATGCGGGCTCCGCGCCACGCCCCCGAGGTGATGGCCGAGATCGAAAACATGATCAAGAAAGCCTCGCCTTTCCCCGCGCCAACGCGCCTGGGCAAGGTGGTCTACACCGACACATGGCTGTGGCACAAAAGCGGGAAATTCCAGCTGGATACGCTCACTGAAGGGCAGGACTGACTAGCCCCCACGCTTTTCACTTCGTGTAATGCGCTGCCCCCCCGAGGGGGCCGCTGCGCCTGCGGACTGGCAGGGCCAGATCCGCGGCCCCTGCTTGAATTAGAACCTCCGCGCTCGCTCGCTGCGTGCCCGAAGGGTGCACTCAGGGTGCCCTTTGGGCTCATGACCCGCGGTAGGTCGAATAACTCCAGGGACTGACCAGCAGCGGCACGTGGTAGTGCTGGGCCGTATCGGCGACGCCGAAGTCAAGGCTTACCTTGGCCAGAAAGTTGGGCTCCGGCAAACTCACGCCGCGCGAGTGAAAATACGCCGCCACGTCAAACACCAGCCGGTAAGTACCGCGTTGAAGGCTGCTGTTGTCATAGAGCAGGCCATCCGGGTTGCGGCCGTCGTCGTTCAAATGGAAAGATTTCACCAGCGTGGCCTGGCCACCCTCGGTGGTGTACAGCTCCACCCCCATGCCGGCTGCCGGTGTGCCGTGCATGGTGTCCAGCACATGTGTACTCAAGCCCATGTTCATTTCCTCCTTTGCTGCGAACGTTTCGCCGGATAGTCCACCGAAAGTGTATACACTTTTCAACTTTTCAGACTATCATTTGTGCCATGGAAGCCTCTACCACCAGCGCGATTGTTGAAGCCCTGACCAAGGCCATTGTGGAGCACAGGCTGCATCCGGGCACCAAGCTCGCCGAACAGAAACTGGCCGACCACTTCGGCGTTTCGCGAACGCTGGTGCGTCAGGCTTTGTTCCAGCTCTCGCAAAACCAGCTGATACGGCTGGAGCCGGCGCGCGGCGCTTTTGTGGCCGCGCCCTCGGTCAACGAGGCGCGCCAGGTGTTTGCGGTGCGCCGCATGCTGGAAGCCGAGATGACGCGGGCGTTTGTGCGCAGTGTCACGCCCGCGAAAATCCGGGCCTTGAGGGAACACGTGGCACAGGAAAAAATGGCCATGGACCGGCAGGACGTGACCGGACGCACCGAACTGCTGGGCGACTTCCACGTCCGCATGGCCGAACTGATGGGCAACGAGGTGCTGGCGCAAATGCTGGGCGACCTGATTTCACGCTGCTCGCTGATCACGCTGATGTACCAGAGCGCCAGCGCAGCCGAACATTCGCACGACGAACACGCTGAAATCGTGCGCGCCCTGGCCGCCAGAGACGAAGAACGCGCCATACGCCTGATGGACGAACATCTGCGGCATGTCGAAGAAAACCTCACCTTCGACCGCAAGGTGCCGACCAACGATATTTCCATGGCGCTGTCCTGAACATGGCCACCTACGACGCCACCCGGCCCTACCCCAGAGACCTGGTTGGCTATGGCCGCACGCCACCCCATGCGCAGTGGCCGGGCCAGGCCCGCATTGCTGTGCAGTTTGTGCTGAATTACGAAGAAGGCGGTGAAAACTCGGTGCTGCATGGCGACGCCGGCTCCGAGCAGTTCCTCTCGGAAATGGCCAACCCGCCCAGCTACCCGGAACGCCACCTGAGCATGGAAGGCATTTACGAATACGGTTCGCGGGCCGGCGTATGGCGCCTCCTGCGCGAGTTTGAAAAGCGTCAGCTGCCACTGACCATGTTCGGCGTCAGCATGGCCCTGCAGCGCCACCCTGAATTGACAGCCGCCTTTGTCGAGCTGGGCCACGAAATCGCCTGCCACGGCCTGCGCTGGATCAACTATCAAACCATCGACGAGGCCACCGAGCGAGAACACATGCGCCTGGGCCTGGACATCATCACGCAGATGACCGGCCAGCGGCCGCTGGGCTGGTACACCGGCCGCGACAGCCCGCGCACCCGGCGCCTGGTTGCCGACGACGGCCAGCTCGCCTACGACAGCGACTACTACGGCGACGACCTGCCACTCTGGATGAAAGTGGCGCGCAGCGACGGCACGGTGGTGCCGCGCCTGGTGGTGCCCTACACGCTGGACAGCAACGACATGCGTTTCGCTCTGCCCCAGGGCTTCTCGCAAAGTGACGACTTTTTCACCTACCTGCGCGACAGCTTTGACGCGCTGTATGCCGAAGGCGACCCGAACGGCCTGAACGCCCCGAAGATGCTGAGCATCGGCATGCACTGCCGCCTGCTCGGACGGCCTGGCCGCATCGTGGCACTGCAAAAATTCCTCGACCACGTCCAGCAGCACGCGCATGTCTGGATCTGCCGCCGCATTGACATTGCGCGCCACTGGCAACAAGTGCATCCTTTTAAAGGCTGAACCCCGATGGCCCTCTCCCTTGAGCAACTCAACACAGCCCCGGAGCCGGAGGCGGCAGCCTGGCTGGCCGGCCTGTACGAGCATTCCCCGTGGATCACCGAAGCCGCCATTGCGCAGCGCCCTTTCCGGTCCCTGGCACAACTTAAACACGTGCTGGCCGGGACGGTTCGCAAGGCTGGCCGCGAAGCCCAGCTTGCGCTGATTCGCGCCCATCCCGAACTGGCCGGCAAGGCCATGGTCAGCAAGACGTTGACGGCCGAATCGACCAGTGAACAGAGCAAGGCCGGCCTGGCGGATTGCTCACCTGAAGAATTTAAAAAAATCCAGTCGCTCAACACGGCCTACAACACGAGGTTTGGCTTTCCCTTCATCCTCGCCGTGCGTGGCCCGCGCGGCACCGGCCTGAGCCGGCAGGAGATCATTGCCACCTTCGAGCAACGCTTGGCCAACCACCCCGATTTCGAACTCGCCGAAGCCGTGCGTAACATCCATCGCATTGCCGAGCTGCGACTCAACGACAAGTTCGACGCGCAGCCGGAATTGGGCAACCAGGTCTGGGACTGGCAGGAGCGGCTGAGCGCCTTCAGTGACCCCGGTTATCTCGAGAATGGCCAGCTCACGGTGACCTATCTCACCGACGCGCACCGCGCAGCCGCAAAATTGATAGCGCAGACCATGCGGGACAGCGGTTTCGACGAAGTGAGCGTGGACGCAGTCGGCAATGTGGTGGGGCGATACAGAGCCCACCCTCACCCCAGCCCTCTCCCAGGAGGAGAGGGAGTAAAGACACTGATGACGGGAAGCCACTACGACACCGTGCGCAACGGCGGCAAGTACGACGGCCGGCTCGGCATCTTCACGCCTGTGGCCTGCATCGGCGAGCTGTCGCGCGCGGGAAAACGACTGCCTTATGACTTCGAGGTCATCGCCTTCGCAGAAGAAGAAGGCCAACGCTACAAGGCCACTTTTCTCGGCTCCGGCACGCTGATCGGCCAGTTCGACCCGGCCTGGCTGGAGCAGCAGGATGCCGATGGCATCAGCATGCGCCAGGCCATGCAACACGCCGGACTGCCAGCCACACTGGAAGCCATTGACGCCCTGCAGCGCAAACCAGTCGACTACCTCGGTTTTGTCGAGGTGCATATCGAGCAGGGCCCGGTGCTCAACGAACTCGACATCCCGCTGGGCGTCGTGACCTCCATCAACGGCGGTGTGCGTTACAACTGCGAAGTTATCGGCATGGCCAGCCATGCCGGCACCACACCCATGAAGCGCCGGCGCGACGCGGCCGTGGCCGTGGCTGAACTGGCGCTGTATGTCGAACAGCGCGCCGCACGTGATGGCGACTCGGTCGGCACCATCGGCATCTGGACGGTGCCCGGCGGTTCAATCAACGTCGTGCCCGGCCGCTGCCAGTTCACACTGGACCTGCGCGCGCCCAACGACGCGCAGCGCGACGCGATGGTGGCCGACGTGCTGGCCGAGCTCAAGGCCATTTGCGAACGCCGCGGCGTGCACCACACCGTCGAGCAAACCATGCGTGCCGCTGCAGCGCCAAGCGCCCCGGCCTGGCAGCAGCGCTGGGAGCGCGCGGTGGACAGCCTGGGGGTGCCGCTTTACCGCATGCCCAGCGGTGCCGGCCACGATGCGATGAAGCTCCACGAGGTGATGCCGCAAGCCATGCTGTTTGTGCGCGGACAGAACTCCGGCATCAGCCACAACCCGCTGGAAAGCACGACCAGTGACGATATCGACCTGGCGGTACGGGCCTTCCAGCAGCTCCTGACCGACCTGGCGACCTGAAAACCATGACTTTCGACGAAAAACTTGACGCGTGGGTGGACGCCCACTTCGATGAAGAAGTGCGTTTCCTGCAGGAGCTGATCCGCGTTCCCACACCCACCCCCCCGGGTGACAATACGCCGCATGCCGAACGCACGGCAGAGCTGCTGCAAGCCTTCGGTTTTGCGGCTGAAAAACACCCGGTGCCCGCAGCTGAAGTCCAGGCTTACGGGCTGCAGTCGCTGACCAACCTGATCGTGCGGCGAAACTACGGCCCTGGAAAAACGATTGCGCTCAACGCCCACGGCGACGTGGTGCCGCCCGGTGAAGGCTGGACACAGGACCCGTATGGCGGCGCCATCGTGGACGGCCATGTCTACGGTCGCGCCTCGGCAGTCAGTAAATCAGACTTCGCAAGTTTTACTTTTGCGGTGCGTGCGCTGGAGTCGCTGGGCATCCCGCTGCACGGCAGCGTCGAGCTGCATTTCACCTATGACGAAGAGTTCGGTGGCGAGATGGGTCCGGGCTGGCTGCTTCGCCACAAGCTGACAAAACCCGACTTGATGATTGCCGCGGGCTTCAGCTACGAAGTCGTCACCGCCCACAACGGCTGCCTGCAGATGGAGGTGACCGTTCACGGAAAAATGGCACACGCCGCCATTCCCGACAGCGGCGTCGATGCATTGCAGGGCGCGGTGCACATCCTCAACGCCCTGTATGCGCAAAACACGCTTTACAAAAATATCACGTCCACGGTAGCCGGCATCAGCCACCCCTATCTCAACGTCGGACGCATCGAAGGCGGCACCAACACAAATGTGGTCCCGGGCCAGGTCACGTTCAAGCTGGACCGGCGCATGATCCCCGAGGAGAACCCGGCCGAGGTCGAAGCCGCCCTGCGCCAGGTGATTGCCGATGCAGCCGCGCAGTGTCCGGGCATCAGCATCGGGATCAAGCGCCTGCTGCTGGCCAACGCGATGAAACCGCTGCCCGGCAACCAGCCCCTGGTCGCGGCCATCCAGAAACACGGCCAGGCCGTGTTCGGCGAACCCATTCCAGCCATGGGCACGCCGCTGTACACCGATGTGCGCTTGTATGCCGAAGCCGGTATTCCTGGCGTAATTTACGGCGCGGGGCCGCGTACCGTGCTCGAATCGCACGCCAAACGCGCCGATGAAAGGCTGGCCTTGGAAGACTTGCGCCGCGCCACCCGCGTGATTGCCCGCACCCTGCACGAGCTGCTGGGTTGAGGCCAGGATGAGGCGGGCGGTGCCTGATTCACTCCCGGGTGTAATCCAGCAGGGCCAGATACTCGCTGCGGTCAGCCTTGACCCACTGCTTGACACCAATCTCCGAGAGGATATCGGTCGACTGGCTGTTCATAGCCAACAGCGATTCGGTCATTTTGCTGACGAACTCAGGCGACGCCTTGGGTGAGGCCAGCACCGACCAATTCACCACGGGCTGCGTTTCTCCGATGACGCGTCCACCCGCTTCCGCCCATTTTTTTGCGATGGTCGGATTAACCAGCCCAGCTTCGGCGATTCCTGCGGCCACTTGCGCGGCCACCGAGTCCTGGTAGCGGGTGTGTGAGATGTAGGGCTCGCGGACATTGAGGCGGCGTATTTCTGCGCGCCCCACTGCCGCAGTGGCGGAGAACTCATCTGGCATCAGTATCCTTTTCCCCGCCAATTGCTGGAGCGTCTGGATCTGTGAGTTCTTTCCAACGATGAAGGCAGCCTTGTAGGGCTCGGGGCGATGGACCAGCGGCTGGTAACCACCGTCACGAACCAGCTTGGCCAGCTGGTTTACCGACTTTCCGAAGACCACCAACGGCTTTTGCTCCGCCGACGCCTGGCGCACAAAGTTCTGAATGTCGATCACGGGGTCGACCACAACCTGCTTGTTACGGATCTGCGCACCCATGTAGTCGGCCCAGCCACGATAACGCAAGGCCAGCATCGAAATGCTCAAGTCTGCGGTGACGGCTTCATTGACCAGCAAGCGCCAGCGATCTCCGGACAATTGAGCCCAATTGAACATGGGCACGCCACATACGGCGGCAGCTGCAACGCTTTTGAGCATTGCGCGGCGACCTGCAAATAACTGTGTATTTGAAGCATTCATTTGATCACCTTTTTAGGATCGGTTCCCGATTGCACATCTGACGTAGATACCACTGAGGCCTCTGACCTGGCGGGCGCAACCCCATCAAGTCCGCGGATGGCCACGCTTTTTTTCGCCGCTTGTTTCTCCCAATCCTGCGCGGCCTCAACGGTAGCCTTGAAAGCAAACGCGCTTTCCAGCAGCCACTTCTTGTTTTCATCCGACAGCGCATAGCTGATCCGGAAGTCGTCCATCGGCATCCGGTCTTCCCGCACCGCCTTGATCAGACGGTCCACCTCACCTGCCGCATGTGCAGGAGTGGACAACAACACCAGCCGACTCATCTTGTCCGGGTTGTTCGGGACATGGCAGCTGGTGCATTGGGACTCGCGCATCTGTAGAGCCAGATCACGGTACTGCCTGTCCATCGCTGCCAGGTTGGGGTTGTCTGCGCGGTAGACCCCGTCGAAGAGGGTCACGGCAGGTTGGGTGCGCCCTTTGTCGTCGGTCCACAACCAGGGGCCTGCATACTTTTCATGTTTCACGACCTGCACCGGTTGCAGCATCGCGTTGGGCGCCCGGTCGGTAAACTGCGCCGCCCGGATGGAAGCACTCTGCGGATGGAACCACAACATGAAACTGTTTGCGTTTTCGTACATGGACCACTTGGCTTCGTCATGCCAGAACGGATAAGGAAATTGCCCGGGCGGCAAGCGATTGCGAAATGCAGCCTCCAGCCGAACCAGGAACATTTTTTCCTCCGGCACCCATTCAACGGTGTGCTTGCCGTTGAACATGAACAGCGGCGCGTACATGCTCGTCCAGACGTCGGGAGCGAACTGGGTCAAATTGGTCTGCCGCAAGCTGGCATTCGGCCTTTTGTCCTGCCGGCCCCACAGCACGATGCCGCTCAGATGAGCCCGCAATTTGCTAGAGGTAAACAGGGCCTGACGGCAAGCCGTATAAGCCGGGACGTCTCCCGCGGGCGCCACGGGGCACCGGCTTCCCAGTTCTGCCGCAATTTCAGAAGCCGCCTGCTGAACCTCGGCCGACAACGCCATGGACTCCTGAGCCTGCGCAACGGATACGAAGGAAGCAAGGGCAAAAAACCAGATGAAAAATCGCGCGGCGACATGGCGAAATCGTCCTGCGAGATGGATGAAAAAGAAGATTCTCTGCGTCGTCTGGTCCATTTTTCACTCCTTTGTGTAATCAAGAAGATCGAGGTAATCCTTGCGTTCGCCTTTGGCCCATTCCTTGATACCAAGGCTCACAAGCACGGGGGACGCCTGGGCATTCATGCTCAGCAGTGCCTCACGCAACTGCTGCACCATCTCGGCTGACATACCGGGAGCAGCGAGAAGGGACCAATTGACGACGGGCTGGGTTTCGGCAATCACACGGCCGCCATCCTCCACCCACTTTTTGGCAGTGGTGGGATTGACCACACCGACCTGGCCAAGGCCGCCTTTGATCTGCTGCGCCACGGCTTCCTGAAAACGCAGGTGGATCACCTGGGTGGCAGCCACCTTTTGACGGCGCAATTCAGCCAGCGCAACGGCAGAGGTTGCGGCAGATTCATCGGGCATGAGGATCTTGACTCCGCCTGCCTCAGTAAGCGACTTGATCGGAGAGTCTTTGTTCACAATAAAAGCGGCCTTGTAGGCATCGGCCCGCCTGACGAGCGGTTGGTAGCCGCTGTCGCGGACCAGTTTGGCCAGCTGGTTCACCGACTTGCCAAAAACCAGGTCCGGCTTGCTGGGCGATTGGGCCATCAACATGAAGCGCTTGATATCCACTATCGGCTCCACCCCAATCTGCCTGCCCTTGAATTGCGCACTCAGGAAATCGGCCAACGGACGATAGCGGCTGGTCAGCACAAAGGAATTGGTTTCGCCCGTCACTGCCTCGTTGATCAGAAGCCGCCACCCATTGGCAGTGGAAGCAGGCGTGACCGCTTTTTTCGGAACCGCAGGAACCTGTGCCCGTAAACCGTTGCTCCCGACCAGTGCGGTTAATCCGCCGACAAGGACTAACTGCCTTCTGAAGAAGAAATCACCATTTTTTTGAGTGGCCATGAACAATCCCATCAGGAGGCATGCCGTATCAACGTGATGCGGTTTGAGCACACTCTATGGACCAACCCCGCGAGGGGTCAAACACGGCCAGCGGCGCACCCCTGTCAAAGATGACAGGGGTTGGAGAACAAAAGGTTTAAGCCAAATTTCTTCAGAACAAGCAATCGCGGCTAAGCTGTAAGTTTGCGTAACGAATATCAACAAATCATCAAATTCAACGACTGCCTACCACTGCAAGCGGGTTGGAAATTGTCACAAGCCGGACGTTTACCCTTGGTTTGGCAACATTGACAGGCGATTTGTAGGATATGGACCACAAATCGGGAGGATCTGGTCGTACAGGAGGCGGCAAAACGATGGCTTGGGCTCACACCCCGGATCAGGCTGACCAGAATTGGAAGCAAGGTGGGCCGCACAGGGGCCAGACAAATTCACGAAAAGTTCGCCATACCCGGCAACGCGCTGCCGGTCAGGGGTATTTACGGAGCGCGCACGCCTTGTTTCCCGGGGAACTTGTCAGAGAATAAGACACCTTCAAACATAGTCGGCGGGCACCATTTTTGCTTATTGCCGATGCACAACAACATAGATATGGAGCCCCCAATGACACACGGAGTTTTTCTCAAGACCTTCAGCGCGCTTGCTTTTTACTTGGCCAGTACCGCGGGTGGTTTTGCTTACGCGCAAAACACCCCCATCAAGTTCCAGTTGGACTGGCGCTTCGAGGGGCCGGCAGCGCTGTTCCTCACGCCAGCCGCCAAGGGCTACTTCAAGGATGCCAAACTCGACGTGACCATCGACGCCGGCAACGGCTCCGGCGGCACTGTGACGCGTGTGGCCTCGGGCAGCTACGACATGGGTTTTGCCGACCTGGCTGCGCTGATGGAATTCCACGCCAACAACCCGGACGCCCCCAACAAGCCGGTTGCCGTGATGATGGTCTACAACAACACGCCTGCGTCGGTGATGGCCCTGAAAAAATCCGGCATCAAGACCGTAGCAGACCTGAACGGCAAAAAATTCGGCGCACCGGTGTTTGACGCCGGCCGTCGCGCCTTCCCGATTTTTGCCAAGGCCAACAGCATCAGCGGCGTGCAGTGGACCGCCATGGACCCGCCGCTGCGTGAAACCATGTTGGCTCGCGGCGATGTGGACGCCATCACAGGCTTTACTTTCACTTCGCTGCTCAACCTGGAAGTCCGCGGCGTGAAAATCGAAGACGTGGTGGTGCTGCCCTATGCCGATCATGGCGTTAAGCTCTACGGCAACGTGGTTATCGCCTCGCCAAAAATGATCAAGGAAAATCCCGCTGCCATCAAGGCCTTCCTGCTGGCCTTCACCAAGGGTGTGAAGGACGTCATTGCCAAGCCAGCGGCCGCCATTGAAGACGTGAAGGCACGTGATGGCATCATCAACACCGCACTCGAAACGCGCCGCCTGCAGCTGGCCATCGACACCGTGGTCAACAGCCCCGATGCGCGCGCCGAAGGTTTTGGCCAGGTCAAGGGCCCGCGCCTGACGCTGATGGCTTCGCAAGTGTCCGATGCCTTCAACACCAAGACGCGTGTCAATGCCGACACGGTGTGGAACGGCTCCTTCCTGCCCACGGTGGCAGAACTGAACATTCTGCCCGCCATGAAGAAATAAATACACAGCCGGGTCCCCTTCGGGGGCAGGCGATTTTTACGGCACGGCCAGCTTTTCCCTGAAATGCTGGCCGTTGTCTTGATACTTTGAGCGACTCACGAAATTCAGGAATCCATGCAAGCAACTTCCGACGGTCATTTTGTTGATTTCAGCGATGTCTGGCTCGCCTACAACGACGAGCTGCTGGCGCAGAACCACTTTGCAGTCGAAGCCATCGACCTGAAAGTGCGCGAGGGTGAATTCATCGCCATCGTCGGTCCGTCGGGTTGCGGCAAGTCCACCTTCATGAAGCTGACCACCGGCCTGAAGATGCCGTCAAAGGGCCGCATCCTGATCGACGGCCAGCCTGTCACCGGGCCGCTGAAAATTTCCGGCATGGCTTTCCAGGCGCCCTCGCTGCTGCCTTGGCGAAGCACGGTGGACAACGTGTTGCTTCCTTTGGAAATCGTGGAGCCTTTCCGCAGCCAGTTCAAATCCAAACGCAAGGAATTCGAGGAACGCGCGCGCAAGCTGCTGCAAAAGGTCGGCCTGGGCGGGTATGAAGACAAATTTCCCTGGCAGCTGTCGGGCGGTATGCAGCAACGCGTGAGCATATGCCGCGCGCTGATCCATGAACCCAAGATGCTGCTGCTCGACGAACCTTTCGGGGCGCTCGACGCCTTCACACGCGAAGAGCTGTGGTGCATCCTGCGCGACCTCTGGACCGAGCAGCGTTTCAACGTCATCCTGGTCACGCACGACCTGCGCGAGTCGGTCTTCCTGGCCGACACCGTGTATGTGATGAGCAAAAGTCCGGGACGTTTTGTCGTCAAGCGCGAGATCGATCTGCCACGCCCGCGCGACCTCGAAGTCACTTACACCCAGGCCTTCGGCGACATCGTGCACGAACTGCGCAGCCACATCGGCGCCATCCGCACGCCCGTCATCAACCCGGTGCCTGCCAAGGAAGGTGCATGAGCATGAGTAAAAAACAAATGGAGCGCTGGTCCCCGGTGGTGTTGCTGCTGCTCATCCTGGCGCTCTGGCAGTTCGTCGTCGCCGTGTTCGGCATTGCCGAATATATTTTCCCGGCCCCGTTGGCGATTGCCCAGGCCATGGCTGAGTTCGCCGGCCCCATCGCCCAGGCGGCATGGAAAACCTTCTGGGTCACCATGGTCGGCTTCGGCCTGTCCATCGTGGTCGGCGTCATGCTCGGCTTTCTGGTCGGCTCCTCGCGCCTCGCCTACGCCGCCGTGTACCCCTTGCTCGTCGCATTCAACGCCGTTCCCAAGGCGGCGATTGTGCCCATTCTCATCGTCTGGTTTGGCATTGGCGTCGGCCCCGGCATCCTGACTGCTTTCCTGATCTCGTTTTTCCCGATCACCGTCAACATGGCCACTGGCCTGGCGACGCTGGAGCCCGAGCTGGAAGACGTGCTGCGCGTGCTGGGCGCCAAACGCTGGGACGTGCTGGTCAAGGTCGGCCTGCCGCGCTCCATGCCCTACTTCTACGGCTCGCTCAAGATCGCCATCACGCTGGCGTTTGTCGGCACCGTGCTGGCCGAGATGACCGCCGGCGACTCCGGCATCGGCTACCTGATGCTCAGCGCCGGCTCACAGCAGCGCATGGCACTGGCCTTCGCCGGGCTGGTGGTGATTGGCGCAATGGCGATGATCATGTACGAGCTGTTCAGCTACATCGAGAAGCACACGACAGCTTGGGCACATCGCGGGTCGCAGGGCGGCTAGAAACCTGCAGAGAGAAAGTAGCCAGTTTCTTGGTAACTACTCAGCTCACTGCATACGGCACGCTTTTCTTGCCCCCTCGCCCTCTGGGAGAGGGTTGGGGTGAGGGGGCCGGCAAGCCACAACATACGATAGCTCTACACACAGATCGCCAGCCCTCACCCCTGCCCTCTCCCAGAGGGAGAGGGAGTAACTCCAGCCTAGACGAGCTGAGTAGTTACGTTTCTTGCAAGAAATCTGCTTCCAGCCCTTATTACACGGGCGCAAGCAGCTACCAAATAGATAGCGGATTCTTTGCATCACGCTGCGCTTGCGGTCTGAGTTGGACAGTAGGACGGACTCCCCACTCCCTCCCCAGCCCCTCCCTCGCCCCGCTGGGCGATGGCGGGGAGTTTCATTTGGCCGCTTGTGCTTGCCGCCGCGTGCCAACATGACGGCCGCGTTCTCGACCTGACGCGCTGCGCGCGTCAGGTCTCCCCGCATCTGGTTCTGTACCCGAATCCGCTTCCGCGTTCACCCCCACCCTTCTGTATGCGCCGAGGAGCACAGGTCCAGACGGAACAAGGCGAGCGATTGTCTGAGCCGAAGGCGAGTTCGAGCTCGACCCCAGCTGGACCGAGCACCACAGGTTGCCCCCGTAGCGTCAGCGAAGGGGGACGCAGGCAGTAGGGTCGCCTTTTTGGTATTCGCGTAACTTCGCTTTGCGAAGTGAGCGAATCCCCATTGCATGACCTTTGCTTACTTTCTTTTTGGCGACGCAAAAAGAAAGTGAGTTGCCGCCGGGCAACCCCCGGCTTGTGGGCCCATTACCAACGCGCGAAACAAAAAAGGCTTCGCCCTTCGACGAGCTCAGGACGGGCCAAGCTCAGCCCGAACGGCAGATTACGCCCGCTATGCATTCAATAGCTACTCGCGCCCGTGTTGCCTGGGCAAACCCCTTCTTTGACTCGAAGCTCCGTCTCAAATCACCTCAAAACGCCACCACCGCCTGCACCCAAAGCGTAGGCGACTTCACGCTTGATGCTGGAATGGAAGTGGGCTGCCCGCCATGGGTACGCCAGGCCAGGCTGGCCTTGAGCTGCACCGCTGCAATGTTTGCATTGAGACCCACCCCCGCTCCGGCCAGGGCCCGCTTGTTCGGGTTGCCTGGCGCGCCAAAGGGCCGCTTGTTGATCTTCACTTCTCCCATGTCGTAGAACAAGGCACCCTGCCACTGTGGGGTGAAGCTGTGCCGCAGCTCCAGCGTTGCCCGGTAGCCTTCGTCCCCGCCCGCTTCGGCCGTTGGGTAGGCCCGTACCCCGCTGGGCCCGCCCAGGCTGAACTTCTCCGAGGAGTCCAGGTTCTTGCTGGCCTGCTGGCCGGTAACCGAGAAGAACAGCAAGGATTCATTGGTGAGGCGCTGCAGCCGGGAGGCGCTGTACGCGACTTTGCTGTAGCCGCCGCTGGTCTGGGCCGAGGCCGCGTCAATGGCCAGGGCGCTGGGGGAGTTGATCTGCAGGGATCCCATGGCCAGGGTCAGCTCGGCGTTGCTGATGCCCCCGCCGCCCAGGGTGTCTTGCAGTTTGCCGGACAGGCCCAGGCTGCTGACGCCGACGTGTTTGGCGGTCCGGGTCAGGGTGGCTTCAACCTGGTCGTCCAGCCGCTTTTCTTCATGGGACAGGGTGCCATACAGGTTGGCCAGCTGGCTGCGAATGAAGGGGTAGCTGGCAAAGATGCTGGTGCTGCTGGCGGTGCCGTGGGCTTGCAGGGCTTCAAACTCTTTGCCGAGTTTGTAGTGCACGCCAAAGTAGGCAGCGCCTATGCGCCAGCCGTCGCTGCCAACGGGCAGCTGGTAGGCGATGCGGCCGAACGTCAGCTGGCTGCCGCTCGTCAGGGCGCCAAAGGAGAGCTGATCGCCGATCTTGAGCGGGCTGGCCAGGTTGAGGTTGGCCCCAGCCCGGTACTCGCCGGTGTAGCGGCTGCCGTGGTTGTCAAGCGTGGCGTTGCCGTTGTACGCGGGCGCGCCCAACACATCGATCAGCAGTTCGGAGGTGCCGACGCTGGCGCCGGGCTGCAGGGTCGCGCGAGAGGAAGCCACGCCGGGGGTGTCTTGCAGGATCAGCAGGCCCCGGTCGATTTGTTCGGCCCGAATGACGTCGCCGTCCTTGACGCTGCCGAAGTAGGCGCTGGCGCGATCGTTGCTCAGGCGGGCCTGGTTGTTGATCTTGTGGCGGGCAATGCGGCCTTCGATGATGGCGATGGTGATGACGCCGTCGGTGATGTCCTGGGCGGGCAGGTAGGCACGGGCGACGGCAAAGCCCTGGGCGCGGTAGTGGGCGGTGAGGCGCCGGGCGGCGGCGCTCAATTGGGCCAGGCTGCGTTCGGTGCCGACCAGGCTGGCTACCAGGGGCTGGAGCTGGGCGGTGGGGATTTCCTGGTTGCCGGTGATCACGACGCTTTTGACGAGAACTTTGCCTTGAGGGTCCTGGCTGGGGTCGGTGCTTTCTTCGATGCGTTGCAGGGGAGGCACGGGAGCAGGGGCCAGGCCGGGGGCTTGCTGCAGGTCGCGCAGGACCTGACCGGCGTCGGGGGCTGCAGGGGTACCGGGGGTTTGGGCCCAGATGGCGGAGCTCACGCCGCAGAGGGCGAGCACCAGGGCTGAGCTTAGGGTGGACAGGGGAAATTTGTGATGGACCATGCGCAATGGTTTACTCACAAATGGCGCTGTTCACGCCTTTGGGCATGAGTAAACCGCAGCTGACGATACTGACCAGCGAGTTCGACAGGCTGGCGTTGCCGCCGCCACCGCCGTTGCTGTTCCCGTTGCCATTGCTGTTCCCATTGCCGTTCCCGCCTGCGTCATCGCTGCGGTTGTCGGGCTCAATGAGGTTGTCGGGGCCGCTGAACACGTTCTGGCTCTGTGGTCCGCCCTGCGAACTGCCAATACCTGCCACCGCTTGCAGCGCGCCGTCGTAGGCTGGCATCAGCGCGGTGCCGCCCACGGCTGCTGCCCCCGCACTCGCCTGCCGGATATTCAACACACCATCCACATAGGTCAGCGTGTAGTTGGTGGCGCTGTAGCCGCCGGGGGTGATGGCGTAGTTGCCGGCCGCACTGGCGCCTTGTGAATTACCGCCGTAGGCCAGCGCACCGTTCAGCACGGCAATGGTTTCTCCAGCTACAAAGCCGTTGTAGCTGACGCCGTTACCACCCGCGTAGGGCATGCTGCCGGCGAGCCTGCTATCGGCGTTGGCCGTCACGGTCAGGGCCTTGGGCGTGATGTCGGCAGCGGTAACGCCACTGGTCGCACTTGTCAGTGAGTAGTTGCCAGCATCCGCACCCGTTTGCGCCAGGCCGCTGTAGGTCACTGCTTTGGCAGTACCCACATTTTTATCGCTGAAGCGGGCGCTGCTGCCAAAGCCCAGGCTATCGCCGGCAACGCGGTTGTCTGTATAAGCCAGCGCGGCGACGG
The DNA here is from genome assembly GCF_039930745.1 of Polaromonas sp. Classification (GTDB taxonomy): domain Bacteria; phylum Pseudomonadota; class Gammaproteobacteria; order Burkholderiales; family Burkholderiaceae_C; genus Polaromonas. The sequence continues at coordinate 4,319 of NZ_JBDTTH010000047.1, read as the reverse complement.
TCGTTCCGTCATACACCTTGTTCACGCCAGCCACGGTCACTGTCAGGTCTTTGGGCGTGATGTTGGCCGTAGCCGTGCCACCTGCTGCGATGCTGTAGTTGCTGGCCAGGCCGCCGTTGCTCCCGTCCGCCAGGGTGGCCGAATTGACGGTCACGAGATTGGCCGTAGCGACATCTTTGGTATTGAAGGTGGCCCCGGTACTCGTAACCGCAACAGTTTCTGCGCCCACCAGACCGGTCAACCCGCTCAGGGTCGCAGCCGCTGTGGTGTCGCCGTCGTAGATTTTGTTGGTAGCTGCTGTGTTGTAAGTCAGTGCCTTGGCCATGATGTTGGCTGCTGCAGTTCCGCCCGTGGCGATGCTGTAGTTGTTGGCCAGGCCGCCGTTGCCGCCGTCTGCGAGGGTGGCGCTGTTGACAGTCACCAGGTTGGCGGTGGCGACATCCTTGGTGTTGAAGGTGGCGCCAGCGGTGCTTACCAAGGTTTCGGTATTGACCAGTCCAATCAGGCTCAAGCTGGCCGAGGCTGTGTTGTCGCCGTTGTAGGTCTTGTTGGCAACTGCCGTGTTGTAGGTCAGTGCCTTGGCCGTGACGTTGGCGGCTGCCGTGCCCCCTGCTGCGATGCTGTAGTTGCTGGCCAGCCCGCCGTTGCTGCCATCTGCCAGGGTGGCTGAGTTCACAGTCACGAGATTGGCGGTGGCTACGTCCTTGGTGTTGAAGGTGGCGCCGGTACTGATGGCCGTCACCGTCTCCGTACCTACCAAACCTGTCAGCCCGCTCAGGGTTGCAGCGGCCGCGGCGTTGCCGTCGTAGGTCTTGTCGGTGGCGGTGATGGCGGCGGCCACAAGCGCCTTGCGCCGGATGTCTGCGGTGGCGCTTGCACCCGTCAGGTTGTAGTTGGCGGCGTCGGCGCCGCTGATGGTCAGTCCCGTCACGGCGACGGACTTGTTGGTCCCGGCGTTCTTGTCGTCGAAAGCGCCCACAGCGGATGCCGTACCAAGCGCCACTACATCGGCGCCAACCAGGCCCGCAACCACCGAGGCGGCACTGACGTCGATCACTGCACCGGTGGTGCCGTCATAGTCGCGGCTGGCCGCCGTGATGCCGCTGGCCGTGAGCGGCTTGGGCGTGACGGTGGCGTTGCCGCCGACGTAAGTGATGTCGTAGCCCTGCTGGGTGGAGTACAGCCCGCTGGGCGCATAGGCACCCACGTTCTGTTTGGCCGTGCCGTAGGGCGTGGCCTGGCCCAGCAGCAGGCCGGAGGTGCCGGCGCCTGCGACCGAGTAACTGGCGTTGGTCAGGCTGGTGGCGGCCGCGCCGTCGTAGACGCGGCTGGTGTTGTCCGCCGTGACGGTCAGCGGCGTGAGCAGGCCGCGCAGCAGCGGCATGGGCGACGCGTCGTACATGCGCCAGTTGCCTTGCAGCGCGGTGCTGGAACCGGCGTTGACGCTCATGAGCGTCTGGCGCATCTGCGCCGGCGTCACCGGGGAACCGTAGGAGAAGCCCGAGAAGTCGTAGAGGCCGCTCCCGGCCTCGCTGAAGCCCAGCAGCCCGTTGCGGTCCGGCCCGCTCACGGTGCCGGAATACTGGCTCTGGATGCCGTAGCCCGCATAGGACGGCGCGGGGCCTGCGCCCAGGAAACCGCCGACCGAGACCTTCGACGCATCCATGTCGATCATGCCGCTGCCGTCGTTGTAGAAGACGAAATCGGTGGTGCCCGTGACGTTGCCGGTCGCGAACGCACGCTCGATGTTGCCGGGTTGGATCGTCCCCGTCCAGAGGGTGCTGGGATGCCAGGGATTCAGTTCGTCCCTGCCGTTCAGGCCAATGAAGCCGCCGACGCCCAGGTTGCCCGTGACGTTGCCGGTGGCGTAGGCGTCGGTGATCATGCCGATTTGCCAGGGCTGGTACAGCGGCGACAGCCAGCCGACGAAGCCGCCCACGCCGTTGCCGCTGCCGGTGACATTGCCGGTGGCATAAGACCGCTGGATGGTGCCGTGGCTCTCGCCGACGAAGCCGCCCACGAGGTTCTCCCCCGTCACGGCGCCGGTGGCGTAGCTGTCGGAGATCTTGCCTTCGTTGTAGCCAACCAGGCCGCCGAGGGCGGTCCGTCCCTGCACGGTGCCGGTGGCGTAGCTGAAACGGATGTCGCCCGGATAGGTATCACTGCCATAGTTGTTGCGCCCGACCAGGCCGCCGGTGCCGCTCCATCCCGCGTTGTAGGTGCCAACGTCGGTGGCGCTGTCGACGTTGCCCGTGGCGTACGACCGGCTGATGGTGCCGCCCAGACTCTGGCCGACCAGGCCGCCGGTCGGGCCCTGCACGGGCGAGGTGACGTTGCCGGTCGCATGGGAGTTCTCAACCCTGCCGGTGGCCTGCAGCAACCCGACCAGCCCGCCGAGCGTAACGGAGGCCAATATTTGCGATGTGCCGAGCGCGAAGGTCGGGCCGACGCTGCCGGTGGCGTAGGAGTTACTTACCATTCCATCAGAGGAGCCCGCCAGGCCGCCGGCGGACTCGCCGCCCAGGACATTGCCGGTCGCGTAACTGCGCTCCACCCGGGTCCCGGCATAGCCATCCCCCCCCAGCGACCCCACCAGCCCGCCCACTGACCTGCCGGTCACATTGCCCGTGGCGTGGCTGTCATAGACCTGGAATCGGCCCGTGCCCACCAGGCCACCGGCGAATCCACCCGACATCGTCGCGCTGGAGAAGGCGTTTCGCACCACCGTCGCGCCGTCCCCAATGGAGTAGCCCAGCGAATGGCCCACCAGCGGCCCGCTGCCACCGGAAACGGCCGAGAACAACCCACCCACCATGCCGATGTTCGAGAGCGAGGCGACCGACGCCCAGCCGAACAGGCCGACCGGCTTGTTGTCGTCACGCGTGACATTCAGGTTGGAGATGGTGTGGCCCAGGCCATTGAAGCTGCCGCGAAACAACTGGTCCGGCTGCCCCAGGTAGACAGCTGCGATCGGCATGAAGCCCGCGCCGGCGTTCCAGAGCGCCGTCGCCGAAGCGTCGATGTCGGCGCCCAGCGCGTAGTTGCCCGCCAGGTTGCCGTTCATGCCCTGCAGGTCGAGCGCGGTAGCGCTGCCTTCCGCGCCCAGCGCATTGATCACGGTGTACGGCTGGCCATTGATGCTGAGAAAATCCGCCCCGCTGCGGCTGCCGAAGTCCACGCGGCCGTTGAAGCCCAGGTGGCGGATGCCCACCTTCACCGCGCCGTCGGCCACGGCCGCATCGCCGCCGTTGGCCGTGCCGGGGTTCATCACGAGCTGCGAGGTGCCGCCGGCCGTCATCACCGCGTTGATGTTCACGTCGCGCGCAGCCGTCAGCGTGAGCTTGTTGGCGCTCCAGCTCACGGCGTCGTTGACGTTGATGTCGCCGCTGCCTCCGGTGGCGCCACTGGCGGACTGGATTTCCACGTCGGTCGTCGCGAGGTTGGCCGAAAGCTGCGTGCCGCTGATGTCGCCGCCGCTGGCCGCGATGGTGTAGTCCTGCGGGTCGATCAGCCACTGGCCGGTCTTGCCCTGGGGCGCCTGGGTGGTGACGCGGGTGCCCGGCGCGATCTTCACGTGCGCGGCGCTGGTTTCGATGAAGCCGCCATTGCCGCCGTCGGGAGCGGAGGCATCCAGAGTGCCTGCCACGTTCGTGGTGCCGGTCTCCATGTCGCCCAGCAGCACGATGCGCCCGGCTTTGTTCTGCAGGGTGCGGGCCTCAATGACGCCGGTGTTGTTCACCGTGGCCCTGGTCAGGGCGTCCATGGCCTTGGCTGAAAGGAGGACTTGTCCACCGTTCGCCTGGATCAAATGTTTGTTCTCCGCCAGTGCGTTGATCGCGCCCTGATCGATGCTGTAACCCAGCAAACTGCCGTTGTCGAGGTTGAGCGTGACCTTGTTGCCCGCAGCAAGAAGCGCTGTGCCCAGACTCGCGGTCATCACGCCTTCGTTGCGCACTTCAGGCGCCAGCAAAGCCAGGTAGCCGCCTGGAGCTGCCGTCAGCGTGCCCTGGTTGACGACGGAGCCGCTACCCCCTGAACCGGTGAACACATGGTTGCCGGCCTGAAAGTCGGCATTGCTCATGCTCAGGGTCGAAGCGACGAGGCCGCCCACGTTGACCTGGCTGCCGGCACCGAACAGCACGCCATTCGGATTCAGGATGAACACCTGGCCGTTGGCCGTGAGGCTGCCGAGGAATTCGCTGGGGTTGGAGCCGATGATGCGGTTCAGGGCGATGGCCTGGGCATTGGGCTGGGCAAAGACCAAGGCTTCGTTGGCGCGGGTGGACAGCTTGGTCCAGTCGATGGCCAGGCGCTGGCTG